>CAZGMC010000006.1:59919-78051 GCA_964526565.1 uncultured Mycobacteriaceae bacterium
GGGGGGGGGGGGGGGGGGGCGACCCGGAGGCCGCCCCTCCGTGGCGTCAGCTCAGGCGCAGTTCCTGGAAGAAGTCGTTGCCCTTGTCGTCGACGATGATGAAGGCCGGGAAGTCCTCCACCTCGATGCGCCAGATCGCCTCCATGCCCAGCTCGGGGAAGGCGATGCATTCGACCTTGCGGATGCAGTCCTGGGCCAGGCGCGCCGCGCCGCCGCCGATCGAGCCCAGGTAGAAGCCGCCGTGCTTCTGGCAGGCCTCGCGCACCTGCGGGCTGCGGTTGCCCTTGGCCAGCATGACCATGGACCCGCCCGCCGCCTGGAACTGGTCGACGAAGGCGTCCATGCGCCCGGCCGTGGTCGGGCCGAACGAGCCCGACGGATAGCCCTCCGGCGTCTTGGCCGGCCCGGCATAATAGATCGGGTGGTTCTTGAAGTAGTCGGGCAGCGGCTCGCCGGCCTCCAGTTGCGCGCGCAGGCGGGCGTGGGCCAGGTCGCGGGCGACGATCAGCGGCCCGGTCAGCGACAGCCGGGTGCGGATCGGGTACTGCGTCAGCGTCGCCAGAATATCGGCCATCGGCCGGGTCAGGTCGATGGGCACCACCTCGCCGGCGATCTGGCTCTCGGCGAACTCGGGCAGGAAGCGGGCCGGGTTGGTCTCCAGCGCCTCCAGGAACACGCCGTCGGCGGTGATCCTGCCCATGGCCTGGCGGTCGGCGGAGCACGACACGCCCAGGCCGATCGGCATGCTGGCGCCGTGGCGCGGCAGGCGGATGACCCGCACGTCGTGGCAGAAGTACTTGCCGCCGAACTGGGCGCCGATGTTCATGTCCTGGGTCATCTTGTGGATGACCGCCTCCATCTCCAGGTCGCGGAAGGCGTGGGCGGCCTCCGACCCGGACGTTGGCAGCCCGTCCAGATAGCGGGCCGAGGCGAGCTTGACCGTCTTCATGGTCAGCTCGGCACTGGTGCCGCCGATCACCACGGCCAGGTGGTAGGGCGGGCAGGCGGCGGTGCCCAGCGTGCGGATCTTCTCATCCAGGAAGGCGAGCAGCCGGTCGCGGGTCAGCACCGACGGCACCGCCTGGAACAGGAAGCTCTTGTTGGCCGAGCCGCCGCCCTTGGCCATGAACAGGAACTTGTAGGCGTCCTCGCCCTCCTGGAAGATCTCGATCTGGGCGGGCAGGTTGCTGGCCGTGTTCTTCTCTTCGAACATCGACAGGGGCGCGAGTTGGCTGTAGCGCAGGTTGCGCTTCAGGTACGCCCCCTTGACGCCCTCGGCCAGCGCCGTCTCGTCGCCGCCGCGGGTCCACACCCGGCGGCCCTTCTTGCCCATGACGATGGCGGTGCCGGTGTCCTGGCACATCGGCAGCACGCCGCCGGCGGCGATGTTGGCGTTCTTCAGCAGGTCGAAGGCGACGAAGCGGTCATTGGGCGAGGCCTCCGGATCTTCCAGGATGGCGCGCAGTTGCTCCAGGTGGCCGGGGCGCAGCAGGTGGTTGATGTCGACGAAGGCCTGCTCCGACAGCAGCCGCAGCGCCTCGGGCTCGACCTTCAGGACGTCCTCACCCTCGAAGCGGGCGACCGAGACGTGGTCCCCGGTCAGCTTGCGATACGGTGTTTCGTCCCTGGTCAGGGGAAACAGGGTCGGGCCGGGCTGGGTCGTGCTCACGTCATCGGGCATCCTGAACCTCCGTGGGCGATTGGTTGGCTGCCGGCTCTGCGGCCGAGGCTGTGCCGACCCTACCAGAAAGACGGGCCCGTGTCCGGACTCTGTCGAAACTCTTGGCCCGGCAACCGGCCGTCCCCGGCCGCACCGGGACGGCGCGGTCGCACGGGTATTCGGCAGCCCGGGGGGGGGGCGCCTGGGCCGAGTCGGGGGCGGGGGGAGCGGCGCTGGCCGCGTCTCCCTGGAAGACTCGCGCATTGGTGTTTACGACCGGTTCAAGATAATTAAACAGCGTTAACCATTTCTATATTTGGCTATGCGCGCTGTTCAGCCGGCGTTAACGGTTGGCTGCTTACATGGCGCCATGTCGAACCGGAGGCACACCATGCATATCGACTCGGCGCGCCCGGCAAGTCCCTATCTCGCCCGGACCAGGCGCTCCCTGCAGGAAGCCTGCATGGCGCTCCGCCGGGCCGGCGTCGCCTCGGACAGCCGATGCGACGTCTGCAAGCTCCTGACCCTGTGCAATCCGAAATCATCGCCGGCCGATCCGGCCTCGTCGCTCCTCTCCCAGGCCTGCGGCTGCAGCGACGCCTGACGGCGGGGCTCAGGCCGGCTCGCGCAGGGCGACGGCCTGCTGCAGGTCCACCGAGACGAGCTGCGAGACACCCCGCTCCGGCATCGTCACCCCGAACAGCCGGTCGACCCGCGCCATCGTCATGCGGTGATGGGTGACGATCAGGAACCGCGTCGAGCCGGCCGCGGCCAGCTCCTCCAGCAGGGTGCAGAACCGGTCGACATTGGCGTCGTCCAGCGGCGCGTCGACCTCGTCCAGCACGCAGATCGGCGCCGGGTTGGTCAGGAACACCGCGAACAGCAGGGCGATCGCCGTCAGCGCCTGCTCGCCGCCCGACAGCAGCGACAGGTGCTGCAGCCGCTTGCCCGGCGGGCTGGCGAAGATCTCCAGCCCGGCCTCCAGCGGCTCGTCGGTCTCGGTCAGCTTGAGGTGGGCGCGGCCGCCGCCGAACAGGCGCACGAACAGCTCCTGGAAATGCCGGTCGACGGTCTCGAACGAGCCCAGCAGGCGCTCGCGGGCCTCCCTGTTCAGGCTGGCGATCGCCTGGCGCAGGCGGGCGATGGCGGCCAGCAGGTCCTTGCGCTCATTGATCATGCCGGTGACCTGCTGCTCCAGCTCCGCCGCCTCCGTTTCCGCGCGCAGGTTGACCGGGCCCATGCCGTCGCGCTCGCGCAGCAGCCTGTCGAGCGCCGCCTCGGCCGCCGCCGGCTCGGGCAGCGTGCTGTCCGGCCCGACCTGGGCGATCACGGCAACCCCTTCCGGCCGGCACTCCAGCCGCTCGGCGATGCGCTCGCGCACGGCGTCGGCGTTGGTGCGGGCGGCAGCGATCTCGGCGTCGGCGCGGACCCGCGCCTCGCGCACCCCGGCCAGCGCCGCCTCGGCCGCCTTGAGCGCTCGGTCGGCCTCGCGCTGGGCGGTCTCGGCGGCGGCCAGGGCGTCGGCGGCGCGGCGCCGCCCCGCCTCCGCCGCGCCGACCTGGTCCAGCAGCGCCTCGCGCCGGTCGGCGATCGCGGCCGGCTGCTCGGCCAGGGCGGCCAGCGTCGCCGCGCTCTCGGCGGCGCGCGCCTCCAGCTCGGCGAGGCGGTCGGCGGTGCCGGCGGCGCGGTTGCGCCAGGTGCGGTCGTCGAGCTCGATCGCCTTGAGCCGCTGACGCCACCCGGCCGCCTCGCGGCGCAGCAGGTCGAGCGCGTTCTGGGCGCGGCTCTGCTCGGTGCGCCGTTCGGCCAGGGCGGCGCGGACCTCGGCGATGCGCTCGCGACGCACGCCCAGGTCGGGCAGTGCCGCCAGCCCGTCGCGCGCCGCCGCCAGCGCCTGGTCGGCCTCGGCGCGGTCGGCGGCCAGCCGCTCCTGCGCCTCGGCCAGGGCGGCCAGCCGCGATTGGCGTGCCGCGGCGGCCTGGGCCAGCTTCGCCTGACGGTCGCGGGTCCGGGTCTGCGCGGTGTAGGCGGCCTGCACCGCCTGGCGCGCCGCCCGTTCGGCGGCCTGGGCGGCCTGGGCGGCGTCGCGGATGGTGGCCAGGACCGCGCGGCTGCGGGCCGCCTGGGCCGCGGCGGCCTCCATCTGCGCCTCGAGCCCGGCCAGCCGGTTGCGCTGGCGCAGGTGGACCGCGGCGGGCGACGGCGCGCCGGCAGCGGCGCACAGCCCGTCCCAGCGCCAGCGGGCGCCGTCGCGGGTGACCAGTTCCTGCCCCGGCCGCAGCGCCGGCGCCAGCGCCTCGCCGGCCTCGCGATCCGCGACGATGCCGACATGGGCCAGCCGCCGCGCCAGCGCCGGCGGCGCCGTCACCCGCCCGGCCAGGCTCTCCGCCCCGTCGGGCAGCGGCGCGACGCCGTCGAGCGGCGGCAGGGCGCGCCAGTACAGCGGCGCGGCCGGGTCGATCGGCGCGTTCAGGTCGTCGCCCAGCCCGGCGCCCAGCGCGCCCTCCCAGCCCGGCTCCGCGGTGACGCCGTCGAGCACCGGCGGGAAGCCGTCGGCGGCGCCGTGGTCGAGGGCGGCGCGCAGGCCGTCGGCCTCGGCCTTGAGCTTGGCCAGCGCCGAATCGGCCGCCTGCGCCACCTCGCGCGCCGTGCCCTGCTCGGCATCCGCGGCGGTGCGCGCCTTCTCCGCGGCGTCGGCGTCGGCGCGGGCCTGCTCCAGCGCCGCCTCGGCAGCGACCAGTTCGGCCTCGGCAGCAGCCAGGTCCGGCGCCACGGCGATCTCGCGCTCCAGGTCGGCGCGCTGGCGGGCGGCCTCGTCCAGGCGGCGGGCCAGGGCGGCGGCCCGCGACTCGCACTCGGACTGGCGGCGCAGCAGGCTCTGGCGCTGCGCCTCGGCGGCGGCGGCCTGCTCGGTCAGGGCGGTCAGCTCGGTCTCCAGCGCCGCCACCGCCTCCTGGACGGCGGTCAGCGCCGCCGCCGCCGCCTGTTCCGCCGCGGCCTCGCCGTCCTGGTCGCGCAGCAGGGCGGTGCGCTCCTCCTCCATTCGGCCCAGCGCCGCCGCGGCGTCGGCGGCCAGGCCGCGCTCGCGGCCGATGTCACCCTGGACCTGCTCCAGCCGGCGGCGGGCGTCGCGCTGCGCCTCGGCGACGCGGCGTTCCTCCTCCTGCAGCCCGTCGCGGGCCAGAACCAGCCGCTGCAGCGCCGCCGCCGCCTCGGCCTCGGCCTGGCGCAGCGGTGGCAGCGCGGCGGCGGCCTCGGCCTGGGCGGTGCTGGCCTGGCCGGCGGCCAGGGTGCGCTCACGGACCTGCCCGTCGGCGGCATCGAAGGCGGCGCGGGCGGCCTTGAGGCGCTCGCCGGCGGCCTGCCAGCGCCGGTGCAGCACCACCGCCTCGGCGCGGCGGATGCGGTCCGACAGGTTGCGATAGCGGGCGGCCTGGCGGACCTGCTTCTTCAGCCCGGCGAGCTGGGTCTCCATGGCGCCGATGACGTCGTCCAGGCGGGTCAGGTTGTTCTCGGCGGCACGCAGGCGGATCTCGGCTTCGTGGCGGCGGCTGTGCAGGCCGAGGATGCCGGCCGCCTCCTCCAGCAGCAGGCGGCGTTCGGTGGCGCGGGCGCTGATCAGGGCGCCGAGCCGGCCCTGGCTGACCAGCGCCGGCGACGCCGAGCCGGAGGCATTGTCCTGGAACAGCAGCTGGACGTCGCGGGCGCGCACCAGCCTGCCGTTGATGCGGTAGTCGGAGCCGGCGCCGCGCTCGATCTGGCGGGTGACCTCCAGCTCGTCGAAGTGGTTGAATCCGGCCGGGGCGGTGCGGCGGCTGTTGTCGAGGACGACGGTGACCTCGGCCAGGTTGCGCGGCGGCCGCTCGGCGGTGCCGCCGAAGATGACGTCGTCCATCTCCTCGCCGCGCATGCGCCTGGCCGAGGCCTCGCCCATCACCCAGCGCAGCGCCTCGACCAGGTTCGACTTGCCGCAGCCATTGGGCCCGACCACGCCGGTGATGCCGGGCGCGATGGCGAACTCGGTCGGCTCGACGAACGACTTGAAGCCGGTGACGCGAAGCTTGGCGAACTGGACCAGGGCGTCGCCTCTCGTGCCTTGAGGGTTGCGGCGGGGCGCGGCGCGCCTCCCTGACGGGCACGGGGTGCCCCGAATGGCCGCGCCGTGTCAAGGGGAAGGCGGGCCTGTGAATGGATATGTTGGGGTCGTTGCCGGATTGCGGCGCAGGATATGGCGCCGGAGGACCGGTTTCCGGCCTTGGCGGGTCGGCCGTAACGGTACCGCGGAGTGCCTTCTCAAAGGTGTCTTCAGCGTTCGCGGGCTCGCAACAAAGGACACAAGACACCCCGTTGCGCTCGACGCCTGGTCGGGCTATTCAACGCCCGGACGTGGGTGGCCGTGCGCCCATCCACGAAACGCGAAGCCCCAGGAGGTGCCGGATGCACGTGTCCCGCCGTTTCCTTGCCCTTGTGGCGCTGAGCTGCTCCATCGGGTCCGGCCCGGCCCAGGCCGACGAGCTGACCGTCCTCGCCGCCGAGCTGCCGCCGATGATGACGGCCGGCGGCGAGGGCCGCGAGGCCGACGTGATTCGTGCCGTGCTGGAGCGTTGCGGCCACACGGCGAGCTTCGTTGTCGAGCCGTTCACCCGCCACTGGCAGAGCTTCCGCGACGGCGCCGGGGATGCCGTGACGACGGTGCCGGCCGGCCTCGACCTGCCCGGCAGCGCCACCCGGCCCTACATCCAGTACCAGAACGGTGTGTCCGTGCTGGCCGAACGCGACCTGCAGATCGACTCCCTGGACGACCTGGCCGGGCTGTCGGTGATCGCCTTCCAGGGTGCCGAGGACATCCTGCCCGGCCTGGCGGCGGCGGTGCCCACGTTCGGCAGCTATCGCGAGGTCGCCGACCAGATCATCCAGAGCCGCCTGCTGTTCGCCGGCCGCACCGACGCGGTGATCGGCGACGGCCTGCTGTTCGCCGCGTACAACGCCGAACTGGCCGAGGCCGGCACCACCCAGTTCGACGCCGGCCAGCCGGTCACCTTCGCGGCGATCTTCGCGCCCAGTGACTACATGCTGCAGGTCCGCGACCCGGACCTGGCGGCGGCCTTCGATGCCTGCTTCGCCGATGCCGAGGCGGACGGCACGATCGACGAGATCCACCGCCGCTACGTCGACCGCTACCGCGACGTCCTGGGCGACCAGTACCTGGGCTATTGACGGCCAGACGATTGCAGACCGATACGCGCACGGCCAGTCGCTCCCGTTTCCATCTCCTTTGTGCGGCAGCCGGTATACAGTGCGGTCATGACCCTGTCGCCATACCCGCAGCCTGACCGGACGCAGCGCCTGGCCGATGCGTACTGCCGTCGCGTCGCCGAGGAATTGGCGGCGAACCCGGCCCGCGTCATGGCCAAGGCCGCGGCCAACCTGGAGCGGATGGCGCCGCACTGCCACCCGCGCCTGGTCGCGGCATGGCGGGCAGTGCTGGCCCGGCCGGTGCCCGAGCTGGCAGCGTTCCTGGTCAGCGCCGACCCGGCAGCAGCCGAGCTGCGGCGCAACCACCCCTTTGCCGGCGTGCTGCCCGAGCGCGAGCGGCAGGACATCGTCCGGCAGGTGTGGCGTGCGCAGGCATGAACTGGAACATATCATCCGCGCCGCCGCGGCGATCACCGACGAGACCGAGTTCGTCTGCGTCGGCAGCCAAGCCGTGCTCGGCCAGTACCCGAATGCGCCGCCTGAGCTGCTGATCTCGAATGAGGTCGACATCTATCCCGAAAAGGCGCCGGAAAAAGCGGACCTGATCGACGGGGCGATCGGGCAAGGCTCGCTGTTCGAGGAGCAGTTCGGTTATTGCGCCGACGGCGTCGGGCCGGAGACGGCAAGGCTGCCGGCGGATTGGCGGACCCGCGCCCTGGTTGTGACCGGACGACTGACCTACGGCGCCCGCGCTCTCTGTCCGGAGGTCCACGATCTGGCCGCGGCCAAGCTGTTTGCCGGGCGGGACAAGGACCGCGCCTGGGTCATCGCCGCGGCCGCGGCAGGGCTTGTCCGCAAGAATACCCTGGCGGACCGACTGGCGACCGTGCCGGCCGCCGCGGCGGAGACCGCTGCCGCCCTGACGCGCCTCGAGCACTGGCTTCGCTGATGGCGGCGCGTCCCGCGTTGCCGTCCGGGGTGAACCGGTCCACACTGTCTGCTGGATTCGCGGGCCAGCGCCAGGGACAGCGGGCCAGGAGCCGCCGGCATGAACGGGACCGACAACCGATGCTCTCAAGGACAGCGAAATTCCAGATCGGGCAGGTCGTCAGGCACCGGTTCTACCCGTTCCGCGGGGTGATCTTCGACGTCGACCCGACGTTCAACAACACCGAGGAGTGGTGGCTGTCGATCCCGGAGGAGGTGCGGCCGCGCAAGGACCAGCCCTACTACCACCTGTTCGCCGAGAACGCGCAGACCACCTACGTCGCGTACGTGTCGGAGCAGAACCTGGTGCTCGACGACAGCGGCGAGCCGGTCAGCCACCCCGACATCCCCCAGGTCTTCGGCGAGATCCGCGACGGCCGCTACATCGTCCGCACCAGCCACGCCAACTGACGCGGCCGCCTGAACAAGGGATTTTCCGCCCGACCGGCAGCCGCGCCGGGGTTGGGGTGGCGCCGCCCCTTCGGTCACTCCACGATCATCCCCTCCAGCGTCTCCAGGCGGTCGGCCTCGGCGGCGGGCTTGTCCCAGCGGATGCGGTGGACGCGGGGGAAGCGCAGGGCGACGCCGGACTTGTGGCGCGGCGAGCGGTGGACGCTGTCGAAGGCGACCTCCAGGACCAGGCGGGGGGCGACCGCACGGACCGGGCCGAAGCGGTCCACCGTGTTGTTGCGCACCCAGCGGTCCAGGCGGGCCAGCTCCTCGTCCGTGAACCCGAAATAGGCCTTGCCGACCGGCACCAGCTCGGCCGCGCCGTCGGCGCCGTCGCACCAGGCGCCGAAGGTGTAGTCGGAGTAGAACGACGAGCGCCGGCCGTGGCCGCGCTGGGCGTACATCAGCACGGTGTCGAGCACGAGCGGTCCGCGCTTCCACTTGAACCACGGGCCCTTGGGCCGGCCGGCGACATAGGGGCTGTCGCCGCGCTTGAGCATCAGGCCCTCGATGGCCCGCGCGCGCGCGCCGGCGCGCAGGGCCGAAAGTTCGTCCCAGTCGGCGAACGGCAGCAGTGGCGACAGGTCCATGCGCCGCGGGCGCAAACGGGCGTGCCACGCTTCCAGCCGGGCGCGGCGGTCGTCGAAGGCCAGGGCGCGCAGGTCCTCCGCCCCGTCGGCCAGGATGTCGTAGAGCCGCACGAAGGCCGGGTGCGCGGCCATCAGCTGCGCCGACACGGCCTTGCGGTTGAGCCGCTGCTGCAACCGGTTGAACGAGGCCACGGCGACGCCGTCGGGTGACGGGTCGGCGACCAGCAGCTCGCCGTCCAGCACCGCATCGAAGTCCATCGCCTCGACCACATCGGGGAAGGCCGCGCCGATGTCGTCGCCGCTGCGCGAGTACAGCCGGCGCCGGCCGCCGCGCGCGGCGAGCTGCACGCGGATGCCGTCCCACTTCCATTCGGCGCGGTAGGCGGCGGGGTCCAGGCCGGCCAGGTCGCCGTCCTCCAGCGGCACGGCCAGCATCAGCGGGCGAAAGGTGGCGTGGTCGGCGGGCTCGGGCCGGTCCGCCCGCCCCTCCAGCCAGGCGAAAAGGTCGACATAGGGCGGCGCCAGGCCGTGCCACAGCTCCTCGATCTCGTGCACGTCGCAACCGCCGAAGCGGGCCAGCGCGGTCTTGGCCAGGCGGGCGGAGACGCCGACGCGCAGGGACCCGGTGATCAGCTTGAGCAGGGCGAAGCGCTCGCCCGCGTCCAGGGCGTCCAGCCAGCGCTCGATCAGGGCCGGCGCCTCGGCGCGGCCGGCCGCCTGCATCCGCTCGACCACCTCGGTCAGCGACGGCGCCGGGCCGTCGGCAGCGCGGCCCGGCCAGATCAGCGACACCGTCTCGGCCAGGTCGCCGACAAAGTCGTAGGACCAGCCGAACAGCACCGGATCGACGCGGGTCATGGCGACGGCGCGGACATGGCCGGGCTTGACCGCCGGGAAGGCCAGTCCCTCGGCCAGCGCCGCCAGCGCCCAGCCGCGATCGGGGTCCGGGGCGTGGCGCACGTAGTCCTCGATCAGGCGCAGCTTGCCGTTGCGCGACGGGGTGAACACCAGCCGCTCGATCAGCGCCGCGAACGCCCTCACGCGTCCTCGTCCTCCTCGAACCCGACCAGCGCGAGCGCGCGGGCGCGGCGGCCCATGCTGCGCGCCTGATGGACCAGCGCCTCCTCGCGGCCATGGGTGATCCAGACCTCCGGCGCACCCGTGTCGGCGATGGTGGCGACCAGCTCGTCCCAGTCGGCGTGGTCGGAGATGACCAGGGGCAGCTCGAGCCCGCGCTGGCGGGCGCGCTGGCGCACGCGCATCCAGCCCGAGGCCGCCGCCGTCACCGGGTCGGGCAGGCGCCGCGCCCAGCGGTCGGCGATCGCCGCCGGCGGCGCCAGCACGATCGCGCCGCGCAGCTCGTCCTTCGGCACGCCGGTGGTCGGGCGCAGGTCGCCCAGCGCGATGCCGTGCTGCTCATAAAGGTCACACAGGCCGGTCAGCGCGCCGTGCAGGTAGACCGGCCGGTCGTACCCGGCGGCGCGCAGCAGGGCGATCACCCGCTGGCACTTCCCCAGAGCGTACGTGCCGACGACGTGGGCGCGCTCGGGGAACAGCGCCAGCGAGTGCAGCAGGCGGGCGATCTCCTGCCCGGCCGGCGGGTGGCGGAACACCGGCAGGCCGAAGGTCGCCTCGCTGACGAACACGTCGCACGGCACCGGCTCGAACGGCACGCAGGTCGGGTCGGGGCGGCGCTTGTAGTCGCCGGAGACGACGACGCGGCTGCCGGCATGCTCCAGCACCACCTGGGCCGAACCGAGCACGTGGCCGGCCGGCACCAGCCGCACGTCGACCTCGCCGATGCGCAGGGTCTCGCCATAGGCCAGCGCCTGCTGCATCGTCCCGGCGGCGTCCGGATAGCGCCGCCGCATGATCGCCAGCGTCTCGGCGGTGGCCAGCACATGGCCGTGGCCGGGCCGCGCATGATCGGCATGGCCGTGGCTGATCACGGCGCGGTCCACGGCGCGGGTCGGGTCGACATGGAACCGCCCGGGCACGACATACAGGCCGTAGGGACGGACGCTGATCCAGCTCTCGGGCGATGGCGGGGCGGCGGGCATGCACGGCAATATTGTCGTGCGCGGCCGGTCCGGCCAGTGAGGCGGCTGCACGCTGTTGTTCGAGGGTGCCGGTATCGTATATCTTTTGTGGTCAACGGTTGAAAGGCTGGAGCCATGCGCGCCGTGTCCAGAACCGAGCTACAGAACGCCCTGACCAACATGATAAAGGGCATACAGCGGCAGCCCGTCGTTGTTCGCGATGACGGCGAGGATGTGGCCGTCCTGATGTCGATCGAGGAGTATGACCGTATCCTCGGGCGCAATCTGGAAGCCTTGCGCCGCTTTTGCGATCAGGTCGGGCAGCAGGCCGCCGAGCGTGGAATGACCGAGGAGAGATTCGCAGCAATCCTCGCCGACGCCAAACGGCCGGTTCCTGGTCAGGAGGCGACCCCGGCACATCGGCGTCGCGAGCCCGGCGCGCTCCGCCGTCTGCTTTCGGCTGAGGAACTCGCCGCCTTGATCGAGGCCGTCGAAGCGCCGCTCCCGGACGACGAGCAACGGCTTCTCGAAGGAGAGGGCTCGGACGACTTCGGCATCTGGCGTGGCCTGCCTGATCGAGACAGCGGCCGCCAGTGAGGCTGCTGCTCGACACAAACGCTCTGTTCTGGTGGCTGGCGACGCCGGTCCGGCTGCCCGAACGGGTGGCGGCGTGCATTGCCGACCCTGACAACGATGTCCTGGTCAGCGCCGCGTCCTTTTACGAACTTGAATACAAGGCCCGGCGCGGCCGGTTGCCGGCCGCCATCGACCGATTGGCTGAGGCCGTGGTGGCCAGCGGCTTCACCCCGCTCGCCATCTCAACCGCGCATGCTCTCCGGGCCGGGCAGCTTGCCTGGGACCACGGCGATCCTTGGGACCGGGTGATCGCCGCTCAAGCGCAGTTGAAAGAATGCAGCGTCGTCACGGCCGACCGCGCTTTCCGACACGCCCCGGTCGAGGTGCTGTGGTAGACGGCGCCGCCCTGCCGCATTCATTGTGCCGCCCCGGCCGCCGCATTGAGCCCGGCCTCGCCGCCGCCGGGAGTGTCCGCGGGCTTCGGCAGCGGGTCGGGGCATTCCAGGTCGTGGCTGGTCGACAGGTCCAGGCGGATCCGGTTGTCGACGACGCGCAGTGATTTCCTGGCATTGCGCGGCAGCGGCACGCCTCGGCTGCGGCAATAGCCAATCAGGGCGGCGGCGATGGTCGCCAGGTCGAACTGGACGGTGTCGTTGTCGTGGCGCAGGTCATCGTGGATGAGCACGGAAAACCCGGGCCGCGGTGCCGCCTGCGTTGAGACCTTCAGGATGCGGCCGTTGGGCAGGGTCCGGTGCCGGCGGATGCAATGCTCAAGCAGCGCCCGGTACAGCTCCAGGTTCGAGAAGTGGAGGTGCCGCGTTTCATCCGGCATGTCGTGCTCCGCGCCGGTGGATGCGTTTCAACGCGCATCTTTTGTAACCGACTCCCGACAAGCGCGCGCCACCAGACCCGTTATGTAACGCCGGGACCAAAGAGTCAACAATTCGTTGCCGACGCACGGCAACGGTCTTAACGGTGACAGTTTACGTATTTCCCTTGTCCTGATTGCGACACTGGACCTATCCTATCCAGGAAAATAAGTAAACTGTCCCCGTTAACTGTCACCCTTAAGCCCATTGCCATTGAGCCTCGCCTGGCGCCTGCCGCTGCTGCCATCCGGTCGACAGGAAGGACCGTTGGTGTGACAGAAGAAAGGGGCGGCCGAAGCCGCCCCGAAGCCAATGGCGTTGCAGGGACCGCAGCGCGGTTCAGGTGCCGATCGGCCCGCCGCCCTGCCTGGTGATGGTGACCAGGGAGGGGCGCGGCGGCATGTTCTCGTCGAAGTCCGGCCAGCGGGTCGCCGGGTCCTCGAAGGTCGAGGGGCGGCCTTCGCGGCCCGGATAGGCCTCGGTGCCGTCGGCGGCGACGTGCTGCACGGCCACGAACAGCGTGGCGTCGTCCGCCGTGAAGATCGGCCCGCACATCTCGGCACCGAGCGGCACACGGTAGAACATCTTTCCGGTGCCGCGCAGGTCGCCCTCCGTCTCCAGGCCCCAGATGCCGTCGGCGGTGCCGGAGCGGACCCAGCCGCTGCCCTGGTCGGTGGAGATCCACAGCCGGCCGCGGCTGTCGAACGCGCAGTTGTCCGGCGCCGCGAACCAGCCGTTCTCGGAGGTCTCCGGGTTCCACATGGCGCCGACCTCCTCGACCGAGGGGTCGCCGCACTGGACCAGGATGTTCCACTCGAAGCGGTCGGCGGCGTGGTCGCCGCCCGGCGGCACCAGCTCCAGGATGTGGCCGAACAGGTTCTCCTCGCGCGGGTTGGCGAAGTCGACCTGGTCGGTCTGGCGCCGGCTGTTGTTGGTCAGCATGACGTAGACGTTGTTGGTGAGCAGGTTCGGCTCCACGTCCTCCGGCCGGTCCATGGGCGTGGCGCCCAGCAGGTCGGCGGCCAGGCGGGCCTTGATCACGACGTCGGCCTGGCTGGCGAAGCCGTTCTCCTCGGTCAGGCCGTTCTCGCCGTGCACCAGCGGCAGCCATTCGAGGCCGGTCTCGTCGAAGCGCGCGACAGACAGCGTGCCACTGTCGAGCAGGTCCATGTTGGCAGCGCGGTCGTCGGGATTGTAGGTGCCGTCGGTCACGAACCTGTAGACGTACTCGAAGCGCTCGTCATCGCCGCTGTAGACGACGACGCGACCGTCGCTGTTGACGATGGTCTCAGCACCTTCGTGCTTGAACCGGCCGAGCGCGGTGCGCTTCACCGGCGTCGACTCCGGATCGGACGGGTCGACCTCGACGATCCAGCCGAAGCGGTTGGCCTCGTTCGCCTCCTTGGTCACGTCGAAGCGGTCGTGATGGCGGCCCCAGGCGTACCACTTGCCGGGCACGCCGTACCGCTCGAAGCTCTCGAAGTTCGGATGATCCGCCGGCAGGTCGCCCCAGAAGTAGCCGTGGAAGTTCTCCTCGCCGCTGAGGACGGTGCCCCACGGCGTGATCCCTCCGGCGCAGTTGTTGATCGTGCCCAGGACCTCGGTGCCGGCCGAATCGGCCGAGGTCTGCATCAGCGCGTCGCCGGCGGCCGGCCCGGAGATGCGGATCGGCGTCGAGGCGGTGATGCGGCGGTTGTACTGGCTGTCGGGGACGACGCGCCACGTGCCGTCGACGCGCTCGACCTCGATCAGGCTGGCGCCGTGCGCGGCCATCTCGATGTCGACCAGCTCTTCGGTCATGCCGGCGAAGTCGACGTCATCCTGAACCCCACCCAGGCCGGGGAACATGATCTCTTCGTTGGTGTACTCGTGGTTCACGAAGAGCAGGCCGTGCTCCGAATTGTCCGAGCCGAGCGGCAGCGGCACGTAGCCGATATAGTCGTTGTTGTAGCCGAACTGCTGGGCCTGGGCCTCCGCGGTCTGGTTCATCGGGTCGAAGGCGGGGGCGCCGGGCAGCACCGGGTCGCCCCAGCGGATCAGCACGTTGGCGTCATAGCCGGGGGCGACGTGGTGCGTCTCGTCGACACCGTGCTCGATCTCGTCCCAGACGAAGCGGGAGTCCTGGGCGCGCGCCGTGCGGCTGGCCAGCACCGCCGGCCCCATCACGGCCGACACGGCGCCGACGGCCAGGGCGCCGCGCATCATGTCACGGCGGCCCAGGCGCGCCTTGACGACGTCACCGATGGTCGGCGCCGTCGAGCGGTTGCGGCCGACATCCTCCGAAGCCTCGTAGGCTGCGGCGCGGTTCGAGTAGGTCCTGTCACGGGTGTCCATGGACGATGCCCCTTCCTGTCTTCACGCATGCGCGTCGTTTGGCGCCGCGACTGCATGGCGCGGCATTGGCGCAGGCTATAGCATCGCCAGGTTACGGGTGTGTGGCAGGGCGGTTGCGACTGGCTTACGATCCGAATGTGACGCAGCCGGCAGGTGGTTTCTCAATGTGAGGATATCTGCTGTCAAAGTTGCGCCTGCCCATCATGAAACTGTTATTTAACGAGAGCATAATGGATGCGCAAAAACACTCAAGGCCGCAGATTTTTTATCTTCAGGAGGGGCCGCCCGGTGCAGGCGATGCGGCACGGGCGCCGCGGCAGCAGCCGGCACAGCGGCAGACGGCCGCTGCGCCGGCACCAGGTGTTACCAGCCGCGGCGGCCGTTGCCGGCCGGATCGGTGATCGGGCCGCGGTCGCTGTCGGTCAGGCCGCTGCCGCGGCGCCCACCACCGGGCGGGTCGGCCCACCGGCCGCCGTCGCTATCGGTCAGGCCGGTGCGCACGCCGCCGCGACCGTTGCCGGCCGGGTCGGCGAAGGCGCCGCCGTCGCTGTCGGTGACCTGGGCCTGCGCCTTGCCGCCCGTGGCGACGAGGGCGGCCGCGCCGATGGCGCCGGCGCCGGCCAGGCCGAGCAGCGAACGGCGGCCCATCTTGCGGCGGGTGACGACATCGTCATCGGTCAGGCTCTTCGGGGCGGCATCCGCGCCCTTGTCGTGCTTCTTGTCGGACATGATCCCTTATCCTTCCTGACAGTCGGGCACCCGGCCGCAGTGTGGTCAACGGGACCCCTCGGGAATGACCGTTTGACCCACGAACGTCCGCCCTGAAACGTTCTGAATGCGACCGATTCTTGCCACTTATACCCTCAAGATGAAAATGGTCGCAACTTTTTAATGATTATTGATTCCGGGCGGCCAGACTTGTGCCGCCTGCCCGGACCCGGCAATGGTTTCGTCCGGAAACGTCGGCCGCGGTCATCCGGCGCGTCGTCAGCGCCGTATCATCAGCCAACGGACCACGCCCGAGAGTGAAACGGACCGCGAAATGGCTGCACCCATCCTGATCTTCGGCGCCACCGGCGGCATCGGCGAGGCGCTGGCCCGGCGCCTGGCCGCCGCCGGCCGCCCGCTGTTCCTCACCGGCCGGCGGCCCGACGCGCTCGCCGACCTGGCCGGCGACCTCAATGCCGGCCATGCCATCTGTGACGTCATGGAGCCGGCCTCGATCAAGGCGGCGGTGGCGCAGGCAACCGGCAGCGGTGACGGGCTGGCCGGACTGGCCTATTGCGTCGGCTCGATCGTGCTGAAACCGCTGAAACAGGCGACGGCGGACGACTATGTCGAGCACCTCCGGCTGAATGCGGTCGGTGGCGCGCTGGCGGTACAGGCGGCGCAGCCGGCGCTGGAGCAGGCGCACGGCTCGGTCGTCCTGTTCTCCACCGTGGCGGTGAACCAGGGCTTTGCCAACCACAGCGTGATCTCCATGGCCAAGGGCGCCGTACAGGCGCTGGCACTGTCGCTGGCCGCCGAGCTGGCGCCGGCAGCGCGCGTGAATGTGATCGCACCGAGCTTGACGCGCACCCGCATCGGCGCACCCATTGTGTCGAGCGAACGGATGGAGAAGACCATCGCTGCCCTGCACGCCATCCCGCGCATCGGCGAGCCCGAGGACGCGGCGGCCATGGCAGCGTTCCTGCTGGGCCCGGACAGCAGCTGGATCACCGGTCAGGTCATCGGCGTCGACGGCGGGCGCAGCACTTTGCGGATCAAGTCCTGAGCCGGTCCAGGCCGCCCGGACCGCCCGGACCGCCCAAGCCGCCCAAGCCGCCCGGACCGGCGCACGGCAAGACGGAAGAGGTGGGCATGACTGGACTGATGCTGGAACGACGGACCCTGGGCCGGCTGGCGCTGGCCGGGGCCGGGCTGCTGGCCGCACCGGGCTGGGCGCGGGCGACCGCCGTGCCGCCGGCCGGCGTGATCCCGTTCAGCGTATTCCGGCCGGAGGGGCGGCTGGGCCATCACCACGTCCGGTTCCGGCGCGACGGCGACCGCACCGTCGTTGACGTGGACATCCGGCTGCAGGTCGATCTCGGCCCGGTCACACTGTTCCGCTACACGCACCGCAACCGTGAGGTCTGGGCGGACGACCGCCTTGTCTCCCTCGATGCCACGACCGACGATGACGGCACCGCCTACCGCGTCACCGGCCGCGCCACCGGCGACGGCTTTCAGGTCGAGGGCTCGGGCGGGTCGTTCATGGCGCCGGCCGACATCATGCCGTCCAGCTACTGGCACGCCGACACGGTCAACCGCGACCTGCTGCTGCACACCCAACGCGGCAACCTCCAACACGTAGAGACGCGCCCGGCCGGCGTCGAGACCATCGAGGCGGGGGGCCGCATGATCGCCGCGCGGCGCTACCGCATGACCGGCACGCTGCAGGTGGATGCGTGGTACAGCGAGGCCAACCAATGGGTGAAGCTGGCCTTCGCCGCACGCGGCAGCACCATCGACTACGTGCTCGACCCCGGCAGCGCCGGCGCACCGACCGTGATCACCGGGTAGCGAGGTCATGGCCGTGCGCACCCTGCGCTTCGTCCTGGGCGACCAGCTCAGCCGGTCGCTGGCCACCCTCAACGACCTTGATCCGCGGCACGACGTGGTGCTGATGGCCGAGGTCGGCGCGGAGGCGACCTATGTTCGTCACCATCCGAAGAAAATCGCCTTCCTGTTCTCGGCGATGCGCCACTTCGCCGACGCGCTGCGCCGGGAAGGGATCACCGTCGACTACGTCAGCCTCGACGATCCGGACAATGCCGGCAGCTTCCGCGGCGAACTGGTTCGCGCCGCCGCGCGCCATCGGCCGGAGCGCGTTGTCGTCACCGGGCCCGGCGAGTATCGGGTCGAGGCCGATATGCGCGGCTGGCAGGAGGCCTGCGGCGTGCCGGTGGAGGTTCGCCCCGACAGCCGCTTCCTGTGCGCGCGCGACGACTTCGCCCACTGGGCCAAGGGCCGCAAGACGCTGCGCATGGAGACGTTCTACCGCGAGATGCGGCGCCGCCACGGCGTTCTGATGACCGGCAACGGCGAGCCCGAGGGCGGGCGGTGGAACTTCGACGCGGAGAACCGCAAGGCCCTGCCCGCCGATGCCGAGCCGCCCGAGCCGCTGCGCTTCGCACCGGACGCGATCACCGGCGAGGTGCTCGATTTGGTGCGCGACCGCTTCGCCGGCCGGCACTTCGGCGACCTCGAGCCGTTCTGGTTTGCCACCACGGCCGACCAGGCCGAGGCCGCCTTCGAGCACTTCGTCGAGACCGCCCTGCCCCACTTCGGCGACTACCAGGACGCCATGCGCCAGGACACGCCGACGCTCTATCACGCGGTCTGCTCGCTGTACCTGAACGCCGGCCTGCTCGACCCTCTGGCCATGATCC
>CAZGMC010000007.1:0-41585 GCA_964526565.1 uncultured Mycobacteriaceae bacterium
CGTCGGCTCCGGGCTGGATTCACGGTTGGCAACCGAATCCTATTCCCTTTCAAGCTTTTACGCTATGCCTGCCGGCTCAGGTGCATAATCCGGGTTAAATTAGTGCGGCGCGCGGGCAAGGTGCCTGCGGACTGGCTGCCGGCGGCATCGTTGGCGATGAGGAAGCGGACGGCGGGATCGTCGTTGAAGGCGGCGATGGCGGCGCGGCGGCGGTCGCGCGGCACGCCGCCGTGGATGGTGACGACGCTCTCGTCCTGGCCGGTGCGGCCACGGATGCGGGTGGCAAGGTAGTCGAGCGTGTCGCGCGACTCGGTGAAGATCACCAGCTTGCGGCGGACGTCGTTGGCCGGGTCGAAGACGATCGGATCGTCCAGGATGCGGTCCAGCTCCGTCCACTTGGTGTCCTCGCCCGAGCGCCTGAGCGCCCGCGCCTCCAGTTCGCGCACCGTGGCGATCTCGCCTTCGAGCTCGGCAAGGGTGCGGGCCGCCGTGGCCTGGTCGACGACCCGGTCCTCCAGGTCCTCGACCTCGTCTTCCGGGGCCTCCTCCAGATCGTCGTCATTCCAGGACGGCAGCGTAGGCTGCTGCGCGAGCGGGCCGGCGGCGTCCCGCCCGCGCCGGAGCAGCGTCTCCTCGTCCAGCCGGGCTTCGAGCCGGGCAAGGCGGCGGCGCAGGGATTCGTGGATCGCCGCCGGGGAGGAGGCGAGCCGGCGCTGCAGGATCTGCAGCGCGAAGCCGACCGTGGTGCGGCGGCGCTCGCCGCCTTCCTGGATCTGGTCGGCGCGGTTCATCTCCTCGCGCACATAGCGCGTCACCGCCTCGTAAAGGACGGCCTCCTGGCCCGACAGGCCGTAGGAAATGGTGCAGGCCTTGCGCTCGGGGAACAGCGGCGCGCCGTCGAAGCGCTTCAGCTCCTCCTTGGTCAGGCGGCGCATCATGTCGGACACGTCGGCCTTGTGCGCGCCCTGGCGGAAGCGGCCCTCGAACCGGTCGGAATCGAGCAGCCCCATGAAGAGCTGGAAGTCCTCCTCCTTGCCGTTGTGCGGCGTGGCCGACATCAGCAGGAAGTGGCGGCACAGCGAGCCGAGCACCCGGCCCAGCCGGTGGCGCCGGGTGTGCCTGACCTCGCCGCCGAAGAAGGCGGCCGACATGCGGTGCGCCTCGTCGCAGATGATCAGGTCCCACACCGGCGCCGCGGCCAGCGCCCGCTGCAGGTCTTGCGCACGCGCCAGCATGTCGAGCCGGGCGATGAGCCGCGGCCTGTCGACGAAGACATCGCCGGTCACGGAGGTCTCGCCCCGGTCGCGGGTCAGGATGTCGAAGCCCAGGCCGAACTTTTCGGACAGCTCGTCCTGCCATTGCTCGACCAGGCTCCCCGGCGCGACGATCAGGCAGCGCTCCAGGTCGCCGCGGATCAGCAACTCCTTGATCAGCAGGCCGGCCATGATGGTCTTGCCGGCGCCGGGATCGTCGGCCAGCAGGAAGCGCAAGGGCTGCCGCGGCAGCATCGCTCCGTAGACGGCCGTCAACTGGTGGGGCAGCGCCTCGATCCGGGCAGACCGGACGGCCACGAACGGATCGAACAGGTGCGCCAGCCGGATCCGGAGCGCCTCGGAGGCCAGGCGCAGCCGGTGCCCATCCCCGCCGAACGACAAGCGCCGCGCCGGGGCGGCCGGATCCAACTGCTCGATCGCCATCATGGCCGGGCACGGGCGCGCAGCAGGGGCGTGGCCGGACCATACGCATTCGGTTGCCACCGGGACATGAACATGTTGTCTGGCGACATGGCGTCATGATGTACGTCAGATCACGCATATAGTTTTGTACGCAATAATCACGCAATATTAAAGAGAAAATTCTCTCTACCCTGCCGTCCGGGCCGGATGGCGGTCGTCCGGCAGCAACCCGGCATCCTCCGAAAGGAGCCACAGTCTGCGCAGCAAAGCTGCCCAGCATCGCGACCGAAGCGACGCGAAGCGACCCCGGCCACGTCAGCGTCTGCCGCTGCCCGCAGGCTTGATCGTAGGAACAAATTCCGGTATGCCGCACCCCCAGGTGCACGTCACGAGCCACGGAGCCGGTCCATGACACCCAACCAACCCCAACCTCAACCCCACGACACGGCCCTGCCGGGACGCGGGCGGTACGATTGGGATCTGGCGGCGGCCATGCTGGCCCGCGGGTCCGGGGTGGCCAATGCGGCGCGGGTGGTGGGCTGTCACCGGACCACCCTCTGGCGGGCGCTGCAGCGGTCGGAGTCGTTCCGCCGCCGTGTCGCCGAGCTGCGCGCCGACCATGTGGACGAGGCCGATGCGGCGCTGGAGCAGCTCCGCCACGAGGTCGTCCAGGGCATCCGCCGCGAGGTGGCCCTGGGCAATGTCCGCGTGCTGCTGTGGCTGGCCGACCGGCTGGGCCTGGCCTCGCCCGGCTATCTGGGCCTGGCCGCCCGCGGCGCCGCCGACGCCCGCGTGCCCGCGCCGGCCGGCGACGCGGCGGGGACGGTCGGCGTCGGACCCCTGCCGGCCGACCCGGCACCGCCTGCGGCCGCCCCGCCGACGGACGAGGCACAGTCGCCGCAGCCGGCCCACCCGGCCACGCCCCCGGCCACGCCCCCGGCGGCGGCAGACGAAGCGGCCCCGGCCCCAAACCCGCCGCTGCCGACGAACGTGCTGCCGCCGGACACGCCGCCCGCGGAGATGCAGGCGGCGCTGAGCCGGGCGCTGGCCGAGGTGCGGGCGGTGCTGGCCACTGCCGGGCCGGGGCACCATGCGGGCGCCAGATCCGCTCGCCGGCCGGACCTGTGGCCGGACCAGTGGCCGGGCCTGGCGGACGCAACCGCCGGCGCGCCCGATGCAGATGTTGCACCGCGCCGGAACG
The DNA here is from genome assembly GCA_964526565.1 of uncultured Mycobacteriaceae bacterium. GTDB lineage: Bacteria > Pseudomonadota > Alphaproteobacteria > DSM-16000 > Inquilinaceae > CAZGMC01. The sequence goes on from CAZGMC010000007.1 coordinate 2,878, forward strand.
GGCAATCGTTTCAACCCCTTGCCGCGCAACGGGCCGGTTGCGACAGGGATGCAGGAGCGGTGCATGCGTTGCGGTGAGCGGCGGGCCCTGCTTTGCCTTGCCTTGCCCTGCCCCGCTTCTTTCCCCTCCTCTCCATGGTCATCCCCGCGTCAGCGGGGATCTCGAGAGGGTCGCGCTGGATGCTACGGCTTTCGCGATTCCCACGAGGTCGCCGCTTGCGCGGGGATGACCAAAAGGGGGCGGAGCGGACCGGAAGGGAGCGAAGAGGAGCAAGGGGCAAGGAGCAAGGGGCAATGCCGAAACGGCCGCTGGGCCTGGCAGGGCGAGAAATGTCCCAACTGCAAAAAGAAAAGGCCGGCGCAAAAGCAGACCGGCCCGGGGTCCAGTGGGTCTTGCCACTGTCACCCGGGCCGGCGGGTTACGTCTACGTCGTCAGGATCGTCGGGGACTATGTCCGGATCGTCCATGCGTGGTCTCCTCGGGTCGTCAGGTGCGGCATTCGGTGATCCAGCCCAGCGCTTCCCACTCCAGGTCGTCGTCGCTGGCGCCGGCCGCAGCCTCGCCCTCGGCGAAGATGTCGAAGCGGTCGTCGGCGGCCCCGTCGCTGTCGAACTCGTCGCTGTCGAACTCGTCGCTGTCGAACTCGTCGCTGTCGAACAGGCTGCTCTGGCATTCCCAGGACGGGGTCATGATGGTCTCCTCTTCGTGCGCACGGTCTAGCAAGTTTATATCCAATACGGCCATTCTGCAGCAACAGATGCGAAGCGTCCGCTGCCGACAGGTAATAAACTATCAGGGTCTCGTTCAGGGCCGCAAGCCCGTTCGGCGCATGGCTGTGCCGCGCCGACGGCAGCGCAACGCATGGCTGGCCGCGACCTCTACGACATGCGCAACGCGCTGCGCCGCAAGGGCTTCGTCCTGTGCTACAGCGGCAGCGTCAACGAGGCGATGCTGAGCGGCATCGGCCAGGCGCTCAAGCAGAAGATGCTGGCCGACGGCGCCAGGGTGGGCACCGCCCGCCGCGTTTTCGGCATTTTCGTTGAGCAGATGCAGAACATGATCCGCTATTCGGCCGAGCGCGAGTCGGTGTTGCGCGACGGCGCCCGCGACCTGCGCTGCCGCGTCATCACCATCGGCCAGGACCAGGGCGGCTTCGTCGACATCGACGACCGGTTCGCGTTCTTCACGCCGCGTGCGGAAATCTGAGCCAATGGTCCGCGACGCCATGGATACGTACCACCTGCCCGCCACCGAGCGGACGCCCGAGATCATCTTCGACTTCGCGGCGCACCACCTGCGCCTGTGCGGCGAGTCCTATCCGGAGGACGCGGCGGTGTTCTACGCCCCGGTGTTCGCCGTCCTGGCCAAGTACCTGTCGCCGCAGGTCTACCAGTCGGTCTTCTCGGGCCGGCAGGCGGTGGAGATCGCCCGCCGGCGCAAGAAGCTGTCGGTGCTGTTCGCCGACCTGGCCGACTTCACCGGGATCAGCGAAAGGCTGCAGCCGGAGGAGCTGACCGGCCTGCTCCACCAGTACCTGACCGAGATGTCGCGCATCGCCGCCGAGTACGGCGCCACCATCGACAAGTTGGTCGGCGACGCCATCGTCATGTTCTTCGGCGACCCGGAGACGCGCGGCGTGCGCGAGGACGCGCTGGCCCGCGTCAGGGCGGCGCTGGCCATGCAGGCGCGCATGCGCGAGCTGGACCGGCTGTAGCGGCAGGAACTCCGTCGACGGCGGGAAACGTTTTCCCCGGATTGCGCGTTTGCTGTGTTGACAGGCGCGGGCCGGGCCGGCGGGGCCGGCTGGCGGCGCGCCGGCAATGTCCGTCCGCACACGCGTTTCCCCCGGGAGGACTGCAATGGCGACCGTCTCCGACTTCATGCTCGACCGCCTGGAACAGTGGGGCATCAAGCGCATCTACGGCTACCCCGGCGATGGGATCAACGGCATCCTCGGCGCCCTGAACCGGGCCGGCGAGCGCTTCCAGTTCATCCAGACGCCGCACGAGGAGGTGGCGGCATTCATGGCCTGCGCCCACGCCAAGTACACCGGCCAGGTCGGCGTCTGCCTGGCGACCTCCGGCCCCGGCGCCATCCACCTGCTGAACGGCCTGTACGACGCCAAGCTGGACCATGCCCCGGTGGTGGCCATTGTCGGCCAGCAGGGCCGCGCCGCCCTGGGCGGGCACTATCAGCAGGAAGTGGACCTGCTGTCCCTGTTCAAGGACGTCGCCGGCGACTACGTCCAAACCTGCCATTCCCCCGCCCAGATGCGCCATCTGGTCGACCGGGCGGTGCGCATTGCCCAGGCCGGGCGCACCGTCACCTGCATCATCGTCCCCAACGACGTGCAGGAGCTGGACGCGGTGCCGAAGCCGCCGCACGCCCACGGCACCATCCATTCCGGCGTCGGCTACCGCGAGCCGGTCGTGGTGCCGGCCGAGGACGACCTGCACCGCGCCGCAATGATCCTCAACGAAGGCAGGAAGGTCGCCGTGCTGGTCGGCGCCGGCGCCCTGCACGCCACCGAGGAGGTGCTGGAGGCCTGCGAGATCCTCGGCGCCGGCGTGGCGAAGGCGCTGCTCGGCCGCGCCGTGATCCCCGATGACGTATCCTACTGCACCGGCCAGATGGGCCTGCTCGGCAGCCGGCCGAGCTGGGACCTGATGATGGAATGCGACACCCTGCTGATGATCGGGTCGAGCTTCCCCTATTCGGAGTTCCTGCCGCCCGAGGGCAAGGCGCGCGGCGTGCAGATCGACCTCGACGCCAGGATGCTGAGCATCCGCTATCCGATGGAGGTCAACCTGGTCGGCGACAGCCGCCACACCCTGCGCGCCCTGATCCCGCACCTGAAGTACCAGGAGGACCGCTCGTGGCGGCAGCGGATCGAGGCCAACGTCAAGGAGTGGTGGGAGATCGTCGAGGCCCGCTCGATGACCTCGGCCGACCCGATCAACCCCGAGCGGGTCCTGTGGGAGATGGGTCCGCGCCTCCCCAACGACGCCATCCTGGCCGCCGATTCCGGCAGTGTTGCCAACTGGTACGCGCGCAACTTCAAGATCCGCCGCGGCATGCTGGCCACCCTGTCGGGCACGCTGGCCACCATGTGCCCGGCCGTGCCGTACGCCCTGGCCGCCAAGTTCTGCCATCCCGAGCGCCTGGCCGTCGCACTGGTCGGCGACGGCGCCATGCAGATGCTCGGCAACAACGCGCTGATCACCGCGGCCAGGTTCTACAAGACCTGGCAGGACCCGCGGCTGATCGTCATGGTCCTGAACAACCGGGACCTGAACCAGGTGACCTGGGAGCAGCGGGTGCTGGCCGGCGATCCCAAGTGGGAGGCCTCCCAGAACCTCATGGACTTCGAGTACGGCGCCTATGCCGAGCTGCTCGGCCTGCGCGGCATCCGGGTCGAGAGCCCGGACCTGGTCGGCCCGGCCTGGGACGAGGCGCTGGCCTGCGACCGGCCCTGCGTGCTCGACATCGTCACCGATCCGAAGGTGCCGCCGCTGCCGCCGCACATCTCGTACAGCCAGGCGCGCCAGTACATCGCCGCCCTGGTCAAGGGTGATCCCGAGGCCATGGGCCTGGTCTGGCAGTCGATGAAGGAGAGCATGGCCTCCGTCTTCAGGGGCGGTTGAAGTCGTGGGGAAACCCGGCACCGGCCCTGACGAGCGGGCCGGCGCCGAACGGGAGCAAGCCATGTCCGACGCCGGGCATGACCATGGCGAGGCGGGGCACGGTCATGCGGCGATGGTCGCGGACTTTCAGCGCCGCTTCTGGGTCTCGCTCGCCCTGACCGTTCCGATCCTTGCCCTGTCCCCCCTGATCCAGGGCTTCCTGGGGATCGAGGACCTGATTGCCTTCACCGGCGATCGCCATGTCCTGTTCGGGCTCAGCTCCGTCGTCTTCTTCTACGGCGGCTGGCCCTTTCTGGGCGGCCTGCTCGGCGAGCTCCGCCAGCGCCAGCCCGGCATGATGACGCTGATCGGACTGGCCATCAGCGTGGCGTACTTCTATTCCTTGGCCGTCGTCTTCGGGCTCTCCGGGCGCGTGTTCTTCTGGGAACTCGCGACGCTGATCGACGTCATGCTGCTCGGCCACTGGATCGAGATGCGCTCGGTGATGGGCGCGTCGGGGGCGCTCGACGAGCTGCTCAAGCTGATGCCCGACACGGCCAGCCGGATCCGGGAGGACGGCAGCACCGAGGAGGTGCCGGTCGCCGACCTCAGGGCCGGCGACCGCGTGCTCATTCGCCCGGGCGAAAAGGTCGCGACCGACGGCAGGATCGTCGAGGGCCGCAGCAGCGTCGACGAGTCCATGCTGACCGGCGAGTCCAAGCCGGTCGAAAAGGATCAGGGCGATGACGTGGTCGGCGGCTCGGTCAACGGCGACGGTGCGCTGACGGTGGAGGTGCAGAAGACCGGCGAGGAAACCTATCTGTCCCAGGTCGTCGAAATGGTCCGCCAGGCCCAGGCGTCGCGCTCGCGCAGCCAGAACATGGCGGACCGGGCGGCCGCCTGGCTGACCTGCCTGGCGATCAGCGTCGGTCTGGTGACCCTGGGCGTGTGGCTGGCGGTCGGCCAAGACTTCACATTCGCGCTGGCGCGCATGGTGACCGTCATGGTCATCACCTGCCCCCACGCGCTCGGGCTTGCCGTTCCGCTTGTCGTCGCCGTCAGCACGAGCCTCAGCGCGCGGTCCGGCCTGCTGATCCGCGACCGCGGCGCGTTCGAGCGGGCCCGCAACCTGGACGTCGTCATCTTCGACAAGACCGGAACGCTGACGGAAGGCCGGTTCGGCGTCAGCGATGTCATTCCGTTCGGTGACGCCACGGCAGACCGGGTGTTGACGCTCGCTGCCTCGCTCGAGAGCCAGTCGGAGCATCCCATCGCCAAGGGGATCGTCGCCACCGCCGACGAGCGCGGCCTGACCATCAGCGCCGCGAAGGATTTCATGGCGCTCAAGGGCCGCGGTGCCCAGGCCTCGGTCGACGGTCACGACGTCAAGGTCGTGAGCCCGGGCCATCTGCAGGACCAGGGACTGGCCGCCGACAACGAGGCCGACAACGAGGACGTGAAGCGTGTTGCGGAGGAGGGCAGGACGGTCGTCTACGTGATCGTCGACGGCGCCGTCGAGGGGGCCATTGCGCTGGCCGATGTCGTGCGGAAGGAGTCGCGCGAGGCGGTGGCCAGGCTCAAGGACATGGGCATTCGCTGCATGATGCTCACCGGCGATACCAGGGCGGTCGCCAGGAGCGTCGCCGAAGAGCTCGACCTTGACGAATACTTCGCCGAGGTGCTGCCCGACAAGAAGGCCGACAAGGTCAAGGAGGTCAAGCGCGAGGGCGGCATCGTCGCCATGGTCGGCGACGGCGTCAATGACGCGCCGGCGCTGGTCGATGCCGATCTCGGCATCGCCATCGGCGCCGGCACGGATGTGGCCGTGCAGTCGGCGGACATCGTGCTGGTCCGGAACGACCCGCGCGACGTGGTCGCCATCCTCCAGCTGTCGCGCGCCACCTACAGGAAGATGCTCCAGAACTTCGGGCTGGCGACCGGGTACAATGTCGTCGCCGTCCCGCTCGCCGCCGGTGTCGCCGCCCCCTGGGGCATCGTCCTGTCGCCCGCGATCGGCGCGGCACTCATGTCGGCGAGCACCGTCCTGGTGGCAATCAACGCAAAGCTCCTGGAGCGGGCGCGGCGGCTCGTCGACCGGCTCAAGCCGGAAGAGACGGGACAGGAGCCGACGTGAACGGCGGGTTGACCTTGCACCAAACCCGGCGCGCGGATTCGCGGCAGCACCTTTTCGGAGTCCCGAGCCTTTGTGTCCCCGAGACTCCGTCCCCGAGACTCCGTCCCCGACACTCCGTCCCCGAGACGCCCCGTATTGTGTCTGCAGTGATCGACCTGACGTTCGCGGTGGGGCGCCAGGGTCGCCTTCCCATGGGCGTTGTTACAGGTTGTCGAGCAGATACTCCCGAATGCCGCTCGCGTCGATCACGCCGTCCCAGCCGGCCGCCGGCGCGACGTGGAGGGCCAGCACACCGTTCTCGAGCGCGATCGACGCCGCCGACGGCTCCTCGACCCGGACGACCTTGATGGTCTTGATGGCGTCGCGCAACGCCTGCGCCGCGGCCTCGTCGCGACCGATTCTGTTCAGGCTGTCGGTGAATTGCTGCAGAACATAACCGTTGAGGTTCAGCAGTCCCTGGTGGTCGCTCTTCCACTGGTCCCAATCAATGTCGAAGGCGACATCGCCGCCGGTGAACTGGTTGTAATTCCGCTGGTGGAACGGGATTTCATTGTCGCGAATGTGATTGATGACGCGCGTTTCCTTAAGGCCCATGGCTCTTCCCCCCCTCGATCGACCGGATGGTTAACGCCTGTCAACAGCACTTTCAGCTGAAGATGGCAGACGGCCCCGGTGCCGCTCAAGCCTTTTCAGCGGCCCGGCAGCTGGCCGGGACGCGCTTTCGCTGAAGTCGGGTCGAGTTCTGTAGGCAGCGCGTTCCCAGGTTGCCCAATCCACCAACATCTGCCCCAACAACACCTGCCCCACCAACACCCGCCCCGGCCCGGCCGCCGCTACTCCCGCAGGCAGTCCGGCGGCACGCGGCCGCCCAGGACGTAGGCGATCTGGGAGAAGGCGCGCATGCCGGGACCGGTCTCGCAGGCCAGCGGGGCCTCGGTGGCCGGCTCGTACCTGGCCAGGAAGACAAGCAGAAAGAACAGGCCCAGGATCGCCGCCGGCAGCCAGGCATAGGCGCGGCCCTGCTGGGGCAGCGGATCGCGGCGACGCACCCGATCGGCGCCGAAGGCATCGCGGTCGAGCCGGCCGGCGGTGGCCTGGTGCATGACCTCACGGCTGAAGTGGCGCGCCCAGATCGGCACGACCTGATTGAACATGTAGGCGGCGAAGGGCCGCTCCATAGCCTTCTCGTCGGCCTCCTCGCCGGTCCAACGCTGCCAGGCCAGACGGAACAGGTCGAACTCGCTGACATGAAGGTGGTTGGCGGCCTCCACGACCTGCCGCACGTCCTCCGGAGGCTCGGGCGTCTGGAAAAACTGCATGGCCGGCAAATCCTCGCGCTGGCATGGCCAGGGCGGCACAATAGGTTACCCTGACAACCTACTTGGCGCGCAGGCGACGGCCGGCAAGGGATCGTGGTGCTGTTGCGGGGGGCGCGGCGCTGCTAGAATGCGCCCTGCCGTGCCACTTACCAGGACCGACGGCATGCCGATCCGTGCCATCGCCGATGTCCTCAAGGACCAGCAGCTCGTCCGCCTCGAGCCGTCGGCGACCATCGCCGAGGCGGCGCGGGCCATGTCCGATCACCATGTCGGGGCCGTCGTGGTCGTTGACGAACACGGCCTGGTCGGCATCTTCACCGAGCGCGACATGGTCGAGCGGGTCGTCGCCGCCGGCCGGCCGCCGGGCGAGACACGACTGGCCGACGTCATGACGCGCCGGCCGCTGTGGATCACGCCGCAGACCTCGGTGCGCGAGGCGCTGCGGACCATGAAGGAGCACCACCTGCGCCACCTGCCGGTGATGCGCGACGGCACCGTCATCGGCGTCGTCTCGGTGCGCGACTTCCTGCCGTCGGAAACCGCCGAGTTCTTCCTGTAGACGGGCCCGCGCTCAGGCCACCAGGTGGCGCACCGGCGCGTCCCAGTACGGCTCCGGTCCGAACCGCCCGGCCAGGAAATCGACGAAGGCGCGCACCTTGGTCGACAGGTACCGGTTGTGCGGATAGACCGCGTACGCGGTGGCCGCCGCCGGCCGGTAGTCGCACAGCACCACCTTGAGCCGTCCGGCCGCCACCGCCTCGGCAACGATGAAGGTGGGCAGGACGATGATCCCGAGCCCGGACTCGGCGATGGCGCACAGCACGTCGCCGTTGTTGACGCGCAGCCGCCCTCCGACGCGCACCACGTGCTCGGTGCCGTCGCGGCCGGTCAGCTTCCACTGCTCGGCGGCCGGGGCGTTGGTGTAGAGGAAGCAGTCGTGCCGGGCCAGGTCCTGCGGCCGCTGCGGCTCGCCGTGCCGCGCCAGATAGGACGGGGCGGCACACACCACCCGCCGGCACGGCGCCAGCCGGCGCGCGATCAGGGCGCTGTCGGCCAGCGTGCCGATGCGCACCGCCAGGTCGTAGCCCTCGTCGATCAGGTCGACGAAGCGGTCGTTGAGCGACAGGTCGACGTCCACCTCCGGCCAGCGCTCCAGGAACGCCGCCACCGCCGGCGCCAGGTGCAGCATGCCGAACGACATCGGCGCGTTGACCCGCAGCAGGCCGCGCGGCTCGGCGTGCAGGCTGGCCACCGCCGCCTCGGTCTCCTCCACGTCGGCCAGGATGCGCACGCAGCGCTCGTAGAACGCCGCGCCGGCCTCGGTCAGGCTGAGCCGGCGGGTCGAGCGGTTCAGCAGGCGGGCGCCCAGGCGCTCCTCAAGCTCGGCGATGCGCCGGCTGACCACCGACTTCGACCAGCCGAGCCGCTCCGCCGCCGCGGTGAAGGTCTTCGCCTCGACCACGCGGACATAGGCCGCCATGTCGCCCAGCTTGTCCATGCGCGCCGCCAGTGTTGCCGCTGCGTGGACAATCTTATGCGGCTGCGGGCGATTATCAAATCCGGCCGCGCACGCCATGTCCGTGGCGTCAAGGATCACCCACGGACGGGAGGGACACGATGGCCAAGGTTCTGGTGCTGTACTACAGCTCCTACGGCCACATCGAGACGATGGCCACGGCGGTCGCCGAGGGCGCGCGCGAGGCCGGTGCCGAGGTCACGGTCAAGCGGGTGCACGAGCTGGTGCCCGAGGACGTGGCGAAGCAGTCCGGCTACAAGCTGGACCAGGAGGCACCGGTCGCCGAACCGCTGGAACTGGCCGACTACGACGCGGTCATCTTCGGCACGCCGACCCGGTTCGGCAACATGTGCGCCCAGATGCGCAACTTCCTGGACCGGACGACGAAGCTGTGGCTGAACGGCTCGCTGATCGGCAAGGTCGGCAGCGTGTTCACCTCGACCGCCACCCAGCACGGCGGCCAGGAGAGCACCCTGCTGTCCACCCACATCACCCTGCTGCACCAGGGCATGGTCATCGTCGGCCTGCCCTATGCGGCGGCCGGGCAGATGCGGCTTGACGAGATCACCGGCGGGTCGCCCTACGGCGCTACCACCATCGCCGCCGGCGACGGTTCGCGCCAGCCCAGCGTCAACGAGCTCGACCTGGCCCGCTTCCAGGGCCGCCACGTGGCGCAGATCGCCGCCAGGCTGGCCGGCTGAGCGTTTCGTTCACGACGGGGCGCCGGGCGCCGGCGTCCCGATCGAACCTGAGGGAGGAGAGCCATGGGTCTGCTCGTCGACGGCGTCTGGCACGACCAGTGGTACGACACCAGGAGCACCGGCGGCCGCTTCGTGCGCCAGGCCAGCCAATTCCGCAACTGGGTCACGGCGGACGGCGCGCCCGGTCCGTCCGGCGCGGGCGGGTTCAAGGCCGAGCCGGGGCGCTATCACCTGTACGTCTCGCTGGCCTGCCCGTGGGCGCATCGCACGCTGATCTTCCGCGTGCTGAAGGGCCTGGCAGACGGGATCGGCGTGACCGTCGTCGACCCGCACATGGGTGAGCACGGCTGGTCGTTCTCCGAAGCCCACCCGGACGACCTGCACGGCACGCGCCACCTGTACGAGGTGTACCGGATGGCCGACCCGGCGTACACCGGCCGCGTCACCGTGCCGGTGCTGTGGGACAGGCAGCGACGGACCATCGTCAGCAACGAATCGGCTGAGATCATCCGCATGCTCAACGACGCCTTCGACGGCGTCGGCGGCGATGCGTCGAAGGACTTCTACCCGCTGCCCCTGCGCGGCGAGATCGACGCGATCAATCAGGTCGTCTACGACACGGTCAACAACGGCGTCTACAAGTGCGGCTTCGCCACCAGCCAGGAGGCGTACGAGGAGGCGTACGATGCCCTGTTCGCCAGCCTGGACGACCTGGACGCGCGGCTCGGCCGGCAGCGCTACCTGGTCGGCGACCGGCTGACCGAGGCGGACTGGCGGCTGTTCACCACGCTGGTCCGGTTCGACCCGGTCTATGTCGGCCACTTCAAGTGCAACCGGCAGCGCATCGCCGACTATCCGAACCTGTCCGGCTATCTGCGCGAGCTGTACCAGATGCCGGGCGTCGCCGGCACGGTCAACCTCGACCACATCAAGCGCCACTACTACGGCAGCCACAAGACCATCAACCCGACCGGCATCGTGCCCAAGGGACCGGCGATCGACCTGACCGCGCCGCACGGCCGCGAGCGGGTCGGGCCGGCACGGGAGGCGGCAGCATGATCGAGATCGTCCCCTTCGCCTCGCTGGGCCACGCCGACCACGGCTGGCTGGACGCGCGGCACCATTTCAGCTTCGCCGAGTACCACGACCCGGCGCGCATGGGCTTCGGCCCGCTGCGGGTGTGGAACGACGACACAGTGGCACCCGGCACCGGCTTCGGGATGCACCCGCACCACGACATGGAGATCATCACCTATGTCCGCGACGGCGCCATCACCCACGAGGACCACCTGGGCAATGCCGGCCGGACCGGGGCCGGCGACATCCAGGTGATGAGCGCCGGCAAGGGCATCGTCCACGCCGAATGGAACCGCGAGGCGGTGCCGACCCGGCTGTTCCAGATCTGGATCCGCCCGCACACCACCGGCGTCCGCCCACGCTGGGAGCAGCGCCGGTTTCCGAAGCGGGATCGCAGCGGCGTGCTGGTGCCGCTCGCCTCCGGCCGCGCCGCGGATCTCGAGGCCGGCGCCCTGCCGATCCACCAGGACGCCACCCTGTACGGCGCCACCCTGGCGGCGGGGCAGGTTGTGGAGCACGAACTGGCCCCCGGCCGCCGCGCCTATCTGGTGGTCAGCCGCGGCACGGCGGAGGTCAACGGCCAACCGCTGGGTGAACGCGACGCCGCGGCGGTCCAGGACGTGGACCGGATCACGGTGACAGCCGCGACGGAGGCGGAGATCCTGCTGACGGATCTGCCGTGACGCCGGCGATGGAACTGAATTGAGCGGACCCGGCGCCCCGCGAGAGCGCCGGGTTTTCCGATGCGTCCCATTTGCGTGGTACGGACTGTCGGTCTTTGTCGAAAAATGGCTTGCCCGGCACATATGTTTCTGTTATGTTCCTGACCCTGGTACGGGTCAGAGTCCGAACCCGACTGGCATAGAATGGACCCTGCTCTCCTTGATGGTCGGCGCAGCGTGGAGCACTTGAAGGCCGATGACCACAGTTCCATTCGATACCCTCGCGCTCGCCCGCGATCTTGAAGCTGCCGGCTTCCCCTCGAAGCAGGCGCAGGACACTGCGGCTGCCCTGGCCAGGGCCGTTGGCGATCACGACGTCGCCACCAAGACCGACCTCCGCGACCTGGAGCAGCGCCTGACCATCCGCATGGGCGGCATGCTTGTCGCATTGGCCGGGTTCCTGGCCATCATCCGGTTCTTTGCCTGAGCAACAGGCTTGGCCGATGCGCAGTCACTGTTATGTTCATTGAGGCAGGCAGGCATCCTGCGCCGAAGCCCGCGCGGCGAGGACGGACTGCCAGATGTCGAGCGCACCTGGTACGGCCAGGTGGCGGCCTTCGCCCTGCTGCAGGCGGCGCAGCCCTCATCGCCCGGTGAGACGACATGGCCCCCGTTCCAGCTCGGCCGTCGGCCGGATTCCGATTGACAGCCGACTGCCGCGACGACAGCTTTGCCACCCGTGTGGCGGTGCCCGTGGCCCGGATCGGTCCACGGGAAAAAGGGAATTCGGTGCGAGCCCCGTTGGCTCAAGGCCGAAGCTGACCCCGCAACTGTAGGCGGAGAGCCGGCGCTCGACGATGGCCACCGGGCAACCGGGAAGGCCGGGCGCAGGCAACGACCCGCGAGCCAGGAAACCTGCCGTCGCACCATCGCCGATCCGCCGGACGGGGTGTTCCGGCGGCGTAGCCCTTACGTATGCGGCGATAACGGTTTGACCCGCAGCGTAAGGAGGTTCGCGTGAAAGGCGTCGGCACGGTTTCTGCAGCCATTGCGTCGGGTAGCACCGCCGCGAATCGGTCCTAGGCGGGGCGGCGCCATGGAATCGCCGTCCGCCCCAGCCGCCGCCGACGCCATGGCGCCGGCCAATCCCGAGCTGGACGCACTGCACCGGTTGGCTGAGCTGGCCGAAGCGGGCGGCCCGGTCATGCTGGTGCTCGCCGGCCTGTCGGTGGTGGCACTCGCCATCGTCCTGCTCAAGCTGTCCCAGTTCGCCCGCCTCGGCCTGTGGCGGCGGCGCGCCGTCGCCACGGCCCTGGCGCTGTGGCATGATGGCCGTCCGGTCCAGGCCCTGGCGGTGCTCGACTCCTGCCGGCATCCGGTGGCGCGGCCTCTGGCCGTGGTCATGGACGCCCGCATGCGCCGCTGCGCGGAAGACCGGCTGCTGCGCGAGGAGGTTGAGCGGGTCGCCGGCGCCGAGCTGGACGACCTGCGCAGTTACGTACCGGCCCTGGAGCTGATCGCCACGATCAGTCCGCTCCTCGGCCTGTTCGGCACCGTGCTCGGCATGATCGACGCCTTCCGTCAGCTGGAGCAGGCCGCCGGCGGCGTCGATCCGGCAGTGCTGTCCGGCGGCATCTGGGAGGCGCTGCTGACCACGGCGGCCGGGCTGGCCGTCGCCATCCCGGCGACCTTCGCCGTGCACTGGCTGGACCGGACCATCGACCGCGTGGCGCGCGACATGGAGGATGCCGTGACCCGCCTGTTCACGGCGGACCTGCGGCGCACCGACGGCCGCGCGGCCGCGGCCGTGATCGCGGCGCCGGAGGCCGGCCATGCGTCTTGACCGCCGCGCGGCGCCTGCCCGGCGGATCGGGCTGACGCCGCTGATCGACGTCGTGTTCATCCTGCTGGTGTTCTTCATGCTGGCCGCCGACCTGCAGCAGTGGCGGGTGATCGGCGTCGAGGCGGCGGCGACGCATCCGGGCGGGGGCGGCCCCGCGACGGCAGTGTCGGTCCGCGTGCGCGCCGGCTGCGGTCTCGACCTCGATGGCACGGCGGTCGGGCCCGACCGGTTGGCCGCTCGGCTCGAGGCCCTGGCGCGGCGCGAGCCGCCGCCGGCCGTGACGATCCGGTCCGAGGCCGGCGTGCCGCTGCAGTGTCTGGTAACGGTGCTGGACCGGGTGCGCAGTGCCGGGCTGCCGCACGTGTCGCTGGTCGGACGGCAGGCGCCATGAGGCTCCGCCGCCCGCACCGGCGCCATGCCGGCGAGACCGTGATTCCCCTCGTCAACATCGTCCTGTTGCTGCTGGTGTACTTCATCCTGGCGGGGCGCCTGGCCGACCCGCAGCCGTTCGCGGTCGACCCGCCGGCCTCGGTCACCGGCGATCCGGCTGGGCCGGAGCACCTGGTCGTCCTGGTCGGCCGGGACGGGCGGCTGGCCCTCGACGGCCGGCCGACGGACCTGGACGCGCTGGGCGACGCGGTTGCCCGCCGCCTGGAGGGGGCACCGTCCGGTCCGGTCATCGTCCGCGCCGATGCCGCGGCGGAGGCCGCGACCGTCATTGCCGTGCTCGGCGTGCTGCAATCGGCCGGCGCCGGCTCCCTCCGGGTGATCGCGCGGGCGGGGCCGCCATGAGCCGCGACCGGCTGCGCCTGCCCATCGCCCTGGCCGCGGCGGCGGCCGTGCACGCGCTGGTGGCATGGTGGTGGCTGGCCGCCGATGCCGCCTCGGGCGGCGGCGGTGGTGGCGGGGGTGGCGGCGCGGGCAGCGGCGTCGCCATCGTTCTGACGGGAGCAGGCAGCGCCGACCCTTCAACCCCGGCAGCCCGGATCGCCGTCGTCGAGCCACCAGTCGACACCGACGAGGCCATGGCCGCCGACGAGGTGGTCCCGCACGAGGAGCCCGAACAGGCGCCAGCCGACGAGGTGGCGGAGCCCGTGCCAACGGAACTGCCCGCCGAGGTGGTGGAAGCCGCGCCGGTGGAACCGCCCGTGCAGGTGGCGGAGCCGACGCCGACAGAACCACCCGCCGAGGCGGCGGAGCCTGTCCCGGCCGAACCACCGGACGGGGTCATGGAGCGCACGCCGGCGTCCCCGACCACTGAGGCGGCGGAAGCCACGCCGGCCGATGCGCCGATCACGCCGCCTCGCCCGGAACGGCGCCCGTCGGCCCCGCCGCCGCCAAGGACGCAAGCCCCGCCCGAACCCTCGCCCGAACCCTCGCCCGTGCCCGAACCCTCGCCCGCGCTGCAAGCGCCACAGTCGCCGGACGCCGCGCCCGGAGTGCCGGGTGCAGGCCGCGCCGCCAGCGCGCCGGGGCAGGGCGGCGGTGAAGGAGCCGGCCAGGGCTCCGCCGAAACGGTCGGGGCCGGGGCGGCGGCCGCCGCGGACTACGTTGCCGCCCTGCGCGCCTGGCTGGAACGGCACAAGCAATACCCCCTGCCGGCCCGGCGCGCGGGCGTAGAGGGCACGGCCGTGCTGTCGTTCGCCATCGCCGCCGACGGCACGGTCACCGGCTACCGGCTGGCGCGGAGCAGCGGGTCGGCGGTGCTCGACGAGGCGGTCGCGGCGCTGATCCGGTCGGCGTCGCCGGTGCCGCCGATCCCCCCGGCCCTCGGCGTCACCCGGCTGGAGGTGTCCGTGCCGATCACGTATCGGTTGCAATAGCCCATACGGTTTCAGCGGCGGCCCGCCGCCCGGATTCGACCGCGACGTGTCCGCCAGTCGGCATCCGGGATTCAGGTGCACTGCGGAATCACTCGATCGTGATCCAGGTCAATGCGCAATACACCCCGCCACCCGAGCATTGCGGGCGACGGTGCCCCTCATTGGGGTTAAAAGGGAACGCGGTGCGGTCCGACCAAGGGCCAAGTCCGTGGCTGTCCCCGCAACTGTAGGCGGTAGGTCGTTGCCGACACCATAGGCCACTGGGGTGCATTCAGCCCTGGGAAGGCTCAGCAACGACCAGCGATCCGCGAGCCAGGAAACCTGCCGTCGCCCGTGTCGCCCATCCGAGGGACGGGGTGTTCTCCCGGTGCGGAAAACCGTCGTGGCGACAAGACGTCAGTCGAGGCTGGCCACGGCGGTGTTTGGCATGCGTACGCCCCTTTCGGATCGGATTGGTGGAGAACGTCTCCAGGACGCCTGGGGAGCGCAGGACATCCCTGCGCTGTGGCCAGCCTTCGTCAACAACCATACAAAGACGAAGGCCACGAATCATGACCAGAAAACTCCATGCTGCGACACCGTTCCTGCGCGCACGCCTCATGGCGACCGGATCCGCCGCCGCCATGACCGTGGCGTTGGCAGCCGGTCATGCGCATGCGCAGGACGCCACAGCCGCCGATCCGGCTCCCCAAGACCAGGACGCAACCACCCTCACCCTTGACGTGCCGGAGGTTTCGGTGACCGCCAGCCGCACGCCGACAGTCCTCGACGCGGTCGGATCTTCGGTGACCGTCATCCCGCGGGAAGAGCTGCAGCGGCGCCAGGTGCGCTTCGCGATCGATGCGCTGCGCTACGTCCCCGGCACCGCACCGACGGAGTTCGACGGCGGTCAGGGGCAGGTGCGGCTGCGCGGCGCCCAGGCCAACCAGGTGCTGGTGCTGATCGACGGCGTCCGCGTCAACAATCCTGCCTTCGGGTCCGAGTTCAACTTCGGCAACCTGCTTGCCGAGGACATCGAGCGGATCGAGGTGCTGCGCGGTCCACAGAGCGCACTGTGGGGCAGCGACGCCATCGGCGGCGTGATAAGCGTCACCACCCGCCGCGGCGAAGGGCCGACCACCGGCGGCGCCTTCGTCGAGGGGGGCTCGTTCGGCACGGTCGAGGTCGGCGGGAACGTCGGCGGCAGCGGCGCAGGATACAGCTTCTCCGGCAACGCGACGCACCTCAACAGCAACGGCATCAATACGGTCGAGCTGCCCGGTGCAGACGAGCCGAACAGCCATTCCAATACGACGCTGTCCTTCAGGGGCAGCGTCGACGTGACAGACAATTTCGAGATCTCGGCCGTCGGCCGCTACCTCTCTGCCGAGCGGGAACTCGATTCCGAGGGGCCGCCGGTGACCGACAACAGCAGCACGCGCGAGGACGCGGACGCGCTCGGCCGCGTCCAGGCCGACCTGACGCTGTTCGAGGGTGTCTGGCAGCACATCGCCGGCATCGAGATCCTGGACGACGAGACGAACTTCATCGAAACGCAGTTTCCGTCCAGCTTCGAAGGCGAAGTGTTCACGGTCGACTACCAGACGAACGTGTTCGTCGAGACGCCGGAGTTCGCCGATGCCGACCACGTCTTCACGTTCTACTATGAGCGTCAGCGGGATTCGGCGGATTCCAGCAGTGCGTTCGGGTCGTTCTCCGAGGACAACACGAACAACAGCTTCGCCGGAGAATACCGGCTCAGCCTGTGGGACCAGGTGTTCCTGACCAGCGCCGTGCGGGTGGACAACAACGACTTCTTTGAGGATGCGACGACCTACCGATTCACCGCGGCCTACGTCCATCCGGACCGGGGGACGCGGGTGTTCGGCAACTACGGCACCGGCGTGAAGAACCCCACCCTGTTCGAGCTGTTCGGGTTCGGAACGAACTTTGTTCCGAACCCGAACCTCGATCCCGAAGAGGCAAGGGGCTGGGAGGTCGGCGTCGAGCAGCCGTTCCTCGACAATCGGTTTTTGGTGGGGGCCACGTACTTCTCCAGCGAGATCGACGACCTGATCACCTCGGCGGCGGTGGCCGGGCGGCCCGGCTTCACGACCAGCGTCAACCTGCCGGGCACCACTGACATCCAGGGCGTGGAGGTCACTGCCGGCGCGACGATCATCGACGGCCTCGATGTCCTCGGCACCTATACCTACACCGATACCGAGGATCCCGATGGCCTGCCGGTGCTGCGGGTACCGGAACACGCGGCGAGTCTTGCCGTCAACTATCGCTTCCTTGGGGATCGTGCGAACATCAATCTTGGTGTTATTTACTCGGGAGAACGGGATGACCGGAACTTTGCGCTGGGCCAGTTCCCGGCGCCGCGCGTGACGGTCGATGGCTTCACCGTGGTCAATGTCGCAGGGTCATACAACCTGTCCGACAACGTCCAGATCTTCGCCCGCGTCGACAACCTGTTCGACGAGGACTACCAGGAAATCCAGAACTTTGAGACACCGGGCGTGTCGGCCTTCGGCGGCATCCGCATCACGCTCGGCCCCTTGTAAGCCGTGCCGGCGGGCGCCGCACCGCGCCGGCAGGCGCGGGCGGCGCCCCAGCGGCGCCGGGTCCGGCCTTGGCACGGCCGTGTCCGTAGCCGACCAGATTCAGGGTTCAACGACAGGAGAATGACATGTCCGAAAATGGCAATGTTGCCGGCGTGGTACAGACCGACAAGTACGGCAAGCGCTCCGAGGTGTTCCCCCTGTCCACGGACGAGGCGTTCCTGCTGGGCCTGCTCAAGGACGTGTTCGAGAACCACTGGCAGAACATCGTCTTCGGCCCGCTGATCCAGGGCGCGGCCTATGAGCTGCGCTGTACCGCGCCTCCGCACGGCATCGCCCTGCTCGACGGCTATCTGACCATCCATTTCGGCCGCTCGCACTTCCATCTGTGCATCGGCGAGAATAAGGGGTCGTCCAGATCGCCCACGCCGCCGGAGCTGCGCGCGCACCGGCGGACTCGCCGAGCCGAGCTGTTCCGCGGGCTTGACCGCGCCGGTGCGCCGGTCAACTGGGGCCTGCGCCTGGTCAACGGCGCGGGCGAGGAGCAGATGACCGTGTTCTTTCCCAATCCCTTCCTGTCCGACGACGACGGCATCCTGAGCGAGCCGGACTGGACCCGCCTGGCAATGTGGGAGGACTTCGGCCGCCGCTATCTGAACCGCGAGCCCGACGGCAAGGACCGCATGGGACGCGGGTTCGCCCACGGTTGACCGATGCAGCGCCTTGCACTGCGCCGACACCGAATGCTGCGGGCCGCTCGGGCCGCCGCCGTGGCCGCGGCGACCGTCGCCGTATCGGCGGCAGCGATCGCACCGGCAGGGGCGCAGCCGCTGCCGACCGTGGCCTCGGCCGGGCTGTGCGCGGACCAGTTCGTGCTGGCCCTCGCCGACCCGGACCAGATCGTTGCGGTGTCGTACCAGGCGACCGGCCCCCTCTCGGTCTTCGCGGACCAGGCTCGCGCCTACGCGGAGACCCGCGGCACGGCCGAGGAGCTGCTGTACCTGGCTCCGGATGTGGTGGTGCTGCCGGCCTGGGGCATGGGCCGGACCGGCGAGCTTCTGGAGCGCTTCGGCGTCACGGTCGTGCACGTCCCGATCGCCAACACTTTCGAGGAGGTCCGCGCCGCGACGCGCACCGTGGCCGCGGCGATCGGCCGGACCACGGCGGGGGAGCAGCTGATCGCCGCCATGGACGCGCGGCTGGCCGCGGTCGCCGACCGGCCGGGCGAGCCGCCGGTCGTCGCCTATGTCCGGCCGGGCGGCGGCAGCGCCGGGCCGGGCACGTTCGTCGATGCGGTGCTGCAAGCGGCCAGGGCGCGCAACCTGGCGGCGGAGCTCGGTCAGCCGGGCTGGGGCCGGCTCGACCTCGAGACGCTGCTGACGCACGAGCCCGACGCCCTGGTGGTCAGCTTTTTCGAGACGGCCTACCCGTCGCTGATGACGGCCTTCTCGCGCCATCCGGTATTCCTGGAGACTGCGGCGGACACGCCGGTCATTGCGGTGCCGGGCCGGTACTGGATCTGCGGCAGCCCGATGCTGGCCGACGCGGTGGAAGTCGTGGCCCGCGGCCTGGACCGGCTGACACCGCAGTCCGGCACGGGCGGCTGAGAGGAGGAGCGGACATGGCCGGCGCGGCACGGACGATGGACGGGGAGGCGACCGGCGGGGCGGCCGGGACGGTGCGGCTGGCCGCGGTCAGCACGGCGCTGCTGGCGCTCCTGCTCGGCGTCTCGTTCCTCTCCCTGTTCTTCGGCTATGCGCCGCTGACCGCCGGCGACGTGCTGGCCGGGGTGCTCGGCACCGCCGAGGAGCCGGTCGTCGTCATCGTCCGCGAGATCCGCGCGCCGCGGGTCGTTCTCGCCCTGGCCGTGGGTGCCTCGCTGGGGCTGGCCGGCGCCGCGCTGCAAGGCCTGCTGCGCAATCCCCTGGCCGACCCGGGCATCATCGGGGTGTCGGCGAGCGCCAGCCTGGGTGCGGTGATCGCCTTGTACTTCGGCTTTGCCGCCGCGGCACCGCTGGTGCTGCCCGCCGCGGCGATGACCGGCGCCCTGCTGTCGACCCTGATCCTGTACTGGCTGACGGCGCGCAGTGCCTCGACGCTGACCGTGATCCTGGCCGGCATCGCGATTTCGGGCCTGGCCATCTCGCTGACCTCGCTGGCCATGAACCTGTCGCCCAATCCCTATGCGCTCAGCGAGATCGTCGCCTGGCTGCTGGGCTCGCTGCGCGACCGCAGCTTCAGCGACGTGGGGCTGGCGCTGCCGTTCATGGCCGTGGGCTGGTTGCTGCTGCTCGGCGTCGGCCGGTCGCTCGACGCGCTGACGCTGGGCGAGGACACCGCCGCCAGCCTGGGCGTCGACCTGCGCCGGCTGCGCGCCCGCATCATCGTCGGCACGGCGTTCGCCGTGGGCGCCGGCGTGGCCGTGTCCGGCGGGATCGGCTTCATCGGCCTGGTCGTGCCGCACCTGGTGCGGCCGCTGGTCGGCCATCAGCCGGGCCACGTGCTGGTGCCGAGCGCGCTGGGCGGCGCCGCCCTGCTGGCGGCGGCCGACCTGGTCGTGCGCACGATCTCGGTCGGGCCCGAGCTGATGCTTGGGGTCGTGACGTCGCTGATCGGCGCGCCGTTCTTCTTCTACCTGATCCTGAAGACCGGGCGGACCATGCAATGAGGGGCCCACAGGGTCCCAGAGAGGCGCCATGAGCGTGATCGAAGCCCGCGCCGTCACCGTGCGGATCGCCGGACGGGCGGTGGTCGACGGCGTCTCGCTGTCGGTCGCCGCGGGGCAGCTCGTCGGGCTGATCGGGCCGAACGGTTCGGGCAAGACGACCCTGGTGCGCGCGCTGATCCACCTGCAGCCGACCGATGGCGGTCAGGTATGCGTTCAGGGGCAGCCGGTCGCCCGGCTCGCGCGGCGCCATCTGGCGCGCACCGTCGCCTACCTGCCGCAGGGCCACATGGTGCAGTGGCCGGTCACCGTCGCCCGGCTGGTGGCACTGGGCCGGCTGCCGCACCTCGGCGCATGGCAGCGCATCCTGCCCGCCGATCGCGAGGCGATCCGCGACGCCATGGACCGCACCGAGGTGACGCACCTGGCCGACCGCCGCGTCAACACGCTGTCGGGGGGCGAGCGTGCCCGCGTCATGCTGGCCCGCGCCCTGGCGGTGGGAGCGCCGGCGCTGATCGCCGACGAGCCCATCGCCTCGGTCGATCCCTATCACCAGCTGCACGTGATGGAGCTGTTGCGCAACGACGCCCGCGCCGGCGCGGCGGTCGTCGTCGTGCTGCACGACCTGACGATGGCGGCGCGGTTCTGCGACGCCCTGCTGCTGCTGCGCGACGGCCGGGTGCTGGCTTTCGGCGACGCGCCGACGGTCCTGGCCGCGGCGAACCTTGAAGAGGCGTACGGCGTGGCCGCGCTGCGGGGTACGCACGAGGCGGAAATGTACGTGCTGCCCTGGCGACGCCGGCCTGCCATGGCCGGGCCGCCCTGCCCGGCGCCGGAATGCGCGGCCGCTGCCGTGCGGACGCCCTGAGCAACCGGCGCGATGCTCATGGTTGAACGCGTTCATCGCCTCAAGCATCCTTCGCCCGCCACGGCTGCAGCAACTCCAGGGCCACCTGCCGGCCCCTGGCGGTCAGGTGGAGTTCGTCGCCCTGCTGGACGATGAAGCCAAGGCGCAGGCTGCGCTGGATCACGTGGCGGGCCTTGCGGCGGTCCCACCACAGGTGGTCGCGCAGGGCGCCGACGACGTTCTCGTGCCGCGCCTCGGTCCCGCCTTCATGGTTGTACAGATGCACCGCCAGGGTGCGGCTCTCGTTGACGTAGCGCTGGCTGAGCCGCGTCCAGGCCTGGGCCAGCACGCCGTGGCGCGGGCCGAACAGGAAGGCCAGCACCAGGAACGCGCCGGTCATCACCGCCATCATGCCGCCGATCGACACGTCCAGCGCCACCGCGGCGTAATAGCCCAGCACGCTGGAGGCCACGGAAATGGCAATCCCGATCACCAGCATCAAGCTGAGCCGGTCGGTCAGCAGATAGGCGGCCGACGGCGGCACGATCACAAAGGCAATAAACAGGATCGCCCCGACCGCGTCGAAGGCGGCGACGGCGGTGACGCTGGTCAGCATCAGCAGGGCGTAGAACAGCACCGCCGGGGCGAAGCCGAGCGCCCGGGCCAGGGCCGGGTCGAACGTGGCGAGCTTGAGCTCCTTGTACAGCAGGCCGACGAACAGGGCGTTTACTCCCGTCACGACGCTCATCCACATCACCGCCTGCGGAATGACGTAGCCGCCGACGGTCATGGTATCCAGCCAGACGAAGCCGATCTCGCCAAGCAGAACCGTATGCGTGTCGATGTGCACGTCGCGGGCATACAGGTTGAGCAGCAGCACGCCGATCGAGAACAGCACCGGGAAGACCAGCCCGATCGCCGCGTCGTCCTTGACCTTGCGCGTGCCGACCAGCGCCTCGGTCAGGAACACGGTCAGCACGCCGGCCAGCGCCGCGCCGATCAGCTGCACCGGCCCGCTCTGCTGGCGCGTCAGCAGCCAGACGATGACGATCCCGAACACGATCGAGTGGCTGATCGCGTCCGACAGCATGCTGTTGCGGCGCAGCACCAGGAACACGCCGACCAGGCTTGCCGCGCTGCCAACCAGCGCACCGGTCAGCATGATCATCAGCGGAATGTTGGCGAACAGGTCGGTCAGCATCAGCCCGCCCTCTGTGCCCGGCCCCGGTCGCCGCCTCGGTCGCCGCCCCGGTCGCCGCCCCGGTCGCCGCCCCCGTCGCCGCCCCCGTCGCCGCCCCCGTCACCGCCCCCGTCGCCGCCTCGGTTGTCGCTCAGGTCTTCCGCACGGGCCAGCCCGCCTTCGGTCAGCGCCCAGTGCGGCCCCTCCTGGCCGGGCATGTGCTCCACCGGCGCGACCATGCCGCGCCGCGACAGGCGGGCCAGGGCGTCGCGCGTCGGCAGGCCGTGATAGGCGTCGATCATGCCTTCCTCGGCCGGATAGTGCGGGTCCTTGTGGTGGCTGGCCAGGCCGTACAGCGTCTCCAGCACCCGGTTGCCTTCCAGCTCGCGCCGGGCACGCCGCCGCCGTACCTGCTCCCAGACCAGGCCGCGCTCCGGCGCGAGCAGGATCGACACCAACACCACGGCGGAGGCGCTGAGGATGATCAGCGGCCCGGTCGCCAGCCCGCGGCCCATGGCGCTGATCAAGGCGCCGGACATGCCGGCCAGGATGCCGAACAGCGCCGCCAGCACGACCATCGGTTCCAGCCGGCGGACCCACTGGCGGGCGGCCGCCGCCGGGGCGATCACCATGGCGGCCATCAGCACCACGCCGACCATCTGCAGCCCGACCACCACGGCAAACGCGATGGTCACGGTCAGCACGGTCTCCAGCACCAGCACCGGCAGGCCCAAGGTGGCGGCGAACACGGGATCGAAGCTGACCAGCTTGAACTCCTTCCAGAACGCCGCCACCAGGACCAGCGAGAACACCGTGATGCCGCCCATCAGCACCAGGTCGGAGCGCAGGATTCCCGCCGCCTGCCCGAACAGGAACGCGTCCAGGCCGCCCTGCCCGGCGTTGCCGGTGCTCTGGACATAGGTCAGCAGCACCACGCCCAGGGCAAAGAACACCGAAAGGGAAATGCCCAGCCCGGCATCCGTCTTCAGCCGGGTGGAGCGGGTCAGCACCAGCATGACCAGGGCGGCGAGAATGGCGGTCACCAGGGCGCCGGCCAGGATGGCCGACAGCTCGCGCGCCCCGGCGACCAGGAAGCCCAGGCAGATCCCCGGCAGGGCCGCGTGCGACAGGGTGTCGCCGAGCAGGCTCTGCTGGCGCAGCACGGCGAAGCAGCCCAGCACGCCGCTGATCAGGCCGAGCAGTGCCGCGCCCATCACCACGTTCTGGATGGTGTAGTCGCCCAGGAAGGCGAGCACGCCGCTCATGGCTGCGATCCCGTCCGTCCGGGCCGCGGCTCGGCGGGGGCCTCGTCGGGCGCCGTCAGGGGTGCGTCGGCGCCGCGCGCGCCGGCCAGGGGCCCGTGCTCCAGCAGCGAGGCATGGCTGCCATAGGCCCGGTGCAGGTTGTCCAGCGTGTACACCGTATCGACCCGGCCCTGGGCGATGACCCGCACGTTCAGGATCACGATCCAGTCGAAATAGGTCTCCACCGTCTGCAGGTCATGGTGGACGACGACCAGCGTTTTCCCTGCGTCGCGCAGCTTTTGCAGCAGGGCGACGACGGTGCGCTCGGTGGTGGCGTCGACCCCGGCCATCGGCTCGTCCAGGAAATAGACGTCGGCCTCCTGCACCAGCGCGCGGGCCAGGAACACGCGCTGCTGCTGGCCGCCGGACAGCTGGCTGATCTGGCGGTGGGCGAGGTCGGCCATGCGCACCTCGTCCAGGGCCGCCAGGGCCCGCTCGCGCTCGCGCCGGCCGGGATGGCGGAGCCAGCCCAGATGGCCGTAGCGGCCCATCATGACGACGTCCAGCGCGGTGGTCGGGAAGTCCCAGTCCACCGACGAACGCTGCGGCACATAACCGACCCGCCGGCGCTGCCGCCGGTACGGCATGCCGTGGATCATCACGTGGCCGGCCGTCGGCGTGACGAGGCCGAGGATGGCCTTGAGCAGTGTGCTCTTGCCGGCCCCGTTGGGCCCGACGATCGCCGCCATCACCCCGGGCGGAATGTTGACGTCGATGTCCCACAGCACCGGCTTGCCGTGATAGCTGACCGTCAAGTCCTCGACATGCACGGCCCATTCCGGCTCGTGGAGTTCCTCTATCGCCATCTCGCATCCCGCGTCCGTCGTGCTCCGGTGCAGCGGCCACCGCGACCGCGCTCAGTTGGCGGCGACCTCGATGCCCCAGGTCCCGGCCCAGTCGTGCAGCGCCTCGGGCAGCGGGGCCGGCGTTCCGCCCAGCGCCTCGACGATGGTCACCGTGTTCTCGTACAGCATGCCGATATAGGTGCCACCCGGCGTGCCGTCCTCGCCCATGGCGTCGGAAAAGAGTTCGCCGCCGATCCGGATGGTATGACCGCGCTCGGCCGCGGCATCGACCATGGCCTGGACCGTGCGCGGGTTGATCGTGCTCTCCACGAACACCGCCGGCAGGCCGCGCGCCACCACCAGGTCGACCGTGTCGCGGATGTCCGCCACGCCGGCCTCCGCCTCGGTGCTGATTCCCTGGATCCCCTCGACCTCGATGCCGTAGGCGCGGCCGTAGTAGTTGAAGGCGTCGTGCGCCGTGACCAGTATGCGCTGGCCCTCGGGAATGCTGGCAATGCTCTCACCGATCCAGTCGTGCAGCGCGGCAAGCTGGTCCTGGTAGGCCGCGGCACGCGCCTGCATCGCTTCGGCACAGTCGGAGGCAACCTCGCCCAGGGTCGCGGCGATGACCGGCGCGATCTCCGCCCACAGGCTGGCGTCCATCCACAGGTGCGGGTCGATGCCGTAGATGTCCTGGACGGTGATCAGCTCGGCCGGGTCGATGGCGCTCGGCGACACCGCCACGGTGGGCTTGACCTCGGCCAGCCGGCCCAGCACCTCGCCGAGCTGCCCTTCCAGCGAGTAGCCCGAATAGAAGATGGCGTCCGCCTGCTGAAAGGCGCGCACGTCGCTGGCGCTGGCGCGGTACAGGTGCGGGTCGATGCCCGGCCCCATCAGCGCCTCGACCCGGACGCAGTCGCCGGCGACGTTGCGGGCGACATCGCCAATCATGCCGATGGTGACCACGGCCAGGGGTGCGTCGTCCGGTGCCTGGGCCTGGGCCTGGGCCTGAACCTGGGCCGGCATCGACAGGATCGACGCCAGAAGGGCGGCGCCGGCCGCGGACGGTGCAAGCGTGCGTGCGCCGCAGATCACCATACGGGTGACCGTCGATATCGGACCCATTCTGTGGATCATGATCCCCTGTCCTCCTGCTGGCTCCCGGTTTCCATGCCGCGCCGGGCCGGGCCGGGCCGGGCCGCGCCGGGCCGGGCCGGGCCGGGCCGGGCCGGGCCGGGCCGGGCCGGGCGGTCTGGCACCGACGCATACCGGCTGAGCACCGGATCTATGCATGCACTTGCTATATGTCAATTGACAAAGAATGTTAGCTTTGGCTAACTTTTTTCTCACCGGTGCGGTGGCTTGGCGACCGGCGCCGGCAGCGACCGCTGTGGCGAGAGGAACCGATGGCCCTGCGCGATGCCAAGCGTCAGGCCCGCACCTTCGATGAGGTGCGGCGGGCGCACCAGAGGGAGATGACGGAGGACTATCTCGAGCTGATCGCCGACCTGTGCGATGCCACGGGCGAGGCGCGAACCGTCGATCTCGCCGAGCGCCTGGGTGTCACCGCCGCCACCGTGAACGCGGTCCTGCAACGGCTGGCGCGTGAAGGCCTGGTACGCAAGGAGCGCTACCGGTCGATCTTCCTGACCGAGAACGGCCGCACGGTGGCCGAACGGTCGCGCGAGCGACACCGCCTCGTCCGCGACTTCCTTCTGGCGCTGGGCGTCGAGTCGGAGACCGCCGAGACCGACGCGGAGGGAATCGAGCACCACACCAGCGACGAGACCCTGCGCGCGTTTCGGGCCTTCCTGGATGCCACCGACAAGGTCCGGCCCTGAGCCGGCACCTTGCCCCGAGTCGGACAGAACGACCTGCCATCGGACGGGAGCCGTGCCGGCGGCAGGTGTCTGCGGCAGGTGTCTGCGGCAGGTGTCGGGCCGCAGCGTCAGAACTGATACCGCCGCAACACCGTCAGCGAGGAAATGGCGCCGAGCAGCTTTCTCGTCTCGGGCTCGACGACGGGCAGGCGCAGGGCACCGCCGGCGAGCAGCTTGATCGCCTCGACCAGCGGCGTGTCGGGGTACATGACCGGAACGTCGCGTTCGGCGAAGTCGGCGACGTGGCGGCCCAGGTGGGGCGTGATTCGGTCATCGACGTCGTTGAGCGTCTCGAACTCGGGCTGCTCCGTGACCTTGGCCATGTCGCTCTCCGCCGGCAGCAACAGCCTGGCCAGCGTAAACGATGTGATCTCGCCGACGTACGTGTCGTCCTGGTCGACCACGAGCAGGGCCTGGCGGCGCTGCTTTATCATGGTGGCCAGTGCCTCGCCCATCGTGTCCCGGTCGCGCACGGTGGCGACCGACCGGACCATGTAGTGCTTGACCTGCATCAGCCTGATACCCTGAGAGGTGTCGCCCGCGTTCCGGCGGCGACGACACCGGCCGGCATGCGGGACGGACAGCAGAAGGATGCCTGGGGGCCGGCCCGCGCGCGGGCAGCGGCAATCACGCGAAGGCCGGCATTGTCTTCCCGTTCCACGGCGGATGCAACACCGGGCGGCGAATCCGCCGGCAGTCTGTGAGCATCTGGACGGCCTAACGCAATCGCGGTAAAACGCCGCCCGCATCGCTCGCCAGGCCAGACAAAGCCACAAGCCCCGATCCAGGGGCGACAGCTCGGACCTCGCAATCGAGTCCTACCCCGCAAGTCCCGATCTCCGGGCCGGGACCCGCACCACCCCGCGGCGTCCCGCGACCCGTCCAAAGGGAGACAGGCATGAATACGGGCGTGAACACCGGCATCGTGGCGCTGGCCGTGGCAGCCGTTGGCGTACTGATCGCCGCCGTGCTGTATGTAATCATCGCGCGCCAGTCGTCCGGCAACGAAAAGATGCAGTCGATCGCCGCCGAGATTCATCTCGGGGCGATGACGTTCCTGCGCTGGCAGTACATGAAGATTGCCATCTTCGTGGCCGTCATCGGTCTGCTGCTGACCTTCCAGTACGATCTGCGCATGATGGTCGCCTTCCTGTTCGGCGCGTTCGCCTCCGCTCTGGCCGGTTTCGTCGGCATGCTGGCGGCGACCAAGGCCAACGTGCGCACCACCGCCGCGGCCATGGAAAGGGGGGCCAGCGCCGCGCTGCTCACGGCGTTCAACGGCGGCGCCGTCATGGGCATCGCGGTGGCCTCGTTCGGCCTGCTTGGCATCGGCGCGCTGTACTACGTCTTCGTCGGCAGCATCGAGACCGTCCAGGTCCTCTGGGGCTTCTCGATGGGCGCCTCGTCGATCGCGCTGTTCGCCCGCGTCGGCGGCGGCATCTTCACCAAGGCGGCCGACGTCGGCGCCGACCTGGTCGGCAAGGTCGAGGCCGGCATCCCCGAGGATGACCCTCGCAACCCCGGCGTCATCGCCGACAATGTCGGCGACAATGTGGGCGACGTCGCCGGCATGGGCGCCGACATCTTCGAGTCGTATGTCGGCGGCATGGTTGCCACCATGACCATCGCCGCCACCTTGACGGCGACGGAGGTGCTGGGCCTGTTCGGTGGCGAGGTGCCGGCGCGCCTGCTCGGCATGGCGCCGCTGGTCGACGTGCCGGTGACGGCGGGAAGCGACGGCGTGGCCACGGCCCAGCTCATGCTCATGGCCCTGCCCTTGGGCCTGGCGACGATCGGGCTGATCGCCTCGCTGGTCGGCATCCTGGTCATGCCGGCGCTGCGCAATTTCGGCGCCGAACGGGCCATCGCCCTGTCCGAGGCGACCGCCGCCGGCCTGTTCGTCCTGTTCACCATCATCCTGCTGACCATCTTCGGCTACGGCTACGGCGTGTTCTTCGCGGTCGTGGTCGGCAACATCGCCGGCGTCCTGATCGGCCGCGCCACCTGGTACTACACCTCGTCCAGACCGGTGCTGCGCATCGCCAACGCCGCCAAGACCGGGCCTGGCACCAACGTCATCACCGGCATCGCCGTCGGCCTGGAGTCGTGCGCCGGGCCGCTGCTGATCATCGCGCTGGCCATCCTCCTGGCCTTCGAGACCGCCGGCCTGTACGGCATCGCCATCGCCGCCGTCGGCATGCTGGCCACCGCCGGCGCCACCATGACCATCGACGCCAGCGGCCCGATCTCCGACAATGCCGGCGGCATTGCCGAGATGGCCCAGTTGCCTGAAGACGTGCGCGAGATCACCGATCACCTGGACGCCATCGGCAACACCACGGCGGCGACCGGCAAGGGCTTTGCCATCGGCTCGGCGGCACTGACGGCGCTGGCCCTGTTCGTCGCCTACAAGCAGGCCGTCCAGCTCGCTTCGGCCGAGCCGCTGATGCTGGACATCACCGACCCCCGCGTGGTGATCGGCTCCCTGATCGGCGCCATGGTGGTGCTGCTGGCGGCGTCGATGACGATGAACTCGGTCGGCAAGGCGGCGATCGAGATGGTCTCGGAGATCCGCCGGCAGTTCCGCGAGATCCCCGGCCTGCTGCAGGGCATGGCCAAGCCGGACACGGCGCGCTGCGTGATGATTTCGACCAACGCCGCGCTGCGCGAGATGGTGGCACCGGGCATCCTGGCGGTGACCGCGCCGGTGGTCGTCGGCATGTTCATCGGGCCGGAGGCGCTCGGCGGCATGCTGCTGGGGGCGCTGCTCGTCGGCGTGACGCTGGCCCTGCTGATGTCCAATGCCGGCGGCGCCTGGGACAACGCCAAGAAGGCGATCGAGCGCGGCGAGGTCGCCGGCGAGCGCAAGGGCGGCGACGCCCACGCCGCGGCGGTGATCGGCGACACCGTGGGTGACCCGTTCAAGGACACCACCGGGCCGGCCATGAACATCCTGGTCAAGCTGCTGTCGATCGTCTCGCTGATCCTGATCCCGTTCGTGGTCTGAGCCGATACGCATGCGGCCGCCGCCCGGTCGGGCCGGGCGGCGGCCGCAGTGCGGTTTCACGGCATTATGGGGATCGCGAGAGACATCGGGTCAGGGCGACAACCACCCCCCGCCGCAGCGACCTTGTCCGCCCCGACAGCACCGGTCACCCTGCCGGACCCCTTTGGGACAAGCAGGGACGGCGCGTCCGGCCGGCACTGCGGCGGAAGGACAGCGGAGGGGCAGCGCCCCCTTATTCCTCGTGCTTGATGGGCGCGCCCAGCTCGGACAGCTTGAACAACCGGAATGCCCGGTCACCGTTCACGTCCAGCACACGCAGGTCATCCGATTCGGCCAGGCTGTGCATGACCACGTCGAAGTGCCGCCCATAGCGCTGCGCCACCAGCTCCATAGGCAGATCGTACGCGATGTACTTCGGAATTCCCTTGGCCCGCAAGAGTTCGTTCACCCGCGGATTGTCGATGGAGTCGTACGACGTGACAATCACGATGGGGCCGGTGCCGGTCACCAGAAACGCTGCCTTCATGGGGCCATTCTCCGACGGGAAAGAGACTGCAGGACGATTGTGCAGTGCGGACTCGTCGGTTAATACAGATTTCGCGGCATCCGTTCAATGGCGTTTCGGCGCCTCAATGGCGTTTCGGCGCCGCCGGGACGGATTGTTTGCACCGCGGCAAGGCTGCCCGGACGCCCCATAGGTCACCGTCACCGTCACCGGCCGCGACCGCTTCACTGTGACCGGGGCATGAGTCGGCCGGCCTTGCCAGCTGCTTGTGCCCGCGCCTAGCCTGTCCGGAAACGTGAACATGCCATGGCAGTCGGGGTAAACCGATGACAGCGTCGCCGCCCAGCGCCATTATCGTTCTGGACTTCCACGAGTTCGGCAAGGCCCCCGGCCTGGAGGAACCGCCGCGGGAGGATCTGTCGGCGGTGGTCCGCACCGGCCCCTGCCTGTGGCTGGCCTCGGACGAGACGGCGGCGGTGGAGCGCCTGACCACCCGCGACGGCCGCACCTTCGCCGAACACCGCACCTTCCCCCTTGGCACTCTGTTCGACCTGCCCGACGGCGCCGGCGAGGAGGTCGACATCGAGGGCATGACCGTCGACGACGAGTACCTGTGGATCACCGGCTCGCACAGCCGCGTCCGGAAAAAGCCGAAGGACAAGCATTCCGACGAAAAGGCCTTCGCCCGGCTGACCCGGGTCGAGTTCCGCCCCAACCGCTATTTCGTTGGCCGCGTGCCCCTCGCCGGCGAGGACGGCCTGCCCGCCCTGGCCCGCCGCCACGGCCACCGCTCGGCCGCCCGGCTGCGCATGGACGAGACCGGCAACATCCTGTCGCATGCCCTGCGCGACGACGAGCACATCGGCCGTTTCCTGGAAATTCCGGCCAAGGAGAACGGGTTCGAAGTCGAGGGCCTGGCCGTCGCCGGCGACCGGCTGTTCCTGGGCCTGCGCGGGCCGGTGCTGCGCGGCTGGGCGCTGATCCTGGAGATCACCGTGGTCGCCGCCGGCGACGACGGGCTGCTGGAGCTGGTCCCCGTCGGCCCCGACGGGCTGGGCTACCGCAAGCATTTCCTCGATCTGGGCGGGCTCGGCATCCGCGACCTGGTCCGCCGCGGCGAGGACCTGCTGGTCCTCGCCGGCCCGACCATGGACCTGGACGGTCCGGTGTCCGTGCATCTGTGGCCCGGCGGTGCCGCGGCGCCGCACGAGCAGATCGTCCGCCGTGACCGCCTGCCCCGCCTGCTGGATCTGCCCCATGGCGTCGGGACCGGTCATGCCGAAGGGCTGGCCCTGTCCGGCGGCGAGGGCGAGCCCGAGCAGCTGCTGGTCGTCTATGACACGCCCGGCCCGAGCCGCCGGCTGCCCGACGGCAACGTGCTGGCCGACCTGTTCGCCCCGGACTGGAGTGCGGCCTGACCCGGCCCGGCCCGGCCGGCCCGCCTGGCCCGCCTGGGCCGCCTGGCCCGCCTGGGCCGCGGTCAGTACCGCGCGAACCAGGCCAGGGTGGCGTCGCACAGCGCGTCGATACAGGTGCCGCCGGTAAAGATGTGGTCGGCACCGGGGATGACGCGCCGCTCGACCGGACCGCCCATGGCCGCCGAGAAATCCTGCTGCGAATCGTCGTAGCCGCCCTCGCCGGCCACGATGAACTGCGTCGGCACGGTCACCGTGGCGGCGATTCGCTCCATGACGGCGCGGTCCAGGGCGCGGCCCTCCTCGGCCATGGCAACGCCGACCTGGGCGCGGAACTGGTCGCAGGTGACGTAGAGGCCCAGCACCGGCTCGAACACGGCGAGCGGCACCGGCCGCGACCAGATCGAGGCCGGCACGAACAGCGAATCCCACTGGCTGAACGCCGCCGCGTCGCCGATGCCCGACAGCAGCAGCGTGGTGCCGCCATAGCTGTGCCCGGCCAGATAGAGCCGGTCATAATCGGGCCGCAGATGGGCATGGACGCGGCGCAGGTCGGCCGCCTGCACCGCCAGGGTCACATCGCGCAGCGCCCGGGCACCCGCCTCCCAGGAGTAGAAGTTGAACCGGCAGACATCGTAGCCGGCGGCCAGGAACCGGTCGCGGGCGGCGCGGTAAACGAACCCGTCGAGGCTGCCGGTGAACCCGTGCGCCATGATCACGGCACGGCCGGTGCGCGCCTCAGCTCGACTGAGCACGCCGCAGATCCTGGCCCCGTCACCGCTATCGAGCACCAGCGGCCGTTCGTCCAGCAGCATGCGATCACCCGGCGGCAAGTCCGGCCGGCCCGCCTTGCCGACAGCGGAAAGGCGGCCCGACCTGCATGGCCCGACCTGCATGGCGGCAACGTGCCGACCCAACTGCGGCGGCGCAAGGCCGATCAGGCCTCGGGCTCCTCCGCCCGCACCACCTGCAGCCGGCCGTCGCGGATGCCGGTGACGCGGACGCGGGTGCCGGCCTTCAGGTCCGGCCCCTCGACGGTCCAGAAACCGTCGGCGACGCGGGCCTTGCCGACGCCGCCGGCGATCGGCTCGTACAGCACGAACACCCGGCCGACATATTGCTGCGCCCGGCGGTTCAGGGTCGAGTCGTCGTCCGTCTCGCTACGGTCGGGAAAGACGTAGCGCCGCCCGACGATCACCGCCGCCACCGACAGCACGGCGAAGGCCAGCACCTGCAGCTCCCAGGCCAGTGACGGCAGCACGAGCACGACCAGCCCGACCACCAGCGCCGCCAGCCCGAGCCACAGGAAGACCACGCCCGGTGCGAACACCTCGATGACGACGAACAGCGCCGCCGCCACCCACCAGTACCAGAACTCGATCTGGACGTCGGTCATGGCTCAGGCTGCCGTCACGCGCTGCCCCACGGACCGCCCGCGGGCGGCGCGGCGCGGCCCGCGGCGGGCAGCGGCGGCGGCACCGGCACCGGCACGGCCGCTGCAGGCGACTCGGCAGTCGCTGCCCCCGCCCTGGCGGATCCTGCCGGCGGCGCCGACGGCGCCGACCGGCGCGGCCCCGGTGCCCCGCCCGACGGCGGGAGCGCCGGACCACCGCCGCTGCCGCTGCCGCCGAAGGTCTCGCGGGCGATCTCGGCGATGCCGCCCAGGGCGCCGATCACGTTGGCCGCCTCCAGGGGCAGGAACAGCACCTTCTGGTTCGGCGCCGACGCCAGCGACTGCAAAGCGTCGACGTAACGCTGCGCCACGAAATAGTTGATGGCCTGGACGTTGCCGGCGGCGATGGCCTCGGAGACCATGCGGGTCGCCTCGGCCTCGGCGCCGGCCGAGCGTTCGCGCGCCTCGGCGTCACGGAAGGCCGCCTCGCGCCGGCCTTCGGCCTCCAGCACGGCCGCCTGTTTCATACCCTCGGCCTTGAGGATCTGGGCTTGGCGCTGCCCCTCGGCCTCCAGGATGCTGGCGCGACGTTCGCGCTCCGCCTTCATCTGGCGGGCCATGGCATCGACCAGGTCGCGCGGCGGCGTGATGTCGCGGATCTCGATGCGGGTGATCTTGACGCCCCAGGGGTTGGTCGCCTCGTCGACGACGTGCATCAGCTGGGCGTTGATGTGCTCGCGGTTGGACAGCAGGTCGTCCAGGTCCATGGAGCCCATCACCGTGCGCAGGTTGGTCATGGTCAGGTTGACGATGGCCAGCTCCAGGTTGCGCACCTCGTAGGCGGCGTTGCGCGCGTCGAGGATCTGGTAGAAGACCACGCCGTCGGCGGTGACCATGGCGTTGTCCTTGGTGATGACCTCCTGCGACGGCACATCCAGCACCGTCTCCATCATGTTCATTTTGGCGCCGATCTTGTCGATGAACGGCGTGATCAGGTTGAGGCCCGGCCGCAGCGTCCGCGTATAGCGGCCGAATCGCTCAACGGTCCACTCCATGCCCTGCGGCACCGACTTGACCCCCATGAAGACAAGGATCACCGCCAGCAGCAGCACGGCCAGCACGAATACCGAGAATGCGCTCATCCCCTTCCGACCTCCACGCCCCGTTCATCTCCCGCCAGAGTATAGCGGCATGCGGTGTAAGCCCAAGAATCGATCGTGTTCAAGGATCTTGATCGCATCGCCTCTGGCGCCGCAACAGCACCGCGAACACCTCCGGGGCGGCCGCGCACCGTAGCAGCGCCCCGGTCCGCCGGCGTGTCGCAATCGCCATGGGCGGCCGCCGCAGCCGATGCCGGACCGGCACGGTTCAGGCGCCGGCGGCCGCCATCGCGCCGCTCAGCCAGGTCTCCAGCGCCTGCCCCTCGGGCCGGCCCTCGGTCTGCCACAGATCGTAGAGGCGGTCGCCCAGCAGGCGCCGCACCTGGCCCTCGAGCAGGCCGGCCGAGACGCGCAGATTGATGGTGATCAGGGCCTGGACCTGGGCGTCGGTCAGCGGCGCGTGCTCGGCGCGCAGGATGGTGCTGATGACGTACTCGGCAAGCTGGGTCAGCCCGGTCCGCAGCGCGGCGGGAATGGTGTCCGCCCTGCCCAGGTCGTGCTTGATGGCGAACCAGAGCTCCAGGTCATGCTTCAGCGCACCGGCCAGCGTCTGGCTGGTGTCTGCCTCCTGGATCATGACGGCGGCATCGGCCAGCACCTTGGCGTCGTGGATGGCGTCGCGCAGCGAGTCGCCGCTGGTGGCATCGAGCGGCGTTGCGGTGGCGGTGGTCCTCATGGAGAGCGTCCTTTCTTGATCAGCGCGGTGCCGTGGCCGGTGCGCATCGCTGCACCGCCTGTGCCACGCCGGTCCGCGGCGTGTGGCGTGCGGACATCGTGAGGATAAGGGCGAGACGTTAAGCCCGACGTAAAGCCCGGCATAAGCCGCCAGCCGGGAATGGTCCCCGGTGAGTGGTCCCCGGTGAGTGGTCCCCGTCCCTGCGGGCACCGCGCCGGCAAGGCCCGGTTCGATTCAGGATAAACAGGCGACACTATTTTCTGGTTAATGGAACGTTTATTGGTTAACGGACCGTATGCATGGCCCGGCCGGCAATTGGTCTTGATTATTCGGTCCGATCCAACTAGTATGGGGCGTGAGGGAGTCCGAGTGACATGAATCAGGTCTCGACCATAGCACTGACGGGAGCGTCGCTGGTCACGGCCCAGGTGGCCGGGTCCGAGCGGGCGCCTTCGTCTCCCTCCACCACCAGGGCGGTGGCGGCGGTAGCCGTCAATGCCGTCGGCCAGCCGAGCGACGCCGCCCGGACGGGTCCGAACGAATCCCGCGCCTTTGGCCCGCCCCGCCCCGCGGAGGGCGACGAGGCCGAGGCTCAGGATACCCAGGACCGGAAGGATGGCGGCCGCGCCGCCGAATTGCGCACCGTTGCCGAGCTGTGGCGGGCGCGGTTCGACGCCGAAACCCTGCGCATGTTCACCGAGGTCGTCGACCCGGTGACGCGCGAGGCCAAGTACCGCGTTCCCCCCAACACGATCTCGGAAGTGGCCGAGCAGGAGGGCCGCGACCTGGCCAGGCGCGAACGGCTGCGCATGGGTCCGGAGTACGCCCTGGTGATCTGACCGCCCGGCATTGCGGGCGCCCGCGCGGCGCCCGTCCGGACGATCACGGTGGAGAGACGACGAGGCGCGGCGATCCGCCGTCGCAACACACGGCAACGCCGAGAGGCATTCGTCGTGGTTTTTGTCGTGCGCGCCACCACCATGGGTTCCCCTGCCCGGCCCGACGTTTCGCAGCCTGTCGCCGGCAGCCGGGCTGGCGTCCTTGTTGCCCAGCGGCGCGCGCATGATGGCCTCTAGAAGTTAATAAAGTTGACGAGGGACAGGCGCTGCAGCCGCGCCGTCACCTGAAAGCTTGCCTCGAGCTGGGTCTCGTAGGCGGCGAGTTGGGTACTGACCTCGTACAGGTCGGCCGACTCGATGCCGTGGAGCTGGTTCCTGATCAGCACCTCGACCGAGGCATGGCGTTCCTCGATCGAGACCAGCAGCTCCTGCTTCAGGCCGATCTCGCCGATCACGTCGGTCATGCCGGCCGCCGACCGCGACAGCCGCTGCGCCAGGGTGTCGGCCAGGCTCTCGTACATGGGCTTTTCCTCGCCGTCGTAATCGACCGCGGCGAGCAGGGCCAGATCCTTCAGGGTGTCGCGGAACGCCGCCTCATCGGCGCGCACGCCATACTCGATGAAAGTCCCCTCGTCGACGCGGGCGCGGGCGCCGTGGCGCGGATCGGCGGCGTCGTCGCCGCGGTACCACCACACCGCGGCCGGATCGTCCGCGTCGTCGGCCTCGATCGCCGGCAGGCCGTCGGGACCGGTGACGACGAGCTGCGGCGGCACCGTGTCGAAGAACATGTCGCCGGCGGCGACGATCGACGCCGCCTTGAGCTCCGTCGCGGCGTGCTCGCGCAGCGCCTCGCTCAGCGCCGAGGCGAACCGGGCCGAGCTGTGCGCCGCCGGGCCGTCGACCAGGAACCGGCCGGGCGTGTCGTCGTCCGGGTCGGTGGTCGCCGTCAGCGCGATGCTCAGGTCGCTGCCGTCGGGCAGGCCCAACGTCACCACCACCGCCTCGCCGTCCTGGAGCGTATCGAAGCCGGTCATTTCCAGGACGCGCTCGTCGGCGTCGGCGGACACGTCGGTGACCGTCACGTTGGCGCCGGCGACGCTCTTGATGGAGAAGCCAAAGGCATCGACCACGGTGTCGGCCAGGGTGACGGTGGCGGTCGCGTCGTCGTTCGTGACGATCAGCCGGCCGGTATCGCCGCCCGCGGCGTTCTCCCGCACGACGTTCACGGCGCTGACGCCGCCGGCCGTCTCCTCAATGCTGTCGCCCTCGCCCGGCGTGGCATTGCCGGTGATGGTCAGCACGTCGCCCGCGACGGCCTCGCTGAACCAGTTGAAGCTGGCCGTCGGGGCGAGCCGGACCGCATCGATCGCCGCCGCCACGGCGCTCGCCAGGGCACCCGGATTGGTGATGTGGGCCTCGGTGACCGTGACGCTGACGGTGACGCTCATGATCTCGAATTCGAGCACGTCGTCCACCGCGAGGTCCGAACGGTCGGAGAAGTCGAATTCGATCACGTCGCCCGTGCCGCTGCCGGCCGCGCCGTCGGTGGTCACGGTCTTGTCGTAGGTGCCGACAACGCCGGGCATTTCGTGGAAGACATCGGCCGCCAGCCGTGCCTCGATCTGGTCGAGCAGGCCGATCCGTCCGGTCGTCGGGTCGCCTTCCAGGATGCGGCGGGCGCCGTCCACCGGGCTGATGTCCGTCTTCGTGCCGCCGAACAGCGGCCGGCCGTCGACAGTCCGGTTGGCCAGCCCGACCGCCGCCTCGAAACTGGTCCGGGCCAGCACCTGGAGGGTGGGCAGGCGCGGCTCGTTCTCGTACAGGCCCATGAGTGCGGTGCGCGAGGTCTCCTCGGCGAAGCCGCGCACCTGCTCGAACGAGCTCTGCATGACCTCCATGCGGGTCTCGGTGACGGCGATCGTCTGGCTGTAGGCCTTGAACGCCTGCAGGCTGTTGCGCAGCGAGGCGACGCGCGAGCCGTCGGCGCCGAGGCCGCTGAAGCTGGTGACCGCCTTGCCCGTGGCGACCTGCGACTGGGCCTCGTGCATGCGGCCCTGCAGCTGGGCGACCTGCTGGCGGACGAGAAGGTTCTGGGCGAGGGTGGAAACGCGCATGGCTCACCTCACCGGAGGGCCTGGAACAGCTCGTCGAACATCCGGTCGACGGCGTTCAGCACCTGGCTGCTGGCGGTGTAGATCTGCTGAAGGAGGAGAAGCTCGGCCATCTCCTCGTCCACATTGACGCCGGAGATGTCGTCGAAGCGGCGCTCGACCGCCTCGGTCACGGCGGTCTGGTACTCCAGCTCGTCGCCGGCGCGCGCCGTCTGGGCCCCCTGGAACGCGACGATCTCGATGGCGAAGCCTTCCAGCGTCGTGGTCACCGGGCCGAGGCCGAGGCCGGAGTCGAACGACCGTGCCGTCTCCGACAGGCGGCGCAGCAGCTCCAGCGGCCGCGCCGGGTCGCCTTCGTCCGCGAACGCCGTGCCGCTGTCGTCGAGCGCGTAGCGAACCAGCAGCGACGGATCGGCCACCACGGCGGTGTTGACGGCGATGCGCTGCGCCAGCCCCAGCTTCGGGTCGGTCTCGTCGCCGGGCTGGATCCCCGTATATGGCTCCTGCAGGTTGCCTGCGCCGTCGGCGAACAGGTCGAGCTGCAGGCCGTTGCCGGTCTGGGTCGTGCCGTTGAGGCTGACCAGGCCCGGTGTGCCCGAGGTCAGGTCGGTGTCGGTGACGGTCAGCTCGGTTTCGCTGCGGGTCAGCGTGAACCCGGCCGGCAGCACGCTGTTCACCGCGATCTCGATCGCCTGGGCCGTCTGTGCCGGGGTCGCGGCCAGGGCGAAGGTATAGGGCTCGGTCGCCGGCGGCTCGACCGCGGTCAGGGTCACGGTCGTCGGCTGGCCGGTCGCAACGTCGGTGTAGGTCAGGGTGACCGTGTCGCCGGGGCGGGTCACGCCCTGCACGTCCAGCGTGGTGCTGCGCTCGGCGGAGATCAGGGCCGGGGCAGCGGCCGGCGCGGTGTCGACACCGTCCGTGATCGCGAAGCCGCTGATGGTGCGGCCCTGGACGTCGGTAAAGGTCAGGGTCTCGGTGCCGGCTCCATCGTCGTTGAACGTCACCGAGATGCCGGTCAGGCCCTTGCCGGCCAGCGCCTGCTCGATATTGGCGGCCATGGCGGCGCCGCGCTCGGCCACGTCGCCACCGGTCACGGCGATATTGGCCAGAAGGATCTGGGCGCCGTCGATGTCGACGGTCGCGCCGCCCTCGGTATCCGCACTCCCGGCCAGCGGCCAGGCCGCCGCATCGAAGTCCTCGGTCACCGCCACGGTCTCGACCGGCGTGCCGGCGATCTCGCCGGCGGCCAGGGACAGCGCCAGGTGGTGGGCCAGCTCGTCGAGCTGGTCCTGGGTCTGGACCAGGATGGTGTCGCGCAGCTCGACCAGGCCGGCGATCCCGCCGCTGCGGATCTCGCCACGGGCCAGCAGGTCGACCTCGCCGCCGTCGTCGACCAGGGTGATCGTGCCGACGCCGCGCCGGGCCGGATCGGTGTCGTACTGGGCCTGCGGCGTGATCACGGTGCGGCCGTCGAAGCGCAGCTCGCGCGCCGTCTCGTCCAGCAGCGTGCGACCGGTGCTGGTCATGATCACCACTTCGCCGCTGTCGCGCCGGAAGTAGCGCACGTCCATGAGCTGCGCGATCGTGTCAAGGTGCTTGTCGCGCAGGTCCTCCAGGTCGGCGGCGGTGCGGCCGGTGCGCGTGCGTACCGTGATCTTGTCGTTCAGCGCCCGGACACTCTCCAGCGACTCGTTGAT
>CAZGMC010000007.1:41685-71304 GCA_964526565.1 uncultured Mycobacteriaceae bacterium
CGCAGCTCGCGCTGGACGCGCAGGTCGATCTCGCGCTGCACGGCCAGCCGCTGCACGCCGACGCCCTGCCCCTGCAGAACCACCGACTCCTGCGGCGCGGTCTTGCGCGTGTAGCCGGGCGTGCTGGCGTTGGCGACGTTGCGCGACAGCGTGTCGATGCCGGTCTGCGCCGAACGCAGGCTGCTGAGCGAGTTGTAGAGCGCGCTGGTCAGGGACATGGCCGGGTCCTCCGCCCGTCACGCGGGATGCCTGTCATCACCGCTTGAGGTTGGTGATCTCCTGCAGCATCTCGTCGGCGGTCTGGATGATGCGGGCGTTCGAGGAGTAGGCGCGCTGGGCGATGATCATGTTGGAGAACTCCTCGGCGATATCGACCGTCGAGGCCTCCAGGCTGGACGAGGCGATGTCGCCGGCCGGGCCGACGCCGGGATCCCACATGTAGAAGGCGCCGGCGTCCACCGTCGCCTGGAAGGCGTTGCCGTCCACCGGCAGCAGGCCGTTGGGGTTGACGAAGTCGATCAGCGGCACCTGGTAGAGCGGCCGCGTCTGGCCGTTGTTGAACACGGCGCTGACGATGCCGTCCTCGCCCACCTCGATGCGGTCCAGGCTGCCGAACTGGGCGCCGTCGCGCTCGATCAGGGTCGGGGCGTAGTCGCCGGCGAACTGGGTGATGCCTTCCAGCGTGTCGATCTCGCCCAGGCGCAGGTTGAGGGTCTGGATGGTGCCCGCGTTGTTCAGCGCCAGGCGGGCGATGATCGGGTCGCCGGCCGCCGACGGCACGATGGTCACGCCCTCGTCGTCGACGAAGGTCGAGCCGGCGGTGGTGTCGCGCCGCGTCGTGACGGCACCGACCAGGTCGGTGGAATTCTCGACCAGGCTGGCGCCGGCGAAGTCGTTGGTGCCCGGAATGACGAGGTTGAAGCCGTTGGCCACGGCCCCGCCGCCGAAGGCGACGAAGCTGCCGGCATTGGCATTGAGGTGAGCGGCCAGGTTGGCGGCCAGGGTGGGATCGTCGGCGTCGGCGCCGGTCAGGGTATATTCCAGGGTGTCGCCGCCGATGTTGACCGTGATGACGTCGCCCGGCTGCCACTCGGTGACAGCATTCTCAAGGCTGATCTCGATCGTGTCGCCGGTATAGGTGTTCGGATGGTCGGTGCCGGTGGCCGTGAAGGCGGTGATGTCCGTGGCCGCCGGATCGGTCAGGTTGTCGATGACATGCGCGCCGCCGTGCAGGCTGGCGCCGGCGGCCGTATCGCTGCCGGTGACGGTGATCTGCGTGCCGTTGATCACCGCCGAGGCGATGTCCGGATGGTTCCTGGCAGCTTCGGCGATGGCATTGGCCAGCGAGGCGTCGTCGACCACGTCGGCCGCCTGGAGGGTGTAGTCGAACGTGGTGCCGTTGAAGTCGAAGCGGATCTGGTCGCCGGCTTGCCACGGGTTGCCGCCGCCGAGCAGGCCGGCCGTATCGAAGCGCAGGTCTTCACCCGTGAACGTGTTCGGGTTGTTGGTCTGCTCCACCGCATTCCGCTGGCCGACGATCGACCAGACCTCCTGGATGCTCTGCGGCGATCCGGCTTCCGGCCCCGACGTGTGGAACTGGACTTCGTAGGACGCGACCGGCACGGTCTCGCCCGCCTGCACCACGTCCAGCGTCCAGGCGCCGTAGTCGGTGCCCGGCGTCCACTGCAGGTTCAGCGTCTTCGGCTGGCCCAGCGGGTCGAAGTATTCGACGCCGGTCTGGATCGGGTTGCCGGGCAGCGCGCCGCCGGTCTCCGCCGCCGGCAGGTTCCCGGAGAAGGTGATGTTCTCGGTCGGCGTGCCGGTGAAGTTCAGGCCGGTGATGTTGATCGTCTGCAGCCCGGCGAAGCTGGTCCGGGCCGGTTCGCCGTTGACGAACTCGCCGCCGCTGTCAAGCTCCCAGCCCTGCAGGTAGTAGCCGGAGGTGTTGCGCAGATAGCCGTTGGCATCGGGCTGAAAGCTGCCGGCCCGGGTGAACAGGGTGCGGTTGGCGATGTTGCCGGTGGCCGCCTCGGGTGCGGTATTGACGACGAAGAAGCCGCGGCCATTGATTGCCAGGTCGGTGGTCGAGGAGGTGGCGTTGAGCAGGCCCTGCCGGTCGATGTGCATGATCGGATTGGCCCGCACGCCGCCCGCCGCGTAGGAATTCTCCAAGCCCTGGGAGGTGACGATCGTGCTGAACGGCACGTCGGTCCGCTTGTAGCCGACCGTGTTGGCGTTGGAGATATTGTCGGAGATCGCGCTGATCTTGGCCGACTGGGCAAACAGCCCCGAAACGCCGGAAAACATCGCGCCATAGATGCTCATTGCCCGCTCCCTTTCATCCCGTTGCGGCGGCGCCGCGGCCGCGATGCCGCGCGCCCGCCCGTTCACCCCCGGCTAGCCGTTGCCCTGCGTCCGCACCGCCAGCACGTCGTCCAGCAGCACCGGCACCGAGCCCAGCAGCAGCACGGTCTCGCCGTCCACGTGCTCAGCCCCGGTCACCGTGCCGCGCACGAAGGTCGGCACCTCCAGCGCCGCGCCGGCGGCATCCACTGCCTGGACGCGGATCGTGTAGGTGCCTGGCGCCGCCTCGCCGCCCGCGGTCGTCTCGCCGTCCCAGCTGATCTCGTGGCGGCCGGGGCTCATCTCGGCGGTCTCGCTCCAGACCACCTGGCCGGCAGCATCGACCACCTGGACCTGGGCCAGCAGGGCGCCGGACGGCATACCGTAGCCCATCGCCACCGGCTCCCCGTCGAAGGCCAAGGTGTTGCCGACGATTTCCACCTCCTGGCCGATGAAGCCCAGCGCCTCGCTGAAGTGTCCGCCGGCCTGGCTCTCGATCAGGGTGTCGAGGCGGCGGTTGGTGGCGATCTGCTGCTCGACCTGGGTGAACGACACGAGCTGGTTGGTGAACTCGGTCGCCTCCATGGGCGAGGTCGGGTCCTGGTTCTTCAACTGCGTGGTCAGCAGGTTGAGGAAGTTGTCAAAGGTGTCGGCGATCTGCTGCTCGGCCCGCGCGGTCGAGGAGGCCTGGGCCGTGCCGCCCGCCGCCGTGGGGTTGATGCCTGGCGTGATCATGGCTCAGGGTCTCCTCAGATGCGGATGTCAAACCGCCCCGGCCCGAGCCGGAGGGCATGGGTGGCGGTGAACAGCGGGTCTTCGCCGGCCAGCACGGACTCGCCCGAACCGTCCGGTTCACCCGCGTCAGGCTCGTCGGCCGCGGCCGTGCCGTCGGGATGGCCGTCGGCGCTGCCATCACCGCGGCCGTCACCGCGGCCGTCGCGCAGGTTGAAGCTGAGCGAGCCGCTGTCGGTCTTCAGCCCGGCGTCGTTGAGCGCGCGCTCAAGGCTGCGGGAGTCGCGCTGCAGCAGGTCCAGCGTCTCCTGCCGCTCGACGATCACCCGGGCGTGGACCATGTCGTCAACGAACTCCAGGCGGACCTCGACACTGCCCAGCTCGCGCGGCTGGAGCTGTACGGTGATCCGGTCGCCGCCGGGCAGGTGGCGCTGGATCTGCAGGCCGATCTGTTCGGCCGGCGACGCGGCGGCACCCGGCTGGCCGGCGCGCGTCAGGCCGGCGGCGGCGTCGCCGCGCGCGGCCGACCGGGTGCCGTCGGCGCCGGTCAGGACATGGAGCGGGTCGGCGGCGTCGCCGGCCTCGCCGCCCAGGGTGCCGGTCATCGCCGAGGCTTCACCGGCGCCGGTCAGCGTCTGGGCGCGGGCCATGGCAGCGGCCTGGGCCGCCGACGGCTTGAGCCTGAGGAGGGCCATGTCGAGGTCGCGGTTCTCGCCGGCAGCCAGCCGCTTCCATTCGGTCTCGAACGCGTCGGCGGTGGCATCGGCGTCGGCCGGCGCCTGCGGGTCGGCCCGCGTCTCACCGCCGGCCGCCGGCGCCATCAGGTCGGGGTCGCCGGCCGCGCTGGCACCGGCGGCCGTGGCCGCATCCGGCGTGCCGCCCGGCGGCGTCGCCGCGCCCTGTTGTTGCGGCGTCGCAGCGGCTGCGCCCGGCATGCCCGCCTTGGCGATCGGGGTGGTGGCGTCCGCCGGCGCCGGCGCCGCCAAGCCGGTCAGGACCGGCCCGGTGTCGGCGCCTTCCTTGGCGGCAGCCGTGGCGGCCTCAAGCTCGGCCTCGCTCGCCATCGAGTGCAGCGCCGCGCCGGCCACGGTCATCAATCGGTTGCCGGACGTCTCGCCCCGCATCGCCAGGCGCACCATGTGGCCGCCGGGGCGGTTCGAAGCCCCGACATCGGTGCCGGCGCCGAACTGCGCCATGAGGCCATCGAGGATGCTGCCGAACGCTGCGGCAGCATCGCCGCCCGCGCTCCGCGCGCCCTGCGCCGCGCTCTCGGCGCCGTCGCGGCCGCGCGCCACGGCGGATGAGGAAAGGAGGAGGATCGGGTCCACGGGGAGCCTCGCTCGCAATGTGCCGCGTCAGGCGAAGCAATGGCCGTGCCACCGCCGGCGGCGGCCGGCAGCCGCAGGAACCCGATATCCGCAGCCTCGTCCGGCCGCCCGGCCCGGCATGATTGGCCTGGCCGGCCCGTCCGAAGGGCAAGATCTGCCGGGCGGACGGTGCCGGCAATGCCCGCCGTACCGCGGACCGGGCGGCTTATGCTGCACTGCAACATGAATCGACCCGCGGACAGGCCGGACATGCCGATGTCCCCTTGACGCACCGCACAAAAATCGGCAAAAGAACGGTCAACAGAGCGTGTCGACGCCGTCGTCGAGGAATCGCACCTGCGAACCGTTGCGCCGATCCGGATCCGTGCGATCCGCGGCCGGTTGTCGTGCCTTCCCCCATCCGGGCCGCGCACCCGCGGCCGAAGCCGACCGGAACTCAGCGAAGAGGCGCCATGCTCGCCACTGCCCTGCTCGACCGTCCCGTACCCCGCGCCGCCGAGGGACCGTCCGCCGACGATATCCGGCGCTATGCCCACGGCCTGCTGGACAGTTATGGCCGGCACGCCCTGAGCTATGCCGACGACATGGTCCGCGCCTACCTCGCCAACGGCGACATGATCGCCACCGACGTCTGGCGCGAGGTCCAGGCCGTGCTGACCCTGCTCTGCGACAGTCCCGGCCGCGACTGACCGCCCACCCCCCGCTGTCCCGACCCGTTTCCGGCGCCAGCCGCGCGGCGGCGCCGGATCGTCTCGCACCGGGTGCGCGCGGCGCGCGCTTGGCCGCGGCGGCCGTCGCGGCTATAGGTGACGCGACCTGACGCGGAGCCGCGGGGACGGAGGCACGGGGACGCCTGCCATGATGTATCTGTGGATCGCCCTGGGCAGCGCACTGGGCGGCATGGGACGGTATTGGGCCTCCGGCGCCGTCGCCGTGCTGGTCGGCGAGACGTTCCCGTGGGGCACGATCGTGGTGAACGTGGTCGGCTCGTTCGCCATCGGCCTGTTCGCCACCGTGACCGGCCCCGACGGCCGCACCCTGGTCGCCCCCGAGACGCGCCAGTTCTTCATGCTGGGCGTGTGCGGCGGCTTCACCACCTTCTCTTCGTTCAGCCTGCAGACACTGAA
This sequence comes from uncultured Mycobacteriaceae bacterium, assembly GCA_964526565.1. Classification (GTDB taxonomy): domain Bacteria; phylum Pseudomonadota; class Alphaproteobacteria; order DSM-16000; family Inquilinaceae; genus CAZGMC01. Next base: position 47,216 of record CAZGMC010000007.1, read on the forward strand.
CCTGGCCCGCGACGGCGAATGGCTGCTGGCCGCGGGCAACATTCTGGTCTCCGTGGCGGCCTGCCTGATCGCCGTGGTCCTCGGCCTGTTCGCCGGCAATGCTCTGAACCAGATGCGCTGGAGTTAGCCGTTGCAGCGGCAGCCGCTGCGGGTGGCGCCGCCCGCCGGGAGACGCCCCCGAGCAGGCAGGGGACGCCCGCCGCGACAACAGTACCGAACGGCGTCCGTCAGCCCTTTGCCGTGCCTCGGCGCTTCGGGCCGCCCATGGCCGCTTCGCCATTGCGCGCGGCGGCGCGCTGGTCGTCGCTGGTGATCTCGCCCATGGCGGCCTCGTCGCCGGCCTGCTCAACCGCTGCGCCGGCCCGTGCGGATCAGGCCTCGACCCGCGCCCCGGCGGCGGCCATCTCCTGGATCGCCTGCCTGCCGCCGTCCGCGGTGATCGGGCGGGTCGCCGCGTCGATCACGTGAACCTCGAAGCCGGCCACGCGGGCGTCGAGCACCGTGGCGCGCACGCACACGTCCTGGGCGAGGCCGCCGACCCACAGCCGGCGGATGCCGTCGCGCTTGAGCTGCGTGGCCAGCCCGGTCTCGTCGAACACCGAGTTCTGGTCGTGGTCGAAGCGCGTGCCCTTGGTCACGCGGATGGCGGAGTCGGGCAGCCTGAGCTCCGGATGGTAGGCCGCGCCCTCGGTGTCCTGCACGCAGTGCGGCGGCCACGGCCCGCCCTGGTCCTGGAAGCTGACATGGTTGAGCGGGTGCCAGTCGCGCGAGGCATAGACCGCCACGTGCTTCTGCACCGCCGCGGCGATCCAGTCGTTGAGCACGGGGATGACGGCGTCGCCCTCCGGCACCGGCAGCGCGCCGCCGGGACAGAAGTCGTTCTGCACGTCGACGACGATCAGGGCGTCGCCCTGCTGCAGGGCCTGGTCGGGATTGGTCATGACGGTTCCTCCTGGAAGACGGGAATGGCGGGTCAGGCGGGCGCGGCTTCCACCCGGCGGCGGATCTCGTCCTGGTAGGACCTGAGCGCCGCACTGACCTCGACGGGATAGGGCGGATCGGCCGGCGTCAGGGCCTGCACCCGGTCCGGCAGCCGGGCGAGCTGCTCCTTGCAGTAGGCGCGGATGTCGTCCAGCGCCACGCGGCCGGCCGGCAGACGCTGGCCGCCGCGCATCACCGGCTGCAGCAGCGGCGTTCCGGCCACGTCCTCGTCGGCCCGGCCGATGGTGTCGCCGGCGAAGCGGCCGGCCTCCTCGCGGCGGAACACCTGCTTGTGCCCCGGCAGCACCGGCTTGCCCGTGGACAGCTTGAGCCGGCCCTGCCCGCCATAGGCGGACAGCTTGTAGGCGATGTCCAGGCTGGGCGCGTCCTCCGACACGCCCATCCTGGTGCCGACGCCGAACCCGTCGATCGGCGCGCCGTCGGCGATCAGGGCGGCGATGGCGTCCTCGTCCAGGCTGCCGCTGGCGAAGATCTGCATCTGGCCGAGCCCGGCCCCGTCGAGCATCGCCCGCGACTCCCTGGCAAGCCGGCCGAGGTCGCCCGAATCGAGGCGCACGGCGCGGACCTTGAAATCGTCGCCCAGCTCGTGCGCCAGGTCGATCACCTTCTGCACGCCGGCCAGCGTGTCGTAGGTGTCGACCAGCAGCACGGTGTTGGGATAGAGCGCGACGAAGGCGCGGAAGGCATCGACCTCGCGGTCCCAGGCCTGGATGAAGCTGTGCGCCATGGTGCCGGTCGCCGGCGTGCCGTAGACCTTGCTGGCCAGAACGTTGGACGACGCCGTCAGCCCGGCGATGTGGAAGGCCCGCGCCGCCTTCAGCGCCGCGTCGGTGCCATGCATGCGCCGCGGCCCGAAATCGACCACCGCGCGGCCCTGCGCCGCCGTCACCATGCGGGCGCCCTTGGACGCCAGGACCGTCTGCAGGTGGACCTGGTTCATGACGAAGGTCTCGGCGAGCTGGGCCTGGGCGATCGGCGCCGTCACCTCCAGGATCGGCTCGTTGGCGAAGACCGGCGTGCCCTCGGGCACGGCGCGCACATCCCCGGTGAACCGGAAGTGCGCCAGCCAGCGCAGGAAACCGTCGTTGAACTGCCCCAGCGAGGCGAGGTGATCGATGGCTGCCCGGTCGAACCGTACCATTTCAAAGTAATCGAGCACGTCGTCCAGGCCGGCGGCGAGGAGGTAATTGCGCCGGTCGGGCAGCTTGCGCACGAACAGGCTGAACGTGGCCTCGCCGTCGAAACCCTGCTCGACATAAGCCTGCATCATGGTCAGTTCGTACAGGTCGGTGAACAGGGCAACGTTTGTGCTGTCGACCCAGGACCCGGAAGATGTCATGTTCGTCCTCGCGCTGCTGGCCGGAGGGTGGTCGGTGGCGCTCCGGCAGTGGCCCCGCCGGCTACGGGCGTCGGCCGGAAAGCCTTCGCCGTCACCGGAGTGTGATCGGCACCGCCTGCCCGAACCGGCACGGCAGCACCATATTCAAGTTAAACGCAAGGCGCCGGCACCGGTTTCCTGCCGACAGGAACGGCGCCAGCCGTGGCTGCGTTGATGATGCAACCTGGCGATCGGGCGCTCGCATACCCGCCGCCACAGCCGGAGGGTTCTGCGATGTTCCATTCCGCTATTGTCAGGCGGCCGCGCGTCCTGTCGCTGTTCGCGGCCCTGGCCGGTGCCGTGGTCCTGATCGGATGCGAGACCGCCAGCCAGCCGTTCAGCCGGCCAGACGTCGTCATCGCGCCGCCGCCGACCGATCTCGGCAATGCCACCGACGAACCGTACTTCACACCGACCCAGCCCGGCCCCACGGTCCACTATTATCCGTAGGGGCGGACGGCTCGCGCCGGTGACGCATTGTCGCCGTCGCAGGTACGCTCCAGCGGCATGCGGCCGCCTTTGGAGACGGCGGAACTCGTCAGGCTGAGGCTCATGACCGGACTTCTCCCTTCCGGATGGACTGCGACGTGACCGGGCCGCGATGTTCGACATAACCTTTCTCGGCACCGCCGCCGGCGTGCCCGGCCCGGATCGCGGCCTGCCCGCGGTGCTGGTCGAGCATGGCCGGCACCGGTTCCTGGTCGACTGCGGCGAAGGCACGCAGCGGCAGATGATGCGCTGCGGAATGGGCCTGCGCCGCATCGACACGGTGCTGCTGACCCACGGCCATGTCGACCACCTGCTGGGCCTGGGCGGGCTGGCCGCCACGGCGGCGCTGTGGCGCACGACGCCCGCCATCCGGATCCTGGCTGGCGCCGAAGCCCTGCGCACCGCGCGCACCCTGCTGTGCGGCGTGATCTGGCCCGGCGGCCGGCCGCCGATCGAGCTGGACTTCGTCGAGCTGCAGCCCGGCCAGGTGTTCGCCGGTCGTGAGCTCACCGTTACCGCCTTTCCGGTGCGCCACCGCGCCGCCGACTGCTTCGGTTTCCGCTTCGACGAACCGGCGCGCCGGCCGATGCTGACCGACCGGCTGGAAGCGCTGGGCGTGCCGCACGGACCGCAGCGGGCCCAACTCGCCGCCGGCACGCCGGTCACCCTGCCCGACGGCCGGCGCGTCGAGCCCGACGACGTGCTGGGGCCGCCACGACCCGGCAGCAGCGTGTCGATCGTCGGCGACACGGAAAGCGTGGACGACCTGGTGCCGCACGTGCACGGCAGCGACGTGCTGGTCATCGAGGCGACCTTCGTGAGCGCCGACGCCGACAAGGCGCGCGCCCGCAGCCACCTGACGGTGGCCGACGCCACGCGGCTGGCCGCCGCGGCCGAGATCGGCACGCTGTGGCTCACCCACCTGTCCAGCCGCTATCAGGCTGCAACCATTGAGGCCGAGGCCCGCGAGCTGTTCCCGCGCAGCCGCGCCGCCCGCGACTTCGACCATGTCCGGGTCCCGGCCGAGCCCTGACTGGCCCCGCCGTCGCCGTCGGCTGCCAGGGGACCCCGCTGCCCTCGTGGTTGTAGAACCGGCCGCAGTCCTCGGGCGTCGTCCGCTCGATCAGCCGGCGCAGGGCGGCTCCTCGGCCTCCGTCAGCCTTCGTCGCGGCCGTGCACCTGCGCCGGCGGCGCGGTCGCCTCGACCGCGGTGAACATCTCCAGGATCGTGTAGCTGTGCTCGGCGCCGCGCGGGACCAGCCACGAGTCGCCCGGCTCCAGGAAGACCGTCTGACCCTCCAGCGTCAGCCGGGCGCGGCCGGCGATGACGAACCCGACGGTCTCGTAGTCGCGCCGGGTCGGTTCCTTCTCGCCTGGCTCCTCGTTGTTCCAGAGCCGCATGGCCACCGACTTGCCGGAGACCAGATAGGTCTGGCCCATGGCGCCGCGCGGTGAGTGCGTCGCGGACACCTTCTTCACGGTCGTATCGGCCTCGGCCATGGTGCGTACCCCCTGCGCATGTCGGCGCCGCGCGGCGGGCCCGGCCGGCCGCCGCACGCACCATCCTGACACTTCATCCAGGCAAGCAACGCGATCGGCGGCCCGGCTGTTCCAGGGCCGCTCCAGGACCGCCAGGGCACGCAGGTTTTCCCCGCGCTCCGGCCGCCTGCACCGGAACCGGTCGGGCCGCAGCCACGTTGTTGTTGGTCAAGCACAGACGCGCCCATGTGCCTCGGATGGACATCATGCCCGCCGGCGGCAGGGCGGCAGGAGGGTGGGATGCCCGTTTTCGTGATGGCGACCCGTCTCGCGCCAAGGCGCGCTGCGCTCGCCGCAACGGACAATGTCCGCGCCCTGCCGCCGGGCGAGACCTGACGCCGCGGCCCCGGCGCCGCGACGGGAAACAGCGAAAGGGAGTGAGACACCATGAAGGTGCGCGACATCATGACCGCCGACGTGCATATGGTCGCCCCCGACATGCCGCTGAAGGATGCCGCCGCGATCATGCGCGACCGCAACACCGGATTCCTGCCGGTGGGCGATGCCGCCCAGGTATCGGGCACGCTCACCGACCGCGACATCGCGATCCGCTCGACCGCCGCCGGGCAGAAGCCGGATACGGCCACCGTGCGCGACGCCATGAGCGACAAGGTCGTCTGCTGCAAGGAAGACGACCAGGTCGAGATGGCCACCGATCTCATGGCCCGCCATCAGGTCCGGCGGCTGTGCGTGCTGAACGCCGAGGGCCGGCTGGTCGGCGTGGTCTCGCTCGGCGATGTCGCCAGGCGCACCCGCGACCTGATGCACACCGGCCAGGCCGTCACCGGCATCTCGCGCAAGGCCGCGGCGGCGGCCAGCGCCGCCTGACGTCGGAGCAGCGGCGGCCAGCGCCGCCTGACGTCGGAGCAGCGGCGGCCAGCGCCGCCTGGGGCCGGGTTCGTGCGGCGGCGCCGCTCCGGGGGCCGCCGCCGGACCACCGGCCGACTGTCCCGCAAGTCGAAGGACGAACATCATGGCAGGAGACGAGAAGACGCCGAAAGTCGATGCGCCCACGCGCCGCAACGGCGATGTCGACGAGGCCATCGACGAAACGTTCCCGGCGAGCGATCCGCCGTCGTATACCGCCACCACCGGCATTGGCCACAGCGAACCGCCGGCGACGCCCTGGCGCGGGGGCGAAGCCGCGCCCCGGCGCGGGGGCGAAGCGGACGCACCTGAGCGGCGCAAGGCGACGGAAAAGGGTGAGCTGCGCGACGCCATCGATTCCGGCAAGACCGGCGACAAGGTCCCGGCGCGCGACCCGGCTGCCGCGCCGCTTCACACGGACGCCGAGGCCGCCGGCACGCCGACCCCGCGGCGGCCACTGGAGCAGCAGCAGAAGGAGCAGGAAGAGGCCGCGAAGAAGACCGGCCAGGCGCCCGGCGTGGCGCCGACGGGGACGCCGGTCGATTGAGGCAATGGCGGCGGCAGCCGCCGGCCGGACGACCTAAGGATCCAGTCCGACCCGCCGCCGGAACTCCGGATCGCGGATGTCCACCTCGCGCCCGTCCAGGTCGAGGGCGGCGGTGCCGCACAACCAAACGATGGCGCGCGCCGGTTCATCCACAGGCAGCAGCGATTCTCGAGGCAGCCGGCTCACTTCACTCATGCCCGCGGCGCGGATGCGCACCTGCATTTCGGTGTCGACAACGCCGGGACGGAAGCCGACCACGCGGATGCCGGTGCCGCCCAGCTCCAGCGCCAGGCAGCGCGTCAGCATGGCCAGCCCGGCCTTGGCGGCGCAATAGGCGCTCCATCCCTCCAGGGGCCGGTGAGCGGCCCCGCTGGAGACGTTGACAATGACCCCGGGGCCGCCCTCGCGCAGCGGATCGACCGCGGCGCGCACCACGTTGAACGGCCCGACCAGGTTGACCTGGACGTTGCGAGCCCAGGCTTCCGGGTCGGCATCGACCAGATAGCTGATGGGGTCGATCACGCCGGCATTGTTGACCACGCCGTCGAGCCGCCCGAGCCGCCCGACCACGTGCCCCACGGTGGCCTCGACCGCCTTGAAGTCGGCGACGTCGCAAGCCGCCGCCATGGCCCGGCCGCCGGCCTTGCGGATGGCCGCCGCCTCACGCTCGCAGGCGGTCCCGTTGCGCGCGACCAGCGCCACGGCCGCACCCGCCGCCGCCAGGGCCCGTGCCGCCGCGGCGCCGATGCCGCGGCTGGCCCCGGTGACCAGGAACGCCCTGCCGTCCAGCTCACTCATGCCGCCGCCTTCTCCACCACATCGAGGTCCGAAGCCATCGCCGGGTCGACCGGATCGTTCGCCTGGGGCCGGAACGCGACATCGCGCACAGTCACGGTCTGGTTCAGATAGAAACCGTTGAAGCGGGTGCGCAGCACGTGGGCATAGGCCCCGACCTGGCCGATCTCGATCCAGTCGCCCTCGCCCACGTCCTCCGGCAGCCACACCGGCTCGGGCAGGCTGTCGGCGGCATCGCAGGTCGGGCCGAACAGGCGGAACCCCGTGCGCCGCGGGCTCGCCGTGCGGCCCGGCCGGACCAGCCTCATGGGATAACGCACGCCCTGGTACTTCATGTCGTTCAGGCTGCCATAAACGCCGTCGTTGAGATACAGCGCATCGCCGCGGCGCAGCTCCACGCGGACGACGACAGAGCAGCCTTCGGCCACCAGCGCCCGCCCCGGCTCACACGCCAGCCGGCAGCCGCCAGGCAGAGCCAGACCCGCCACCGCCTCGTCGATGGCCGCCATATACGCCGCCAGCGGCGGCGGGTCGACCCCGACATAGGCGGCCGGAAAACCGCCGCCAAGGTCGAGCACGTCGGGTTCAACCCCGGCCAGGGCCAGCACCCGACCGGCGATCGCAATGGCTCGCCGGAACGCGGCCGGATCCAGGCACTGGGAGCCGACATGGAAGGTCAGCCCGAGGCGCCGCCCCGGCGCCGCCGCCGCGCGCAGCAGGTCCGCCGCCTCCTCCGGCGAGGCGCCGAACTTGCCGCCCAGCGGGTGACACGCGCCCGTCTGGGGCACGTCCAGGCGCACCACGACCGTCAAATCGCGGCCGCCGCCGGTGGCGGCCTCCAGCTTGGCCAGCTCGTCGGCATGGTCGAGGGCGAAGGTGCGCACGCCGTAGTCGTGATAGGCCTGGGCGATGGCGCGGCGGCTCTTGACCGGGTGCATGAAGGCGCAGTCCGGGTTCGTGAACCGGTCATGCAGCGCCGCGACCTCGTGCAGCGAGGCGACCTCGAAGCGGCGCACGCCGCCGTCGTACAGCGCCTGCAGCACGCGCGGCTCGTCGTTGCACTTGACGGCGTACAGCACGTCGCCGGGAAAGGCGGCGACGAAGCGCCGCGCGGTGTCGCGCAGCACGTGGGGACGCAGGCAGTAGACCGGCACGTCAGGCTCAAGCGCCGCGACCATGGCCGCGGCAGAGTCAAAGCTGTGGGTCACGCCGAAAACCCTCCCGTGGCAGCAGCCGCGCGACCCCTCGGAGCGCCCGGCGCTGCCGGATCATGGAAACGAAAGCGATGGGAGTGGGTGGGTTGCCGCCGCGGCGGCGACGCTTATGGCACGACCTGGAAGGCGCCGCGCAACAGACGTGACAGGTAATGAGTGGCAGCATCGGGCGCCACCGGCGAGAAGGCCGGTGCACGGTGCGATTCGACGCCGCGAAGCCGAGCGAAGCCCGCCCGCAGTCCGTACGTCATCGCGCCAATCCTCCTTCAGACTGAGCTGCCGGGGCCAAACATGAACCGTCCAAGTTAGGCATCTGAAATCCGAATACAAGGGTAAATCCCTGCTGCGCCACGGCAAGGCGCTCAGGTTGACGCGGTGTGAGCAAGACGAGCGGCCGCTTCTGCTGGCCGCCGTCCGCCGTCCGCCGTCCGCCACGGATTCAACGGTGACACACTAACGGTGACACACTAACGGTGACACTTAACGGTGATACTTAACGGTGATACTTAACGGTGACAGTTTACTTATTTCCCTTGTCCTGATTGCGACGCTGGGCCCATCTTGTCCAAAAACGTAAACTGTCACCGTTAAACCGAACGTCCTGGGCCTGAAGGACCGGTCGCACAGCGTGTGGCGGGCAACCCTGCCCGGCGGCGAGCAGCGGACGTTCGACCCCGGAAAATCTCTGCGGCTTGCCGTTGGCACGGCGGTCGATTTCGGTCAGGTTCAAGGCGATATAGGCATTTGAGCAAGGACGGCGTGGCCGGCGGCGGCACGGCACCGCGTCGCCGGCGGCTGCAGCAGACCACGAGGGATCAGGTCATGAACGGCATTCCGGTCATCAGCGGACGCACCGGCGATTGGGAGATGGTCATCGGGCTGGAGGTGCATGCCCAGGTCATCTCCGAAGCCAAGCTGTTCTCCGGCGCGGCGACCCGCTTCGGCGCCGAGCCCAACAGCCAGGTCAGCACCGTCGATGCCGCCTTCCCCGGCATGCTGCCGGTGATCAACGACCACTGCGTGGCCCAGGCGGTGCGCACCGGGCTCGGCCTGCGCGCCGAGATCAACACGTATTCCGTGTTCGACCGCAAGAACTATTTCTATCCCGACCTGCCGGCCGGCTATCAGATCAGCCAGTACAAGCAGCCCATCGTCGGCAAGGGCCAGATCATCCTCGACCTGCCCGACGGATCGATGCGCACCGTCGGCATCACCCGCCTGCACCTGGAGCAGGACGCCGGCAAGAGCCTGCACGACCAGCATCCCTCGATGACCTATGTCGACCTGAACCGGGCCGGCGTGGCGCTGATGGAGATCGTGTCCGAGCCCGACCTGCGTGGGCCGGAGGACGCCGCCGCCTATCTGCGCAAGCTGCGCTCGATCCTGCGCTATCTCGGCACCTGCGACGGCAACATGGAGGAGGGCTCGCTGCGCTGCGACATCAACGTGTCGGTGCGCCGGGTCGGCGACAACCGGCTGGGCACGCGCTGCGAGGTCAAGAACGTCAACTCGATCCGCGCCGTGGTCCAGGCCATCGAGTACGAGGCGCAGCGCCAGATCGACCTGCTGGAGGACGGCGGCGCCGTCGTGCAGGAGACCCGCCTGTGGGATCCGGGCAAGGGCCTGACCCGCTCCATGCGCTCCAAGGAAGAGGCGCACGACTACCGCTACTTCCCCGACCCCGACCTGCTGCCGCTGGAACTGGACGACGACTACATCGAGGCGATCCGCGCCACCCTGCCGGAGCTGCCGGACGAAAAGAAGCTGCGTTTCATCGACCACTACGGCCTGTCGGTCTACGACGCCGGCGTGCTGGTCGCGGAAAAGGCGCGCGCCGACTTCTACGAGTCGGTGGTCCGGGGCGACGGCCGGGGCGACGGCCGGCGCGATCCCAAGACCGCCGCCAACTGGGTCATCACCGAGCTGCTCGGCGCCCTCAACAAGGGCGGCCACGACATCGACGCGAGCCCGGTGTCGGCAGAGCAGCTCGGCGGCCTGCTCGACCTGATGGCCGACGACACCATCTCCGGGCGCATCGCCAAGGACGTGTTCGCCGAGATGTTCGAGACGGGCCGCGACGCCGCAACCATCGTCGAGGCCAAGGGCCTGCGCCAGGTCACCGACACCGGTGCCATCGTCGGCGTGATCGACCAGGTGCTGGCCGAGCAGGCCGACAAGCTGGCCGAGTACAAGTCCGGCAAGGACAAGCTGTTCGGCTTCTTCGTCGGCCAGGTCATGAAAAAGACCCAGGGCAAGGCCAATCCGGCCATGGTGAACCAGTTGCTCAAGGACCGGCTGTCGAGATGAGCGCAACCTCCGCATCCGCCCCGATGACTGCCACAACGGCGGCAGTCATGCCGCCGCACTGGCCGCCCACCCTGAGCGAGGCTCTGACCCTGTTGCGCGCCTGAGAGCCGGCTTTGCGGGCCGAGGGTGTCATTTGAGCAGGGGTTTTCGGCTCGGTGGCACGGGCCGAAGCGACGTCACAAAGCGATGTCGATGTCGTCGTCGCGTTCGGCTGGCGTGGCACGCTTCTGCAGCCTAGTGCAGTGCATTACCGCCTTGGGCAGGCGTTCGGTCGTCCGGTCGACGTGCTCACCGATGCCAACCTGTCGGCCGTTGGCGGCCGGCAGGCATTGGCGGATGTTCATTGTGCCTTCGGATGGGGACAGAAACCATGTTCTGCAAAGAGGCGTGATCATCCCGCCCGTGCCAGCCGGCGTTCCGCCGTGGCCGGCTTCTTGTACATGTAGTCGCGGGTCAGCGGCACGGCGTCGATGCGCCTGGCCATCTGCATCTGGAAAACCATATGGCCGCCGTGGCGGAAGCTCAGTTCGCAGCCGGCCAGATAGAACTCCCACATCCGACAGAACCGCTCGTCATAGAGGTCGCGTGCCCGGTCGCGGTTGGCCTGGAAGCGCCGCCGCCACTCGCGCAGCGTCTCGGCGTAATGCAGGCGCAGGACCTCGATGTCGGTGATCCACAGCTCGTGCCGCTCCACCTTCGGGATGACTTCGGACAGCGCCGGGCTGTAGCCGCCGGGGAAGATGTACTTGCGCAGCCAGGGGTTGGTCATGCCGGGGCCGTCCATGCGGCCGATCGAGTGCAGCAGGGCGACACCGTCATCGGCCAGCAGCCCGCCGATCTTGGCAAAGAAGGCATCGTAATAGGGAACGCCGACGTGCTCGAACATGCCGACGGACACGATCCGGTCGAACCGGCCGGTGACCTCGCGATAGTCCGTCAGCTCGAACCGGACCCGGTCGTCCAGCCCGGCCTCGGCGGCGCGCCGGCGGCTGACGGCAAGCTGCTCTTCCGACAGGGTCACGCCGAGCACCTCCACGTCGGTCAGCCGCGCCAGCTCCAGCGCCAGGCCGCCCCAGCCGGAACCGATGTCGAGCACGCGCTGCCCCGGCGCCAGCAGCAGCTTCGCCGCAACATGCCGCTTCTTGGCGGCCTGCGCCTCCTCCAGGGTCATCCCCGGCGCCGGGAAATAGGCGCACGAGTACTGGCGGTCACGGTCCAGGAACAGCGAGTACAGCGCGTCGGACAGGTCATAGTGGTGCCGGACGTTGCGCCGTGCCAGCCCCAGCGGATTGCGCTGCTGGAAAGCGCGCAGCAGGAAGCCGCACGGCCGCCGCAGCGCGCCGAACGGCTGATCGTCTTCGCCGGTGCCGACGCCGCCGGTCGCGATATCCAGGAAATCATAGAGGCGGCCGTCGTCCACCGTCAGCCGGCCGTCCATGTAGGCCTCGCCCACAGCAAGGCGGGAATGAAGAAAAATCTTGCGGTCCACGGCGGCGTCGTGCAGCCGCACCATTACCGGCGGCCGCCCGTCCGGCGTGCCGATGTCGTGGCGGCGGCCCTTGTGATCGATCAGGGTGATTCGACCGGACCGAACGACCCGGCGCAGCAGACGAGCCATCAGCATCCGGCACCTCCCTCGACCTTCCCGCGCGGCTGCGGCTGATGCCGGCCACGCACTTGCACTGACCCGACGCTGTCGACGGTGCCGGAAAGCCTGTCACCGTCGAACAGCCCGTTACACTGCAATGGAACGTCAGAGAGGCGTATTTGTTCAAGCCGACGAATGGCTTATATCGGGTTCCGCGGCGTCGGACTCGAACGCCATGCCGGATTCGTCACGCTCGATCGGCGCAAAGAGTTCCTCCGGCTCCGTCTCCTCCAGTTCCTGGCCGGCGACCATGCCGCCGCGCTGGGCCTGCAGCCTGGCCTCTTCCTCCGAGCGCGCCACATTGACCGTGACGTTGACGTAGACATCGGCATGCAGCCGGATGCGCAGGTCGAACAGGCCCAGGCTCTTGATCGGCCGGTCGATCTGAACCTGACTGCGGTCCACAGTGAAACCGGCCTCGGTCAGCGCCTGGGCCACGTCACGGGCCGCCACCGACCCGTAAAGCTGGCCGCCTTCACCGGCCTGGCGGAGCACGGTCACGGCCGTGCCCTCCATCTTCTTGGCCACCGCCTCCGCCTCGCTGCGGCGGTGCAGGTTGAGCGCCTCGATCTGGGCGCGCTGCTTCTCGAAAGTGGACAGGTTCTCCTTGGTGGCGCGCAGGGCCTTGCGCTGCGGCAGCAGATAGTTGCGCGCAAAGCCGGGGCGGACGCGGACGACGTCGCCCATCTGGCCGAGCTTTTCGATGCGTTCGAGCAGGATGACGTTCATCCCCTTAACCCTCCCGGTTCGGGCCGGCCAGCGCGCGGCGGCGCCACCCGGTCCATTGTTCGACGACGCCGAGCCCGGCCACGAACAACAGCGGCCAGCTCAGCAGGAATGACAGGTACACCAGCGTCAGCACGACCGGCTTGATGGGGCGGCCGCGCAGGACGGCATGGACCACGCCAAGACCGGCGAACACGAACGCCAGACCCAGCGCCATCGCCACGCTCATCATCAGGACGCCGGCGATGCCGCCGAACAGAGCCGCCGCGACGGTCGTTCCGACGAACGCCGGACCGGCCCATGACGGCAGCTCGACATCGGCCATGCGCGGGCTCGGGCGCAGGTTTCGCCCGAAGCGGGCGACCGCCCCCTGCGCCAGGGCCGCGTTGATGACCATCATCAGCACCCACGAGACGACGATCAGCCCCGGTGCCAGCCGGGCCAGCGCCGCCGCATCGGCCGTGCCGAAGCCGGCGGCCAGCTCCGCCGGCATGGTGGCGATGGCGTCGGCAAAGGCCCGCTCCAGCGCCCCCAGCGGCCCGCCCTCGGCCCCGCCCAGCAGGGCGAGGGCGAACAGCATGCCGGACAGGCCGAATCCGACCAGCCACAGCAGCAGCCGCCCCGGCGGATACCACTCCATGCCGCCGTCGTCGCGGCGCCGCGCCAGCACGGCCTGCCGCGCGATGAATGCCACCGGCAGGCCATAGAGGAGAACGAACAGCAGCGCCGCCACCGGCCCGCCGGACAGCAGCACGACCGCCAGCGCCCCCACCGCGCCGGCGATCGCCGCCCCCCGCAGGCCGAGCGCCAGCCCGGCCATGAACAGGGGCAGGGCCGTCAGATAGGCGAACACGACAGCCCCCAGCGCCCCGGTCAACGGCAGCGCCAGGAACGCCAGGGCGGCGAGCATGCCGGCCGCGGCCGAAGTCAGGATGGCGCTGGTCATGGCGGGCCGGGCCGGCGACGGCCGTCTATTTGACGATGTAGGGCAGCAGCGACAGGAAGCGGGCCCGCTTGATGGCCCGCGCCAGCTCGCGCTGCTTCTTGCTGGACACCGCGGTGATTCGGCTCGGCACGATCTTGCCGCGCTCCGACACGAAGCGGCCCAGCAGCTTGATGTCCTTGTAGTCGATCTTCGGCGCGTTGGCGCCGGAGAAGGGGCAGGTCTTGCGCCGCCGGAAGAACGGGCGGCGCGGCGCAGCGGCGGCCATGGTCAGGCTCCTTCGGCTTGCGGCTGGGCGGCGGGTTCACGTTCCCGTTCGGACCGATCGCGATCGCCGCGGTCCCGATCACTGCGGTCCCGCTCGCCACGGTCGCCGCGGTCCCGATCGCCACGGTCACGGTCGCCACGGTCACCACGGTCCCGATCACCGCGATCACGGTCGCCACGCTCACGGTCCCGATCACCGCGCTCACGGTCCCGTCCGCCGCGCTCCCGGCGGCCGGCGTCGCGGCCGGAGCGGGCCTGCATCATCATCGACGGGCCTTCCTCGAGCGCATCGACCCGGAGGGTGAGGTGGCGCAGCACGTCCTCGTGCAGGCGCATGCGCCGCTCCATCTCGGCCACCGCCGACCACGGCGAATCGATGTTCAGCAGAATGTAGTGGCCCTTGCGGTTCTTCTTGATTCGGTACGCAAGGCCCTTCAGGCCCCAGTACTCGGTCTTGGTGACCGTCCCGCCGTTCTCCGCGAGGATCCCGGTGAACTGATTCGTCAGCGAGTCCACCTGGCCGGACGGTACGTCCTGGCGCGCGATGAACACGCACTCGTAGTATGGCATTTGCCACTCCCTGCGGCTGTTTCGCGGCGCGGCGCTGTACCGTACCCGCCGGGCCGGCCAGCCGCCCGCGCCTAGCCGACCGCAGAAGCGGCCGGCAAGGAGCGATTTTCGCTGAAGCCAATCATTATAGGCGCTCTGCAGCGAGAGTCCAGGTGAAACCGGGACGGATCCGTCGCCGCCTCTGCAGCCCGGCCGGAACGGGTCGTTTTCTTTGCCGCAGCGCGGCGAATCAGACACTTGGATGCGGAAACGTGCCAGGGAATGGCAGCCATCGCCGTCCAGCGCTTGACTTGTCGGATTGAATTTCTATCACTGAGGCGAAGTTTCTCGGAACTGCAACAATGGGCGGGTAATGATACGAGCGTTCATCTTCCCTGGGCAGGGGAGCCAAGCCGTCGGTATGGGCAGGGAACTGGCCAAATCCTCCGCCGTCGCACGCGCGGTGTTCGAGGAGGTGGATGACGCCCTGGGCCAGGATCTGTCGCGGCTCATGTTCGAGGGAGACCTCGAACAGCTGACCCTGACCGAGAACGCGCAGCCGGCACTGATGGCCGTGTCCATGGCGGCGCTGCGGGTCCTGCTTGACCGCTCCGGACACACCCTGCCCGAGCTGGTCAGGTACGTGGCCGGCCACAGTCTCGGCGAGTACTCGGCCCTGGCCGCGGCCGGCGCCCTCACCGTGACCGACACGGCGCGCCTGCTGCGGCGGCGCGGCCAGGCCATGCAGAAGGCGGTCCCGGTCGGTGTCGGCGCCATGGCCGCCCTGATGGGACTGGACCTCGATGCCGTTCAGGAGGTCGCGGCGGAGGCGGCGCGGGCCGGCGTCTGTGCCGCCGCCAACGACAACGCCCCCGGCCAGATCGTCGTCAGCGGCCACCGCACCGCGGTGGAGGGCGCGGTGGCCCTGGCCGTGGAACGCGGCGCCAAGCGCAGTGTGCTGCTGCCGGTCAGCGCGCCCTTCCACTGCCCGCTGATGAGCCCGGCGGCCGAGGCGATGCAGGAGGCCCTGAACGAGATCGAGATCTGGGAGCCGATCGTGCCGCTGATCGCCAATGTCACCGCCCGCCCCGTGCGCGCCCCGGCGGAGATCCGGCACCTGCTGGTGGAGCAGGTCACCGGCTCCGTGCGCTGGCGCGAGAGCGTGCTGTACATGCGCGACCAGGGCGTCGGCGAGATGATCGAGATCGGCTCCGGCAAGGTGCTGAGCGGCCTGGTCCGCCGCATCGACCGCCACCTCAAGTCCATGTCGATCAACACGCCCGACGACATGGACGTCTTCCTGCGCAAGCTCGAATCCTGACCGGCGACGGGTTTCCCATGTTCGATCTGACCGGAAAGTGCGCCCTGGTGACCGGCGCCTCGGGCGACATCGGCCGCGCCGTTGCCACGATCCTGCACCGCCAGGGCGCGGCGGTGGCCCTGTCGGGCACGCGGCGGGACCGGCTGGAGGCTCTGGTCCAGGAGTTGGGGGACCGGGCCGTGGCGGCGCCCGGCGACCTGGCCGATCCGGCCGCCCCCGACGCCATCGTCAAGGCGGCGGAGGCCGGGCTCGGCCGCGTCGACGTGCTGGTCAACAACGCCGGCCTGACCCGCGACAACCTGGGCTTGCGCATGAAGGACGCCGAGTTCGAGGCGGTGCTGCAGGTCAACCTGATGGCCGCCTTCCGGCTGATCCGGGCGGTCATGAAGGGCATGATGAAGCGGCGCGCCGGCCGTATCGTCAGCATCACCTCGGTGGTCGGCCATGTCGGCAATCCCGGTCAGGCCAACTATGCCGCCAGCAAGGCCGGGCTGGCCGGGATGACACGCTCGCTGGCGACCGAGCTGGCGCCGCGCGGGGTGACCGTGAACTGCGTGGCGCCCGGCTTCATCGCCAGCGCCATGACGGCCGGGCTGTCCGACGACATCAAGGCCCGGATCACCGGCACGATTCCCCTGGGCCGGATGGGCGATCCGGCCGAGGTGGCCGCGGCGGTGGCCTTCCTGGCCAGCGACGAGGCCGCCTACATCACCGGTCAGACGTTGCATATCAATGGCGGAATGGCCATGTTTTGACGCCTTGCCGTAGTGCCGCTCACGGCGTGGCTGGCATGGCCCGTTCAGGTGTGTTATGTGACCGCGGGATCCGCCGGTGTGCACTGCAAACCGTCACTTGCAGCCCCAAGCGCTTCCAGAAAAGTCGAGGACGTTGAAAAGGCTAGAAGCAATGAATGACAACATCGCCGAGCGCGTCAAAAAAATCGTCGTCGAACACCTTGGCGTCGACGAATCAAAGGTCACCGAATCCGCCAGCTTCATCGACGACCTGGGGGCCGACAGCCTGGACACCGTCGAACTGGTCATGGCCTTTGAAGAGGAATTCGGGTGCGAGATTCCGGATGACGCTGCCGAGAAGATCCTGACTGTCAAGGATGCAATCGAATTCATCCGGCAGCACACGGCGGCGTGATCGTGGGATCGCCGCTTGACGGGCGCGGCCGGCCGCGCGGGAGGAGCATGGACCGGGGAGAAGCATGCGTCGCGTCGTGATTACCGGCCTGGGCCTGATCACACCGCTCGGGGTCGGCGTCAGGACCAACTGGGAGCGCTTGATCAACGGCGAGTCCGGCATTACCGCCATACAGTCGTTCGACGTTTCCGACCTGCCGTCGAAGATTGCCGGGCAGGTGCCCCGTGGCGACCTCAGGCACGGGCACTTCAACCCGGACGACTTCGTCCCGTCGAAGGACCAGCGCAAGAACGATCAGTTCATCATCTATGCGCTGGCCGCGACCCGGGAGGCTGTCGCGGACGCCGGCTGGATGCCGACGGACGAGGAGTCGCTGGAGCGGACCGGCACCATGATCGGGTCCGGCATCGGCGGCCTGCAGAGCATCTATGAGGGCGCCGTGACGCTGCTGGAGCGCGGCCCGCGGCGGATCTCGCCCTTCTTCATCCCGGCCAGCCTGATCAACCTGGCCTCGGGCCAGGTGTCGATCCAGTACGGCTTCAAGGGACCGAACCACGCCGTCGTCACGGCGTGCTCCACCGGTGCCCATGCCATCGGCGATGCGGCCCGCCTGATCGCCGCCGACGATGCCGACGTGATGATCGCCGGCGGCGCCGAGGCCGCGGTGAACCGGCTGGGCATCGCCGGGTTCGCCGCAGCGCGGGCGCTGTCCACGGGCTACAACGGCACGCCGCCGCTGGCGTCGCGCCCCTATGACAAGGGCCGCGACGGCTTCGTGATGAGCGAGGGCGCCGGCATCGTCGTGCTCGAGGAACTGGAGCACGCCAGGCGGCGCGGCGCCAGGATCTACGCCGAGGTGACCGGCTACGGCCTGTCGGGGGACGCCTTCCACGTCACCGCCCCGGCCGAGGACGGCAGCGGCGGCTTCCGGTCGATGCGTGCGGCGCTCAAGCGCGCCGGCATCAACCCGGAGGACATCGACTACGTCAACGCCCACGGCACCTCGACGCCCGTCGGCGACGAGATCGAGCTCAATGCCGTCAAGCGCCTGTTCGGGCCGGCGCTGCGCACCGTGTCGATGTCGGCGACCAAGTCGTCGATTGGCCACCTGCTCGGTGCGGCCGGATCGGTCGAGGCGATCTACTGCGTGCTGGCGATCAACCACGGCGTCGTGCCGCCGACGCTCAACCTTAACGACCCGTCCGAGGCCTGCGACGGCGTCGATCTGGTGCCGCTCACCGCCAAGGAACGGCGGGTGCGCGCGGCGCTGTCCAACAGCTTCGGCTTTGGCGGCACCAATGCGACGCTGGTCTTCAGCGAGTGTCCCTGAGGGTGTGGCTGCGCGCCCTCGCCCGGCTGTTCGCCGCGGCGACCCTCGTCGCCATCCTGGTCGCCGCCGGCGGCGCCTGGTTCGTCTGGGCCTTTCGCGCGCCGGGCCCGCTCGAGGAAACGACCTTCGTCGAGGTGCAGCGCGGTGCGGGCGTGCGCGGCATTGCCGCGCACCTGGCCGAGCGCGGCGTGATCGACAACCCCAGGCTGTTCGCCTTCGGCGTCTGGGTGTATGGCCGCGCCGGTGACCTGCGGGCGGGAGAGTATGCGTTCCCGCCGGGTGTCAGCGCCGAGGGCGCCATGGCCATGCTGGTCCAGGGCCGCGCCGTCAGCCATGCGCTGACCGTGCCGGAGGGCCTGACGTCGGCGGAGATCGTCACCCTGTTGCGCAACGACGACCGGCTTGGCGGGGAGATCGCGACGGTGCCGCCGGAAGGCACGCTGCTGCCCGAGACCTACCATTTCCGCCGCGGCGCGGACCGCACGGCGCTGCTGGAGCGCATGGCCACGGCCATGGACGATGCGGTGCGCGAGCTGTGGGCCGAACGCGCGGAAGGCCTGCCCCTGGCAACGCCGGAGGAGGCCGTCACTCTGGCCTCGATCATCGAGAAGGAGACCGGCGTGCCCGAGGAGCGGTCCCTCGTCGCCAGCGTCTTCGTCAACCGCCTGGACCAGGGCATGCCGCTGCAGTCGGATCCCACGGTCATCTATGCGCTGACCCAGGGCAGGGCGCCGCTCGGCCGTCCCCTGCAGCGCAGCGACATCGAGCAGACCGAATCACCCTACAACACCTATCGTGTCCCCGGCCTGCCGCCGGGGCCGATCGCCAATCCCGGCCGCGCCGCCATCGCCGCGGCGCTCGACCCCGCCGACAGCGAGTACCTGTACTTCGTCGCCGACGGCAGCGGCGGCCACGCCTTCGCCCGTACGTTCGCCGAGCATCGGCAGAACGTACGCCACTGGCGCCGCATCCGGGCCCGCCAGGAAGACCAGCAGGGGCAAGACCAGCAGGGACAATAGGACACTGGCCCTGACGGCCCTGACGGCCCTGACGGCCCTGACGGCCCTGACGGCCCTACAATGGCGGCTCGGGGCGGCGCTGCCGGGCGCGTTCCAGGCCCAGGCGGTGCTCGCGGTGCAGGATGAACACGCCGGCGGCCACGACCACCGCCGCGCCGGCCAGTACGACCGGCTCGGGCACCTCGCCGAAAACGACATAGCCGATCAGGAACGCCCACAGCAGCGCGGTGTACTCGAACGGGGCGATCAGCGAGGCGCCGGCGTTGCGGTAGGACGCCGTCAGCGTCACCTGGGCCAGCCCGCCGACCACGCCGATGGCGACCATGGCAGCACCGTCCAGCAGGTCGGGCATCACCGCAGCGAACGGCAACGTCGCCGCACCGACCACGGTGCACGTGGCGGAAAAGTAGAACACGATGGAGATGCCCGGTTCGGTCGCCGTCATGTGGCGGATCTGGATCATGGCGATGGCCATGAACACGGCGCCGAGCAGCGCCGCCGCGGCGCCGAACACGTAGGCGTCGTCCATGGCGCCGGCAGTCAGGCCGCGCACCACGGCCGGCTGCAGCATCAGCAGCACACCCAGGAAACCGACCGTCACCGCCGTCCAGCGATAGCGCCGCACCGTCTCGCCCAGCAGCCAGGCGGCCAGCGCCGTGGTGATCAGCGGCGCGGCGAAGGTGATGGCCGTCGCCGTGGCCAGCGGGATCAGCGTCAGCGACGTGAACCGGCAGAACATGGCGGTGACGCCGGCCAGCGAGCGGCCCAGGTGGCTCCACGGCCGCGCCGTGCGCAACACGCTCCAGCCGCCGGCGGCGCGGACCAGCAGCAGCACCGGGATCAGCGCGAACAGGCTGCGCACGAACACGATCTGGCCGGTCGGGTAGTCCGGCCCGAGCCACTTGATCAGCGCCCCCATGACGGCGAACAGCCCGGTCGACACGACCTTGAGCCCGACCGAGCGCAGCACCGCAAAGCGGTCGCCGGCGGCTGCATCGGCTCTGGTCGTCCTCTCCTGCGTCATCCGCGGAGTTCTACCCGGTTCAGAACGGGAAGGACACGATCTCCCCGTCAATCGAGAAGAAGCCGCGGGTGAACGCCACCGTCGCGTCGGCGTCGAACGGCTTGCACGCGTAGACCACCACCGACAGGAACCGCGGCCCGCTCCAGAAATAGCCGGAGATCCCCGAATCGATCAGCGGCACGAAGGCATCGAACCCGGCGTTCTCCTGCCGCCCCATGCCCGAGGCCGGAGCATAGACCACCGGCTCGCCATAGGTGCGCAGGTCCAGGTGCACCGCCAGCCCGAGCAGAAAGTCGCGCACCGTATCGGCGGACACGTCGATGGTCCAGTGGCCCTCGACCAGCAGGCGCTGCCGGAACACCTCCGGCGCCAGGGTGCGCTGCAGGCCGCCGTGCTGCCCGGCCGTCATGTCAGGCCGCAACTGCTGCCGCAAGCGCGGCGCCGATCGCGTCGGCCAGCTCCAGTTCGGTGTCCTTGCGGACATAGGACAGGAAGACCCGGTGGCCTGCAGCGTTCATCGGCCGCCTCTTATATGCCGTGGAAGCCCTGTAAAAGATAAAGGCAACGATCTACCCAAGGCGAGCACTTTAAGTCGCTTGAAAGGACCGGCATGCGCAGGCTCTCGAACCGCATCTCGGAGGCCTGCGAACCATGCGGCCCCTCCCCGGCCTTGCCGCTGCGCAAGTCGGGTGGCCGGCCGGCGCCCGGCCGTGGTAACCAGCAAGCTGGCGACATCATAAACACGGCAGGCGACCATGGAACTGCGCGACCTTCTGGGGCTGAGCCCGGCCGGATTCCACCGCATCGTCTATACCGATTGGGGCACGGCCGGGGACCGTCCGCCGGTGGTGTGCGTGCACGGCCTGGTGCGCAACGGGCGCGACTTCGACGCTCTGGCCGAGGCGCTGTCGGCGACGCGGCGGGTCGCCTGCCCCGATGTGGTCGGGCGCGGCCACAGCGACCGGCTGCCCCATCATTCGCTGTACGGCTACCCGCAATACTGCGCCGACATGACCGCCCTGGTCGCCCGGCTCGGCACGGCGCAGGTCGACTGGGTCGGCACCTCGATGGGCGGGCTGATCGGCATGATGCTGGCCGCCCAGCCGAAGACGCCGGTCCGCCGGCTGGTCATGAACGATGTCGGCCCCTATGTCACGAAGGCGGCGCTGGAGCGCATCGCCGGCTACGTGACGCGCGACCCGTCGTTCCCCGACCTCGGCTCGCTGGAGACCTATTTGCGCGAAATCTATGCCCCGTTCGGCCCGCTGACCGACGCCCAGTGGCGCCACCTGGCCCGTCACGGCCACCGCCGCCGCGACGACGGCACCCTCGGCCTCGCCTTCGACCCCGCCCTCGGCACCGTGTTCAAGGACCAGGAGATCGAGGACGTCGACATGTGGCCGGTGTGGGAGCGCATCCGGTGCCCCGTGCTGGTGCTGCGCGGCGCCCGGTCCGACGTGCTGCCGGCGGACATCGCCAGCCAGATGACCGAGCGCGGCCCCAAGGCGACGCTGGTGGCGTTTTCCGGCATCGGCCATGCCCCGCCGCTGATGGCCGACGACCAGATCGCCGTCGTGCGGGACTGGCTCGATGGCTGAGGCGCCTCGCATCGTGCGGCGGACGCGGCCGCTCGACATCGAATTCCCGCCGTTCCAGCCCCGCCTGCCGTGGCTCAGCGGCGACCTGCAGACGGTGCGCAACGCCTTCCTCGATTCGGTTGGGCTGGCGCCGAAAGGCCCGGCGCCGGACAACGCGCAGACCATGCAGTTCGGCATGACCGACGGCAGCGAGGACGTGCTGGTCGGCCGGCTGGACGAGGCGCCGTCGGAGTACGAGCACCCGCTGGTCCTGCTCGTCCACGGCCTGACCGGGTGCCAGGACAGCGTCTACATGCGCGCCACGGCGCAGCACCTGGTGGCCCTGGGCTACTCGACGATCCGGCTCAACCTGCGCGGCGCCGGACCGTCGCGGCCGCGCTGCCGGTTCTGGTACCACGCCGGGCGCAGCGACGACCTGGCCACCGTCATCGACAAGCTCGACCCGACGCTGACCGAGCAGGGCGTGGTCCTGATCGGCTTCTCGCTGGGCGGCAACATCGTGCTCAAATACCTGGGCGAACAGGGTGAACGCGCGCCGGTGCTGGCGGCGGCGACCGTGTCGGCCCCGATCGACCTGGCGGCGACCTCGCGCTGCATGATGGCGCCGCGCAACCATCGCTACCACCGCTGGCTGCTCGACCGGATGAAGACCGAAGCGACCGCACCGGGCGCCGCGGTGACCGACGAGGAGCGCCGCGCCGTCGCCGCAGCGGACACGGTCTATGCCTTCGACGACACCTTCGTCGCCCCGCGCAACGGCTTCGGCGCCGCCGACCGGTACTACGCCGAGTGCAGCGGCCGGCAGTTCCTGGGCGACATCCGCGTGCCGACGCTGATCATCCACGCCGCCGACGACCCGTGGATCCCGATCGAGCCCTATCGCACCTACCCGTGGCAGGGCAACGACATGCTGGTGCCGCTGCTGCCCGACCATGGCGGCCACCTGGGCTTCCACGGCCGCACCGGCCCGCCGCCCTGGCACGACCATTGCATCTCGCTGTTTCTGCAGGCCGCTGCAAGCTGAGCCGACGGTAGGCGGCGGCCATCGCCGAGGCGATCCGGCGGATCGCGGCCGCCGCACACTGCCGCCGCACACCGTCGACCGGACCCGGGGGTACGGGGGGCGGGACAGGGAACGAGCCGACCGGTCAGTCCGCGGCCGCGGCGGCGGCCACGATCAGCTCCGCGAACTCGCTGAGGAACACCGAGCCCCTGACGGTGCGCTGAACCAGGATGTTGCGCCGGTCCGCCTCGTCCGGCTTGCGCCGCACGAAGCCCAGCGTGCCGAGCCGGTCCAGCGCCCGGGTGACGGCCGGCTTGGACACGTTCAGCGTCGTCGCCAGCCCGCGCACCGTGTGCGGCGGCGGCGTCAGGTACACGGTCAGCAACAGCGCCAGCTGGCGCGCCGACAGATCCGGCTCGTCGCGGCGGACCGAGGCCACCAGTGTCGCCCGCCAGATCTCCAAGGCCTGGTTCGGTGCCAGAATCGGCATGATCGCCCGCCCGTTGCGCAAGCGGAACGAGCGTGCCGGCTCGCGCAAAACGATGCAAGCGTTCTGTGCGCGCTGAATGTCGATTTCCCCCTTTTTATAGTCGTATTGGCGCCTGCGGCGGCGTGGCCGGGCCTTGGGCGGCGTCCGGCCTTGCGCTACAGTCCGGCGTCATGCGTGTCCTCTATCACCTGCCCCTGTCGGCGCCGTGCCGCATCGTGCGGCTCGCCCTGGCGGAAAAGCACCTGGAGTTTCAGGCCAGGGAAGAGAAGGTGTGGGAGCGGCGGGCGGAATTCCTGTCGTTGAACCCGGCCGGCGACGTACCCGTTCTGATCGAGCCCGACGGCACGACGCTGACCGACAGCTGGGTGATCGGCGAGTACCTGGAGGAGCTGTACCGTGACGTGCCGCTGATCGGCACCACACCGCTCGACCGGGCGGAGGTGCGGCGGCTGGTCGTCTGGTTCGACCGGAAGTTCGCCTTCGAGGTCAGCGACAACCTGGTCGGTGAGAAGATCATCAAGCGGCTGCTCAAGCGCGGCCAGCCCAACTCCGACGCCATCCGCGCCGGGCTGATGAACATCCACTACCACCTGGACTACATCGCCTGGCTGGCGGAGCAGCGCCGTTGGCTGGCCGGCGACGCGTTCTCGCTGGCCGACATGGCCGCCGCGGCGCACCTGTCGGTGGTCGACTACCTGGGCAACGTGCCGTGGGAGCAGCACCCCGAAGCCAAGGACTGGTACGCCCGCATCAAGTCCCGCCCCAGCTTCCGGCCGCTGCTGTCCGACACGGTCCCGGGCATGGCGCCGGCGGCCCACTACGCCGACCTGGACTTCTAGCGTCCGCGGCCGGGACGCCGCCCAGCCCCCGGCCCAGCCCCCGGC
>CAZGMC010000008.1:0-68361 GCA_964526565.1 uncultured Mycobacteriaceae bacterium
CATGACCAAGGCCGAATATTTCGGCCTCGGCCAGGCCCTCGTCGAGTGCATCTGATGAACCCGCTCAATGCAGAGATCGGCGGCCTGCCCGCCATCGTCCTCATCCTGGGCCTCGGTGCTGCCTTCGTCGTCACCCTGGTCGGCCTCGCCGTCGTCAGCTCTGGCGGCGACCGGCGCCGCCGCGAACGGCGCCTGCAGTCCGTGGTGCATCGCACCCGGCAGAGCGAGGAGAAGTCCCGGCTGCAGATCACCTCGGTCCGCCAGAAGAGCGAGGACAGCGGCATCCCGCTGCTCGACGGCATCGTCAGGCGGCTGCTGCCGCGCCCGCACCTGCTGCGCAAGCGGCTCAGGAGCACCGGCCTGAACATCAAGATCGGCCACTACCTGCTGGCCTGCCTGGCGACCATGCCGGCCACCGTCCTGATCGTGATCGTCGCGGCCGGACTGCCGCTGCTGCTGGCGGCGCCGATCGGCGTGATTGTCGGCGTCGGCCTGCCGCACATGGTCATCGGCATCATGGTCAAGCGGCGCCAGGAGCGCTTCATCGGCCAGTTTCCGGAAGCGATCGACCTGATCGTGCGCGGCCTCAAGTCGGGCCTGCCGGTCACCGAGTCGGTGCGCACCGTCGGCAGCGAGATCCCCAAGCCGGTCGGCGGCGAGTTCCGCCAGATCATGGAACACCTGGCCCTGGGCAAGACCCTGGAGGAGGCGATGTGGCTGGCCACCGAGCGGATCGACATCCCCGAGTTCCGGTTCTTCGTGGTCAGCCTGTCGGTGCAGCGGGAGACCGGCGGCAACCTGGCCGAGACCCTGGAGAATCTGGCCGAAATCCTGCGCAAG
This sequence comes from uncultured Mycobacteriaceae bacterium, assembly GCA_964526565.1. Lineage (GTDB taxonomy): Bacteria > Pseudomonadota > Alphaproteobacteria > DSM-16000 > Inquilinaceae > CAZGMC01. The sequence continues at coordinate 841 of CAZGMC010000008.1, forward strand.
CGCCGCCAGACCAAGCTGAAAATCCGCGCCCTGTCGTCCGAGGCACGGGCCAGCGCGCTGATCATCGGGGCACTGCCGTTCATCATGTTCGTGCTGATCTGGATGGTGAACAGCGAATATCTGCTGCCGCTGTTCACCGATCTGCGCGGCAACATCATGCTGGGCATCGGGCTGTTCTGGCTGTTCACGGGCTTCGGCGTGATGGCCAAGATGGTCCGTTTCGAGATTTGACGCCATGGACTTCGAGCTGTTCGGCCTGTCCGCCGAGGACCTGATCATCGTCATGGCGACGGTGACCGCCGTGCTGACCGTGCTGGCGGTGTGGAGCGCGCTGGTGCCACGCGACACGATGACGGCGCGGGCGCGGGCGCTGATCGATCGGCGCGAGGCGCTGCGCGCCGCCGCGGCGGCGCCCCGCAAGCGCGGCCGCTCCGCCAAGGCGATGGGCGTCATGCGCACCGTCGTCACCCGGCTGAAGCTGTTCGGCAGCCAGCAGGCGGAGCAGCGGGCCGTGCAGCTGGCCCGCGCCGGGCTGCGCTCCAACGACGCGATCATCATCTACCTGTTTGCCAAGGCGGCCATGCCGCTGGGCCTGGGAGCGGCGGCCGCGTTCTTCATCTTCGTCGTCGGCGTGCTCGACTGGGGTTTGATGTTCAAGGTCGCGGCCGCCATCGGCGCCGCGCTGCTCGGCTCGTACCTGCCCGAGCTGTACATCGCCAACCTGGCCGCCAAACGCCGCAAGAAGCTGACCAAGGCGCTGCCCGACGGCCTCGACCTGATGGTCATTTGCGCCGAGGCAGGCCTGAGCCTGGACGCCAGCATGCAGCGCGTGTCACGCGAGCTGGGCCGCACCTGGCCGGAACTGGCCGACGAGCTGAGCCTGACCGCGGTCGAGATCGGTTTCCTGCCGGAGCGTCGCCAGGCGCTAGAGAACCTGGCCAACCGCTGCAACCTTCAGGGCCTGCGCGCCATGGTCAACACCCTGGCCCAGACCGAGAAATACGGCACGCCGGTGGCCGATTCCCTGCGCGTGCTGGCCGCCGAGCTGCGCACCGAGCGGCTGCTCAAGGCGGAGGAGAAGGCGGCACGGCTGCCGGCGACGCTGACCGTGCCGATGATCCTGTTCATCCTGCCGCCGCTGTTCGTCGTGCTGATCGGCCCGGCCATCCTCAGCGTCATCGACACGCTGAGCAACATCTGACGGAGGCCGGCCATGGATCAGGCGGGGCATCAGGCGGGGCATCAGGCGGGGCATCAGGCGGGGCAGCGGGACGAGGCCGGGTGCGGCGGTGGACGCGCACCGGACCGGGGTGCCGGATCAGGGGCCGACCGGGGCGCCGCCGGCGCCGCCGATGGCGGCGGCCCGCTGGCCGCTGTCGGGGATCGCCCGCAGGCTGGCGAAGTACTGCATGTTGCGCTGCACCGCCTGCTCGTCGAAGTCGAGCCGCGCCACGTCCTCGGCATCGGCCGTGCGGCCGGCCAGCGCCAGGACCAGCGCCAGGTTCTGCCGGTGGCGCAGCCTGGCATTGGGCGCCGCGGCGACGCTCCGCGCCAGGGCGATCGCTTCCTCCTCGCGCCCGCTCAGCGACAGCGACAGGGCCAGGTTGGAGCGCAGGTCGATGTCCTCCCCGGCCAGGGCCAGGCCTTGACGGTAGTAGAACTGGGCGTCCTCGTGGCGACCCAGCATGTCCAGGGCGACACCGATGCTGTTGTAGGCACGCGGGTCGTTGGCCAGGGACAGCGCCGTCTCCAGGTGCGGCAGTCCCTCCGCCGGCCGGCCCGCCGCGACCAGGGCATTGCCCAGTCCGCGCTGCGCCTCGGCGCTGACCGGCTCGATCCGCAGCGCCGCGCGGTAGGCGCCGGCCGCCTCATCGTACGAGCCGACCCGGGCCAGCGCCGCGCCGAGCCGCATCAGCGGCGTGAGCGCCTGCGGCTCGGCCATGTGGGCGCGGCGGTACAGGGCGACGGCGGACATCGGGTCGCCGCGCACGGCGGCATAGTCGCCCAGGCCGACCAGGGTCTCGACCGACTGCCCGGCCGGATCCGGATCGTCCGCGGCGCCGAATGTCAGCTGGCCGTCCATCCCGGTGGTCGTGCAGCCGGCAATCACAAGGTTTGCAAGAACCAGCGGCAACGGCAGACGCGAGAGGAGGCGGGTGATCATGCTGAATGTTCTCTTCGCTGGCGCCGGCACGAAAGTCCTGGCTGCCTTTTCAGGACGATTCTAGATCATGACGAACGCTCATGTAAACAAAACTTGCAGTCCCGATAAAGAAATTGGGACCAGGTTGATCCGCTTCGCCATCTGCCGGCGAGCGGCGGCTGCCATCGAGTTCGCTCTTACCCTGCCGGTGCTCATCCTGCTTGTCCTGGGCATCATCGAGTTCGCCATGATGACCTTCGTCGACGTGATGCTGGAGGCCGGCCTGCGCGAGGCCTCACGCTACGGCATCACCGGCTCGGGCAGCGCAGACCAGGTCACCCGCTATCGCACGATCGAGCAGATCGTCCTCGACCGCACCATGAACCTGGCCGAGAACGTCAACTTCCAGATGCAGATCTTCGGCGGCTTCGGCGACATCGGGTCGGGCACGGGCACGGCCATGACCCTGGTCCAGGAGCCCAACCCGTCGCCGCCGCCCGACACCATCTGGGTCGTCTACAACCCGGATGACGCCAGCAGCATTGTCCTCTACACGGTCACCGCCGACTACCGGCCGCTGACGCCCCTGCTGTCCGGCCTGCTGGGATGGGGCGACGTGGTCGAGTTGAGCGCCGCGGTGGCGGTGCGCAACGAGCCGTGGCTGACCAGCGGCGGAGGCGGGTCATGAGCGCGGCGGGCGCGCTGGGCGGCGCGGGCGGCGACCGGCGCGGCTCGGTGGCGATCGAGTTCGCCCTGGCCATGCCGGTCCTGATCCTGATCCTGCTCGGCTGCATCGACGTCGGACGGCTGGTCCTGGCCCACCAGAAGGCCGAGCGCACTGCCGCCACCGTGGCCGATCTGGTGGCCCGGGCCTCGCCGTTCCAGAACACGCCGAGCCAGGTGTGCGCCGCGATGGACGCTGCGGCGCACGTCTTCGAACCGTTCGTGCTGACCGCCACCGACACGGTGCGGGTGACCTCGGTCACGCTGACCGGTACCTCGGTGTCGACGCCACCCACGGCCATGGCCAACTGGCGGGCCGAACTGACCGGCGGCGGCACGCCGTCGTGCACGACGACCACCCTGGGCACGCCGACGACCGTGCCGGGCGGCCTGGCTCTCGGCCTGGAGAACGGCGACGAGGTGTACCTGATCCTTGGCGAGATGGTCTATACGCACGACGCGTGGTTTTACGCCGTACTGGACAGCGACCCGCACCATCCCATGACCCTCCAGTCGGTGGTGCGCCCGCGCCAGTCGAGCCTGGCGGCGCTGCTGCCCGACCCCGCCTGACGTGAGCCGGCCTTTAACATGTGCAGTGCAGCACTTACCTTTAAGCAAGTGTTCCCAAGAGCTTTGGGATGCTGCCGATCTTGCGGGAAGCGCACGGCATGGACGGTTTGTCTTGTGGCGGCATGGACCGTGTTGATGCCTGCCTGGCAGCCGCGGGGCCGGTCTGGCCGATGCCGGCGCGGGCCGTCATTGTTCCTCACGGCGACAGTCCGGGGGCGACGGCGGTCGCGGCGACGGCCTATGCCGCGCTGCACGGCATGGCCGGGCGGATCCGGCGTGTGGTGGTGATCGGTGCGACGCATGGGCACCGGGTGCGCGGGCTGGCGGTGCCGGGCGACGCGACGCGAGGCGATGCTCTCGGGCCGCTGCCGGTCGACCGGTCCGCCTGTGCCGTGCTGCTGGCGCTGCCGGGCGTCGAGGGGCTGGACAACGGGACCATTGCCGCCGAGCCGGCCATCGCCGCGCAGTTGCCGTTCCTCTTGCGCGTGCTGGGACCGGCGCCGGTGGTACCGGTCCTGGTCGGCGCGACGGCCGGTCCGCCGCAGGTGGCCGAGGCATTGGCGCGCGTCGCCGACGGGCCGGAGACACTGGTCGTGGTCAGTTCGGACCTGAGCCGCGGCCTTGACGATGATCAGGCGCGGCGGCTTGACCAGGTCACTGCGGGTCTGATCGAAACCCTGGAGGACGGCGGACTGGAGGGCATGATGGCCTGCGGCTACCGCGCCATCGGCGGCATGCTGGCGCACGGCCGCGCGCTGGACCTGCGGGCGACGGCGCTCGACCTGCGCACGTCCGCGGACTTCGGTGACGGCCGCGACCATGTCATCGGCTTCGGCGCCTTTGCCCTGGAGGACGCCGCGACGGCACGCCTGCCGGCCCCGCTGCGGGCGCGGCTGCTTGAGGCCGTGCATGCGTCGCTGGACTGCACGGTGCGCACCGGCCGGCCGCCGGAGGTGGCGGTCGCCGATCAGCCGCGGCCGATTCAGGCGCGCCGGCAGACCTTCGTCACGCTGGAGCTGGACGGTGAACTGCGCGGTTGCATCGGTTCGATCGAACCGGTCAGCCCGCTGCTCGTCGACGTGGTCGAGAACGCCCACAAGGCGGCGACCTGCGACCCGCGATTCGCGCCGCTGACCGCCGCCGAGCTGCCGCGCATCAAGCCGACCATCTCCGTTCTCAGCACGGCCCGACCCGTGGCATTCGGCTCGGAGGCCGAGCTGATCGCCGCGCTCGTCCCCGGCCGCGACGGCCTGATCCTGCGGGACGGCTCGCGCTGCGGCCTGTTCCTGCCCAAGGTCTGGGACCTGGTGCCCGAACCGCGCCTGTTCCTGGCCCACCTCAAGCTGAAGGCTGGCCTGCCGCCGCACCACTGGTCCGATCAGGTCCAGATATGGCGCTTCTCGGCGGAGACTTTCTGACGGATTGCGGGGCAACGCCGCCGCGCCCCTTAGCGGGTCGGGATCGGCGTGTCGCCGGAGTAGTCGTAGAAGCCGCGGCCGACCTTGCGCCCCAGCCAGCCGGCCTCGACGTACTTCACCAGCAGCGGGCAGGGTCGGTATTTGCTGTCGGCCAGCCCTTCGTAGAGCACGTTCATGACGCCCAGGCAGGTGTCCAGCCCCAGGAAGTCGGCCAGCTCCAGCGGCCCCATGGGGTGATTGGCACCCAGCCGCATCGCCGTGTCGATGCTCGTCACCGAACCGACGCCTTCGTAAAGCGTGTAGACCGCCTCGTTGACCATGGGCAGCAGGATGCGATTGACGATGAAGGCGGGGAAGTCCTCCGATACCGCCGGCGTCTTGTCCAACCGGATGACCAGGTCGCGCGCCTTCTCGTAGGCCGTCTCGCCGGTGGCAATGCCGCGGATGATCTCCACGAGCTGCATCACCGGCACCGGGTTCATGAAGTGCATGCCCAGGAAGCGGTCAGGTCGGTCGGTGGCGGCGGCCAGCCGGGTGATGGCGATCGACGAGGTGTTGGTGGCCAGGATCGCGTCGGGCTTCAGGTGCGGAATGGCGCGCTTGTAGACGTCGCGCTTGACCTCCTCGTTCTCGTGGACCGCCTCGACGATCAGGTCGCAATCGGCCAGGGCCGCATAGTCCGCGCTGGTGGCGATGTGGTCCAAGGCGGGCGCCTTGGCCGCCTCCTCGACGCTGCCCTTGCGGATCTGGCGGTCGATGTTGTGCGCAATCGTATCGCGTGCAGCGCCCAGCGCCGACTCGCTGATGTCGATAAGCCGCACGTCGTAGCCGTGCAGGGCACAGACATGGGCGATGCCGTTGCCCATCCGGCCGGCACCGATCACGCCGATCGTCCTCATGGGCGTCCTCTGCTGCAGGTTGCCGCGATCGTCTGATCCGCGCCGCCGTCGATCCGGCGGCGTCAATTGCAAAGAGATACCACGACCCTGCACCGTTGTGCCAATCTCGTTGTGCCGGTCCCGATGCCGGCCGTGCCGGGCCGAGAAAGCGAAAGGGCCGCAGGGCTGCGGCCACGGCAACGGGTTCAGTTCAACTCGGTGTGGTCCATACGACCCGTCCTTCTTGCTGACCCGCACCCGATGTCATCGTCGTTCGCCACGCCGGGCGGTTGCCCCTTGAAGTCATCATCCTGCTGGTGCGACGGGCACCGACCATCCCGCCTGATGCCACCCTGGCCGCAAGGTCGGAAGGCTGCCGTGGGCGCCCGCCGGGCGGTCTGCGGACATTGGGGCGTCGAAAGCTGCCATCGGGTGCTCGATGTCGTCTTCAAGGACGACCAGTCTTGCCTCCGATCCGGCCCCGCTGCCGGCAGGGCCGCCGGATGGGACACCAGCGCCTTCGTCGAACTCTTCGGCCCTTCCGGCCCGTTAACCTGAGCTCGTTGCCATGGGGCTGAGGCCCGGTTCACCGTGCCTTAATTAATAGTAAGGTATCTTAACGATGCCTGCCCAAGGCAAGTCCTGCCCGGACCCGGACCGCACGCCCTGCCTTGAAAAAAAAGGGCCGCGTACACGGCCCCTCTCTTTTTTGTCATTTGCGCACGCAGGGCGGGGTCACAGCACCCCGACCTCGGGCGACCTCCCCAAACCTGGACCACATACACGACAGCATCTTTTTAGCATGCCCGTCGTACAAATGCCAGATCTCACAATGCCGCCGCCGATTTTTTTGCCGGCCCGGCGCTTTTGCCCGATCAGCCGGAGAACCGATGCCGGCCGCCAGCGTTCTGTCCGGCAGTCGTTGTGGACGCGCCGGGCGGAGGAGTCAAAGTCATGACCGAGGACGACAAAAAGGAGGTACGCGACGAGTTTCGCCGCTCGGTGAACATGGCGCCGAAGGAGCTGGAGGACTGGCTGGCGACCGAAGAGAGCCGGTCGGCCGGTTGGACGCGCGAAGGCGAGGACGAATCGGTCGGCCACCAGTCGGGCCGGCGCATCGTCGAGATCAAGCGGAAGCGGCAGGCGGAGCTGACCGACGACGACCATGCCCACATGCGCAAGGTCATCGGTTATGTCCACCGGCACACCGCGCAGCGTCCGGACGGCGATGTGATGCACACGCGCTGGCGTCACTCCCTGATGAACTGGGGTCACGACCCGCTGAAGGTGGACTGAGTTGCTGTTGGATGGTGGCGGCCAGGGTGCAACCGTTCACGTCATGCATTATTGATTTCCCGGCCGAACCGCATATCTGAGCGCGGAAATGCTGCGGTGCTCGACCGCCTTCAAGGGGCCTGCCAGGGCGCCTGTCTTGCCGATGGTTGGAGCCGATGCCGTATGCGTTTTCCACTGCAATGTGGTAGCATTCGCTCCGACCGGCCTGTTGCCAGCATCTCCGAGCAGCTGAGGATCCCGCACCAATGGAAAATTCGACCGACGGCGTCGGCGCCGCCGTCTCCGGCGTCGTCAAGTGGTTCAACCCCGACAAGGGCTTTGGTTTCATTCGTCCGGACGACGGTTCCCGTGACGTGTTCCTTCACGTGTCGGCACTGCGCCGGGCCGGCTTCACCGATGCACCGGAAGGTGCCAAGGTGCTCATTGAGGTGGAGCAGGGCCAGAAAGGCCCGCAGGTCGCCCGGATCGTCGAGCTGGACAACCAGCCGGCCCAGCCGCAGGAGGCGCCGCGTCGGCCTTATGGCGGCGGCCGCGAGGGCGGCTTCGGCGGCCGCGAGGGCGGCTTCGGCGGCCGCGAGGGTGGCTTCGGCGCTCGTGAAGGGGGCTTCGGCGGCCATGAGGGGGGCTTCGGCCGTCGCGATGACGACGGCCGGCCGCCGCGCGAACCCCGCGGCCGCCGCCCGCCGGGCCCATCGCGGGGCTGGCGCGACTGAACCTGAGCCGCCCGGCCTGAGCGCCCGGCCTGAGCGCCAGGCCTGAGCCGCCCGGCCTGAGCGCCAGGCCGCCGTCGCGGTCGCAGGTGATTCGCCCGCGCGCTGCCGACCGGTGCCGGCGGGCGCGGCGGGACATGCCGGCTTGGATGCCAGCGACTCGAGTACCGAGCGACACGAGTCCGCTGCGGGTCCGTGGCCGAACCGGGATGGCGGCTTCGGGTGTGCCCCGCGCCTCCGGACACGGGATCCGGCCGCCCGCCGGACCGCAGTCTCGGCGCAGCAGCCGACGCGCCAGGCCGGGGCCGGCGACCGATGCGGTCGCATTGCTCCGGCATGCATGCCCGGGACTGCGTCCTGCTGCGGGCTCCGCTGGTCCGGGACGTCTGCATCGGTTCCCAGGAGCGACTCCCGGTGTCGAACCTCGTGATCCTTCTGGCCGGGCTGCTGGTGCTGGCCATCGCCTGCCAGTGGCTGGCGTGGCGGCTGCATCTGCCGGCGCTGGTGCTGCTCAGCGCCGTCGGCATCGTGCTGGGCCCGGTGCTGGGCGTGCTCGAACCCTATGCGCTGCTCGGCGAGTCGATGCCGCAGCTCGTCTCGCTGGCGGTGGCGGTGATCCTGTTTGATGGCGGGCTCAACCTGCGCCTGCACGAGCTGCGCGAGACGCGACAGGCGGTGCTGCGCCTGGTGCTGGTCGGGGCGCCGCTGGCCTGGCTGCTGATCGCCGCGGCCGCCCACAATGTCGCCGGGCTGAGCTGGGCGGTGGCGGTGCTGTTCGGCGGCATCCTGGTGGTGACCGGGCCGACCACCATCATGCCCCTGCTGCGCCAGGCGCGGCTGGGCACGCGGGTCGGCTCGGTGCTCAAATGGGAGGGCATCGTCAACGACCCGATCGGCGCGCTGTTCGCCGTCATCACCTATGAGTACCTGACGACGCCGCACCTGCAGGAGAGCCCGGTGGGGGGCGGGGCGGTGTTCGTGCTGCTGATCCTGCTGCTGATCGGCGCCGGCTATGCCGCCGGCCTGCTGATCGCCTTCCTGTTCAAACGCGGATACTTTCCCGAGTTCCTCAAGGCGCCGACCCTGCTGACGACGGTCATTGCCGTCTATGTGCTCGGCAACTGGGTGCAGCACGAGGGCGGCCTGATCACGGTCACGGTGCTGGGCGTGACGCTGGCCAACAGCCGTCTGCCCAGCATCGACGAGGTGCGCCGCTTCAAGGAGTACATCACGCTGCTGCTGGTGTCGCTGCTGTTCATCGTGTTGACGGCGACCCTGACGGCGGCGGACCTCGCCCAGTTGACCTGGCAGTCGCTGGCCTTCCTTGCCGTGCTGATGCTGGTGGTACGGCCGCTGACGGTGTTCGCCGCCGCGGTCGGCACCGGCATGACCCTGAACGAGAAGGCGTTCATCGGCTGGATCGCGCCGCGCGGCGTGGTCTGCGTGGCGATCTCGGGCCTGTTCGGGCCGCAGCTTGTCGCTGCCGGCTACGCCGACGGTGCCATGCTGGTGCCGCTCGCCTTCGCCGTGGTGTTCGCCACCGTCATCGTGCACGGCTTCTCCGTGGCGCCGCTCGGCCGGCGGCTGGGCCTGATCGCGCAGAAGATCAACGGCGTGCTGATCGTCGGTGCCAACCCGTGGACCAGGGGCCTGGCCGAGACGCTGCAGGCGCGCGACGTGCCGGTGATGATCGTCGACAGCAACTGGCACCGCCTGCGCGACGCCCGCCTGGCCGAGATCCCGGTGCACTACGGCGAGCCCCTGTCGGAGATCACCGAGCACGAGCTCGAGCTCAACCGGTTCAGCCTGCTGCTGGCGGCCACCGACAACCTGGCCTACAACAGCCTGATCTGCTCGCGGTTCGCCCACGAGTTCGGCCGCGACCGCGTGTTTCAGCTGCCGGGCGACAAGGACGACGAGAACGACCCGCGCGCCTTTGCCCTGACCGTGCGCGGCCGAACGCTGATCGGCGAGGGCGCGCGCTTCGACAACCTGATGCGGCGCCAACGCGGCGGCTGGCGCTTCTACAGCGCGAAGTTGAGCGACGAGTTCGGCTTCCGCGACTATCTGGCCGAGCACGGCAGCGGCTTCATTCCCGTCGCCGTGATCGCCGACAACGGCACGGTGCAGTTCTTCAGCGCCAGGGCCAGCCCGACACCGCGGGCCGGCGACGTTGTCATCGGCTACGGACCCGATGAACACACGGCGGAGACACAGGCTCGCCCGGCCGCCGCGGACGGCCCGCAGAGGCTGCCGGACGCCGCCCGGTCTTGACAGGCAGCAGGGGCCGCGCCGATGGATCTGGCCCGTCCGGTGGACCGCGGACGGCGGGCCATCCATCCGGGGAATGTACAGGTCGAAGGGAGGCGAGATCCGCCATGTCCATGGGCGCCATCGCCCGCCGTGCTGCCGCCGACCGCGCCACCGCCGCCCGAGCCGACGCCGACCGCGGCGGCGAGGACGCGGCGCTGCTCGACGCGGCGCGCCGCGTGCTGGCCATCGAGGCGCGCGGGCTGGAGACCCTGGCCGCCGGGCTCGGCGATGGCTTCGTTGCCGCGGTGCGGATGCTGGCGGCCGCCTCCGCCCACGTCATCGTCACCGGCATGGGCAAGAGCGGCCACATCGGCACCAAGATCGCCGCGACGCTGGCCTCCACCGGCACGCCGGCGTTCTTCGTCCATCCGGGAGAGGCCAGCCACGGCGACCTGGGCATGATCACCCGCGCCAACGTTGTGCTGGCCCTGTCCAATTCCGGCGAGACGGCGGAGCTGTCGGACCTGCTCGCCTATACGCGGCGCCTGGACATCCCGCTGATCGCGCTCACCGGCGGGGCCGACAGCACGCTGGCCCGCCGCGCCGACGTGGCGCTGGTCCTGCCGCCGGTGGAGGAGGCCTGTCCGCTCGGCCTGGCGCCGACCACGTCGACGACGATGGCGCTGGCCCTGGGCGACGCCCTGGCCATCGCCCTGCTGCAGATCAAGGGGTTCACCGCCGAGGACTTCCGCACCTTCCATCCCGGTGGCCGACTCGGCGCCATCCTGGTGCGGGTCGGCGACCTGATGCACGGGCGCGACCGCGTACCGACGGTCCGCACCGGCACGCCGATGGCCGAGGCGCTGATCACGATGTCGCAGGGCGGGTTCGGTTGCACCGCGGTGTTGGACGAGGCCGGGCGGCTGGTCGGCATCGTCACCGACGGCGACCTGCGCCGCCACATGGCGCCCGACCTGCCGGCCCGGCCGGTGGATGCGGTCATGACCCGCAGCCCGAAGACCATTGGTGCGGACGCCCTGGTGGTGGAGGCGGTGCGCATCATGAACGCCAAGGCGATCACGGCGCTGCTGGTCGTCGACGACGGGACGCTGGTCGGCATCCTGCACGTCCACGACTGTCTGCGCGCCGGCACCTCCTGACGACGGGGCCGGCCACCGTCGCCATGGGGCACGCCGGTTGCCTGGCGCGAATCACGCGTCGCCCCAGGATGCGTCCGTGGCGTTCTGCACAGGCTGCGGCCAGGGGGCCGGATCGGCATCAAGCCGCAACGGGCGTGGGTTGCGGGACCGATTCCTGTCGCCCGGTCACCAGAGCTTGCAACGGCTGGGCGGGTGGCGTATCGCCTTGGCCTTGGTATGCATTTCTTCGAAAGCATGAGTTTCTCGGTGCGACGCCCGCAACCCCGGTCCGCTATCCTTCGGCATGATCCGCCGGAGGCAAGTCCCGACGACCGGTGTTGATGATGGTGGCGCAACCGGGGCAGGCATCCACGACGTCGACAACGGAACGGCAGCCGTGATCATGCGCAAGAGCCATCTCGCCTTCCTGCACGACCTGCTTGTGGCGCTGGCGTCGGTGGGGTTGGCGTTCTATCTGCGTGTGGGCGACGGCGCGTTCGTCCGGTACTGGCCGGTCATCGAGTATGGCACCGCGATCTTCGGCGTCATCGCCGGCACCTGCTTCCTGGCCTTCGGCATGTACCGCGGCGTGTGGCGGTATGCCTCGCTGCCGGACCTGGTCTGCATCCTCAAGGCGTCGACCGTCGCCGTCCTTGTCTTCACCCTGGTCCTGGTGATGATCACCCGGTTCGAGCCGATCCCGCGCTCGGTGCCGATCATCCAGTGGCTGCTGCTGGTGTTCCTGCTGGGCGGGCCGCGCCTGGCCTACCGGCTGTTCAAGGACAACCGCCTGCGCCGGGTGACCGCACGGCAGCGCGACCAGCGGGTGCCGGTGCTGCTGGTCGGCGCCAACGATTCGGCAGAACTGTTCATCCGCGCCGCCCACGGCAACAGGCACGCCCCGTACCGTGTGGTTGCCGTTCTGGACGAACGCGGCCGCCGCCAGGGCCGCGAGATCCACGGCGTGCCGATCTGCGACGGCCCGGCGCACCTGGCCGAGGTCGTGGCGCGGCTGGCGCAGCGGGGCGAACGGCCGCAACGGCTGGTCCTGACCGATCCCACGCCGGCGGGCGCGAACATGCCCGTGCGCCGCCTGGTCGAGATGGCGGAGACCGCTGGGCTGGCGGTGTCACGGCTGCCGTCGGTGACGGAGCTGCGCGACGCCGGCGAGGAGGATCGCCTGAAGCTGCGCCCGATCGCACTGGAGGACCTGCTGGGCCGGCCGCAGATCGCGCTGGACCTGGCGGCGATGCGCGACCTGGTCGGCGGGCGCCGGGTGCTGGTGACCGGGGCCGGCGGCACCATCGGCGCGGAGCTGACCCGCCAGATCGCCGGCTTCGGCCCGGCCGAGCTGGTGCTCGTCGACAACGGCGAGTTCAACCTCTACAGCATCGACCTGGAGGTACGGGAGACTTGGCCGACTCTGTCGTGCCGGCCGGTGCTGTGCGACGTGCGCGACCGCGATCGCATCGTCGCCCTGTGCACCGGGCACCGGCCGGAGCTGGTGTTTCACGCCGCCGCGCTGAAGCACGTGCCGATGGTGGAGGGCAACCCCGGCGAAGGGGTGCTGACCAACGCGATCGGCACCCGCAATGTGGCCGACGCGGCGCGGGCGGTGGGCGCGCGCGCCATGGTGCAGATCTCCACCGACAAGGCGGTCAACCCGACCAGCGTGATGGGCGCCACCAAGCGGCTGGCCGAGCACTACTGCCAGGCGCTCGACCTGGCCGGCCTCGGGGCCGGAGGAGCGCCCGGCGCGGCTCCCGCGGGGGCGGGCCGCGCCGCCGCCGCAGCGGCCGACGGGGAGGCCACCCGGTTCGTCGTCGTCCGGTTCGGCAACGTCCTGGGGTCGAGCGGGTCGGTGGTGCCACTGTTCCAGCGCCAGCTGGCCCGCGGCGGCCCGCTGACCGTGACCCACCCGGACATCCGGCGCTATTTCATGACGGTGCGCGAGGCGGTCGGGCTGGTGCTGCACGCCTCGGCGCACGCCGTCGCCCATCCGGCCGAGCGTGGCCGCATCCTGGTGCTGGACATGGGCGAGCCGGTGCGCATCGCCGACGTGGCCCGGCAACTGATCCGCCTGTCCGGGCTGAAGCCGGACGAGGACGTGAAGATCGTGTTCACCGGCCTGCGCCCCGGCGAGAAGCTGTACGAGGAGCTGTTCGACTCCAGCGAGGTGCCGATGCGTACCGGTGCCGACGGCGTGCTGGCCGCCGCGCCGCCGCCGATCGACCTCCGGGTCCTGCAGCGGGCCGTCGACGAGCTTGCGGCCGCGGCCGGGCGCAGCGACTCCGGGCCAGTCCTGCGCCTGCTCGGCCAGTTCGTGCCAGGCTATCCCTGCGCCGACGACAATCCACACGGCACTGCCCGGCTCCTCCGGAGATCGAACGGTTACGGACGGGCCCGCGGCGATGGTGGCCGGCGGGAGGTCATGGAAGTCGGGCAGACCGACGGCACCTGACCGCTCTCACAGAGGGCGCGGCAGCCATGTTCTGCCGTCAACGCGGACGGAGTTCCGGGGCCGGGGTGGCGATGAACGCGGGGCTGTCGCAGGAGCAGCGTGCGCAGCGGTCCTCTTCTAGATTGTCATGCACGAGAAACCGCCGTCCACGGTGATCTCCGCCCCGGTGACGAAGCTGGCAGCGTCGGAGAACAGCCACAGGACCGCGCCGACGAGCTCGATCGGTTCACCATAGCGTCCCATGGGAGTATGTCCGAGGATCGCGTCGTTGCGCGTCTTGTCGATGAAGTGTGTCCTGGACCACTCGGTCGGAAAGAACCCGGGACGCAGGGTGTTGACGCGCACGCCTTGGGTCGCCCATTCGCGGGCAATGTTCTGGGTCAGGTTCTTCACGCCGGCCTTTGCGGCGGAATAGGTGAAGGCCTTTGAAAGCGGTGGTCCGGCCGACGCCGACGACATGTTGATGATGCTGCCGCCGCCCCGCTCGAGCATGTGCGCACCGAACACCTGGCAGCCGTACAAGGTGGCGGTCAGGTGGCTGTCGATGATGGCATGGAACTCGTCCACCTCGATGTTGAGTAGCGGTGTCGGGGCGTTGATGCCGGCTCCGTTGACCAGGCAGTCGACCTTGCTGAAGCGGTTGACGATGGCAGCAAGAGCATCTCTGTGGCTTTGCTTGTCCACCGCCTCGATGGGCAGGTCGATGGCTTCGCCGCCGCCGGCCTCGATGTCGGCGACGGTCCTTGCCCGTGTCTCCGCAGAGCGGTCGAGCACGGCGATCCGGACGCCGGCCCGTGCCAGCCCGCGCGCCATCTCGCCGCAGAGAAAGCCGCCGCCACCGATTATGGCGGCGACCTTGCCCTCAAGATTGAAAAACTGCGTCAAGTAGTCAGCCATTGTCCCTCCTTGCGGCCATCAGGGCAGGCGCGGCGGCATGCTCGGCCGTTCAGCCCGCTCCGCCTGTGGCGCCGATCAGGCGGTTCAGATGCTCGTGGATGCCTACCAGATCCGGATAGACCGGGATGCCCTCGCCGAGGCCCTTGCCACTGTCGCGGCCGATGAAGGGTACGCCTGTCGTCTCGGCCGAGCGACGGTCCTCTGGCGCGTCGCCGACATAGACCACGGTCTCCGGTGCCGCGCCGTGTCGGGAGAGGATGTCGCGGATGGCGGTCTCCTTGGGCCACGAGCCGGCATAGACCCGAGTGAACGTGTCGGTGAGGTCCCGCGCCCGCAGGATCGCCCACAGTTCCTCGTCGGGCGACATGGACACCAAGTAAAGCGGGACACGGCCGGCGAAGTCCGCCAGGAAGTCGTCCAGGCCGGCGACCTTCGGGCAGTCCACGATGGCGCGAAAAACCAGCGTACTGAAGCGGTTCGACAGGCGCTCGCGGTCAGCCTCGGTGTAGGGACGTCCCAGGATGGTTTCGGTGATGTGCCTGAACTTCTCGAACCTCAGAGTCGCGTTGTGCGCCAAGTGGTAGTCCATGATGTCGTCGATGCGGTCCGGATGATCCGCCGCGAAGAGCTCGCGGAAGGCGCGGTCCTTGATGCCCACAGACTCGACGAGGGTGCCGTCAAAGTCGAGGATGATCGCGTTCAGTCCCATCAGCCCGGAGCATCGCACAACGGGCCGCGCACACCGCCGATGTGGCCGCGGATGCGCTCGGCCCATTTCCACAGCAGGAAGATGTCCGACGACAGCACCGAGAACGTGAAGCCGGCATCGAGGGCGGCGCGCATGGTGACCGGATCGGGATCGACGATCTGGGTGCCGCAGGCGCGGCCGAGGCGGCGGCAGGCCTCGATCACGTGGCGGGCGGCCTCCTGGACGCGCGGGCTGTCGATCTGGCCGGGAATGCCGAGCGACCCCGACAGGTCGTAGGGCCCGACCATGGCGCCGTCGATCTCGTCGAACGCCAGCAGCGACTCGATGTTGTCGACGCCCTGCACGGTTTCGATCTGGATGATGATCGACGACGCCGCATTCCAGCCGGCCGCGTAGTCCGCGAAGTCGAACCCGTATCCCTGGGCCCGCGCCACACCGAAGCTGCGCCGACCGAGCGGCGGGTACTTCACCCAGGATATGATGTTCTCAACTTCCCCGGGGGTGGACACCATGGGCACGATCACCCCCTCGGCCCCGGAATCGAGGAGGCGCTTGATCATTTCTGCATTGTGGGAGGCGATGCGCGGCAGACAGATGGTGCCGCCAGCCTGGCATGCCGCAATGATCCGCTGCGCCTGCTCGAGCGAGATCGTGCTGTGCTCGATGTCAATGCCGATGAAATCAATGCCGGCCCGCACCAGGATCTCGGTGATCTGCGGATGCCCGAGCGAGGTCCAGCCGGCGAACAGCGGGAGACGCGACCGCATCCTCTGGCGAAAGGCGCCGGCCCGAGACGAAGTCATGGCTGCGCACTCAGCTGCTCAGGCAATGGACGCCTTAAGTTTTTCGGCGTCGCACAGGAACATCTGCACGGTTTCCTTGCTGTACGGGTGGACGATCATGCCGTTCAGCAGGGACGGCGTGACCGTCACGATGTGCGCGCCGGCGTGCAGCCACTCGACGATGTTCAGCACCTCGCGCGTCGAGCCGACAATGATTTGCGCGTCGAGCTGCATCATGTCGAGCAGGCGGCGAAGCTTAATGATCTCGTCGCAGGCGTTGTAGCCCATATTGTTGACGCGGCCGCCGAACATGGACACGTAGCTGGCGCCGGCCAGGGCGGCGAGGATGCACTGCTGAGCGCTCATCATGGCGGTGACGTTCACGCGCACGCTGTGTTTCGTTTCCAGCTCGTGGATGACCTCGAGGTTCTCGGTCTCGCCCTCCGGGCCGTGGATGGTGATCTTGACGTTGATGTTGTCGGCCATCGCCGCGTATTCGAGCCCTTCGGCAATCATGCCTTCACGGTCGTTGGTCGTCACCTCAACCGACAGCGGCAGCGGCGCGATCATCCGGGCGATTTCCACGCAGCGCTGCCTGACGCCGGCCAAGCCGCCGGTCACACCGTCCTTCAGCAGGATCGTTGGATTGGTCGTCACGCCGCGGATGATGCCCATCCGGTGATAGGTCGAGATTTCGTCAAGCTTGCCGGTATCCAGAAAAATGGCCATGAGATCCTCGCTACTCGGCGCAACGGTCAGGTCTGGGCTGCGGCGCCCTGGTCGACAGCAGTCAGGCCTTCCCACTTGTTCGACATGGTCATGACACGCGGGTCGGAGACCATGAGGTGCCAGACCACGCCCTGAAACGCCTCGGCGTGCGGCGTGATCGTATTGGGGTTGATCGGCGGAATGACCACACAGGCATCGGCCATCCGGGCCGTGTAGCCGCCGTCGCGGCCGACGACGCCGATGATTCTTGCGCCGGCCTCGCGGGCCACGTCCAGGGCATTGACGATGTTGGCGCTGACGTTGCGGACCTTGTCGCCGCCGCCGACGGAGAACACGAAGACGCCGTCGCCGGGGCCGATCCGGCTGCCTTTCAGCCACTCGGCAAACACCGTCTCCCAGCCCTCGTCATTCGTGCGGGCAGTCAGCTCGGCGACGTTGTCGACCGGAGTGTAGGCTTCGATCCCGCCGATCTTGCGGAAGTCGTTCACCGCGTGAGAGCAGTTGGCGGCGCTGCCGCCGACGCCGAGAAAGAACAGACGGCCCCCGGTCTCGCGGATCTTGAGAATGATCTGGATGATCGCCTCGATCCGGGACCGGTCGATCCGGTCGAGGATGTCCTTCGCCTCTTCGATGTACTGGTCGACATAAGACACGGGTGATTCTCCGGCGTCGCTTGAACTGGCTGTGGGCTTTCGATGGCGCGTCGGTCAGGTTTTCCTGCGGACCAGCACGCGGCCGAAGGAACTGAGCAGGGCGGACTGCAGGAAGCCCTGGAACCGCTGATGATCGACGGCATCGCGCCGAGTCAGCAGGGTGCGGACGAAACGTGGCAGCGGCAGGGCCGGGTCGGCATCCGCGGCGCGTGCCACCGCCTTCAGGTCGAAGGCGCCGGGCGTGGAGAACTCCAGGGTCTCGAAGCCGTGGCGATCCAACAGGGCCTGCAGGCCGGTCGCCGAGAACATGGTCAGCCGGTCGGGCGGCAGGATGGTGTCGGCACGATCCCACAGCACCTGGATGTCGAACCCCGACGACAGGATGCCCGTCAGAAAGCACAGCCCACCCGGCTTCAGCGCCCGGTGGGCGGCGGCGAGCACAGCATCGGCGTCCGACGAGTGGTCGAGGACATCGAACAGGGTGATGGCGTCCAGCTCGGCCTCCAGCCCCAGGGTCTCCAGGGGCTGGGCGATGATCTCCAGGCCGTCGGCGGCGACCTCCGCGATGGGATCGATCAGCAGCCGGCGGCGGAACCGCTGCAGCCGGGCCAGATGCTCGGCGAACACCTCCAGGTGGGTGCTCACGTCGGCCATCACCGCGGCATCGGGCCGGTATTCCTGCACGCTGTCGACCAGCCAGTCGATGCGTGGCTCGATGATGCGGTGCACGCGCTGGCTGCTGGTGGCGCGGGCCAGCCGCGATTGCCAGAAGCGCTCTGCCTCGCTGTCGCGGTAAAAGGCGCGCAGCACCGCCGCCGGCGGACGGCGCGCCACCCAAAGCGTGCCGCAGGCGGAGCAGTCGGCATAGCCCAGGCCGAACCGCTCGAAGGCGGGTTCGCTGGCGGTCGATCCGCACCCCGGGCAGGCGTCGACCGTCACGTCGGCCGCGGGAACGACCAGCTCGGCGACGTCTCGCGCGACCAGGCGCTTGTACTCGGCCATCAGGTCGGCCGGCCGGATGTCCTGGGGCAGGTAATCGACGGTCTCGACGATCGTTCGCATGTCAGGCAACCTGCATGGTCGTGCGTGCGTCCCGGTAGGCGCTGTCGATGATCTCCATGACGCGCAGCGCATCGTGCGAGTTGCTGAATCGAATCGGCCGGTTCTCGCGAATGCACGACACGAACTCGTCGATCTCCATGTCCCAGGAGAGGTCGCGGTCGAAGTGGGTGATCTCCTCCGGCGGATTGCCGACGGCGGCGGCCTCATCCTCGAACTGCCGCTTGCCCACCACGATCCTCTCCCGGCCGTAGCTGCCGCTCTTGGACAGCAGGCCCTCTACCACAAGGTAGCCCTGTTCCAGGGTAATATCAGCCCGGAACGTATGCTTCCAGAGCGTGGCCGACGAGTGCAGCATGGCGTGCACGCCGTTCGTGCCGCGCAGGATGACGAACGCGTTGTCCTCCACGGGACAGCCCCAGAAGTCATTGGACAGGAAGCACTTCACCGCCTCGAACTCGCCGCAGAGAAAGCGGAAAAGGTCGAGCATGTGGATGCCCTGGTCGAGCAGGATGCCGCCGCCGGCAACCATCGGGTCGTTGCGCCACGACTGCGGATAATTGACGCCGCCGGACTTGCCGTAAAGGCCCCGGACGTTCACCACCCTGCCCAGCCGGCCGCTGTCGATGATCGCCTTGGCCCGCATGATCGACGGGTGGTAGCGGTGATTGAACCCGAACATCAGCTTCATGCCGCTGGCGGCCTCGGCGGCGCAGATGTCGTGGATGTCCCGCAGGGTGCAGCCGGGTGGCTTTTCGCAGAATACGTGGCGGCCGGCGCGCAGGCTGCGAATCGCATATTCGGGCGCGACGTTGTTGGGTGTTGCAATGAACACGATGTCGAGGTCCGCCGCGAGCAGCGCTTCGGTATCGGCAAACCCCTCGCATCCCATGACCCTGGCGCGTTTCCTGTCATCGGGTTCGGCCACACCGGCCAGGACGATGTCGTCGCGCGCATCGATGACGCGCTTGCGGATCTCACCCATGTAACCGAAGCCAATAATCCCGCACTTGAGCGGCTCTGCCATGCCGTGCCTTTTCGATGGGGTCCGCCGGCGGCCGGTTGCATCCAAAACGCCGGCCAACAGGTCTTGAATGCGAACCGCAATCTGTTCGCGTGATCCTACAGGGTCAAGGCGGAAGTTGCCCGCGCCGATCAGTCCTTGTCCAATGTGGACTTGATGGCACCGGCCAGCGCCAGCACCCAGCGTTCGACCCGCTTGCCCTTCGGGCGAACCAGCGACTCTGTCGGCACAAAGCCGGCCTTGGCGAAGGCGCGGCGGGAGCCGGCATTGGTCGGCTCGATGCCGGCGCGCAGCCGGACGAGCCTCAGGTCGTCGCGGGCGCAGGCCGCCACCAGGGCAAGCGCCGTGCTGCCCACGTCGCGGCCCCAGACGCTACGGTCGAACAGGGCGATGCCGACCCAGGCCTCGCCCCCGTGCTGGGCCGTAACGTCATGCAGGCGCAGCGTGCCGCGCAGCACGCCGTCAACAAAGATCCCGAACAGGACCGCCGCCGGATCCTCGCGGTTGGCCCGTACGAACGCCGTGACCGTCTCCATCGTCTGCCGCTGGCGCTGCGCCGCCTCGACGAAGCGGGCGACGTCTGGATGGTTCAGCCCGTCCGGATAGGCGGGGAGCACATCGGCTTCATCGAGCGGGCGCAGGATGATGGTACCGCGGCGCAGGTTCGTCCGCTCGCGCTTCAGCGCGGCGAGCGCCGCGTACGGGTCCGTCATCCCACCATGTCCCACGCCAGCGGTTCGCCGCGCTTCAGCGCGCGCACGGCGGGGCGGCCCAGGATCTCCTCGTAGTGCTTCGGCTTGAGGCCCAGGCCCGGGCGGATCGACCGCACGATGTCCGGCGTCAGGGGCGTCCCGGCCGGCACGTCGGCGATGACATAGAGAGACCGGCGGAAGACGCGGCTGCCGTCCTCCGCCTCGGGGCGGGCGGGTCGGGCATCGCCGAGCGCCAGATGGGCCTGTTTGAGCGCCACGGCCAGGGCAGCCAGCTCCTCCTTATCCAGCGAGAAGACGCTGTCCACGCCGCCGTCGGCGCGCGCCAGGGTAAAGTGCTTTTCGATCGCCACGGCGCCCAGCGCGGCGGCGGCGATCGGCACGGCGATCCCCAAGGTGTGGTCGGACAGGCCGGCAAGGGTGCCGAACCGCGCGGCGAGGGCCGGAATGCGCCGCAGGTTGGCGTCCGCGGCCGGGGCCGGATAGCTGCTGACGCAGTGCAGCAGGATCAGGTCGTCGCAGCCGGCGCCGCGCGCTGCCGCGACGGCCTCGCCGATTTCCTCCTCGCTGGCCAGGCCCGTCGACAGGATCACCGGCTTGCCGGTGGCGGCCACTCGCCTGATCAGCGGGAGGTCGACGATCTCGAACGAGGCGATCTTGTAGGCCGGCGCGCCGAGGCTCTCGAGCAGGTCCACCGCCGTCGGGTCGAAGGGCGAGGAGAACACCGTGATGCCCAGCTCGCGCCCGCGGGTGAACAGCGGTGCGTGCCATTCCCAGGGGGTATGTGCCTCGTCGTACAGCTCGTACAGCCGCCGGCCATCCCACAGCCCGCCGTGAACGATGAACTCCGGCCGGTCGCAGTCGATGGTGATGGTGTCGGCGCGGTAGGTCTGCAGCTTGACCGCATCGGCCCCGGCCGCCGCCGCCGCCTCGACCAGCGCCAGCGCCCGGTTCAGGTCGCCGTTGTGGTTGCCCGACATCTCGGCGATCAGATAAGGCGGCTGGTCCGGACCGATCGGCCGGCCGTCGATGGCGAGGCTGGGGGTAGCGGGGCCGGTGACGGCAGTGTGCGGGGGCGTCGCTTTTTTGGGCATGTGCGGCTCGCTCACGACGTCGTGCGCCGGTGCCGGATTGCGGCCTTGATGGCTTCGGCCACTCGGATGGCGCCCAGGCCGTCCAGCTCTGCCACGGCGACACTCTCCGCGCCTGAATAGCATTCCGCGGCGGCCCGTGCCATCGCCACGGGCTCCGGCCGATCGAAGGCGGGCAGGCCGCGGCGGCGCAGATAGGCGATATTGAGGCGCTGGTTGTCGGCAATGGCGCAGGCCACGGGCCGACGCCCGGCGACGAGCGATTCCAGCAGCGAGAAGCCGGCGGCCCCGGCATAAATGCGCGTGGTGGCCATCGCCTCCTCCAGCGGACGTGCCACGCGCAACTCCGCGCCGAGCGACTCCAGTGCCCGACAGGGCTCGGGCGCGGCCCGCATCAGCGCGACCAGAATCGGCACGTTGGGCAGTAGCGCCCGCAGGGCGGCGACCAGCTGTCGGGAATGGTGTCCGTCGTCGGTGGCGCCAAAGTTGACGAGAATTGCCTCGCCTGGGCGGCCGCGCAGGTCGCGGAAGGCTTGGCCGACCATGGCATAGCGCGGTCCGGCCAGAACCGTCCCGGCTTGGTAGGCGCTGTAGTCGCAGAGGTCGCCGTAGGCGTTGTGGTTGATGACAAGGTCGGCGGCCACCGGCCGCTCGGCCAGATCGTCCATGACGGCGAGCACTGGGCCGCCGGGCGTCAGCAGGTCCAGCGCCACCTGGTAGCTGTCCACGAGCAGGGCATCCGCACCTGCCGTCGGCAGGTCGGTCGGCTGCCACAGGAAGGTCTCGGTGACGGCAGGTGGCAGCGGCATGCCGATGTCGGGATCGCTCAGCCCGAAGCGGCAGGATACACCAAGGCTCGCCAGTGCCTCGGCCAGCACCAGTTGGCGGCGAAGGTGCCCGAGACCGGCCCCGGCCCCGCAGTCGACCAGGTGGGTGACGCGGTCGGCGTTCACGGCGGCACCACGAGCTCGCTGAAGCGGCGGAACACGCGCAGGCCGGCGGGCGGGTCGAACCGCTCCGGCACCGGACGGCCCAGGTGCGCCTCGATCAGCCAGACAAGATCCTGGAACCCGGCGCGGTGGCGCAGCATGACGGTGCTGGAGATGCGAGGGTTGATCTCGAAGACGCGCGGGCCCTTCGGCGTCAGGCGCAGCTGCACGTTCATCGCGACATAGTCGGGCAGCGCCGCATCGATGGCGGTCAGAAGGGCATCGATCTCCTGGTGCCGCTCAATGCGGATCTCGGCGCTGAGCCCGCCGAGCAGCTTGCGCCGCATGGCAACGAACAGGGGCCAGCCGGCCGGGCGGACCAGGGCACAGGTGAATTCCGCGTCGTCGGGCTCGAGCAGCTCCTGGGCGATCGCTGCCGCCCCGAGGACCTGGCGTGCCGCAGTGAGCTGCTCGGGGCTGCGGACCACCAGAATTCGGCGGGATCCCGAGCTGCGTATCGGTTTGGCGACCAGCGGCAGGTCGCCCGGCCTCGCATCGCTCAGCATGCAGGTGCACGGTGCCGGCAGTCCGGCGGCGTTGAGCCAGCGGACCGTCTCCAGCTTGTTGAGGAAGGGCAACAGCGCTTCAGGCGGGTTCATCAGCAACGGCAGGTCGGCGGCGGGGCCCGGCTCAGTCGCCAGGCGTCGCTGCTCATGCTCGTTGGTCGGGATCACCAGTTCGGCCCCGCAGCGACTGGCCAGATCGGTCAAGGCCGCCGGATAATCGCGTTCTCGGGCCGGCGGGAGACGGTGCATCTCGGGGAAGACCGCGCGGCCCGGCCAGAGATCGCCGGCATCGGCACCGACCAGACGCGTGTCGGGATAACGCTCGGCGAGAATGCGGCCGATCGCATCGGCGATGTCGCCGCTCGCGCCGGTGACCAGGACACAGCCGCAGCCGGACGTATCCATCGTGCCTCAGCTCCGCGTCAGGACGCCGGCCAGGTACGGCAGATCGGGGTCGCGGCGGGCGCACTCGGCCAGCAGCGGCGCCATGTCGTAGGCCTCGACCCGCGGCACGATCGCGCCGCTTTCCGTATCCCACAGCGCCCAGTGGGCGCCCGGCACCCGGTTGCGCGGCTGGCCAACCGAGCCTGGATTGACAATCCGCAGATCGTTCGGGCTGCCGCGCAGCACGCGCTGGTGGGGGTAGTGCGTGTGCCCGTGGACCGCCAAGGCGACGCCGTCGACCCGGAAGGCGTCGAAGGCGGCATCAGGCGCGTCGGGATAGACGTAGCACTCGGTGGACTCGGGCGTGCCATGGCAGAGCAGGATGCACATGCCCTCGATCTCGATCAGGCGGCTGGCCGGCAGGGCGGCCAGCATCTCGAGTCGGTCGGTGGGCAGCGCTGCGGCGGCGACCGCCAGACCCGACCCGTACCGGCGGCGGATCTCCGACTGTCCATGCCCGATGCGCCAGGCCGCGAGCATGTCCTCGTGGTTGCCACGGACGCCCGCCCAGTCAAAACGGTCGAGCTCGGCCAGGACCTCATCCGGGGCGTAGTAGTAGCCGACCAGATCACCTGCCACCAGCAGCCGGGACACCCCGGCCGCCGCCGCCGCCGTCAGGCAGGCGCGCAGGGCATGGGCGTTGGCGTGGATGTCGGCCAGCAGCGCGATTTTCACGCAATCCTCACCAGGTTCCGGCATTGCCCGCGGCCGCTGTCCTTCGGGGCGCGGCGTTCGGGCTCAGCGGGCCGGCCGGCGCGCCACCGCGGCAATGGCGCGCCCCATCCCAACGGCGGCGAGCGCTCGGGAGACGGCGTGGTACGGCGCCATGCCCGCTTCCGCCATCAGGAGGTCGAGGGTCACCCGGGCCCGATGTGCCGCCTTGCCCTTCGAAGAATCCATCACGTAGTTGCTGTCGGGATGATAGAGGAACCAGTCGATCGGGAAATCGGCGAAGAGATCGCAGACTTCAAATTCTTGGCTCTCGCACAGCGTGCGCAGGCTCGTGGCCGTGAAGTAGTGCAAATGCTGCGGTGGGCCGAACCAGAACGGCCGGTCGATCAGCCCCCGCTCCAGGGCTATGGCCTGCAGCCGGCTGTAGTCGTTCGGCACCTTGATGACCGCCGCCCCGCCCGGCTGGAGCAGCCCGGCGATGCCCTGCAGCAGCGCGACCGGGTCGATCACGTGCTCCAGCACGTTCTGCAACACCACCGCGTCATACCGGGACCCGCTGCCAATCATTACGTCCAGCAGGTCGTAGGCGTCGCCCGTCCGGATCAGCGGCGCCATGTCGGGGTTAAAGGCCTCGACGCCGTAGGCGCTGAAGTCAATGCCCTCGACCGAGAAGCCCGCGTCCTGGGCCGCCTTCAGGAAAAAGCCCTCACCGACGCCGATCTCCAGCAGGCGCTGCCCCGGACCCGGCAGTTCCGCATCGGCGAGCGCGAAAAGGATCTGCTGCGAGCGCAGGTCGATATGCGCCCGCTCCTCGGCATCGTAGGCGACCTGATAGGTGCTCGACGGGCGGTCCTGATAGTAGACCTCGGCATAGTAGACGCGCAATTCCTCCGGGGTCGGCAGGGGCGTCACCGAGTACCAGCCCTCTGGCCGGCGTTCGAGGCCGTACTGGCGATCCTTCAACACGGTCATGCCTAGAGATACCGTCGGAACACGGGTTTAACCGGTGGGCCGACCAGCAGGCCCTCGGTCGTCCCGGCCTCGAGGGCCCTGGCGTAGACCGCGCAGGCGCGGTCCCACGCGGTCTCGGTGTCGGCCATCTCGGCCTCCCCGTGGCTGGGCGTGGGATAGAACAGCCCCTGGAACAGCACGCCGGAGGCGATCATCTCCTGTAGGAACAGGGTGCGGAAGGCGTCGTCCGGTCGGTCCGCGGGGCCGCGCAGGTCGACCGCCATCAGGCAGGGATAGCCGCGGATGAAGACGTGTCCGGACAGGCCGTGGCGGGCGGTGACTGCATCCAGACGCCGGCGCAGCGCCTCGCCGTGCTGCCAGTTGGCGCAGATGATCTCGCCGTCGCGCAGGGTCCTCAGTGTCGCGATCATGGCGGCCAAGCCGCTGCTCTCGGCGCCGTGCGTCGAGGACAGGAGGAACAGCTTGCGCTGCCCTTCGGGCTCCAGGCCGCCCAGCTGCATGATCTCGCGCCGCCCGGTCAGCGCCGTGGCGGCATAGCCGTTCGCGATGCCCTTGCCGAAGGTGTAGATGTCGGCCTCGATTCCGAAATATTGCGCCGCGCCCGGCACGGCCCACTTCGCGCCGGTGACCATCTCGTCCAGCACCAGCACGGTGCCGTGGGTGGTGCACAGTTCGCGCACCCGCTCCAGGAAGCCGTCGGCCGGCGGGTCGAACTTGACCGGTTCCATCATGACGCAGGCGATCTCGCCCGGATGCTCGTCGAACAGGCGGGCGAGCGACTCGGCGTCGTTGTAGCCGAACAGCAGCGTGAACTGCTTGAGCTCCTCGGGAATGCCGAAGTCGGCCGGGGTCGTGCCGATGAACCAGTCGTCGAAGGAGAAGAACGGATGCTCCTTCGCCACCGCCACCCTGGCGCGGTCGGTGAAGGCGCGGGCCAGCTTGACCGCGGCGGTCGTCACCACCGATCCGTGTCTGGCGAACTTCACCATGTCGGTGCCGGCAAAGTCCAGGAACGTTTCGGCCGCCTCCAGCTCGATCCGGGCGGGGCGCTGGAAGTTGACGCCGCGGCGCAGAGCCTCGATCACTGCCTCATCCACCTCGGGCGCCGCATGGCCGAGCGAGACCGAGGTCAGCCCCATCGACCAGTCGACGAAGCTGTTGCCGTCGGCGTCCCAGACGCGGGCTCCCTGGCCATGGGTAATCCCGTTGGGGGCTTCCACGGGAAACTGGTCGCGGCCCTTGGAATAGGTGTGGGCGCCGCCGGGCACGAGCTCTTCAAGCCGGCGCTGAAAGGCCTTCGACGTCTCGAACGACGGCCGACTGTTTCTCATCTTGCTGTCATGAGCCCCTGGGGCGGAAAGACGTTGACGATTCGATCCTCCGGCCGCTCCGTCACATGCGCCGTGTCTGTCTGGGCGATAGCACCTGCGGTCGAACCGGGTCAACGCCAACCTCCGCCCGGCGGCGGCGGCGTGAGCAACGGCGCCAGCGTCTCCGGGTCGGGTTCGGCCAGATAGCGCTCCAGGTAGGTGCGCGCCGACACCGTGGCGCGACGACAGGCATCGTCGTCGAGAGCATCGATGGCGGCCAGCGCCCGCTGCAGGTCGTCGGCCGTGGCGGCCCGCCACTTGAGGGATGGACACGCCGTCAGCGGATCGTCGTCGACGGTATCGTCGATGTCCAGCTTGACGATCGGGCGGCCGGCGTAAAGGGCGTAGAGGACGGCGGTGGAACTGACGTACACCACCGCGTCGGCCTCGGCGATGGCGGCATCCAGGGCCGGCGGACGACTCACCTTGACCGGATGTGCCTCGCCATAGGGGACGCCGGCGATCGGACCGAGCCGCTCGATCGGCAGCTGCGGATGGCAGCGCACCAGGAAGCGCAGATCGGGCCGCCGTTCCGCCGCCCTGGCGTACAGCACCAGGGCCGGGGCCACCGAGACCAGGCCCTCGAACAGGGCCAGAACCGTCCGCATCGGCCGCACCGGTGGTTCGTGCCGCTCCAGCTTCGACAGCAAGGGCGGCCGCAGCCCGCAGCCCGGCACGACCAACGCCGGCGGATAGGTGCCCAGGGTTGCGAGCAGATCGCGGGCCGCCGGGCCGGTGGTCACGACCCGGTCGGGCATCGGCCGGATGCCGTGCTCGGCGCCGGGAAAGTGGTTCTTGAGGTGGGAGCGCAATACCGAGCAGTGCAGGTAGCCGGTTACGCTCCGGCGCGGCGCGGCGCGGCGGGCCGCCAGATAGGCGGCTCGCTCCCAGCCGTTGTTCTCGTACATGTGGATGACGCGTGCGGCCGGATGACGGGCCAGCAGGCGCTCCATGGCCCGCTCGATCAGCCGGCCCTCGAACACGGATGCCCGTTCCCGGCGCAGATCGGCACGGATCAGGGGCCCGGCGTCACCGCCCCACGGCAGTGGCAGCGGCGGGATGCGGAAGCGCGCCGTCAGCGCGGCGGCCAGCGCGGCGGCCACGTCGCGATGGTGGAGCAGGTGGGCGAACGTGGCGATGCGCACGTCGCGGCGCGCGATGGCGGCGGCGGCGATGCGGCCGGCGTCCCCCTCGGTGAAGCCGACATGAAGGCTCCGCTGGCCCGCCGCGGCGAGCGCCCGATGCAGACCGCCGAAATAGACGTCCTCATACGGGCCGTCATTAGCGACGGCCCGTTCCATGAGGATCGTCACGATCAGGGTGTCGACCGGCTCGGCGAGTCCGCCGGCCGGATGGCGGCGCGCGGCGTCCAGGCGGCGCAGCGCCAGTCCCGCATGCTTGGCCAGCATCACGGCGTTCGCCAGCCCCTGGCGCAAGGTGCCGAGGTGCCACCGCAGGCGGTCGCCAAAAGAGGCCGAAGCGCCAAGCATGTCCAGCGCGACCCGTGCCGTGGGCGGGTCGGCAACTGCGGCCGCCCCTTCCGCGCCGGCACGCCGCGCCGCATCCAGGCGCGCCAGGGTGACCATGCGATTCCACAACTGCGGCCGGAACCGGTCCCGCGTTGACAGCCAAGTCAGCCACCATGCATCCGAGTCGCCATTGGCGGTGTTGAGCGTCGTGACGGTCGTGACGAAGGCCGTACACAGCACCTCCGCTTGGCGCGACGACAGGGGTATTGCCGGCGCCCGGCCACGTGTCGTCAGGACGGGACGGGCAGCGGCCGGGGCGCGGGCCGGACAGGCCTCGGTGGGCGTCGTCATGGGCGTGCGATCCAGGCTGCGAAGAAGGCTGGCAGCGTATGCCACATGACGATACGCCGAGGACTCCCGGTTGGACAGCCCCGCCCAACTCGCCAAGGCCATTGACAAGGGTTCGATTCCCATGGTTCGAGTCCGGCGCGGCCGGCAGTGCAGATCAACTCTGCAATCGGAAGGCACCCGGACTTCCCCGCAGCCTGCCGACCCCCGGAACAAGTGTTCTGGGCCAATTCGCCTGATCAGGGCTGACCGGATGATCGACCATCGCATTGCCTATGTCGTCCCGACCAAGGATCGCCCCGACGACCTGCGCAAACTGCTGGTCAGCCTGTCCCGGCAGACCGTCAATCCCCGCCAGATCGTCATCGTCGACGGCAGCGACCCGCCCATCCGCGACGTGGTTGACGGCTTCCCGGACCTGCCGCTGGCCTATGTCCGCGTCTTCCCGCCGTCTCTGGCGCAGCAGCGCAACTCCGGCATGGCAGCGCTGGCGGACGGTATCACCGTTGCCGGCTATCTGGACGACGACCTGGAACTGGCCGAGGACGCGACCGAGCGGATGCGGGATTTTTGGCAGACGGCCGGCCCGGAGGTGGGCGGGGCCGCCTTCACCATCGTCAACCAGCCATTGCGCCACCCGCTGTTCGGCCGCATCTCCGAAATTTTTCTGCTCAACGGGCCGGCTCAGGGGAGGATGCTGCGCTCGGGATTTCCGACGGCGATCACGCCGCGGCCGGAGTCGCTGCGCACCGACTGGCTCTACGGCGGTGCAACGCTGTGGCGGCGCGAGGTCATTGCCGAGTACAGCTATGATGAATGGTACATCGGCCACGGCTTCCTGGAGGATGTGGACTACAGCTATCGCGTCTCGCGCGCTTACGAGCTGTGGGTGGTCGCCGATGCCCGCTGCTGGCACTGGCCGCGGCCAATCCTGAGGCGCCAGAACGCCAGACTGGGACGGCAGCAGGTGGTCAACCGCCTGTACTTCGTGCGCAAGCTGGGCGGGTTCTCCCGGGTCGCCGTCGCCTGGGCCCTGTTCGGTCAGGGCGTCCGCAACACCCTGGAATCGGTCAGGGACCGCAACACGGCCGGGCTGTACCGCCTGTGGGGGAACGTGCAGGGCGCGGTCGACGCCATGCGCGGCAGGACCGGATCGGTCGAAGGCATCTGGAAGTGACGATCGTCGCCGAGCCGCTGCGCATCCTGATTTTCACCCAGTACTTCTGGCCGGAAAACTTCCAGATCAACCATCTGGCCAGAGGCCTCAGGGAGCGCGGCCACGAGGTCACCGTACTGACCGGCAAGCCGAACTATCCCGGCGGGCGCATCTTCGACGGCTATACCGTGCTGGGCAGGGCCGAAGAACGCTGGCAGGACTGCCGCATCCTGCGGGTGCCGCTGGTGCCGCGCGGCCGTGGGGGCCGGCTGCGCCTGGCCGTAAACTACCTTTCGTTCATCTTGTCGGGCTCGTTGATCGGCCCGCGGCGACTGAAGGGCGAGCGGTTCGACGTCGTCCTGGTGTATGCCCCTTCGCCCCTGATCAAGACCCTTGCCGCGATCCGCATCAGCCGCCTGTTCGGCATGCCGCTGCTGCTCTGGGTGCAGGACCTGTGGCCGGAGAGCGTGGCCGCCGCGGGCGGCATCCGGTCGCCATTGATCATGGGCGCGCTGGAGCGGACGGTGCGCTGGATGTACGCGCGGTGCGACCGTGTCCTCGTCCAGTCCCGCGCCTTCATCCCGGAGGTCGAGCGCCACGGCGTTCCGCGCTGCCGGATCGTCTACTTTCCCCAGAGCATCGGCGCGATGTTCCGGCCGCTGCCGCGGCAGGAGGCGGTCGATGAGGGCGGGCTGCTGCCGGATGGCTTCCGCGTCATGTTCGCCGGCAACATTGGTGCGGCCCAGGACTTCGACACGGTCCTGGCGGCGGCCGAACGCCTGCGCGGTCACCCGGACATCCATTGGGTGATCATCGGCGACGGGCGGCGGCGCGCCTGGGTCCAGGAGGAGGTGGAACGGCGCGGCCTGACGGGCTGCGTGCACCTGCCGGGGCGCTTTCCGGAGGAGGCCATGCCGCGCTTTTTCGCCCACGCCGACGCCCTGCTGGTCACCCTGGAACGCAAGCGCATCTTCGCGCTGACCATCCCCACCAAGGTCCAGGCCTACCTGGCTTCCGGCAAGCCGATTGCCGCCTGCCTGGACGGCGAAGGGGCAAGGGTGATCGCCGAGGCCAATGCCGGCTTCTGTGCGCCGGCCGGCGATCCCGATGCCCTGGCCGAGAGCGTCCTCGAGCTCTACCGCCTGCCGGAGGCCGAACGGCAGGCCATGGGCCGGCGCGCCCGCGCCTACTCCGAAGCGGAATTCGACCGGGACAGGCTGACCGACCAGCTCGTCGACGTGATGTGCGACGCCGTCGCCGCGCGGCACGGCCGCGCCGCGGCATCGTCCCAACCGGTGGACTTGCGCGGGAGCGCCGGGTAGGGCCGGATGCGGTTCGCCCGCGCAAGTGGACGGGCGAGCCGGCCGGTCTACGGACTGGCGCCGCCCGCCGTGTGGAACCGGAACAGCGATTCGGCGAAGGCCAGATCCTCTGCCGTATCGATGTCCACGGCGCGGCTGCGCGGCAGCCGGTACGGGAGATACCGCAGTGCTTCCGCCGGCATGTCGAGCAGGTGACCGGCGCCGAACAGGCTGAAGGCCGCCGCGTCGTAGCAGGTCTTCGGCAGGTCCTGCGAGCGGATCTGGGTGGCCGCGAAATCGAGGAATTCCAGGGTGCCATCGGCGCCCGTCACCGCGGCCCACTGCGCGGGCACCGGATACTCGGCCACGGCCATCACCGGAAACCGCCCTTCGGCGGCCGTGAACACCGCAGCGCCGTGGCGCAGGTCGTCCGCCGTAAGCAGCGGCGCCGTGGCATAGACCAGCGCGATCATGTCGGCATGCAGCCCCAGCCCGCCGTACGCTCGCACCACCCAGCGCAGCACGTCGAGCAGGCCGGTGGTGTCGTCGCTGAGCTCGGCCGCACGCAGGAACCGCGGCGGGCAGCCGGCGGCTGCGGCAACGGTGGCGATCTCCGCGTCGTCGGTGGAGACATGGACCTCGTCGAACAGGCCGGACTCGCGGGCGGCGGCGAGCGGGTAGGACATGAGCGGCCGCCCGGCGAAGGGCAGCACGTTCTTGCGCGGGATCCGCTTGCTGCCGCCGCGGGCGGGAATGATGGCCAGACGCATGTCTGTCGCCTCCTGCCCCTTCAGCCGGTCGCTAGTCCGCGAGCGGCCAGCGCTCGAACTGACCGACGGCGACCTGCATGACGTCACGTTCGATCAGCATGTAGCCCTGGTTCTCGCGAACCCTTTCCTTGAGACGGCGCTCCTGCATGGCTTCGGCGTGGAACTGCCGGGTCTCCCGGTCGAAGGGCAGCTGGCCGCAGTCGAGAAAGCGGATCGCCGTGTCGGGGCCGCGCGCGCATACGGCCTCGCCGCGATTGTGGATGCTGGGTGCGAAGGGGATGTCCAGCACGCCGCGGCGGAATGCCTCGACCACCCCGGCGGCCAGGTTGCCCTGGCCCAGCGTGATGACCGCGTCGACGATGGCCAGCGTCTCCGTTTGGATGATCCCCATCTCGTCGCGCACCGCCGCTTCGTTGACCGGCACCTGCCGGGCCGCATCGATGCCGCGCTGGCTGAGGACCAGCCCGGCCACGTTGTCGGCGAGGGACGGTATCTTGAACGCCTCCACGGCCGTCTTCGTCATCATGCGCGTTGCCCCGGACAGCGCCGCGGTGATCGAGGACTGGTAGATCAGCTCCTCGGCCTGGGTCTGCACGCCGGGAAATGCGGCCATGTACTGGTGATAGACCGAGCTCACCTGCACGTGGCCCAGGCCGAAGTTGTCCAGCACCTCGCGGGCCAGTGGGGCGATCGAGCGGATCGCGGCGATATCCTGGAACCGGCAGCCCTGCTCGGCCCAGCCGATGCTGACCGCCTGCACCCCCTGCTGGGCGGCCAGCACGCTCTCGATGATGCCGGTCGCGATGGCCAGGCACGGCGGGATCAGCGTGGCCGTCAGCGTGCCGAAGAACTCGCGGTCGACGACGATGCCGTACGTCTCCGCATAGTGCCCGACCAGCCGGTCGACGTACCGCCAGACGGCGACGCTGTCGGCCAGCGGATAGTCGCGATAGTAGGGCAGGTTGTAGCAGATCGCTCCGCCCTCGAATGCCGTCACGCCGCCGGCCAGCGAGATCTCGCAGAGCAGCCTCGGGTCGCGGGTCGAGTGGCGGGTCTGGATCGGCACGTTGAGCGCGCTGACGATGCGGCGCAGGGCCGGGACGCCATGGTTGACCACCGGGAAGCCGTTCATCGTGGAATAGCCGTGTCGCAGGCTCTCGCGCAGGCCCTCCTCGGCAAACGGATAGTTGTTGTTCCGGGTGTAGGAGTCGACCTGGTATGACAGGACGCGCACATCCACGTCCCGATAGGCCTTCATCAGCGCAAGCTGGTCATTCTCGACGGGGACGCCGACGCGCGGCTGGACCAGGATGGCGGCCTCGCCGGCGTTGACCCTGGCCTGCACGCCGGTCCAGTTCGGCACCCGGGCCAGGAACGCGGCATTGTCCTCCATGTCCCTGGCGCCGGTGCCGGTCTTCCAGTGCTGCAGCACCTGGCGCCGCTCGGACAGCAAATCCACGTGCGGCATCTTCTCGTCGGACAGCCACGACGGGATGACCGGCTTGCGCTGCCCGGCCAGATCTCGGATCGTCTTCGGGATCGCGACCGGCTCACTGTCGGCGAGGGCGGCTTCGACCGCTGCCAGTACCACCTCGATGTTCACAAAGCCCAGGAAGACCCTCTGAAACCCCATGGACAGGAACAGCCGCTCGCCACCCACCAGGTTCTCGACCACCGGATTGCCGCCGAGGAACCACACCGGCTGGGTCTGCCCGGCGTGGCGCAGGCGCAGTTCAGGGAACGTCTTGAGGTAGCTGCGCGCATGGCCGTCCATGCAGGAGACCATGACGAGGTTGACCGATGGTGCGTAGGTCCAGAACGTCTCGATCGCGTTCTGGGTGCCGATGTAGAGCACGTCGTAGCCGCGCGCGAACAGGGCCTGCCTGAGGATGTGCAGGCCGACCGAATGGGAGTCGCCGCCGACGCCTCCCAGGAGGATGGAATGTTGCAGCATGTGCGGGATGGCTATTTGCGGGCCGTCACCATGGTCCAGGCGACGACCTGTCGTGATCCGGCCGGGTACTCCACGTCGTTCCTGCTCTTGACGATCTGCTCGATCTCGAAGCTCTTGAACAGGTTCCGGCATTCCTCCGTGTCGGTGAAATGCAGGATGCCGGCATCTTCCAGGCGATTGCCGCAGTTGATGTAGTCGCCGTTGCCGAGGCTGGTGCCGGTGTCCTTGGCCGTGCTGTCGATGTTCAGGATCGTGCTAAAGACGAAGCCGCCGGGCTTGAGAACGCGGCGCACTTCGTCCAGCAGTGCCGGAATGTCGGCCAGAGCATTGCAGGTGATCGCACCACGGTCGATGACGGCATCGAAGAAGCTGTCCTCGTAGGGCAGGGCGTCGAAGGTCGCCTGCGTCACCGGCGCCGGATCGAACCCTGCTTCGGCCAAGCGCGTCCTGGCGATGTCGACCGATTCCTGGGCGCCGTCGACGCCGTGGTAGCCGAAGCCTTCCTGGGCCAGGAACAGCAGGTGGTGCGCACCGCCACAGCCGAGGTCGAGAACGCGCACAGCCTTGCGGTCCGCGGCGCCGGCGAACTTGCGCATGACGAAGGACACGACGTCGGTGAAGGGGTACCTGTTGTAGCGCCCGTGATAATACCGCGTGTCCCAGCTGTTCTCGGGCATCATGCCTCACTTCTGATTTTCGTTGGTCGCCGCGCCGGCCTTCGTTTCGAAGCGAATCAAGCCGTGGGGCGACTCACGCAGGTGGGCCTGCGTGATCCGCACCACCGTGCGCGCCGTCGTCAGGCGGTGAACGCCATAACCGAACCGTTCCACCCGACAGGCGGGGTCGGCCTCGATCCTCGCGCCGACCGTGCGGCGGTCGTTGACGAATGCCAGTTCCAGGGCGCGCACGAAGTGGATGGCCTCGTCGGCCGTCTCTTTGTCGGTGGTCTCCTCGTCGGCGTCGCGCGTGATGCCGGTGAAGGTCTTCTCATACCGATACGGCACGCCGTTCATGCGTTCGATGTGCATGAACAACGGCAGTGCGGTGAAGTCCACCCCGACGAGCAGCATCTGCGCGTCGGCCTGGACCAGGCGGTCGTAGAAGGTGTCCGGCCCAAAGCTGCGCTTCGTCGGGCGGGCCAGGAACAGGCCGGCCAGCGGGCCGATGCCCGCATTGGAGAAGTTGGGATCGCGGCTGCGCACGGCGCCGGGGTGGGCGCGCACCAGATCGCCAAGCACGCCGACCGTCGATGGCGAGGTCTGGACGTCGTAGACCTCGTTCCTGAAGTAGCTGTAGGTAAAGGCCGGCGCGAACAGCGTACCATCCGGACCGAGAACGTCCAGCAGGCTGCCCAGCACGTCCTCTTCGGGCGAGGTCGCCGGCCGCCCCAGGCTGGGCAGGAAGCTGTGGCAGAGCACGATCTGACCCGGGCGCAGACCCAGCCGGCCCCAGAACGCGACCAGATCGGCGCGGCTGACGGTCTTCATGCGGTGTGCCCGCCGCCGCCGGCCGCCGCCTCGGCTTTGAGTTCCTCGCAGACGGCCCTGATCGCCGTATAGTCGACCTTGCCGTTGGGCGTCAGGGGCACGCCGGTCAGGGCGAACAATTCCACGGGCACGGCGTAATAGGGCAGGATCTTCGCCATGTGGCGGCGCAGCACCGCCCGGTCCACCGTGTAGCCGTCATAGGTGTCATAGGCCAGGGAAATGGCCTGGCCGCCCTCCGGGTCGGGAATCCCGAAGGCCGCGGCATGGCGCAGGCCGGGGAAGGTCATGGCCGCGTCTTCGACCTCGGCCGGGCTGACCCGGTAACCCTTGGCCTTGATCTGCGTGTCGGCACGGCCGTGGAAGTAGATGAAGCCATCCTCGTCCAGTGAGACCAGGTCGCCCGAACGCACGGCCGGTTCGCCACGGGTGCCGCGTCCGCCGGTCGGCAGCTCGACGAACTTCGCGGCCGTCAGGTCGGGGTCGTTCAGGTAGCCGTAGCTGACGAAGGCGCCGCGGTGGTAGAGTTCGCCGATTTGTCCCGGGCTGCAGGGCTGCATGGTGTCGTCGAGCACCATCAGTTCCACCTCGGGCACCGCCTTGCCGATCGAGCCGATGCGGTTGAACAGTTCGGCAAACGGCAGGTATGAGGAGCGAAAGCTTTCCGTCAGCCCGTACATGATGATGATCTCGGTGGTCGGGAAAAAGTTCGTCAGCCGGCGCAGCAGCAGCTCGCTGTGCGGCCCGCCCGCAGTGGTGATGTAGCGCAGGCTCGGGAAGGCGGGGCGCCGGTCGGCCCGGAAATAGCGGTCGTCCAGGACGCGCGGCCACAGCGAGGGCACGGCTGCCAGCCCGGTGATCCGCTCGTCCTGCAGGACGTCGAACAGGTCCTGCGGGAACGCGAAGGAAAAGACGACCGCGCGGGCGCCGACGTGCAGGGCACTCAGCACCTGGTTAAGGCCGTAGTCGAAGCTGAACGGCAGGATGCAGAGGATCGTGTCGTCGCCGGTGATGTTCAGATAGCCGCTGACGATTCGCGCGCCGTCCGTCAGGGTGCGGTGGGGCAGGACGACGCCCTTCGGCCGCCCGGTCGAGCCCGAGGTGTAGATCAGGCAGCCCACGTCGGTCGGAATGTTGCGCGTCACGGCCTCGGCCGTGGTCCTCTGCACCCGCAGCGGTCCGCCCCCTTCGACCAGGCCAAAGCCGTCGACGGCGATGCTGCGCCCGTGCCGGTCGGCCAGGATGCCGACGACCTCCCCCAGCTGGCGCTGGCCGGCGATCACGCACTCTGCGTCGCAGTCGGAGATCTGGTGCAGGATCTGCTCACGCTTGAGGTGGGGATTGATGATCGTGAAGGCGGCGTCGGCCATGGCCGCGCCGAACATGGCCGCAACCTGAGCGACGTTGTGGTCGGTGGCGATGGCCACCACGTCGCCCCGCTTGATCCCGCATTCGCGCAGGTGGTCGCGCAGGCCCATGGCCCGGTCGAACAGCTCCTGGACTGTCAGGGTGGTACCCTGGAAGGTCAGGGCCGCGCGATCCGGTGTTGCCTCGATGCGCCGGCAGAGCAGCTCGGCCAGGTTCTTCATGCGCTCCCCCGCATCCGGCTGAGGGTCCGGGCGATGAGGTCCAGCGAGGCGAAGTTCTCCTTCCTGAGGGTGTCCGGGTCGAAGGTCACGCCGTAATGCTCCTCGAGGGCGGCCACCACCTCGACCACGGCGTAGCTGTCCATGATGCCTTCTTCCCAAAGGTCGGCAGCGGAATTCTCGGGAAGCTGCGGCAGGACCGCGCCCAGACAGTCGCGCAGTTCGGCAATATGGATTGTCATCTCTTCTCCCGTCCGCGCGTTCCCGTTCACAGCCCGGCGCCCGCTGCATTGGCGCCTGCCGGAAAGGCCGACATCTCTAGTCCCGATCAACCGCGATTTTCAAGAGCCGAGCCGCAGACGCTCGCCGCGGCGGGGGCGCCGACGGCATGCTCAAGCCACTGCAGCAGGGCCACGCGGCCGGAGATGACGGGAACGCCGTGAAACTTTGGGGTATGCGCGGCCATGCGCCCGGAGGGGTCATAGTAGACCGCCGGCCGGCCCAGCGCGATGCCGTAGATGGCCGGGGTTGAAAACGGCATGACCACGGTGGCGGCGCAGGTGGCGACCACGCGAGCCGCAGCAACCGCCGGATCGACGGCGATCATTCGCGGGTGTCCGCCGCTCTGCTCGAAACTGCGCTTGTAGCCAGGATGGATCAGGGGGCCGAAGGCGCGCTTCGGCTTGCGGGCGATGTCCAGGTCCAGGGCCTCGGCGCAATACAGCAGGTCACGGTGGAAGGCGTCGGTCATCGCCAGCGTGACGTAGTCCGGCAGCCGGACGATTCGCGCAGTCAGCGGTTTCGCATAGACGTTGATGTCAAAGGAGGCCACCGTACGCTCAGGCCGGTCGAGACGACAGTCGTGGCCATTGTCTTCTACGCCGAGCAGCGGTTCGACGGTGTAGGCGATCCGGCGCCGGTGCTGTTCGTCCAGGCTGGCCTGCAGGTCGTCGGAGGGCACGACGTAGTGGTCCCAGGTGGCCAGGGCCTCTCCCGAGCCGTGAGCCGTCCGCGGCGGTGCGTCGGCGCTGACGATGACGCTGTTGGACGAGTAGTAGACGATGGCGCAGTCGGCGCCGGCCCGCGCCGCCCGGTAGGTCCACAGCGGCCGGACCACCCAGCCGCTGACGCTGAACACGTAGTGGGCTGCGAATGCCGTGTCGGGCAGCCGCCTGGCATAGGCCAGCATGGCCGCCTGCGGTGCCAGCAGCCCCGCCCGCCAGCTTCCGCACAGCCACAGCAGACTGCCGGTGGCCAGGATGCGCACGCAGTCGGCCAGGGCTGGCAGCGTCCGCAGCGGCCGGCCCAGGCGCGACAGGGCTTCGGGCGTCAACACGATCCCGTCCGCCCTGGTGTGTGCCGGCCGGCGACCGGTCTGCATCCAGATCGCCGCGTCCGCCGGAATCCGCAGGGCACGGCGGACCGACGTGATGTAGTCGTACAACGGCCGGACCGCCGGGGCCTCCGGCGGCAGGACGGCCGGCGCCATCTCCAGGACCACCGCGGCCGGAGCCGGGCCGGCGGCTGGCAGGCGGCGCTGCCGGCCGAGCAGCCGGAGGCAAAAGTAGGCGCCGCGCAGCAGTTGCCGTCCCGACCTGAGCCACAGGGACAGCGTGCAAGCTATCGGTGCAATGGACAGACCGCTCTCCCGCATCGCGCGACGCCAGGCGGCCGGCAGCGGGGCGACCAGGCGGCAATCCACGCCGGCCACGGCCCGTCGGATCGCCGCGTGGCTGTCGAGCGAACGCAGGAGAAAGAATGCCTCCTGCCTGACGCAGTCGGCAGCCTGCTGCCGATAGGCCCGCGGGACCAGGGCGATCACTGCGGGCCCGGCCGTCGGCAGCGGGCACGACTCAAGTCGCGCCAGCATGGTCTGCACCGAATCGGGATCGGTCCGGCCGGCTGCCAGTATGGTCTTCAGAAGCTTGCGGCGACGGCAGCGCTGTGCCCGCCGCTTGAGGCCTCTCATGCTTCCGTCCGGCGCAGCGGATCCTCGGCGCCCAGCAGGCCGTTGTCGGCAAGCAGCCGGGCGCAGGCGTCGACAGCCTCGAACTCCTGCTGCAGGATTTCAGCCATGGCGATGGTATCGACCGTGCCGTCAGCCAGCGCCAGCAGATTCGACACCAGCCGCGCCTGTCCGGCCAGGGGCCGGCGCGATCCGCCGGCCGGGTCGCGTAGGTTGCGGCGCGACAGCTGGGGCTCGCACAGGCAGGTCGCCCGCCATGTCTCGTTGGCCTCAAGCACCTCGATGGTGCGGCGATGCAGGGCGAAGGTGCCGGCCAGACCCTTCGGCGAGATCACGTCCATGTCGTCGAGCGAGGTGTGGTATTCGGGATAGGTCCCGTACTTGCTGCGCATGATCGAGATGACCGGCAGGTCGACGCCGGGGGCACAATACTGGCGCTCATCGCTGCCGCGGTCCTTCAGGAAGCTGTAGATGATGTGGCCCGGCGCGTGCCGGTTCAGGACGTGACGGGCCGCCCGGTCGGCAAGCGTCTTGCCGTGGCGCGACGGCATGAACGAGACCGCGCGGTCGTCGCCGACGCAGGTCAGCACGAAGCCGGCTGCCAGGTGCCGCTGCAGCGCTTCCAGGTGCCGCGACAGGTAGACGATCGCGCCAATCGTTTCGGGAACGAACACGAAGCGACTGGTGAACCGGTTGCGCCGGCCGGACAGCCAGCGGGCCAGGAACGTGGCGAGCGTCGGGCCGGAGACCTCGTTGTTGGCCATGGAGGGATGGCAGATGTAGGTGGAGAAGAGCAGCTCGCGCGTGCTCTCCCCCGGAATGACGAGTTCGCCGTAGGTCAGGTGTCCGGGGCTCAGGTCGGCATCGATATGAACTTGGAACCGCTCGCCCTGGAGGCGTTCGCGGCGCGCGTGCTGCAGGCAGAAGCCCCAGGTCCGGTGATAGTAGGAGGTGACGTAGGGAATCGCTGCGGGCTGCTCGGGGATCGAATGGAGGCGCTCCTCCAGCTCGGCCCGCGATACCCATGCATCCACCGGCTCGCTGTACCCGACCACGTGCATGTTGTGGTCGGCGATATCGATGACGCGCCGGCCCGCTTCGTCCTCGACCCAGGCCCCGCGGCAGACCCACTCGTCCGGCACGGTCCAGTCAAAGCAGCGCGCGCCGGTCGGCACCTCATGAATGCGCAGGCCAGGAAGGATTGTGCGGATCTCGTCCAGCGTGGCGCGCACGCCGGGACCGGTCAGGCTGCGGAACAGGGGAAAAAGGCGACCGGCAAAGCCGTACATTGCGGTGCCAATGTCCCGATCCACTGCCAGGTCACGCACCTCGACCTCCGCCCGGACAGTCAGCACGGCATTTCCTCGAACGACATGGGGCGCAGCCATCGACATGGAGCGCAGCCATTGCGCCGCCGCGGACTAAGCACAGGGGACGACCGGGCTGCAACGCCCTCTGCGAACGGCGCCGGCCGGCGGCATCCCTTTCAGTCCAAAAAGTCTATGCTGCGTACCCGACGGGCCGGATTGCCGGTATACAGCGAGCCGGCCTCGATCGTGCCGGTGACCACGCTGCCGGCGCCAATGACGGCGTTCTCGCCGATCTCACACGGCCCCAGCACGACCGTGTTGCTGGCCACCCAGGCGCCCTGGCGGATGACGATGTCGCGGCCCCCGTCGGGCACCGCGGCGTGGCGGTCGCGGCCCTTCCTGCGCATGTCGTGGCTCCCGGTCAGCAGCATGACGCCGTGGCCGAAAAAGGCATCGTCCTCGATCACCACGCGGCCCGAGCGGCAGTTGATGATCACGTCGACAAGCTGGACGTTGGCACCAATGCTGACGTTCCGCGCATCGCCCCAGATCAGGGGCGTCACCGCCAGATGCTGGCGCAGCGTCGGCGCGATCCAGCGAAGTGCCTTGTGCATGTAAGTGCTGGGGTTGAGGTAATTTGGTAGCATCCCCCTCATCGCTGGGCGCCTTCTGCCGTCAGCGCCGGTGCCAACCATGCCAGCCGGTGACGATGAGGGCCATGATAAGGGCAAAAAAATGGTGGGCGAAATTTGTAGAAGTGCTGGTGCCAGGGACAAGGCTCGTCGATGATAACATGGTCATCAGACTGCCAAGGATAGTCTGCGAAGCGGCTGATTTCTCCGCCGGGGAGGTGTTTTTCCTCTCGATTGCAGAAATAGAAGGGCAGGGCGACGGTGGTCAAGCGGCGCATCAGATCAAAATAGGCAGCAATGGTATCAGGCCGCATTTCCTGCATGGAGGCGATGTTGACAGCCAGCGCCAATGGAATCTCGTGCAACAGTGCTTTGTGATCGGCTCGAAGTGCAATAACGCGCAAAGCCGGGTCGGCGAAGGCTGTTCGAAATGCCGCTGCATTTTCCACCAGCGCCACACCAGCATCAGGAACTCCCTGGCGCAGCATGACGAGGTCGGCCAGCAGCGTCTGGGTCAAGTTTATCAACGCGACCCGTATAGTTTTATCGATAGCCAGCATCAAGCTCGTCAGGGTTCCAAAGCCGTCGCCGATGACCAGGACGATACGACGATTGTAAAAAGCGTCCGGAACAGCCTCCATCAGGAGCGCCAGGGTAATCGTCTGGCGCAGCACGTCCAGGTCGTAGGCGCGGCCCTGGCGAGCAGTGATGGCGTCAGCCACCCGATCGATATCCGGAAATGCGCGGAAGGCAGACCCCATGCGACGGTAAACACGTTGCAGCAGCCGATGTGCAAGGCGCATTGCACCACGAGGTCGCCGCTGATAGCCCCCGAAACCGACCGCCGCAACGATATTCCCATCCTCGAACCGGAATTGACTATGCATTTCTCGCCAATGCGAAGAGCTGTCGCAGTCCGTCTCGCAAATATGTCTTGCCAATTTGGCGATGGCCTCATGATCTCGGAATAGCCCGAAGCTACTATGTGTAGTATTTCTCATCGGGGTTATCCATTCTTCCGCAGAAATGCGATGAACTTGCGATGAATCGGATCCGCTGACCACAGCGGATTCTCCCGTTTAAGAAAATAGAGCATTGAAAGGGACGCACGACTCTGAATGTAGCGAATCACCTCTTCTGTCGCTGTCGAGGTATAGAGGGCATCGCAGCCGCGCGGGTCGGTAATCACGTCGTCGCACATCATGATCCCGCCCGGCCGGCACATGTGGTATGCGTTGCACATGTCCCAGGCGATTTCCGGATAGTGGTGGCCACCATCGATCCAGATCAGGTCGTAGGGGCCGGGGGCCGCCTCGGGCAGGAAGAACGAGTTGCGCGCGACGAAGCGGATGCCGGGCCGGTTCACGTTGGCGTCACGCCGTGCTTTGTACTCGCGCATGACCACTGGGTCGTCGCGGAAATACGATGTACGCAGGATGGGATCGTCCTCCGGCAGGTCGCAGGTGACGACCTCGGCCTGTGGGAACAGGGTCTTGAGGATGAGGCTGGTCTTGCCCCGGAAGGTGCCGATTTCCAGGATGTCCCTGATGCCGCGGCCGCGGTCGGTGAGGCTGAGGCAGGCAAACAGCAGCCAGTGGACCGAATCGGTCCCG
The DNA here is from genome assembly GCA_964526565.1 of uncultured Mycobacteriaceae bacterium. Taxonomy (GTDB): domain Bacteria; phylum Pseudomonadota; class Alphaproteobacteria; order DSM-16000; family Inquilinaceae; genus CAZGMC01. Next base: position 42,628 of record CAZGMC010000008.1, read on the forward strand.
GCAAGATGGTCGAAGCGCTTGCCGGAAATATCCAGCAGAACCTCGTCGAGCAGGCTGCGGCCGGCGTCGACATCGAAGCCGGTGTCCGCGAACTTGCGCCGCTCGTCGGCCTGGATGGCGGCTAGGTCGTAGGTGGCGATGCACCAGCGGCGGCGCAGATAACGGGCATAGCGGCCGGGATCGAGATACTTGGGCAGCGGCATATGGCTGGTTCAGGCAGATGTGAGAGGCAGGCGGCACGGCGAATCGGCATGCCCTGTGGTGGTTGAGCGATTGCGCCGACTGCACCGGAGGGCCGGCCGTGCCGTCCCGCCAACTCCCGGCATCGCAGGCGTGCGGAATTAGTGATACCTTGGCCGTCAGACGACAAGGCCCAATGATGGCGGATGAGCCCGATTGCCCGAACGGGGCGGAAAATGCCATGAAAAGGTGCGGACCGTAAGCAGCACAAGCATGCCTCCCCGTAGCGATGACCAGTGCCGGCGGCGGCCGCCATTAAAGGCGATTGCGATGCAGCGGACAAGTGTGTCACCTCGTCGTGCGTCGCTGGCGCGCCTCACACCTGCTGCATACCCTTCTCGAGCTTTGAAGGCGTGGAACCGACCTGAGGTCTTCAATGCGCGTGCTCATACTCGGTGGCGACGGTATGCTCGGTCATCGCCTCATGCTGGATCTGTCCCGAACCCATGAGGTGCAGGTTACGTTGCGCCGCGATCTGAACGACTATGCATGCCACGGCCTGTACACGGCCGACAACAGCCATACGGGGATCGATGCCAGCAATGCCTGGCACGTCATCGACGTGATCGGCCAGGCCGGCCCGGACGTCGTGGTCAACGCCATCGGCATCATCAAGCAGCGCAAGGCCTCGTCCGACATGGTGCGCAGCCTGGAGATCAACGCGCTGCTGCCGCACCGCTTGGCGATCGCCTGTCGCGCCGCCGGAGCCCGGCTGATCCACGTCAGCACCGACTGCGTCTTTGCCGGCGACCGCGGCGGCTATCGCGAGGAAGACCGGGCCGACGCGACCGACGTCTATGGCCGCACCAAGTACCTGGGCGAGGTGACCGGACCGGGCTGCGTGACGCTGCGAACCTCGATAATCGGGCTGGAACTGCGCCGCAGGCACAGCCTGATCGAGTGGTACCTGGCCCAGACGGGCCGGATCAGGGGGTTCACCGGGGCCATCTTCAACGGTCTGACGACCATGGAGTTCAGCCGCGTGACACGGATGCTGATCGAGCGCTTCACGGACCTGAGCGGCGTCTATCAGGTCTGTTCGGAGCCGATCTCGAAGTACGAGCTGCTGCGCCGGCTGACGGACATGCTCGGCCGCACCGACGTGGACGTCGTGCCCGACCACGACTTCAAGTGCGACCGCAGCTTGAAGGGCAACCTTTTCGAGCAGGCAACGGGCTACACGGCGCCGACCTGGTCCTTGATGCTCGACGAACTGGCTCACGAAATCAGGAAACGTCAGGAACAATGAACAAGTTCTTCGAGGGCAAGCGCATTCTCGTTACCGGCGGCACCGGGTCCCTGGGCAAGACGCTGGTGTCCAGAATTCTTACCGGTGAGCGCGGCTGGCCGCAAAAAGTCGTGGTGTTTTCGCGCGACGAGGGCAAGCAGCACGACATGCGGCTGTCCTACCTGCACAGGCAGGCGCGGACCGACGAGATCATTTATCGCAACTTCATGGGAGTCCTGGAGTTTCGCATCGGCGACGTGCGGTCCTATGCCGATGTCTGCGCCGCCATGTGCGACATGGACATCGTCATCAACGCCGCCGCCCTGAAGCAGGTCCCGACCTGCGAATATTTCCCTGAGCAGGCCGTGATGACCAACTGCGACGGGCCGGTCAACATCGTCCGCGCCGTCCGCGAAAAGTTTGCCGTGCCGGAGGTCGTCGTTGCCGTTTCCACCGACAAGGCGTGCAAGCCCATCAACGTGATGGGCATGTCCAAGGCGATCCAGGAGCGCATCTTCATCGCCGGCAACGTGCTGTCATCCGTCACCCGGTTCATCGGCGTGCGCTACGGCAACGTGCTGGCCTCGCGCGGCTCGGTCATCCCGATGTTCCATGAACAGATCCGGCGCGGCGGCCCGGTGACCGTGACCGTGCCCGAGATGACCCGCTTCCTGCTCAGCCTCAACCAGGCCGTCAACACCGTCTTTGAGGCCCTGGCCACAGCACTGCCGGGGGAGATCCTGGTGCCGAACGCGCCGTCGGCGACGGTGCTGGACATCGCCCGGGCCCTGATCGACGACCGCAAGGTCGATGTCGAGATCATTGGCATCCGTCCTGGCGAGAAGATGCATGAGATCATGGTGTCCGAGGAGGAAAGCAACCACACGATCGGCTGCGGCGCCTATTACGCCATTCTGCCCATGCTGCCGGAGCTGCGCGACGAGGGCCGGGCCGCCGCGCCGGTGCTCGGCCGGGAGTTCAGCTCGGCCGACCGGATCATGACGCTGGCGGAGACACGTGCGCTGCTCGCCGAGCACAAGCTGCTGGTCGAGGATCGCGACTTCAGCGACACCTCCGAACTGTTGCGCTAGGAACGTTGCCATGGCCCAGCAGCCGATGCTGGCCGCGGCCGATGGTCGCCGCCTTAAGGTGATGACCATTGTCGGCACGCGGCCGGAAATCATCAAGCTCAGCCGCGTCATCGCCGAGCTCGACCGGCACACCGACCATGTGTTGGTCCACTCCGGCCAGAACTATGACTACGAGCTGAACGAGGTCTTTTTCGAGCAGCTGGACATCCGCAAGCCGGACCACTTCCTGGATGCCGTCGGCGAGACGGCGGCCGAGACCATTGGCACCGTCATCGCCCGCACCGACCGGCTGCTGCGGACGGTGCGGCCGAATGCGGTGCTGTTCTACGGCGACACCAACACGTGCTTGGCGGTGATCGCCGCAAAGCGCCGCAAGGTGCCGGTGTTCCACATGGAGGCCGGCAACCGCTGCTTTGACGAGCGGGTGCCGGAGGAGATCAACCGCCGCATCGTCGACCACCTCGCCGACATCAACATGACTCTCACCGAACATGCCCGCCGCTACCTGATCGCCGAGGGCCTGCGGCCGGAGACGGTGATCAAGACCGGGTCGTCCATGCAGGAGGTGCTAAGCCATTACGCGCCGCGAATCGAGGCGTCCCCCGTTCTGGATACGCTCGGCGTCACCCCCGGCGACTATTTCGTGGTGTCGAGCCACCGCGAGGAGAACGTCGACATCCCGGCCAACCTGGACAACCTTCTGGCAGCCGTACGGTCGCTCGTCGACACCTTCGGCAGGGAGGTGATCATGTCCACCCACCCCAGGACGCGCAGACACCTGGAGGCGCAGGACCTGAGCGCTTTCAAGAAGGTCCGGTTCGTGAAGCCGCTCGGTTTCCTGGACTACGTCAAGCTGCAGCAACACGCCTTCTGCGTCGTGTCCGACAGCGGCACGCTGACCGAGGAAAGCTCGCTGCTGAACTTTCCCGCCGTGATGATCCGCGAGGCCCACGAGCGGCCGGAGGGCATGGACGTGGGCACCCTGATCATGTCCGGCCTGCAGCCCGACCGGGTGGTCGACAGTGTGTGGGTCGTGACCGACCAAGCGGTTGCCATGCGGGCGCGTGGCCTGCCTGGCCCAAGGATGGTGCCGGACTACGAGGCCGGGAGCGTTTCGGAAAAGGTGGTGCGTATCATTCTCAGTTACACCGACTACGTGAACCGGACTGTCTGGCGGGTGCGATGCTGAGCGCGACGCGGAGGGGAAAGCCGAACCGCGGGCAATTGTCTTCGCCAAACCACTTCGATATCGTCGCCTGTCATCCTAGAATTTTTTCGGCAAATGCACATTCGGCAGTCAGATGACAACGTCCATCCGCAAAGCCCTTGACATACTGGACGGACGGACGCGCCGGCGTTTGCCTCTGCTGGCCGGTACCTTTGCCTTGCTCGCCGCCTTCGACGCCGTGAGCGTGGGCTTGGTGTTCCCGCTCATGCTGATCCTCGTGGATCCGCAGGCCGCCGAGCAGAGCGAGTGGCTGGCGACTGTCGCCGACATCCTGGGTGCGCGCGATCGGCAGTCCCTGGTGATCGGGCTGGGGATGGTGATCGCCGGCTGCTTCGTCGCCAAGAGCGTTGCGTCGGCGTTCCTGGTCCGATGGCAGTACGCAATGGTGTCCCGCGCCGAGGCGTCGGTGGGCGTCCGCCTGTTCATCCGCTACCTGACCAGCCCCTGGCAGGCGGTCTCACAGCGCAATTCTTCTGAACTCATCCGCAATGCCTCGACGTCCGCGAGTTCAACTTTTCTTGCATTCATCATTCCAGTCATGACGATAATGGTTGAGGGCCTGCTGGGCATCGCGCTTCTTGCGATGCTGCTAATTGCCGATGCGGCCGTCGCTCTTGTTTCCCTGGCGATGGTGAGCTTGGCAGTTGGCCTGTACTATATCGCGGTTCGGCGTGATCTGACCCGGATCGGGCGGCAATTTCAGGAAGCCACATTCGGTCTTCTCAATCACCTGAAGCAGGGCATTGGGGCTGCACGGGAGATCCGCGTTCTCGGCCGCCAAGGCGAGTTTGTCCGCAAGCTACAAGATTCACGTGACCTTTATGCCGCTGTGCAGACGAAGCGGGTGTTCCTGACACAGCTGCCGCGCTACTATCTTGAGTCGGTCCTTGTCATCGTCGTCCTCGTTGCCGTCATCGTGGCCCTTGCCACCCGTGAGCCGACCGAGGTGGCGCCATTGCTGGCGTTGTTCGGCGTCGCCGCTGTCCGCCTCCTGACCTCAGCAACGCGCGGGCTGGCAGCAATGCAGCAGGTCCGCATCGGTACCGAGGCGCTGGCCGTGGTTCATGCCGACCTGGTGGCGCCGGCTGCGACGCCGCCGCCACCGATGGCACCAGGGGCATGTGGCCTTCCGGACGCCATGGCCGATCCCGGCCCAAGCGCCGCACCGGCTGGCATCCGCGTGCAGGGGATCAGCTTCGCCTACCGGCCAGCCGAGCCGGCGTTGATCGACGTGGACCTGCACATCCGCTGGGGCGAGAGCATCGGAGTCGTCGGCCCGTCGGGCAGCGGTAAGAGCACCCTGATCGACATCGTCTTGGGACTGCTGCCGCCGACCCGTGGGCAGGTTCTCGTCGATGGCAGGAACATCCTGGAGATGCTGCCGCAGTGGCGCTCGCGGCTCGGCTATGTGCCGCAGCACATCTACCTGACCGACGACACGCTGCGGCGAAACATCGCCTTCGGGCTGGCTGACCGGGACATCGACGACGCGCGGGTGCGGCGCGCTCTGCAGATGGCCCACCTGACCGCCGTGGCAGAGGGACTGCCCGACGGTCTGGATACGGTCGTGGGCGAGCACGGCGCCTCGCTGTCCGGCGGCCAGCGCCAGCGCATCGGGATCGCGCGGGCGCTCTACCACGACCCGGACGTCGTCCTGATGGACGAAGCGACCTCGGCGCTCGACAGCGAGACCGAGAACTTTGTGGTGGCCGCGGTCGACGCGCTCAAGCGGCAGAAGACGATCATTGTCGTCGCCCACCGCCTCAGCACCGTCCGGCGCTGCGACCGGCTGGTCATGCTCGACGGCGGGCGCATGGTCGCGGCGGGGTCGTTCGACGCCCTGGCCAGGACCAATGCGGATTTCGCGCGAATCGTCGAGCTGGGCACGAGGGGTCGGGCCGCCGCGCAAGAGGAAGCGAGATGAGCGTTCTCGGGCCGTGGTCCGCCCCCGAATCTTGGCTGGTGTTTGGTGCCAGCGGCCTGCTGGGGCACGGAGTGTCCGCCCATCTGGCGGCAACCGGCCGCCGGGTGACGGCGGCCGTGCACCGCCATACGCTGGCGGTACCCGGAATACAAGAAGTTTCCCTCGATCTGCTCGCCGGCGACGATGCGACGGGGCTGCCGGACGCGACGGCGGCGGACGTGATCCTGTATGCGGCGGGCCTGACCAGCGTCGACCGCTGCGAGGAGGACGAGCAGTTGGCCCTGAGTCTGCACGCCGAGATGCCGGCGCGGCTGGCCACCCGGGCCGCCGCCCTGGGTCGGCGCTTTGTGTACATCTCCACCGACCATCTGTGGGATGGCGCGCACGCCTTGGTCCGGGAAGACGAGCCACCGCGGCCGATCAACGCTTATGCGCGGACCAAGGCGGCCGGTGAGCGGATGGTTGCCGCCGCCGACCCCAGTGCCCTGATCCTGCGCACCAATTTCTTTGGCAATGGGCGGCCGTGGCGCCAGTCCCTGTCCGACTGGATGCTGTCGCGCCTGCGCAGCGGCCAGACGCTTAACGCCTTCGGCGACGCCTTCTTCACGCCGATCGGCATCCCACTGCTGACCCAGTTGATCGACCGGGCCGTGGCCGCCGGCCTGCAGGGCATCTACCATGTGTGCGGCGGCCAGCGCATTTCGAAGTACGAGTTCGCCCTGCACCTGGCCTCTTGGTGCGGCCTGCCCGGCGACCTCGTCCGCAGGGGGCGCTTGGCCGATGCCGGGCTGCTCGCGCCACGGCCGGCTGACATGTCCCTCGCCACGGACAAGATCGCAGCTGCCCTGCACATCCGGCCGCCGGGCCTCGAGGAGAGCTTTGCGGCGGTTCTGGGACCGCGGGCGATCCGGCCCACCAGGGATTGACGGCCCATGCCCCACACGCGTTCCATGCGGGGTTTCCGGCTCGGCCGACACGCCGCCGGTACGGAGGAGCACGACCAATGACGGGCATGCAGCGCCGAAAGACGACGGAACCGACCGCGGATGCTCGTCCGCCGGCACGCAACGGATCGACAACCATGACCGAGCCGCGCATTCTCAATTATGGCCGCCATCTTGTGGAGGAGGACGACATTCAGGCCGTCTGCGCGGTGCTGCGCGGCGACCTGATCACGCAGGGCCCCATGGTGGAGCGGCTGGAGCAGGCGCTGGCCGAGCGGGTTGGCGCGCGCTATGGCGTGCTCGTCAACAGCGGCACCTCGGCCCTGCACATCGCCTGCCTGGCAGCGGGCATGACGCCGCACTCCCGCGGCGTGACGTCGGCGCTCACCTTCGTCGCCTCGGCCAACGCCATGGTCTATTGCGGTGGCGTCCCCGCAACCGTCGACATCGACCCGGCGAGACTGGGCATGATGCCCGAGGCCCTGCGCCGTCACCTCGACGTCTACCCCGAGACCCGGGTGGTGATGCCGGTCAGCTTCGGTGGTCTGGCCCATGCCGCTGCCGAGATCCGCAGCATCGCGGGGGATCGTATCGTCATCGAGGACGCCTCCCATACACTGGGCGGATGCTATGACGATGGCAGCCCGGTCGGCTGCGGCGCCTATGCCGACATGACGGTGTTCTCGTTCCACCCCGTCAAGCCGATTACCATGGGCGAGGGCGGGTGCCTGGTCACCAACGATCCCGAGCTGGCGCGGCGGGCACGTCTCTACCGCAGCCACGGCATCGAGCGTTCGCCCGACCGCTTCATCGGTGACCATGTCGAGGACGGCGACATCCTGCCCTGGGTCTACGAGCAGCAGGCGCTGGGCTTCAACTACCGCATCACCGACATCCAGGCTGCCCTGGGCCTGTCGCAGCTTGCCAAGCTGGACCGGTTCGTGGCCCGGCGCCGGCAGATCGCCGCCTACTATGACGAGGCCTTCGGCAGCCTGCCCCACCTCAGGATACCGCAGAGCGCACCCGAAGACCGGGCCCGCTCGGGCCACCACCTCTATGTTGTCAGCCTGGACTTCGAGCAGCTCGGGATCACCCGCCGCATCTTCATGGAGCGGCTCAAGGCGCACCGGGTCGGCACCCAGGTCCACTACATCCCGCTGTACCGCCAGCCCTTCCACGCGCGGACCTTCGGCATGCGTATCGAGGACCATCCCAATGCCGAGGAGTACTATCGCCGCTGCCTGTCGATCCCGCTGTCCCCCGACCTGACTGACGAGGAGGTCGAGCGCGTCGTGGTCGCGGTTCGCGAGTCGATGGAGCCATGAAAGCCGCCGTCCTCGGGCTGGGGTCGATCGGCCTCCGCCACGCTCGCAATCTGCGCACTCTTGGGGTGACGGACCTGATCGGCATGGATCCGGCGGCGGATCGCCGCGCCCGGTTTGCCTCGGACCTGGGCGCCGTCGCATATGCCGACCTTGACGAGGCCCTGGCCGCCGCGCCCGATCTGGCGGTCGTGGCCAGCCCCAACCGGTTCCACGTGTCGCAGGCGCTGGCCTGTGCCCGTGCCGGTATCCACCTGCTCATCGAAAAGCCTCTGTCGTCGGACCGCATCGGGGTCGACAGCCTATTGTCCGAGGTCGCCGGGCGCCGCCTGTTCGTCCATGTCGGGTCGAACTGGAAGTTCCACCCGGCCTTCGTCACCATGAAGCGGCTGGTTGACGAGGCGGCGGCCGGCCGCATCGTCGGCGCCCAGATCCTGGCCGGCCAGTGGCTGCCCGACTGGCACCCCTGGGAGGACTACCGACGCGGCTATTCGGCGCGGCGTGACCTGGGCGGCGGCATCGTCTTCGACAGCCACGAACTCGACTACCTCACTTGGCTGCTGGGCCCGGCCGTGGCGATCGCCGGGTTCGTCGTGCGCACCGGCGCGCTGGAGATCGAGACGGAGGACGTGGCCGGCAGCTGCCTGCGGCTGGCCGGCGGGGCGATCGCCACCGTGCAGCTCGACTACATCCAGCGCCAGCCGCGGCGGCGCTACCACCTGACCGGCACCGGCGGCACGATTGAATGGGACCTGCAGGCCGGCATCGTCACCCTGTACACCGCGGCCGACAGGCAGACGACGGTCATCGACTGCCGGACATCCGACCTGAACGAGATGTATGTCGCGCAGATGCGTCATGTCCTGGTGGGCATGCGCGACGGCATTGCGCCGGTCACGCCCCTGGCCCATGCCGCGGCGGCCCTCGACCTGCAGCTCGCCCTGCAGTCCGCGGCGACCGGGTGAGTCGATGGGCGGGCCGCGCATCCTGATCGTCATGGATCACTACCTGCCCGGCATCAAGGCCGGCGGGCCGGTCACCGCCATTCGCAGCCTGGTGGCTTGCCTGGGCCGGGAGTTCCGCTTCCATATCGTCGCGGCCGACCGCGACCTCGGCGACACCGTCCCCTATGCCGGCGTTACGCCGGGAGCCTGGACAGAGACGCCGGCCGGCTGTGTCTGCTACCTGCCGCCGGACCGGGCCGGCGTCGGGCGGCTGACGGCTATGCTGCGCAGCACGGCGTTCGACGCGCTCTACCTGAACAGCTACTGGTCGCGGCGGGCGACGCTGTTCCCCCTGATCGCCCGGCGCCGGGCGGCACCGTCGCTGCCGCTGATCCTGGCGCCGCGGGGCGAGTTCTCGGCTGGGGCGCTGGCGCTCAAGCACGGCCGCAAGCGGCTCTACCGGCTCGTGCTGACGCTGGGCGGCCTGGCGCGGGACGCTGTCTGGCAGGCGTCCAGCGAGCACGAAGCCGCGGACATCCGGCGGGTGATCGGCCCCGGCGCCATGGTCCATGTCGCGCCCGACCTGCCTCTGCCCCTGCCGGAGCTGCCGCGGCGCGCCCCCAAGGTGCCGGGACGGGCCCGCTTCGCCCTGGTCGGCCGCATCTCGCCGATGAAGAACGTGGCCGGCGCCATCGCCACGCTGGCGGGCCTGCGCGGCGATGTCGGCCTGACGATCTACGGTCCGGAGGAGGATGCCGCCTATGCCGGGCAGTGCCGGCGGGCCGTTGCGGCGCTGCCAGACCCAAGGATCGTGCACTGGGGCGGGGTGCTGGCGCCGGAGGCGGTGCCGGCGGTGATGAGCGGCGCGGATGCCTTTCTGCTGCCCAGCCTGGGGGAGAACTTCGGTCACGTCATCCTGGAGGCCCTGGGGGCCGGGTGCCCGGTCGTGATCAGCGACAGGACGCCGTGGCGCGGCCTGCAGGCGCGCGGCGTCGGCTGGGACCTGCCGCTCGAGGCGCCCCACGCCTTCACCGCCGCGCTTCAGGCGATCGTGGACATGGACGAGCCGACCCACGCTCGCATGCGCCGGGCCGCCCGCGGCCATGCCGAGACGGTCCAGCACGAGGACTGGCGGGTGGAGGCGAACCGGCGCCTGTTATGGACGGCGATGGAACGATGCTCCGCCCGGCAATAACCCCAGACCGCCATATCGCGGTCCGCGGCTGCCGCATTCGGACGCAGCAGTCGTACACGGCATGCGCGGGAAAGGAACGTCCCCAGTGGTTCCTGTCGAAACAGTTCTGAGATGCGGTGCCAGATGGCGAACAATCCACACGGCCTGAGGATGCGTTTGGCGCGGAAACTGGCGCGCATTGTCTTTCCGTATGTCGAGCGTTACCTGGACCTGCACGTCACGCCTGCCGATTTCTACTCCCCGGTGCCGCGTCTGGACGAACTGCCGCGGGACATCTATGAGCGACGCCACTCGCTGACGGGAGTCGACATGAACGAGCCCGCCCAGCTTAGGCTGCTGCACGAGGTCCTGCCGCGCTACCTCGCGGAATACACGGCGGCGGGCAATCCCGGACTTTCCATCGCCGATGCCTTCGTGCTTCATGCAATGATCCGCGAGCGCCGGCCGGGGCAGATGGTGGAAATCGGCGGCGGCCACAGCACGCTGATCGCTCTGCAGGCATTGCAGCGCAACCGGGATGAAGGACACGATGCGGAGTTGATCTGCATCGAGCCCTACCCTTCGGACATGCTGAGGCAGGCCGCGGGCAGGGGCATGCGACTGATTGAATGTCCCGTGCAGGCCGTCGACTTGGCGCTTTTCGAAACCACCGACCTGCTGTTCATCGACAGCAGCCACGTCTGCCGGATAGGCAGCGACGCGACCCACGAAATGCTGGAGATCGTCCCGCGCCTGCCGGTCGGGGCGGCGGTCCATTGGCATGACATCGTCCTGCCAGCCAACTATTGGCGGGAATGGACCGAACGAAACCTGTATTTCTGGAACGAGAGCTATTTCCTGCACGCCTTCCTGCTTTTCAACCGCGCCTTCAGCGTCAATTGGGGGGCGCGGTACATGGCGCTGACCCATGGTCAGGCGCTTGAGGCGACCCTGCCGTTCTACAGGGACGGCCAGCACATCACCTCGTTCTGGGCGGAACGTGTCCGGCCGTGAGAGCCGGCGGAGGAGAACAGAAGGACAATGGACAGTTTCGGCTCACGCCGGAGCGGGATCGGTCTCGTACAGCCCGACTACGCGGTGCGCAGCCGCCAGCGCCGCGTGGCGAGGGACACCAGCAGCAGCAGCGCCAGCGCCGAGGACATCGAAATCGCAACGTGGATCCCGAGCATGACGACGTGGTCGATCCCAAACATGTTTATGAGCGGATACGCAAAGACGAAGAGATAGGCCGTCTTGAAGTACAGGCCGACTGAGTCCGGCAGGGCCTGAAGCAGGGTCCAGCCCCCCTGCAGCACGACGCCGGCGAATAAGAGAACCGCGATGCCGCCCATGCCCCCGAATGTGACCTTTGCCCATCCCCAGATCGTCCAGGGCTCACTCAGGTAATACTGGCGAGCATGTTCCTCGTCATAATCGCGATAGGCGATGGTGAAGACCTGCGCCGTGCTGATGTCTATGCCGTCAAAAACGTCTCCGATGACGAGCGCGTTGGCAATGTTCTTCAGCGCATAGGAAGAGCGCAGGTATCTGTCGATGATTTCTTGATCGCCGTCGCGCGTCAAGACCTGCAGTCCGAAATCGATGATGCCGAGCCGGCCCAGGATCGGGTTGGACCAGCGGGACGTATCGAACAGGATCGTATCCTCCTGGTCGACGGCCCGGCGTGCCATTATGGGAGTCGAGCCCTCGGTCACGGCCGGGTCAGACTCGGTCGGTTGTCCGGACGTGGCCGCGCTGTCCAGGCGGCTGTAGATGTCCTGACGCGTCATGTCATGGATTGTGCTTTCCAAAGGGTTCTCCACGCCGACATGCTGCATCCTGAAGATGTGGCCGGTGAACCCGGTGACGACACTGACGACCATCATCGCAACTACCCCCAGCATGAATGCCCGGGGACTGACGGACTGTATGGCATGGCGCACCGCCAGAACCATGAAAAGGATCATTGCAATGCGCATAGCGCCGCCGCGCGAGCCGCCCATGATGGCAATGCACAGCCAGATCACGACAAACGCGACGGCAATCCACCACTGTACCGGCGGGGCATCCTTTCGGGCTACGAGCCAAGCCAGGGTGATGATCAGCGCGATGTCGATGTTGAACAGGCGAACGAACCAGCCGATCTGGGCCGGCAGGTAGCCGGTGTGAATGTACGGCTCGGCGACGAAGTTGATCCCCAGGGCAAGAACCCACAGGAGCGCCAGCCCGCCGATCGTCACGAAGTCATGCTGCAAAAGATCTGGAATGGAGGTGTGCTGCCTTCGCCTGCCGGCCGCGGTCAGCCGGGCCGTGGCCTGAACCCCCAGCAGCAGGGCCACCGTGCCGAACAGGATGTACGTCAGCCCCTGGCGGATTTCCTCGCTCGTGAAGGGCTCTATGCTGGGAAAGCCGAGCGCGGTCGACGGGAGGATCAGGTAGCTCGTGACGCGGATATGCACGAACAGCAGAAAGAACAGGGCGATGGACAGCAGCACCGGCCTGGTCGGAGCCGACATGGCATAAAGAGCCGTCACCAGGACCGCATTGAGGGCCAGGAACAAGGCTGTTTCGGACAGTCCCATGAAATAGGACGGTCCGACGATCGTCCACCACAGAAAAATGAACCCTGCATGTAGGATCAGAATTACGGAAAGTATTTTCCGGAGCTCGGTGCGGCGGGTCAGCCATTGCTGCATCTCTGATCTCCGGCGCCGCCGCACTGGCCCCGCCCTTTGGCGGATGAAGGGCGCCCAGATGCATCCGGCCCCGGACAAAGCCGTCTCACCAGGGCGGATACTGGAGGATGTCGCGATCGGATCGGAAACCATATCCGAATGGCATGAGTCGCCGGGGGCCGCAACTGTCAAAATGTCTCAATTCCGAAATTCCACAGGGGCGTCCGCCTGCTGCCGGATCCGTACTTGCCCGACCCACGACCCTCCGTCGTCAGCCGCAGTCAACCGCGCAGGCTCTCGATGCAGTTCTGCACGGCCTCCAGCTCCATCCGCACGCGCGACTCGACCGTCAGCGTGGCGACGTGCGGCGTCAGCACGACGGTGTCCAGGTCGCGCAGCGGTCCCCCGTAGGGCTCGGCGCTGTACACGTCGAGCGCCGCGCCGGCCAGATGCCCCTTGCGCAGGGCGTCGGCCAGGGCTGCCTCGTCCACCTGGTGCCCGCGGGCCAAGTTGATCAGGCGTGCCCCCTGCTTCATCCGGGCGAAGCGGCCAGTATCCATTACGAACGGATCGCCGGGTGCCGTCAACAGGTGCAGCGATACGACGTCGGCTTCGGCCAGCAGGGTGTCCAGATCGACGTAGGACACGCCCGCCGCCGCCGCCCAGCCCTCGTTCGGGGCGATGTCGCAGCCGATCACCGTCATCTCGACGGTCCGCGCCAGCTCCGCGACGCGCCGGCCGATGCGCCCCGTGCCGACAATGCCGAGCGTCTTCCCGGCCACTAGGTTGCCGGTCAGCTTGGTCCAGCGATGGGCGCGCATCTCCACCGTGTGCGCGGTCAGGTGCCGGAACAGGTCAAAGATCATGGCGATGGCCAGCTCGGCGACCGGCTGGATCACCACATCCGGCGTATTGCGGATCACGATGCCGCGGGCCCGGGCGGCCTGCTTGTCGATCGCATCCGTGCCGACGCCGACCCGGCTGATGACGCGCAGCTTCGGCAGCTCTGCGATCACCCCGGCGGTGTAGGGCTCGACGCCGGCGATGATGCCGGTCGCCTCCCGGCCCTGGGCGACGATGTCTTCCGACTTCAGCCGCCGGCCCAGCGGATTGATGGCGAAGGGAATGCCCGAGGCCTGCAGGGCGGCCAGCGGTTCCGGCCCCTCCTTCGAAAAGGTGGAGGCGGCGACGAGGATGAGGTCGTCGCTCATTGGCTGATCCTTTCGAAGAGCCGGTGCTGGACAGGGTCGTCGCAGAGAACCCGCTCGACCTTGTCGACGTCGCCGGGCCGGTCGACGCCGATGGTGCGATCCTCTATGACGACGCCGTGGATGGCGTGGCCGTGGCCAAGGATGCGCAGGAAGTCGATCGACTCGACGATCTCCAGGGACGTTGGCGGAAGCCGGGTAAAGGTGCCCAGGAAGTCGCGCGAGAAGGCTGACACGCCGGTCTGGCGGCGCATTGGAAACGGCGCCTCGACCCGGACGTAAGGAATCGGCGACCGCGAGAAATACAGCACGCGCCCGGATTCGTCGAGCACCGTCTTGATGATGTCGACGTCCTGCAGGTCGGCGCGGTCGCGGATGACCGACAGCAGGTTGGTGACCTCGACTGTGTCATCGCCAAGGAACGGTTCGACCAGGTCGGTCAGGACCTCCGGCAGGAACAGCGGCTCGTCGCCCTGGACGATGATGGCCACGTCGCAGTCGACGCTCTCGGCCGCCTCGGCGATGCGGTCGGTGCAGCGTTCGTGGGTGGGCCTGGTCATGATGGCACGTCCGCCGGCCGCCTCGACCACGGCCATGATCTCCTCGTCGCACGTCGCCACCACCACGTCGTCGACGACCTGGGCCAAGGCTACGCGCCGACGCACGTGCTCGATCATCGGCAGGCCCAGGATGGGCGCCAGCGGCTTGCCGGGGAAGCGGGACGACGCCATGCGCGCCGGAATGAAGGCTACGACTTTTTGCTTGTAAGTCATTGGTGCGGCGTTTCTTGGGTAACCGTCATTGCGGCAGTACGCCGCAATCGACATTGACGCACTGCGCGGTCACGGCCGAGGCAGCAGGGGAGGCGAGGAACAGACAGACTTCGGCCACCTCGTCGTCGGTGGGCAGCCGCTGCAGGGCCGCCTGGGTATGGGCGAAGTCTGCCAGGAACGGCTCGAGGTCGGCATCGCCCTTGGGCGAACGGGCATCCTCCAGAGCCTCGATTAGGCCGGGCGTGTTGACATAGACGGGACAGACGGCGTTGACGCGGATGCCGCGCGGGCCGAGCTCTTTTGCCAGCGCCTGAGTCAGGCCATTCATGCCGAACTTGGATGCGCAATAGACGGCGTTGTTGGCGCTGCCGCGCTTGCCGGCCAGGCTGGAGACATTGACGATCGACCCGCCGGCCGGCAGCACGGCAGCGGCGGCCTTGCAGCCCCACAGGGCCCCCGCCAGGTTGGTGCCGATCATCCCGTCCCAGAAGGCGGCATCGACCTCGGCGAGCGGCCGCCAAGCGGAAAAGCCGGCACAGTTGATCCAGCAGTCGAGGCGGCCGGTGGCGTCGAGAGCGGCCTGCGCCGCCGCAACGTGGTCCTGCTCGTTCCTGACGTCCATGGCCACATGGCGGGCGCGGTCGCCGAGTCCTGCGGCCAGGCCGCTGTCGCTGCGGCCGCCGGCCAGGACGAACCAGCCGGCCCCGTGGAAGCGGCGGACGATCCCCGCGCCGATCCCCCTGGTGCCGCCGGTCACCACCACGGTGCGCATGTCGCTCATGTCCGGGGCCGCCCCCGCGTTCCGTTGAATGGTTCAGGCTGACGCAGCCCTTTACCGGTGCTTGCGGGCCGGTGCAAGCCCCCACCGCTGCATTGGCATTGGGCTTCGTGCCGAACGGCGGGTCCGACGCTGACCAAATCATGAACATAGACGACAGGCCCTGGGCCGGAGCAAGCCCTTTGCGCATTCAATAATTTGTTTTTCAGCACAATAATCTTGCTTTTTGATCTTGAATGCTCAGCCTGATCCGATAAAAAAGGCAAAGCCCGCACAGGCATCTTTCATAGCTTGCAATCCGTGGCCACCAAAAATGAAAAAACTATACGCCGTTCTTATTAATGCGACGGTCCTGAGTCGTCTGCTACGGCACGGGGGCCGCGCGGCCGACGGCCCGCGGCGGAGTCCGGTTCCGATGGTATGCGTGGGTATCGGCAGGCGGGCAGCGGCAGTTCTGGTGGCCGGAACGCTGGGTCTGGCCGCGGCGACCTGCGCCGCCGGCCCGATCTCGGATCGGGTAGCCCCCGGCTTCTGCCCAGCGTCCGGAGACTTGGCCGATTCGCCGGCGGGTGCCGATCGCGGGTTGCCGCCGTCTGCCCGCACCGCGGCGGTGTGTTCAGCCTCGCCGCAGGTTTCGTTCGGCATCTCGGGGGCCGTCGTCCGTCTGGCCGGCGCCCCGGTCGTCGCTGCCCCGGCAACGCTGCTGCAGCCCAGGCTTATCGCGGACCGCCTGGGAGGCCGCCCGGGGGACGCAGCGTTGCCGGCCCTGGACGAGACGGATCTCGGCAGGCAGGCCACTTTGGCAGGCGCGGCCATCGACGCCCGGCTGGATGCGCACGTCCAGGACAGCCTGCGGGCGCTGGCGCCGCTGGAGGACCTCGCCGGCGACCGCTACCGCCCGATTCTTGCGGCGGTCAGGGAAACGGCAGGCGGGCCGGGGCTGGTCGACACCAGCCTCAGGGATGTCACCGTTCTGTTCCTGCTGGAGACCGTGATCCAGCCGCGCCTGGAGGTCGACGGCAGCCGGACGTTCTCGCTGTTCCGGCTCGGCCGGTTCTCGCTGGAGCGGACCGGAAATCCGGGGGGCATCCGTCTGACCGAGCACGGCAGCGGCCTGAGCTGGGACCTCCCCCGGACGCCGCAGCCCGTGCACCGCCTGGACCATCCCAGCCGATCGTTTGTGGCGGAGCAACACCGCTCGCTTCCGGCGCTGGCAGCGTACATTGTCAGCCGTGCTCTGGCCTCGCCGTGGTTCTACGTCTGCCTGCTGGTATCCCTGGCCTTCGGCATGTCCGTCAGGCGATGGAGCCGGCGCGCGCGGACTGGAACCATCCTGGCAGGGGCGCACCAGTCTCCTCGCCCCTTGTCGCGGTGACGGCCGGGGGAGCGCGCGCAGGCAGCCGCGGCTGCCGGCTGCGCCACGGCACGGAACCGGAAAGGGCGGTGCATGATCGGGAAGGAAGCGGCTCTCGTCACCGGCGGGGCCGGCTATATCGGCAGCCATGCGGTGCTGGCCCTGCGTGCCGGCGGCCATCCGGTGGTGGTCCTGGACGACCTGTCGACCGGGCGGCGCGAGGCGGTGCCCGGCGACGTGCCGCTGGTCGTCGGCAATGCGGGGGATGCCGGCCTGCTGCAGCGGGTCTTCGCCGAGTACGGCGTCGGCGCCGTGCTGCACTTCGCCGGCAGCATCGTCGTCCCCGAATCGGTGGCCAGGCCGCTGGCCTATTACCGCAACAACACGGTCAACAGCCACGCCCTGGTGGAAGCCTGCGTTGCCGCCGGCATCCGCCGCTTCATCTTCTCGTCCACTGCGGCCGTCTACGGCATGCCGGCCACCCTGCCGGTCACCGAGGACGCACCGACGGCGCCGATCAACCCCTACGGCACCTCGAAGCTGATGACGGAATGGATGCTGCGCGATGCCGCCCGGGCCCACGACATCCGCCATGTGGTCTTGCGCTATTTCAACGTCGCGGGCGCCGATCCCGCCGGCCGCGCCGGCCAGTCGACGCCGGCCGCCACGCACCTGATCAAGGTGGCGTGCGAGGCGGTTCTGGGAGCGCGGCCGACCGTGCAGGTGTTCGGCGAGGACTATCCAACCGAGGACGGTACCGGCGTGCGCGACTACATCCATGTCACTGATCTGGCCGATGCGCATGTGCTGGCCCTCGAGCACCTGCATGCCGGCGGCGACAGCCTGGTGCTGAACTGCGGCTACGGCCATGGATATTCGGTGCGTCAGGTGCTGCGCGCCGTTTCGGCCGCCGCGGGCGTGCCGGTGCCGGTGGCGAGCGCGCCGCGGCGGCCGGGTGACCCGGCTGCCCTGGTGGCCGGGGCCGGGCGGATCCGTGGCGTCCTGGGCTGGCGGCCCCGCTTCGACGACCTTGACGTGATCGTCGGCACGGCACTCGCCTGGGAGCGGACCCGGCAGGCGGCCGCCGCGGCCCCCGTCCGGACCGGCCGGCCGGCATGAGTCCGGCCGGCCCCCGCGCCACGCCACGCCACGCCGCGCCGCCTGCCAGTCCGGGCACGAAAGGCGCTGTCCGGCGTGGGGAAAGCGGTTAATGTCTGGCACGACGATGCCGCATGAGGGCGTCGCACCCGGCCCGTCCGCCGCTGCGGGTTCGAGTGCCGTGGTCCGGCACTGCAATGCCGGGCCCGCCGCCAGCCTGAAAGAACGTCCCGCCGCATGAAGCTGTTCAACCTGCACGTGCCGCTGGCTGCCGTCACGCTGGGCTTCGCCGACCTGGTGCTGCTCTACCTGGCCATGGCGTGCGGCCTGTCGTTCAGCTACTCGACCTTCGGCGCGATCTTCGGCGGCGATGCCGGCCAGATGCGGCAGGCGGCCTTTTTCGTGCTGACGCTGATCATGTTCATGTTTGTCATGGGGCTCTACCAGCGTCAGTACATGACCGACATCAAGGTCGTGTTCCTGCGGCTGCTGATCAGCTTCGGCCTGGCAATGTGTTTCATGTCGCTGGTCTTCTATGTGCTGCCGGCGGCGCGGATCTGGCTGAGCGCCCTGCTGCCCTCTTTGGTCCTGGGCTTCTGCGCCGTCATGGTTTCGCGCGAAGTCTTCATGCGCGTGTCCAAGACCAGTGCCTTCAAGCGGCGCGTGCTGGTGCTGGGCGGCGGCGCCAGTGCGGCGCGGATCGCCGTTCTGGAAAAGATGCACACGCAGAGCGCCTTTGTCTGCGTTGGGTTCATCCCCATCGGCGGGGGCGACGCAGACATCCCGCGCGACCGCCTGGTCGAATCGAACGAGGCTCTGCCGGACCTGGCCCAGCGGGTGGGGGCGGACGAGATCGTCGCGGCGCTGGAGGACCGGCGCCTGGCCCTGCCGATGCACGAGCTGCTGGACTGCCGGCTGCGCGGCATCAACGTGATCAATTTCTCGACGTTCGTGGAACGGCAGACGGGGCAGGTCGAGCTGCAGTCGCTCTACCCAAGCTGGCTGGTGTTCTCCGAAGGGTTTTCCGGCGGCAGCACCGTGCAGCGCGCCGCCAAGCGGGCGTTCGACGTGAGTGTCAGCCTGCTGTTTCTGGTTTTGACCATGCCGCTGATCGTGGTGACGGCGCTGTGTGTCCATTTCGAGGACCGCGGGCCGGTGTTCTACCGGCAGGAGCGGGTCGGCCGCCAGGGCCGGGTGTTTTCGGTGCTCAAGTTCCGCAGCATGCGCGTGGATGCCGAGCGCGACGGCGTGCCGCGCTGGGCCCAGGTGGCCGACCCGCGGGTGACGCGCGTCGGCGCCTTCATCCGCAATGTGCGCATCGACGAGATCCCGCAAATCATCAATGTGCTGCGCGGCGAGATGAGCTTCGTCGGGCCGCGCCCGGAGCGGCCGACGATCGTCGCCGAGCTGCGCGAGCACATCCCGTTCTTCGATTGCCGCCACATGGTCAAGCCCGGCATCACCGGCTGGGCCCAGATCAACTATCCCTACGGCGCCTCGCTGCACGATGCGCGCGAAAAGCTGAAGTACGACATGTACTACATCAAGAACTACAGCCTGTTCCTTGATTTCATCGTGATCCTGCAGACGGTGCGTGTGGTGCTGTGGCCGCTCGGGGTGCGGTAACCGGCCCGATCCCCGGTGCATCCGTACGCATCCCCAAGACCTTGCTGTAGATCGCCGCGATCCTTGTAGCGACCGCGTCCCAGGACATGTCCGCCACCAGGGATCGTCGATGCTCGCGGACCCCAGGATTTTCAATGAAATGAAGTGCCTGATTGCGAATGGCATCGTCATCGTAAGGATCGATCTCCCGCAGGTCGGCACCTGACACGTCAAGCATCATGGAATGATGCCGGGTGACAACGACCGGCGTGCCCGCGGCCAGCGCTTCGAAAACGCCGTTTGGCGTCACCTCGGACGTGCTCGGAAGAACGAACACGCCGGCTGCAGCGTAGGCGGAGGGCAGCAGCGGGTCGTTGTAGTGCAGAGGTCCGAGATAGGTGACGTTGCTGTAGCCCAGAATCTGCTTGAGATAGGGAGCCTCGGACCTGTTGCAGGCGCCGATGAGGACGATCGGAATGCCGTCCCCGGCCATTGCCCGGGCGATCGCAATTTGATTCTTGCGCAGGTTGATCTGTCCGACGCAGAGAACAAAAGGCTGCTTTATGGTATATGTATCAAGAAACAACGTTGGGTCTGCCGCAAAGAAAGCCGGCGCGATTCCGTTCGGAACAATCTCGACCTTGCCAGGATCGACATTGAATGCATTTACAAGGGTGGCTTTTTCGCGCCGGGTCAATGCAATCAGGCGATCGGCGGAATGCAGCCCATTCTTCATCTGCCGGTAACTTGTCTGGGTGACGTCGCCGCATACCTTGGCGGCAACATAATCCGCCAGCCTTGCGCGCCAGATCGAGAACCTGGAAACGGGATGTATGACCGGCGATACGATCGTCGGCAGCCCTTGCGCTTGAGCGCCCTTCACCAGCCTTTCATTGCCGCCGCCAATGTCGAAAACATGCGCGACATCGAAATCCTTCAGATTCTCGGCCGTGGGATTGAAGAACGCCGCCTGATGGCCGAGGCGTTGCAGGCCGGCAGCGGTTTCAAGAAGTTTTCTCTGAACGCCGCCAATCCGCTGCAAGAGAAGGAGGTCCGACATGAGCGCCACGCGCAATGACGAGGAACCGGAAACGGTGCAGTTCATGCTCTTTCCCTTTGACCGGGTCGGCAGGATACGATGATCTACGAGGCGGCGTCACCCGCGTGGTCACCCGCGTGGTCAGCCGCGTGTTGCGTCCTGCCAGCCGGTGACCCCGTCAGGACCGTTCCCTCGGTCAACGCCGGCTGGCCTGGAGATGTTCAGCGACCGAGGACCGTCGCCATGATCTGCTGCCAGTTCTGGCGATCTTCCGGTGCCCACAACAGGCCAGCGGCTGCAAGCCCGCGTGCGCGCCACTTGTGTCCCAGGTCGGCATTGGTCCGGCTCAACGTGCGATAGTCGGAGACGATGCGCCAGCGTAGGCGCCTTCGGTGTCCGGAAAATCTTGGGTCTAAGAATGCCAGGATCGAGGCGCGACAATACAATCCCGTTCTTGTTGCTGAAGATGTGGTCAGCCGGTTCCCTTCACGGCGATGATGCATGAACACCACAGGTGAAAATACCAGGTCCGAACGATTGGCCATGCACAAATAAAAGTACCAGTCGTTCCGTATCCACAGTTTCTCGTTGAAGCCCCCAACATCATGAACGGCACTCTTCCTCGCGACGACCCCTCCCAGATGCATGATCGTTTCACCTATGAAGGACTCGACGGGGCGTTGCACCCGGACCGGCCGTCCGCTCGCGAAGGCCGGCTGCAGGCAGTCGGCACGGGCGGAGATGCCGGGAGTGCAGGTTCCGTCCGGATCCCAGAAGAGATAATGCCCGGCATGCCAATCCACGTCTGGATAGTCGTCGACAAGGGTCAATCGGTGCTTCAAGGAACCCGGAGTCCAGACATCGTCTGCATCCAGGAAGGCAACCCAGTCCGCCGACGCTGCTGCGAGGCCGACATTGCGGGTCGGTGACGCACCGCGGGGACCCGTGTTGTTCAGCACGCGGATCGTGTCGCTGCGGGCGGCGAGGCCGTGCAGGACCGCCTGCGTTTCGATGTCATTGCTGTGATCGTCAATAACCAGGATCTCGCAGGTCTTGGAGTCCGGCTGCCGCAGGATCGACTCGACCGCTTCGGACAGGTAGTGCCCGGCATTGCGAACCGGAATGATGATGCTGAAAAATGGCGTTGTTGTCATATTCATCTCCAGTGCGTGCCGGCTCGATCCAGCTTGCTGAACAAGAAAACCACCTGGTGCATTGGCCCGGCCGGGCGTCATCGACTGGCGCCGGCACGCCGCCAGTCGAGCACGGCAACCCCCATCCTTGTCATCTCGTGCCAGAGCGGGTGCTTGAGCAGGAACAGGCCGAGCAGCCAGGCCAGTCCGGCAGAGATGGTTGCAACGATCAGGGGCGCGAAATGGTTGTCCGGTCCGATATCGACGATGCTGGTCAGCACGATCAGCGGGGCGCAGACAAAAACGATGAGCGCCGCAGACTCCCTCAGGAAAACAAGATATTCCTTCATCGAGAATCCAAGAAACCGTTTCAGGAAAGCAGTATGTATGCAGAATGCCATCATGGTGTTCGCAAGCAGGGCAGCCAGCAGTTCCATCAGTCCAAAATACGCGGCAATAGGCAGTGTGATTATCTGAATTGGCAATACGATCAACTGCATAAAAAAGTAATCCTTGTACCGCCCCGCGCCGAGAAACAAGGGCCGGTTCAGGTTGGATGCAATCTTGATCAGCATGCAAATGCTCAGCACCTGAGCGATCGGGACGGCATCGTCCCATTGCGGCCCATAGAGCAGACGAATAGCCGGATAGGACATGAAAAAAACAAAGGCGAATGCCGGCCAGGCGACACCCAAGACCATTGACTGCGCCCTGAAATAGGCCGTCTTCAGGTCCTGCTCCTGCCGGTGCTCGAGGGCGAAATATGGCATGGCCACCGGCCCGATTGCCTGGAAAATGCTGCGCTGGAAAAGATTCACGAAACCGGTGGCACGGTTCAGCTGGCCGGTGATGTCAAAGCCAAGCAGCCGGCCGCCGGCCAGCAGAGGCATGTTGTCGGCGAGTTCGGCAAGGACGCTGATGAGACTCAATTGACTGCCAAAACTGAAGACCCGCCGGAATTCGGCTGTTGTCGGCAACAGCAGGAACGTGCTCGGGCGAAAGAACAGGCTCGAGAGAACAGTGGCCATGGTGCCGGCGACGGCGGCCCAGGCCAGGCTCATGAACCCGAAGCCCAGCCAGGCCAGGGTGACGGCCACGGTGGCATGGGTGATGGCGTTAAGGCTATTGATCACAAACAGATGGTGGAATTTCATGTCGCGACGCAACATTGCAAAGGTAATTGACGCAAACGGCAAGAAAAAGAAGCTGATGGCCAGTACCTTCAGTACGTCGCGGATCCCAGGCTCCTTGTAAAAATCGGCCACGAGTGCGGAGCATGTCAGAAGCACTATTGCAACAGTCCAGGCCATGGCCAGCGTCACAGTAAAGGCGGCGCGTACCCTGGCGGGGCTCAATTCCCTTTCCTGGACAATGTAGCTGCCGGCGCCAAAGTCCCGGAACGAATGGCTCATCGCAACGATGGCCATGCCGACGGCAAAAATGCCGATTTCCTCCGGCGTCAGCAGGCGGGCGAGGATCACGGTCGACACGAAGTGTATCGCCATGCTACTGTATTTCTCTGCAAAAGAGAAGGTCAGCGATCGGCGGACGCTTGTCATGCGGCTCTCGGGCAGAGAAACGGGCAGCGGTGCTGCAGCACCGGTTATAGGCTGTCGTGGTGGGCCATCAATTCTACGATCGTCGCTTTGCGGTGGGTGGTCCGGGTCTGTCGCCGGCAATGACCCGTAATGACCTGTGGCATGCGGACGGCCACTGTGTTAGAACAAAACGCGCACAAGGGTGCTCCGCCTCATCCCTTCCCCGGCCCGCCATGCCCGCCTACGTCGAGCTTCAGGTCACCACGAACTTCTCGTTCCTGCGTGGCGCCTCGCATCCGGAGGAGCTGGCGGTGACGGCGGCGGCGCTCGGCCAGATGGCCATCGCGGTGACCGACCGCAACTCGCTGGCCGGGGTGGTGCGCGCCCACCTGGCCTGCCGGACCGCCGGCATCCGCCTGGTGGTCGGCGCCCGGCTCGACTTGGAGGACGGGCCGGGCCTGTTGTGCCTGCCCACCGACCGCGCCGCCTATGGCCGGCTGTCGCGGCTGATCACCCGCGGCCGCCGCGCCGCCGCCAAGGGCGACTGCCGGCTGAGCCTGGCCGATGTGGAGGGCGCGCGCCAGGGCCAGATCTTCCTCGTCGTGCCGCCGGACACGCCGAGCGATTCGTTTGCCGTGGCGCTGGCCGAGGTCCGTGAGCGGCTCGGGGACGCGGTCCACCTCGCCGCCACCGCGCTCTACCGCGGCGCCGACGCCCGCCGGCTGGCCCGGCTGGCGGCGCTGGCCCGCGCCGCCGGCACGCCGCTGGTCGCCACCAACGACGTGCACTACCATAGCCCGGACCGCCGGCCGCTGCAGGACGTGCTGACCTGCATCCGCGAGGGCTGCACCATCCGCGAGGCCGGCTGGCGCCTGTTCCCCAATGCCGAGCGCCACCTGAAGTCCGCCGCCGAGATGGCGCGGCTGTTCCGCGACCACCCGGAGGCGCCGGCCCGCACGGTCGAGATTGCCGCGGCCTGCCGCTTCTCCCTCGATGAGCTGCGCTACGAATACCCGCAGGAGGTCGCCGCCGGCCGCGCACCGCAGGACGAGCTGGTGCGGCTGACCCGGCAGGGCGCCGCCGAGCGCTATCCCGAGGGCGTGCCCGACACGGTGCACGCCCAGCTCGACCACGAGCTGGCCCTGATCGGCCGGCTCAACTACGCGCCGTACTTTCTCACCGTGCACGACATCGTCCGCTTCGCCCGGCGCCGCGGCATTCTCTGCCAGGGCCGCGGCTCGGCGGCCAATTCGGCGGTCTGCTACGTGCTTGGCATCACGGCGGTCGACCCGGCCCGTGCCGACCTGCTGTTCGAGCGCTTCGTCAGCCCCGAGCGCAACGAGCCGCCCGACATCGACGTCGACTTCGAGCACGAGCGGCGCGAGGAGGTCATCCAGTACGTCTACGCCAGGTATGGCCGCGACCGCGCCGGGCTGACCGCCACGGTGATCAGCTACCGGGCACGCGGCGCCATCCGCGACGTCGGCAAGGCCATGGGGCTGTCGGCCGATCTGGTCGACACCCTGGCGCGCACGGTCTCGGGCTGGGGCCGCGAGGGCATCGACGACGCCCGCGTGCGCGAGATCGGCCTGGATCCGGACGAGCCGACCTTGCGCCTGGCGCTGGACCTGTCGCGGCAGATCGCCGGTTTCCCGCGTCACCTGTCGCAGCACGTCGGCGGCTTCGTCATCAGCCGCGGGCCTTTGTCGGAGCTGGTGCCGATCGAGAACGCCGCCATGCCCGACCGTACCGTCATCCAGTGGGACAAGGACGACCTGGATGCCCTGGGCATCCTCAAGGTCGACCTGCTGGCGCTGGGCATGCTGTCGTGCATCCGCCGTGGCTTCGACCTGCTCGCCCGCCACTACGGCCGCGACGTGTCTCTGGCCACGGTGCCGGCCGAGGACCCGGCGGTCTACGACATGCTGTGCAAGGCCGACAGCCTGGGCGTGTTCCAGGTGGAAAGCCGCGCCCAGATGACCATGCTGCCGCGGCTCAAGCCGCGCGCCTTCTACGACCTGGTCATCGAGGTGGCGATCGTCCGCCCCGGCCCGATCCAGGGCGACATGGTCCACCCTTTCTTGCGCCGGCGCAACGGCAGTGAGCGGGTCGAGTATCCGTCGGACGAGCTGCGCCGCGTCCTGGAGAAGACGCTGGGCGTGCCGCTGTTCCAGGAGCAGGCGATGAAGATCGCCATCGTCGCCGCCGGCTTCTCCCCGGCCGAGGCCGACCAGCTTCGCCGCGCCATGGCCACCTTCAAGAAGACCGGCGACATCCACCGCTTCCGCGACAAGCTGGTCGGCGGCATGACGGCGCGCGGCTACGACCCGGCGTTCGCCGAGCGCTGCTTCCGCCAGATCGAGGGCTTCGGCACCTACGGCTTTCCGGAGAGCCACGCCGCCAGCTTCGCGCTGCTGGTCTACGTCTCGGCCTGGCTC
>CAZGMC010000009.1:0-61768 GCA_964526565.1 uncultured Mycobacteriaceae bacterium
GCCGGCCGCCGGGCCGCCCCCCGGGCCGCCGCCCCCCGGCCCGGCGGAGGACGACACGGCCGCCGTCGACGTGCGCCGTTTCGTCCGCGCCGACGAGGCCGGCCTGTCCACCCTGCACCTGCTGGTCGAGGGCGCCCACTGCGGCGCCTGCGTCCAGCGCGTCGAACGCCGCCTGGCGAAGTTCCCCGAGGTACGCCAAGGCCGGCTCAACCTGACCACGAAGCGGCTCGTCGTGACATGGGACGGCCCGGCCGACCGCGCCGCCGACCTGGCCGGTGCGGTGGCCCGCCTCGGCTTCCGCGTCGTGCCGTTCGACCCGGAACGCCTGGCCGCCGGCGAGCAGCGCGAGGAGAAGGCGTTGCTGCGGGCCATGGCGGTGGCCGGGTTCGCCGCCGGCAATGTCATGCTGCTGTCGGTGTCGGTGTGGGCCGGGCACGCCCAGGGCATGGGCCCGGCGACGCGCGACCTGCTGCACTGGTTCTCTGCCCTGATCGCCCTGCCGGCGATCGCCTATGCCGGCCGGCCGTTCTTCGGCTCGGCCCTGGCCGCCCTGCGCGCCCGCAGCGCCAACATGGACGTGCCGATCTCGCTGGCCGTGCTGCTGGCCGCCGGCATGAGCCTGTTCGAGACGATCCGCGGCGCCGAGCACGCCTATTTCGACTCCGCCGTGGCGCTGCTGTTCTTCCTGCTGATCGGCCGCTATCTGGATCGCCGCGCCCGCGGCCGCGCCCGCGCCGCCGCCGAGCGGCTGCTGGCGCTGGGCGGTGCCTCGGTCACCGTGCTGGACGCCGCCGGCACCCGCCGCGTGGTGCCGCCGGAGGAGGTCGAGGCCGGCATGACCGTGCTGGTGGCGCCGGGCGAGCGCGTCGCCGTCGACGGCCGCGTCGCCGCCGGCCGGTCGGACGTCGACACCAGCCTGATCACCGGCGAGACGGTGCCGGCCGCGGTCGGCCTCGGCGACGCCGTGTTTGCCGGCACGATCAACCAGTCCGCGCCGCTGACCCTGACCGTGACCGCGGTGGGCGAAGGCACGCTGCTGGCCGAGATCGTCCGCCTGATGGAGCTGGCCGAGCAGCGCAAGGCGCGCTACGTGGCGGTCGCCGACCGCATCGCGCGCGGGTATGCACCGGTGGTGCACGCGCTGGCGCTGGCCACCTTCCTGGGCTGGACGCTGGTCGTCGGCGTGCCGTGGCAGACGGCGCTGCTCTATGCCATCTCGGTGCTGATCATCACCTGCCCGTGCGCCCTGGGGCTGGCCGTGCCGGCGGTGCAGGTGATCGCCAGCGGCCGGCTGATGCGCCGCGGCGTGCTGCTGAAATCGGCGACCGCGCTGGAGCGGCTGCAGCAGATCGACACGGTGGTGTTCGACAAGACCGGCACCCTGACTCGCGGCCGTGCCGAGCTGGTCTGCGACGCGGGCCCGGACCCGGCGGCGCTGCGGCTGGCCGCGTCGCTGGCCGCGGCCAGCCGGCACCCGCTGGCCCGCGCCGTGGTGCGCGCCGCGCCGGCCGCGGCGGTCGCCGCCGGCGTGCGCGAGGAGCCGGGCCGCGGCCTGGCGCTGGATACGCCCGCCGGCGAGGTCCGCCTGGGCAGCCGCGCCTGGTGCGGCGTGGCGGAGGGCGACGACCGCCCCGGCGCCGAGATGTGGCTGACCCGGCCGGGCCACGCGCCGGTGCGCCTGGCCTTCGCCGACCCGCTGCGCGTCGACGCGGCGGCGGTGGTGGCGGGACTCAAGGCGCGCGGTTATGCCGTGGCACTGCTGTCGGGCGACCGGGCGCCGACGGTGCGCCAGGCGGCCGAGGCGCTGGGCATCGACGACTGGCACGCCAACTGCCGCCCCGCCGACAAGTGCGCCCGCCTGGCCGAACTGGCGGCGGCCGGGCGCCACGTGCTGATGGTCGGCGATGGCCTGAACGACGCGCCCGCCCTGGCCGCGGCGAGCGTGTCGATGTCGCCGACCAGCGCGGTGGACATCAGCCAGAACGCCGCCGACGCGGTGTTCCAGGGTGACCGGCTGGCGCCGGTGGCGGAGACCCTGGCGGTGGCCCGCCGCGCCCACCGGCTGGTCAGGCAGAACTTCGTGCTCGCCTTCGGCTACAACGTTGTGACGGTGCCGGTGGCGGTGCTGGGCTTCGTCACCCCGCTGGTGGCCGCCCTGGCCATGTCGGCCTCGTCGATCGTGGTGGTCGGCAACGCCCTGCGCCTGGCCGGCGGCCGGCAGAGGACGGCCGCCGCGGCGGCGGGCGCGAGAGCGGGAGCCGCGTCATGAGCATGCTCGTCTACCTGATCCCCGCCGCCCTGTTCCTGGGCCTGCTCGGCCTGGGGGCGTTCCTGTGGGCGCTCCGCACCGGCCAGTTCGACGACCTGGATGGCGCCGCCGAACGCATCCTGTTCGACGACGAGGACGACGCGCCGGCAGAGCCGCCGGGGCGGGGGTGAGGCCGTCGGTCAGTCCTGGGCGGCTTCGGCATGGCGCTGCACAGCCTCGCGGTTGACCAGCACGATGTGCTGGTCCTGCGGCCGGCGGTGGTCGGGGTCGATGTCGAGGCCGAGCCGGCGCAGCACGTAGTACAGGAAGGCGCGCCGCACCGGCACAGCCAGGCGGCCGTCGGTCATGCCGTAGTCGCGGGCGATCGCCGCCGCCTGCCCCGGCGACAGGCCGGGATGCGGCGCGATCTCCAGCGTGATCCGCTCCTGCCAGGCGCGGTCGTCGGTGGGTGCGGCGCGCGCCGGTTGCGAGTCGCCGACCGCGGCGATGCGCGCCAGCACGAAGTCCTTGAACGTTTCGGCGCGGCGGCAGAACGACCGCGCGTGCCAGCGGAACCCGTCGAAGGCCAGCGCGTGCGGCTCGATCCAGCGCCATGCCGGCTGCGGCGACGACATCGACTGATAACTCAGGTACAGCGCCTGCCGGTCGCGGATGGCGCCGAGCACGGCGCGCAGCATCGGTGCCGCCACCGTGCGCCGCGGTGTCAGCACGGCGTCGTGGCTCGGCACCGCCGCCAGCCAGGTCTCGCCCAGACCGACGATCCCGTCGGCCAGCAGGCGCAGCTGGGCCAGGTAGCGGCCGGCGTCGGGCTCCAGCAGGCGCGGCGCGAACGACGGCGCGGTGCGGTAGCACTTGGCGCTGCGGTCATAGGCCAGGGCGTCCGGCGCCAGCGCCTGGTAGCGGGACAGGTCGGCCGATGCCTGGTTGATCGAGACGCCGAACCGCTCGACGATGTCGCTGCGGTTGACCTGGCCCTCCCAGTACAGGCGAAACTCGATGAACTCCAGGCGCCGCTCTATGCTCCAGCGCAGGCCGGCGCCTGCATCGGTGGCGGAATATCCTCCCATTGACTCTCTTTGCGCGATCGACCAGAAATTGGATGTATCCAGTTTCTGGACGAATTTAGAAATCAAACGGATGTCGCCATGCTGACGCGGAAGCGCCGCCGGGTCAACCACCGCGTGTTGCGGCTCCGGAAGGCCGCCGCCGCAGCGCCCGGAGCGGCCGCAGCCGCGGCAGCGACGGGATGAGGGGCGACGGGACAAGGATCGATCGGATGACCGAGGACACGCCCACCATTGAGCTCACCCTGGCGGAGCTGACCCGCGCCGTCGAGGACGACGCCGCCATCCGCCGCCACCGCCGCCTGCTGCCGGCCGGCGGCTCCGGCGACAAGATCTTCCCGCCGACCTATCCGGGGGAGAACCGCAACGACCCGGCCCGCCACGTCTTCGAGACCCGGCGGATCGACGGCAACGATGTCCGCTGCGTCCTGATCGACAGCGTGCAGAGCCAAGCCAACCGCCTGGAGGAGGCCCTGCTGGACGCCATCCGCGACGGCCGGCTGAGCTTGCCCTACGTGGCGGTGGATTTTGCCGGTGCGGAGGCACACGACCAAGACTTGAGCGACATCGGTCTGGTCACCTCACTCGATGCGCCGCATCGTGTCTACGATGCGATCCTGCGTGATGCCGAATTGCCGGATGGCACACCGTTCGTCCGATCGCTGCAGGGGCAGGCGCTGCACGCCGCCAACGTTCGCAGGGCGTCCGCCTTGTTTAAACTGTCGCCCTCGGCACTTGTCTTCGGTGCCTGGCATTCGACCGGCGAAGGCGGCGGGCTCGGCGCGAAGTTTCCCCGTGTGATTGTGTCCGAGATCGTCGGCGTGGGCGCCGTGGGTGGCCATCGTGCCGCCACCCGGGTCGATCCGCTTGGTGTGATAAGCAGGGTTGAAGTCTACAAGGGCGACGGCATCGATTGGGCCCTCGACCCGGCGCTGCTGCCCGGAAAGCCAAAGAAGGTGCGGCCCTCGGAAATCAACCACAGCAACATTATTACCAAGATCACGGACGGCGGCGTGACGATTGACTATGCCCAACATGCGGCGGTCATAACGCTTGCTGGCTTGCGGCGACTGCGGTTCCCAACGGACGATGCAGTCTATTCAAGGGAACGCGATACAGCCGCCCGTGCGGTGCTCGCGGCGCTTGCGCTG
Source organism: uncultured Mycobacteriaceae bacterium (assembly GCA_964526565.1). Classification (GTDB taxonomy): domain Bacteria; phylum Pseudomonadota; class Alphaproteobacteria; order DSM-16000; family Inquilinaceae; genus CAZGMC01. The sequence continues at coordinate 4,485 of CAZGMC010000009.1, forward strand.
CTGGCGCTTGCTGAACAGGATCGGTGCGGTTACGCGCTTCGGTCCCGGTGCGACCTGGTGCCCGACGGCCCGGCCGCTTTCGAACTGATCGGTGTGGACGGCACTGCGCGGTCGTTCCGGCTCGATACCGGCACGGCGTTGCAATGCTTCGCGGATGCGGCCGACGCCGCGAAATCTGCCGGTTTCGCCTGGACCACGGAGCCGCTCAGGCTGGTGCCGCAGCAGCGGCTGGTGGAGCTCGTGGCGCTGAGCCGGGCCAAGGCGCTGGCCGGGGAGGGCGAGCCGGCCGGCGAGGGCGACAGCAAATGAGCCTCGCCCTGGAGATCGAGTACCTGACCGGCGTCTGCTACGCCGCCACGGCGACAGACCGGTCGGTGGCCGAGTGGCCGCCGCATCCGGACCGGGTGTTCTCGGCGCTGGTCTGCGCCTGGGGCGACCGGCGCGACGCCGAACCGGCGGAGGTCGCCGCCGCCGAGGAGGCGGCGCTGCGCTGGCTGTCGACGCTGGACCCGCCCCGCATCGCCTGTGCCAACGGCTACCGGCGCCAGGTCGCCGATGTCTACGTGCCGCCCAACGACATGACCGTGTCGGGCCGCCCCGGCGAGCCGCCGCCCAAGACGGACACCTTGCGCACCGCGCTGGCCGTGCTGCCGCCCCTGCGCCGCAACCGCCAGGCCCGCCAGTTCCCGGCGGTGGTGCCGGCGCACCCGCGCGTCCGCCTGGACTGGCCGGAGGCCGCCGGTGAGGGCTGGGATCGCCACGGCACGGCACTGCAGCGGCTCGCCCACCACGTTCCCAGCCTGGGCCATTCCGCTTCGCTGGTGCGGATGCGCTTCGCGCCAAGGATCGCCTGCGACAAGGACTGGACGACGTTCGAGGTGGCGCCGCAGGGCGGCCCGTGCCGTTGGCGCACCGTCCACGCCAACCGTTTCGACGAGCTGGCGACCGGCTATGCCGCGGCCCGCGCCCCGGCCCCATCCTCGACCCCATCCCCGGCCGAGCCGCCGCGCCGCGGCCCCGGCCGCAAGAGCGCCCCGCCGCCGCCCCGCGCCTGGCGGCCGCCACTGGCTCCGGTGGTCGCCTACCGCCCCGCCGACAGGCCCGACAATGCCGTGGCCCCCGCCCCGACAGCAAGCTGCATTGGCGAGGACTGGGTGGTGTTCGCCGACGCCGGCGGCCACTGCCCGGCGCTGGAGGCCTTTCCCATCGTCGCCGACGCCGCGCACAAGGCGCTGCTGTCCTGGGCCGAACCGGCCTTCGCCAGGATTCGCCCGGAGCCGACGGCGGAAGATGTTGCCGCCGCCCTGCGTCTGATCGGTGGCCATGAGGCCGGCGGCGCCCCGGCGCGGGAGCCGCACGTGGCGATCCTGCCGCTGGCCGATGTCGGCTGGGAGCATTCCGCCGGCCGGCTGATGGGCCTGGCCGTCGCCCTGCCGCGCGAAGTGGAGACGGCGCGGCGCTCCCCGTTGCGGCGCCTGGCGCTGGCGGCGGTTGGCGCCTTCGCCGGACTCCCCGACGGCGGTCCGGCGGCGCTGACGCTCGGCCGGCACGGTGTCTGGTCCCTGGAGCGGCAGGCCCAGCCGACCCTGCGCTCGCTGCTGGCCGAACGCTACATCGGCCCATCCCGGCGCTGGGCGACGGTCCTGCCCATGGTCCTCGACCGCCACCCGAAGCCGCGTGCGGGCGAGGACATCGGCGCCGTCATTGCGGCCGCCTGCAGGAATATCGGCCTGCCTCAACCGGTCGGTATTGCGGAGTACAAGCACCCGGCGCCCCGCGGCGCGCCGTCCAGCCGCCCGCCCCGCGGCGCACCCGCCGGCGCCGGCATTCGCCTGCCGGCGGGCAGCCCGCTGGTCGGCCGGCCGCTGCGCCACGTGGTGGTGACGTTTCCGCACGAGGTGCGCGGTCCCGTGGTGCTGGGCGCCGGGCGCTTCCGCGGCCTGGGGCTGTGCCTGCCGATCCGCGGCGGCGGCCCGGCCGGGGAGGTCGCGCCATGACCGCGCCTGTCCTGCCGGACCTGAGCCCGGACGACTTCCCTGCCTTCTTCAAGGCCGTGCACGGGTTCGACCCGTTTCCCTGGCAGGCGCGGCTGGCCCGGACCGTGGCCGGAGCCGGGGCCGGGGCCGGAGCCGGGGCAGGGGCCGGGGCCGGGGCCGGGGCCGGGGGCTGGCCCTCGGCGCTGGACCTGCCCACCGCCAGCGGCAAGACCGCGGCGATCGACGTGGCGGTGTTCAACCTGGCCTTGCAGACCGGCCTGGGGCCGGCGCGCACGGCGCCGCTGCGCATCGTCTTCGTGGTCGACCGCCGGCTGGTGGTCGATGACGCCTATCTGAGGGCCGACAGGATCGCCCGGTCCCTGGCCGCAGCCGCGGACCCGTCGACGCCGCCGGGTGCCGTTGCGGCGCGGCTGCGCCACCTGGCCGGGCCGGACCGGGCGCCATTGCGGGCGGTGCGGCTGCGCGGCGGCATGTCGCAGGAGCCTGACTGGGCGGACAGCCCGCACCAGCCGCTGGTCTGCGTATCGACGGTCGACCAGGCCGGCTCGCGGCTGCTGTTCCGCGGCTATGGCGTCAGCCGGCGCATGCGGCCGGTGCACGCCGGGCTGCTCGGCACGGACGTCCTGTTGCTGCTCGACGAGGCGCACCTGTCGCAGCCGTTCGCCGAGACCCTGGACTGGGTGGCGCGCTATCGCAAGCCGCTGTCCGGAAAGGCCGACGAGGAGGCGGGGCCGTTCGGCGTGGTCCATCTGAGCGCCACCCTCGCTCCGGACGAGGCTGCCGGCGAGCCCTTCCGCCTGGACGACGAGGATCGGCGCCACGAAGACCTCGCCCGCCGACTGAGCGCCCGGAAGCGTGTCGGGCTGCGCCCGATCCGCACCGCCGCTCCCGACCGGAGCGCCCGCGGCCCGGCCGAGGAAACCCAGGTACTGGGCCGGCGCGCCGCAGAGTATGCCGCGGCGGCGCGGGAGCTGCTTGACGACTGTCGCTGTCGCCGGCCGGACCGTGCCGGCGTGGTTGCCGTCGTCGTCAACCGGGTGGCCCTGGCGCGGGCGGTGTTCGACGGCCTGAACGGCATGAAGCATGGCGGGTCCGACGGGGCCGCGGACGGCCTGGACTTCGATGTCGAGCTGCTGACCGGCCGCGTCCGTCCCCTCGACCGCGACCGCCGGCTGGCCGATCTGCTGCCGCGCATGAAGGCCGACCCGAACGCCGATGCCGGCAAGGGTGGATCCGGCGTCGGCAGGCCGCTGATCGTGGTGGCCACGCAGTGCATCGAGGCCGGCGCCGACCTGGACTTCGATGCGCTGATCACCCAGATCGCGCCGCTCGACGCCCTGCGCCAGCGCTTCGGCCGGCTCAACCGCCTGGGCTGCCGCGAGATGACAAAGGCCATCATCCTGGCCGCGCCGGAGGAGATCAGCCCGACAAAGGACCAGATCGATCCCGTCTACGACCGCGCGCCGGCGGCGACCTGGAAATGGCTGGCCGAGCTGGCCGGCGGCGAGGGCAAGGGCGAGGGCGAGGGCAGAGGCAAGGGCGGCAAGGGACGCGGTCGGAAGGCGGCGTCGCCGGCCGACGGGCATGTCGATTTCGGCATCGATCACCTGGTTCTGCCGGTGGGAGAGGCCTTGTCCAGGCTGCTCAGCCCGCGCGCCGCGGCGCCGGTGGTCATGCCGGCCTATGTCGATGCCTGGGCGCAGACCTGGCCGCAGCCGGCCGCCGACCCCGAGCCGGCGCTGTTCCTGCACGGCCCCCAGGCCGGCCCGGCCGACGTGCAGATCGTCTGGCGCGCCGACCTGACCGGGCATGACCTGACCGGGCATGACCTGACCGGGCATGACCTGACCGGGCATGACCTGACCGGGGATCACCTGGCGAAGGCCCGGCGCGGCGACGAGCGGGCGCGGCTTCGGGCAACCGGCCGGCTGCGCGGGATCGTCGCCGCCTGCCCGCCGTCGGCGCTGGAGGCGGTGTCGGTGCCGTACAGTGCGGCGCGGCGCTGGCTGGCCCGCCGCGCGCGCGCCGACGACGTGGCCGATGTCGAAGGCATGGCGGAGCGCACCGACGCGGAAACGGGCGCACCGGCGCGGCCGCGGCTGGCCCTGCGCTGGCGCGGGCCCGACGCCGACGACGGCACGGCCGTCATCGATGCCCGCGCCCTGCGGCCGGGCGACACCATCGTCGTGCCGGCGGACCATGGCGGCTGCGACGACCATGGCTGGGCGCCGGCGAGCGAGGCAAGGGTCACGGACCTGGGCCTGACCGCCCAGGTCGAGCAGCGCAACCGCATGGTGCTGCGTGTCACCCGTGCGCTGCTTGATCAGGCAGTGGCCGAACCCGCCGCGGCCGGGCGGGCCCCGGAGGACGTAGCGGGCGACGAAGCAGCCGGCGACGGCGCGGCCGGCGACGGCGCGGCACGCCCCAATGCGGCCGACGTCTGGCGCCAGGTCGCCGGGGCCCTGGCCGCGGGGCGCGAGGAGCCGGCGGCGCTGCCGGGGCTGCTGGCCGAGGTCGGCGGCCTGCCGCCGGTGTGGGCCGCCGCACTGGACGTGGGACGGAAGCGAGGTGGCTGGACGGTGATCTGGCCCTATGGCGACAACGACGACAGCGGCGTTGTGCTGACCCTGAAGCGTCGGCTGACTGCGGCGGAGCGCCGCCGCCTGCGCGAGGCCCTGGGCCGGCCGCCGGAGCACCCGGCCGGGCGGTACGACGGACAGGCAGGCGACGGCGAGGCGCCGGCCACCGAGGGCGATGCCGGCTCGCTCGGCTATGACGGGTCGGTGCCGCTCGACCGGCACTGCCGGGCCGTGAGTGAGACGGCGGCGGCGTTCGCCCAGGCGGCGGGGCTGCCGGGATGGCTGGTCGAGGCGGTGGCGCTGGCCGGCCGGCTGCACGACACCGGCAAGGCCGAGCCGCGCTTCCAGGCCGTCCTGCACGGCGGCGACGAAACATGGTGGCTGGCCGGTGGCGAGCCCATCGCCAAGAGCGGCGCGCGCCTGGGCCCGGACGGAATCGAGGCGGCGGCCGACCGCGCCGGCTGGCCGCAGGGCGCACGCCATGAATGCTGGTCGGTGCGCCTGGCCGAAACGCACCCCGACCTGCCGACGGCCGACGATCCGGACCCCGAGCGCCGGCTGTTTCGCGACGTGGTGCTGTGGCTGATCGGCACGCACCACGGCTTCGGCCGGCCGCTGTTCCCGCCGGTCGCAGATCCGGAGGCCGCGGCCGCGGCGGCGGGCGGCGAGAGCGTGCAGGTCCTGCTCGACGGGGATGGCGACCGGATCACGCTGACGGCGCCGGCCGACCACGGGCTGGTCCGGCTCGACTGCGGTTGGGTCGAGCGGTTCGAGCGGCTCAAGGCGCGTTTCGGTCCATGGGGGCTGGCGCGGCTGGAGGCCATCCTGCGCCTGGCCGACCACCGCACCTCGGCCGGGGAGCGCAGCCGGCCGGGCAATGCCGGGGAGATCGCGCGATGACCACGACCACCACCGCGCCCGGCGCGGCTGAGACCGTCCTGCCGCTGTCTGGTCTGCGCGCCGACACGCTGCTCGCCTTCCTGGCCCTGCTCGGCCTGCTGCGCGCGCTTGAGGCCGTCCGCCCCGACTGGCGCCCGCGGGTGAGCTGGTGCGGGCCGCCCTGGCTGCCGCGCCTGCACCTGGACGTTGCGCCAGACTGTGGGCCGGACCGTGGGCCGGACGGGGCGGCGGAGCGGGCGGCGGAGCGGGCGGCAGACCGGGGGGCGTCGGCAGTGGCGGCGGCGGCAGTGGCGGCGGCGGCAGCGGCGGCGGTGGCCGATGACGGCATCGCCCTGCTCGCCGGCGGCTATGCCTTCGACGGGCACAAGAACATCGACTTCACCGGCAAGGACTTCCGCAAGCTGGCCTGGGCCGCTGCCACTTCGGCCGGTGCCAACGAGTCGGCGCTGGTGCGGCGGGCGGCGGCGGACGTGGTTGCGGCCCTGGCCGCCGACGGCTGCCTGAACCGCGCCGGCGACCGCGTCCAGGCAACGCCGCTGTGCGCCATCTTCGGCCAGGGCCACCAGAACTTCCTGGAGCGGCTGGCGGCGGTGGTGCGCGTGGACGACGCCGCGGACAAACGGCATCGCCACCTGTCCGAGGCCCTGTTCGAGCCGTGGACATATGCGGAGGAGGGCCTGACGTTCCGCTGGGACCCGGCCGAGGACCGCCGCTACGCCCTGGGCTTCGCCGACCCCGGCGGCGAGAAGATCCGCACGGTGCCGGGCGCCAACCGGCTGGCCGCGGTCGGCTTCCCGCTTTTTACCTGCATGCCGCAGGGCCGGCACCTGGCCGCGCCGGGCATCGCCCAGGAGGGTCGGGAACTGACCGTAAGCTGGCCGGTCTGGAAGGCTCCTCTGGGGTTGGCGGCTGTGCGCACCCTGCTGAACCACGCCGGCCTGCCGGCGGACCCGCCGGATCGTGCGGGTCTCGAGCCCTACGGCGTCACCGAGGTCTTCCGCGCCCGCCGCGTCCCCGCCGGAAAGTACTTCTCGTTCTCGGCGGCGGAGGCACTGTGGGGACAATGCGCCTGTTGACGATTGTCAAGGCTCCGGTTGAAGAATAGGTTTAATATTGGAATGTCCTATGCTCTTCTTAAGACGTTAGTATGTGTTGTTTTGCGTCATCGCGATCATGGTCGTCATGAATAGACGATCAGGGCCTCGTTTAAATACTGATGGAAAATCACAATTGGACCTTACGAGCGCTTCGGAAGGTTGGCACATGGCGCCGGTTAAAAACAGCATGTCATCCCAATATTCCTGCAGTCGTAGATGGAAAATTGGTTCGTGGTGGGCGATCCTGTTGCGTAACACACGAATTTTCTCTAGCATTCGCGAAATATCTCCAGGCTTCAGGTTGTTACCATAAGGAAAAAGCTGGTTAAGGCTCCTAGGTCGGCTCCATCCGAGCGGAACCGCATAACGTTTTGATAAGAGCGATACCCAAAAGCCCATTGAAAGATCGGCAATGACCGGATCCGTTGGTGCAGGATTTGCTTTTCTCTGACGCTCTTGTCGCGCTTTTGCCTTTTCCAACCTATCTTTGTCCTCACGCTTCAATTGACCTAGAAAGGTCTGTGAATAAGGCCAATTCATCCCGTATCTTTTTGAGAGCAGGTTGGAGATCTTATTTCTTAAGCATATTTCGAATATATTGAGGCCAAAATAAATCTCTTTCGAAAGAATAATGTTCCATACGTAAATTTCTAACGCATGACATCCGTAAGATCCAGCAGATCTTATATATCTTGCTAGACGTGCTGGTCCAAGGCTGGTTTCTAATGCCTTCACTGATGCCGCATCCATTAAAGAAAACTGTTGCATCTTGTAACGATCTTTTCTATATGAGAGTTGTGAGCCCTGGGAAACGATCACTGCGCTTTGCGTATATCCCCTGGGGACGCGCAGCTACGAGGGGCAAGCGAAAGCTTGCCCCTTTTTTTGCGCGCGCGACCGGGTCGCATGGATGATATGGTGCGACGCGATCGATCCGCGACGCATAGGTAGTGCGGGCGCTCTGCGAGGTCAAGAGGTTTTTGTTGATTTCCACATCATGAACGCTCATTCTCGCTGAACGCCTGATCCCGCGGCCGTCAGCCGTGGCTGCATAGAAGGATGATTTGGAAAGCTGCAACATCCAAACAAGGCGCGATCTCCGCGGCCTTCGGGCCGCGGCCTCATTGACGATGGCAGCGGGAGGCGGTCCCAGAGGGGCCGCCTCTTTGCCGTACGTTTGGCGGCCAACGTCTTCCGTCACGACGGATCGGCTTGATGACGAGGGCGTCGCCGGCGCTTGACCCTGGCGGCCGGTCGGGACCGCCCGGCATGGCGAATGACGATGACATCGGGTGCCGGTCAGCAGGGTGCCGGTCAGCAGGGTGCCGGTCAGCAGGAAGGACGGCTCGTATGGACCACACCGAGTTAACCTGAACCCGTTGCCGTGGCCGCGCCGACGCGGGCCTTGCCAGAGGGTGTCGGAATGATTACGTTGCGGCTGTCGCGGTGACGGCACCCGCAGGGGGGGCCGGGCCACGCGGCTTGTCTTTGCGCCCGTAGCTCAATTGGATAGAGCACCTGACTACGGATCAGGAGGCTAGGGGTTCGAATCCTCTCGGGCGCGCCAATTCCCCGGTTCAGAACGAGACTGCAGAATCAGCTTCAGGTTTGCTCGTCGGCGCTACGGCACGGTGGGAGCCTCGTCCGGTCCGCGCGTTTGGAGACAAGCGTCGCCAGCGACCGCAGCGTGGTCTTGTTGATCTGTGGTCTTGTTGATCTGTGGTCTTGTTGATCTGTGGTCTTGTTGATCTGATGCCCCGACCGCCAGATCCGTTGCATCCTGGGACGTCAACGCTTTGGCTTTTTCAAGGCTGTAGCCGAAGGCCCTGGCGTTCTGCTCGATGACCTTGTCGCGCTTCAAGCCCCAGTCGCTCGCCTCGTCCATGAGGTCGCGGCCTGTCCTGGTGCGGCCTGTCCTGGTGCGGTCTGTCCTGGTGCGGTCGAGCTTGTCCTTGATGTCGGCGACGGCGTTCCCCCGGCGGCGCTGGGCTTCCTTCAGCGACCGGGTCTTTGGAACATAGGCCGATTGGCGTCCCCTAGGGGATTCGAACCCCTGTTGCCGCCGTGAGAGGGCGGTGTCCTAGGCCTCTAGACGAAGGGGACGTGAGGCGCGCGTCGTGCGATACGAGCCGGTAACCTAGTGTCCCGGCCGGGCCGGCGCAAGGCTCAATCGGTGGCCGATGTGGGATTGCGAAGACAGTCGGCTTCTTTCCCTTGTCTGATTGCAACGCTTGGCTACCTTGTCCAGGGAAACAAGTAGACTGTCCCCGCAATCCCGGTGCTGCCTCAGTTCTTGCTCCGGTCGACCAGGCGGCGTTCGGCGATCCAGGGCATCATGGCGCGGAGGCGCTCGCCGACCTCCTCGATGGGGTGGTCGGCGGCCTTGCGGCGCATCGCCTTGAAGCTGGTCTGGGCGACCTTGTTCTCCAGCATCCATTCGCGGGCGAACCGGCCGGTCTGGATCTCTGACAGGATCTGGCGCATCTCGGCGCGGGCGCGGTCGTCGATGACGCGTGGGCCGCGGGTGTAGTCGCCGTACTCGGCGGTGTTGGACACCGAGTAGCGCATGTTGGCGATGCCGCCTTCATAGATCAGGTCGACGATCAGCTTGACCTCGTGCAGGCACTCGAAATAGGCCATTTCGGGTGCGTAGCCGGCCTCGACCAGGGTCTCGAAGGCGTTGACGATCAGGGCCGACAGGCCGCCGCACAGCACCACCTGCTCGCCGAACAGGTCGGTCTCGCACTCCTCGCGGAAGGTCGTCTCGATGATGCCGGCGCGGCCCGAACCCAGCGCCGCGGCATAGGACAGGCCGATGTCGTGGGCCGCTCCGGTGGCGTCCTGTTGCACGGCCAGCAGGCTCGGCACGCCGGCGCCGCGCTGGTATTCCGACCGCACGGTGTGGCCGGGACCCTTGGGCGCGACCATGAACACGTCCAGGTCGGCGCGCGGCTCGATCAGGCGGAAGTGGATGTTGAGGCCGTGGGCGAAGGCCAGCGCCGCGTTCTCGCGCAGGTTCGGCGCCAGGTGGTCGGTGTACAGGTCGGCCTGCAGCTCGTCCGGCACCAGCACCATGACCATGTCGGCCCACGCCGCCGCCTCGGCCGGCACCACCACCTCGAACCCGGCGGCTTCGGCCTTGGCGGCGGAGGCCGAACCGGGGCGCAGCGCCACCTTGACCTCGCGCACGCCGCTGTCGCGCAGGTTGGCGGCATGGGCGTGGCCCTGGCTGCCGTAGCCGATGACGGCGATCCGCTTGCCCTTGACGAGGTTCACGTCGGCGTCGCGATCATAGTAGACGCGCATGGCTGTCTCCGCGGTCTTGTTGTTCGTTGAAGCAAAGGCTGTTCAGCGGCCTAGGGATCAAGGCCCCACGTGTTCTCCGGGAGCCAGGATTTGTCGAGCACCTGCTCCAGGGTATAGGGACAGTCGGCCGGCAGGTCGGCCTCCTGAAGGTCGGCCTGCCATTCGAGGACGACGGCGCGGGCCTTGCGGTAGCGGTCTTCCAGGCGCTCGCGCACGATTCGCAGCAGGCTCGGCGTCAGCCTGTCTTCCAGGTGGATGCGATGGGTCAGCACGGTGGCCCGCCAGCCGCGGCGCGGCTCGGCCTGCCGCGAGCGCTCCAGCTTGAGCAGGTGCTCCACGACCGTAGTGAAGTGGCTCAACAGGGTGTTGCGCTCGTTCCGGCCCAAGGCGGCGATCTCCTCGGCGAGGTTGGCCAGGTCGAGCCGGCCGAAGTCGCCCCGCTCCAGCGCCGCTGCCTGTTCGCGCGCCCACCGGTAGACGTCGAGATCGTACAGCGCCGGGGTTCGCGTCTCCGCTTCGAGTGGCTTCATCCCGATCCCTCTCGAACAACCGACAATCATACTGCCACAAATGGCGGCACGCGGAAATGGTCGGGCGCACGGGGCCTGAAAGAAAGGTGCAAACCCGCCCGGTCAGTCTCCGCCCAGCAGTCCGTGCTGGCCGCGGGCGATGGCGACGACGCCGGTGCGGCTCACGTCGACCATGCCCAGCGGCGCCATCAGGCCGATGAAGGCGTTCAGCTTCTCCGGCTTGCCGGTGACCTCGAAGGTGAAGCTGTCCGGCGTCGAGTCGACCACGCTGGCGCGGAAGATGTCGGCGATGCGCAGGGATTCGACGCGCCTCTCGCCGCTGCTGCGCACCTTGATCAGGGCCAGCTCGCGCTCGACATGCGGGCCCTCGTCGGTCAGGTCGATGACCTTGCTGACCGGCACCAGGCGGTCGAGCTGGGCCTTGATCTGCTCGATGATCATGCGCGTGCCCGAGGTGACCAGGGTGATCCGCGAGCGATGGTTCTCGGGATCGACCTCGGCCACGGTCAGGCTCTCGATGTTGTAGCCGCGCCCGGAAAACAGCCCGATCACGCGGGCCAGCACGCCCGGCTCGTTGTCGACGAGGACGGAGATGGTGTGCGTCTCGATAGGTTGGTCAAACGGCGGCATCGGTCGGCTCTTTTTCTCGGGAGGCGTCTATGCTGCCTCAGAGTGTATGAAGACGACATGATTATTAATGCAAAGTCGAAAGCACGACAACGAGACGAACAGCCCGGCGATGGACGCCCAGCTGCCCGTCTCGTCCAGTGTGCTCATGGCCCGGCAGCGACGGGCCTCAGACGAGGACCATGCCCTCCTCGGAGGTCGCCTCCTGCGGGTTGTCCTGGGGGCCCAGGATGATCTCGTTGTGGGCGCTGCCGCCCGGGATCATCGGCCAGCAGTTCTCGTGCTGGTCGACGTGCATGTCGGCGACGACCGGCCGGTCGGTGGCCAGCATCTCCTCGATCACGGCGTCGACGTCGTCCACCTTGGTGGCGCGCAGGCCGACCAGGCCGAACGCCTCGGCCAGCTTGACGAAGTCGGGCAGGGAGTCGGAATAGCTCTCCGAGTACCGCTCGCCGTGCAGGAGCTGCTGCCACTGGCGGACCATGCCCATCCAGTGGTTGTTGACGATGAACAGCTTCACCGGCAGGCGGTACTGGGCGATCGTGCCGAGCTCCTGCACCGTCATCATCACGGAGGCCTCGCCGGCCACGTCGATGACCAGCGCCTCGGGATGGGCCAGCTGCACGCCCATGGCCGCCGGCAGGCCGTAGCCCATGGTGCCCAGGCCGCCCGAGGTCATCCACCGGTTCGGCTTGTCGAACGGGATGAACTGGGCCGCCCACATCTGGTGCTGGCCGACCTCGGTCGTGATGTAGACGTCGTCGCGGCCCTTCAGGTGGTCGGCCAGCCGCTTGATGGCGTACTGCGGCTTGATGATCGACCCCGGCGTCATGTCCTGGTGAAAGCGCAGGCAGTCCTTCTCGCGCCACTCGGCGATCTGGTCCCACCACAGGCGCATGGCCCTGGCGTCGGGCTTGTAGCTGCGCAGCTTGTACTCGCGGATCATGGCCTCGAGCACGCGCTCGCAGTCGCCGATGATGGACAAGTCGACGCTGACGTTCTTGTTGATCGAGCTGGCGTCGACGTCGACGTGGATCTTCTTGGACCGCGGCGAGAAGGCGTCCAGGCGGCCGGTCAGGCGGTCTTTGAAGCGGGCACCGATGGCGATCATCACGTCGCACTGGTGCATCGCCAGGTTGGCCTCATAGGTGCCGTGCATGCCCAGCATGCCGAGGAACTGCCGGTCCGAGGCCGGGAAACCGCCCAGGCCCATCAGCGTGTTCGTGCACGGATAGCCGGTCATGCGCACGAACTCGGTGAGCAGCGCGGCGGCGCGCGGGCCCGAATTGATCACGCCGCCGCCGGTGTAGAAGATCGGTCGCCTGGCATTGGCGATGATCGCCACAGCCTCTTCGATCGCCGCCGGATTGGGGTCCAGCCGCGGCCGGTATGTCTTGTGCTCCACCGATTCCGGCGGCGTGTACGTGCCGGTGGCGAACTGCACGTCCTTGGGCAGGTCGACGACGACCGGGCCGGGGCGGCCGCTGCTGGCGACATAGAACGCCTCGTGGATCGTGCGGGCCAGCTGGTTGACGTCCTTGACCAGGTAGTTGTGCTTGGTGCAGGGGCGGGTGATGCCGGTCGTGTCGCATTCCTGGAAGGCGTCGTTGCCGATCAGGTGGGTCGGCACCTGGCCGGTCAGGCAGACGATGGGAATACTGTCCATGAGCGCGTCGGTCAGGCCGGTCACGGCGTTGGTCGCGCCGGGGCCGGAGGTGACCAGGACGGCGCCGACCTTGCCGGTGGACCGCGCATAGCCCTCGGCGGCGTGTACGGCGCCCTGCTCGTGCCTGACCAGGATGTGCCGGACCCGGTTCTGCTTGAACAGGGCATCGTAGATCGGCAGTACGGCGCCGCCCGGATACCCGAAAACGGTATCAACGCCCTGATCGGCAAGCGCCTTGATGACCATCTCGGCGCCGGTCATCTGGAGGTCAGACATCACAAAGCTACCTTCGCCTTCGCTTTTCATCGAACACCACGTCGTCCCCCTTAAGTCGTCCCCCTTAAAGGGTCCGCTCCCGCATGCCGCAGCGCAGCGGGGGAGCGGCACGCTAGACGCGTTCCGCACCAAGGTCAATGGCCTTTCTGTATTTTCGTAACGATTTGTGGGGCCAGATTTTCCGAAAGTTGCTCTACCACGGTCCGGGACAGCAGTCGCGCGCGCGGCATGGCGCCGCGGTGCCTGAACCAGGTGTACTGGCGCTTGGCATAGCGGCGCGTCGCCTGCCGGGCCAGGCGTGCGGCCTCGTCACGGCCGAGCGTGCCGGTCAGGTGGCCCAAGAGCTCGGGCACGCCCAGGGCCTTCATCACGGGCAGGCCCGGATCCAGGCCGCGGGCCGCCAGGGCGCGCACCTCGTCCAGGGCCCCGGCCGCCAGCATGGCCGCGAAGCGGGCATCGCAGGCGGCGTACAGGGCCGGGCGGGGCGGCAGCACCAGGAGCACGTTGAACGTCAGGCCGGGCGGCGGGCCGGCCGCGGCATCGTCCTGCCAGGCGGACAGGGACCGGCCGGTGGCGGCGATGACCTCCCAGGCGCGAATCAGCCGCTGCCGGTCGCCGGGCGGCAGGCGCGCCGCCGCTGCCGGATCGCGCCCGGCCAGCGCCGCGCGGAAGGCGGCGCCACCGAGGCGGTCGTACAGCGCCGTCGCCGCGGCGCGGACCGCATCCGGCACCGGCGGGATATCGGCGATGCCCTGGGTCAGCGCCTCCAGGTACAGGCCGGTGCCGCCGACGACGATGGGCCGCCGCCCGGCAGCCAGCGCAGCGTCGATTTCCTCCATTGCCATGGCGCGCCAGCGCCCGGCCGAGCAGCGCTCCTCGCCGCCCAGCACGCCGTACAGCCGGTGCGGCGCGCGCGCCCGCGCCGCGGCGTCCGGCTGGGCGGTCAGCACCGGCAGCTCGCGGTAGACCTGCATGCTGTCGGCATTGATGACGACGCCGTCGAGGCGCCCGGCGAGGTCGACCGCCAGCGCCGACTTGCCGCTGGCGGTCGGGCCGCCGATGACGAGAACGGAACCGGCCATGGACACCGTGGTGCGGCCTGGCGCATATAGCGGGCGTCCTTATCGCCCGCAGCAGGCCGCCATGGATTACGTCGCAACGTTGGTCGCCGACCCGGCGCGCGCGCCCCTGGATGATGGTCTGGTCCGCGCGGCTGCCGGCGCCCTCGCCAATGTCGCCGCAGAGGTCGGGGGAATCAATTGGTTGGCACCCGCTGTGGCGGCCGATGTGCCGTTCGCCGGGACGGTGCCGGCGGCGGCCGGGGCGGTCGGGGCGGCCGGGGCGGCCGGGGCGGCGGTGCGGGCGGCGCTGGGCGCGGCCCCGGTCGATGTGGCGGTGCAGCCGGCGGCCGGGCGGCGCAAGCGGCTGCTGGTCGCCGACATGGACTCGACCATCGTCACCACCGAGACGCTGGACGAGCTGGCCACCCTGGCCGGGGTCGGCGACCGGGTGGTACCGATCACGCGCCGCGCCATGAACGGCGAGATCGGCTTCGAGCAGGCGCTGCGCGAGCGGGTCGGCCTGCTGGCCGGCCATTCGGCGGCGCTGCTCGACCGCGCCATGGCCGACGTGCGGCTGACCCCCGGCGCCCGGGCGCTGGTGCGGACCATGCGCGCCCACGGCGCCCGGTGCGTGCTGATCTCCGGCGGGTTCCATGTCTTCGCCGACCGGGTGCGCGACCTGTGCGGCTTCCACGCCGCCGAGGCCAACCGGCTGATCGTGCGCGACGGCGTGCTGACCGGCGAGGTCGGCAACCCGATCGTCGGCAGGGAACGCAAGCTGGCCGCGCTGCGGGAGCACACGGTCCGGCTCGGGCTCGGCGCGGCCGACAGTTTGGCCGTCGGCGACGGCGCCAACGACCTGCCCATGCTGCTGGCCGCCGGCCTGGGCGTCGCGTTCCACGCCAAGCCGGTGGTGCGGGCGCAGGCCGCGGCGCGCGTGGAGCACGGCGACCTGACCACGCTGCTCTACTACCAGGGCTACCGGCAGGTGGACATCATGGCCGACGATGTGGCACCGGCGGGCCAGGACAGCCGGCGGGCGGCCGTGCCCTAGGGGCTGATGGTCCCGGCGGCGCGGGTATCTGGTGCCGGCGCCGGCCCGGCTCCGGGAGGCGTCATGCCCCGGTCCTTCAGACCTCCTCGCCCCGCATCACCCGCGGCAGCTGCCCCACCACGCCCATGGCATGGCGCATGAAGAACTTCTTCAGCGGCGGCAGCCGCTCGACCATGGCCAGGCCCGTGTCGCGGGCCAGGCGGATCGGCGGGAGGTCGTTGGAGAACAGGCGGTTGAGCACGTCGGTGACGGCCACCAGGCTCATGTTGTCGAACCGCCGCCAGCGCTCGTAGCGGGCCAGCGCGTCGGGATCGCCCGCGTCCAGGCCCAGGCGCGCCTGGTCGACGACGACCTCGGCCAGCGCCGCCACGTCGCGCAGGCCCATGTTCAGGCCCTGTCCGGCAATCGGATGGATGCCATGCGCCGCCTCGCTGACCAGGGCCAGCCGCGGCGCCACATAGGCGTTGGCATGCAGCACGCCCAGCGGATAGACCCAGCGCCTGCCCAGGACCCGCACGCGCCCGAGGTGGTCGCCGACGCGGCGCTGCAGCTCGGCGTCGAAGGCCGGGTCGGGCAGGGCGGCGTAGGCGTCGGCCAGGTCCTCGCGCTCGGTCCAGACGATCGAGCTGCGGTGGGTGCCCTCGGCGTCGTCGGTCATGGGCAGGACGGCGAACGGCCCGGCCGGCCGGAAGTGCTCCACCGCCAGGCCGCGGTGCGGCGCCTCGTGCGCCATGGTGCAGGCGATGGCCTTCTGCCGGTAGCGCCACGAGACGATGCCGATGCCGGCGCTCTGCCGCACGAACGAGCCGCGCCCGTCAGCGCCGACGATCAGCTCGGCGCGCACCACGCGGCCGTCGGCCAGGGTGGCGCGGGCGATGGCCGGTTCTCGCTCGATCGCCATCACCGCCGTGCCGGCCAGCGCCGTCACCGACGGCAGGGTGTCCAGGCGGGCGAACTGGCCCAGGCGCAGCAGCCGATTCTCGATGATGTAGCCGAACGGGTCGGCGCCGACCTCGCGGTGGTCGTAGTGCAGGAACACCGGAGCGCGGCCGTCGGCGATGCGGATGTCGAGGATCGGCTCGGCGTCCGCCGCCAGGGCCGGCCACAGCCCGGCGCCGGCCATCAACCGCTGCGAGCCGCAGGCGATCGCGGTGGTGCGGCCGTCGAAGCCCGGCGTGGTGCGCGCCTCGACGGTGTCGCGGTCGACCAGGACGACATCGACGCCGGCAGTGCCGAGCGCCGCCGCCAGCGTCAGTCCGGCCATGCCGCCGCCGATCACCAGCACCTGGGTGCGCAACTCGTCGGCCGGCGGATCGGCCGGAGTCGGGTTGGGTGCGTTGTCCATGCCGACAAGCATCGTCGCACGCGGCCACGTTGTCCAGAGGATGCGACCGGGTGCCCCGCCCCGCCCCGCCCCGCCCCGCCCCGCCTCGTCGCGTCGCGGCGCCTGCCCAAATGGGCATCAATTTGTCGGTTTTGCACAAAGTTCATGCATGCGAACCTAGCCGGGAAAGAGGTGTGCCCTGTGCGACCCTCATAAATCACTGTGGGATTTGGACTTTTTTGGCAACGCACAAGTGTCGGCACGGAAATTGAAAAGCCGTTTTTCGATTCCGTTGGAGAGCGGCCAGCGGCGCCTAATGCCCAAGCCTTGAGCGGACAGGCGCATCCAGCCGAGGGGACACGCGAATGAAACTCGTAATGGCGATCATCAAGCCGTTCAAACTCGACGAGGTGCGGGAAGCGCTGACCTCGCTGGGCTTGCAGGGCTTGACCGTGAGCGAAGTGAAGGGGTTCGGCCGGCAGAAGGGCCAGACCGAGATCTATCGTGGGGCGGAGTACTCGGTCAGCTTCCTGCCCAAGGTGAAGATCGAGGTCGCGGTGACCAGCGACATGGTCGAGCGGGTGGTCGAGACCATCCAGAAATCGGCCAACACCGGCCGCATCGGCGACGGCAAGATCTTCGTGTTCGAGATCGTCCAGGCGGTGCGCATCCGCACGGGCGAGACCGATGCGGCGGCGCTGTAAGGAGAACGACACAATGACAAAGCTCAAGAAACTGGCCCTGACGGCGGGGGCGACGGGACTTGGTGTGCTGGCCCTGGCGGTGCCCGCCATGGCGCAGGAGGCGGCCGAGGCGGTCGACCTGACCACCGCGAGCGGCGTGCCGCTGGAGACGCAGTTCATCCTCAACACGTTCTCGTTCTTCCTGCACGGCGCCCTGGTGATGTGGATGGCGGCCGGCTTCGCCATGCTGGAGTCGGGCCTGGTCCGCACCAAGAACACGGCGACCATCTGCCTGAAGAACATCGCGCTCTACTCCGTGGCCGGCATCATGTACTACCTGATCGGCTACGACCTGATGTATGCCGGCGTCGACGGCGGCTACATCGGCAGCTTCTCGCTGTTCTGGTCGCCCGACGACACCGCCGCCCTGGCCGGCGAATTCGAGGCCGGTGCCTATGCCGCCACGTCCGACTGGTTCTTCCAGATGGTGTTCGTGGCCACCGCCGCGTCGATCGTGTCCGGCACCGTGGCGGAGCGCACCAAGGCCTGGTCGTTCCTGTTGTTCACGGTGATCCTGACCGGGTTCATGTACCCGATCACCGGGTCGTGGCAGTGGGGCGGCGGCTGGCTGGCCGAGATGGGCTTCAGCGACTTCGCCGGCTCGACGCTGGTGCACTCGGTGGGCGGCTGGGCGGCCCTGGCCGGCGCCATCGTGATCGGCGCGCGGCGCGGCAAGTTCAACCCGGACGGCAGCATCAACGCCATGCCCGGCGCCAACCTGCCGCTGGCGACGCTGGGCACGTTCATCCTGTGGCTCGGCTGGTTCGGCTTCAACGGCGGCTCGCAGCTCGCCCTGGGCTCGGCGGCCGACGCCATCGCCATCGCCAACATCTACGCCAACACCAACATGGCGGCGGGCGGCGGCGTGGTGGCGGCGATGATCGTCAGCCAGCTCGTCTACGGCAAGGTCGACCTGACCATGGCCCTCAACGGCGCCATCGCCGGCCTGGTGTCGATCACCGCCGCGCCCGACTCGCCGACGCTGGGCCAGGCCATCCTGATCGGCGGCGTCGGCGGCGTGCTGGTCGTGTTCGCGGTGCCGCTGTTCGACAAGCTCAAGATCGACGACGTGGTCGGCGCCATCTCGGCCCACCTGGTCGCCGGCATCTGGGGCACGCTGGCGGTCGCGCTGACCTACCAGACCGAGTACGAGACCGAGGCCGGCGAGACCGTGGCCCGGACGATGGGCGAGCAGGTCCTGGTGCAGCTGACCGGCGTCGTGTCGATCGGCGTGTTCACCTTCGTGCTCGCGCTGATCGTCTGGTCGATCATCAAGTTCACCGTCGGCGTCCGGCCGGCCGAGGAGTACGAGGACATCGGCCTCGACCGCGCCGAGCTGGGCCTGGAGGCCTACCCCGAGTTCGGCCAGGGCTCGATGCGGGCATAACGCCGGTCCGGGTCACGAACGCACTCCCACCAGCGGGACGGGCCTCTCCGGGGGCCCGTCCCCACCTCGACGCCGGGCGGGACGGGCCCCGCCCGGCCTTTTTTTGTTCCGAAGCATCGCGCCACAGCGCGAAGTGTCGGGCGGAGTCTCGGGGAGGAGTCTCGGGGAGGAGTCTCGGGGACACATCACTTGATTCGGCGATGGCGCACTTTGGCGTGCGACCGGATCAACGGAGATCCATATTGTGTCCCCGGAACTCCCCCCGGAACTCCGTATTATGTCCCCCGGAGGAGCGTTTAATTCAATGCCGGGATGCCAAAGACATCGCGAGACTTGAGTTGGCGGTTGCTGGAGACGCTTTCTGTATTGCTACGGGAGATGAAGATCTGCTCTCGTTGCGGCAGGTTCGCAACAGCCTGATCATGAGGCCGTTCCAATTCCGTGCCTGGGCGGAGCAAGGGCGACCCGTTGACGCGCCCCGGCGGACGTAGCACGCACCGCACGCCGCAAAAGCTTCTGAGTCTCCGGTCGAACTCCGCAGACAAACCCTTTGAAAACACGCAATTCATAATCCGCGAGCAGGGTTGAGTTGCGGGGCGGTCCGCGGTAGGATCGTTCGTGTTTCGTCCTGGACGCGCGCTCATGCTCAACGACCGGCTCGCTGCCCTGTCCGATTATCCGTTCACGCGACTGGCACGGCTGCTGGATGGTGTCGCGCCGTCGGCGGGTGTCACGCCGCTGGTCCTGTCGCTGGGCGAGCCGCAGCACCCGCCGCCGGCGCTGATCGACCAGGTGCTGCGGGCGCACGCCCATTTGTGGAACCGCTACCCGCCGCTCGACGGCACCGCCGAATTCCGCGAGGCCTGCGCCGGCTGGCTGGCCCGCCGCTATGATCCGGCACCGGGCCTGATCGATCCCGACCGCTGCCTGCTGCCCGTCTCCGGCACGCGCGAGGCGCTGTTCCTGGCCGCACTGTTGACGGTGCCGCAGCGCAAGGGCGGGCGGGCGCCGGCGGTCGCCCTGCCAAATCCGTTCTATGCCGTGTACGAGGGCGCCGCCGTCATGGCCGGCGCCGAGCCGGTGTTCCTGGACACGAGCGCCGCCACCGGCTTCCTGCCCGACCTGGACGCGCTGGAAGCGCGGCGCGACCTGCTCGACCGGCTGGCCCTGATGTACCTGTGCAGCCCGGCCAATCCGCAGGGTGCCATCGCCAGCCGTGCCTATCTGGGTCGCCTGATCGGCCTGGCCCGCCGCCACGGCTTCGTCCTGGCGCTGGACGAGTGCTATGCCGAGATCTACGACCGCGCGCCGCCGCCGGGGGCGCTGCAGTGCGCCGGCGGCAGCCTCGACGGTCTGCTCGTCTTCCATTCCCTGTCCAAGCGGTCCAGCGCCGCCGGCCTGCGGGCCGGGTTCGTGGTCGGCGATCCGGCGCTGATCGCCGGCTTCCGCCGCCTGCGCGGCTACTCCGCGGCCGGCATGCCGCTGCCGGTGCAGGCCGCGGCGGCGGCGCTGTGGCGCGACGACGCCCACGCCGCGGCCACCCGCGCGCTCTACCGACAGAAGATCGACGCGGCGGAGCGGCTGCTGGCCGGTGCCTTCGGCTTCTACCGGCCGCCGGGCGGCTTCTTCCTGTGGCTCGACGTGGGCGACGGCGAGGCGGCGGCGCGACGGCTGTGGGCCGAGGCGGGCCTGCGCGTGCTGCCTGGCGCCTGTCTGTCGCGTCCGGCTGCCGGCGGCGACGATCCCGGCCGGCGCCATGTCCGTGTCGCCCTGGTTCACGATCTCGACACCGTCACAAGCGCGCTGCAGCGGTTCGCGGCGATCCTGCGCCCGAGCGGGCCTGCAGTGCGGTCTTCCGGAGCCTGATGCCATGGCCAATGGCGCCTCCAGAACCCTGTCCCGCGGCCGCGGCCGGTCCCTGCGCGGCGGCGCGCGGCCGTCCTTCCTGCCCGAAGGGGTCGCCGCCTTCCTGCACCGCCGGCTGCGCGAGATGATCGGTCTGGGGCTGATCGTGCTGGGCGGCGTGGTGCTGCTCGCCCTGGTCAGCTACGATCCGGCCGATCCGTCGTGGAACACGGCGCGGGCGCCCGGGCCGGTCACCAACCTGCTCGGCATCTCTGGCGCCCATCCGGCCGATCTGGTCATCCAGACGGTCGGCGCCGCGGGCTTCATCCTGGCCCTGGTGCCGCTGACCTGGGGCTGGCGGCTGGTGCGGCAGGCGCCGCTGGGCCGCATCACCTTGCGCGTGGCGGCGCTGCTCCTGGTCGTGCCGGTGCTGGCCGCGGCGCTGGCGCCGCTGCCGCCGCCGGCGGCCTGGACGGGCCTGACCAGCTTCGGCGGCGCCGTCGGCCTGATGCTGCTGGGCGCGCTGCCGGGCGGGGGATGGTCGGCACCGCTGGCCGGCGCTGCGGCCGTGGCGCTGCTGGTCGTGGCGCTCGGCCTGCCGCTGGCGGAGTGGCGCGAGCACGGCCGGCGCCTGCGCGTGGTGGCGTGCTGGCTGGGCCGCATCGCGGCGGCGGCCGCCGCCTGGACGGCACGCACCGCCCGCACCCGCGTGGCACCGCGACTGACGGGGTGCTTGGCGCGCCTGCGCCGCGGCGCCCGGGCCGCGGACGATGAGGACGATTACGACTTGGACATCGACGCGGACGAGGTGTCGGCACCGTCGGCCTCGGCCCCGTCCCCCCGCCAGCGCACCGCTCCCGTCGTCGCGTCCCCCGCCGCGGCTCAGGCGGAGCGGGCGCCGGCGGTGGTGGCGGCCAAGGCCGGGCCGCTGGCTCAGGGCCACCGCGCCGCCGCGGAGCGCCAGACGCACTTCGCCTTCGACCCGGCGGCGGCCGAATACGAGCTGCCGCCGCTCGACCTGCTGCGTGAGCCCGATCCGGCGAAACGGCCGGCTTTGCTCAATGAGGAGGCGCTGCAGCGCAATGCCGAGCTGCTGGAGGGCGTGCTCGGCGACTTCGGCGTGCGCGGCGAGATCGTCCGCGTCAACCCCGGCCCGGTGGTGACCCTGTACGAGCTGGAGCCGGCGCCGGGCACCAAGTCGAGCCGCGTCATCGGCTTGGCCGACGACATCGCGCGGTCGATGAGCGCCATCTCGGTGCGCGTCGCCGTGGTGCCGGGCCGCAACGCCATCGGCATCGAACTGCCCAACGCGCAGCGCGAGATCGTCTACCTGCGCGAACTGCTGGCCAGCAAGGCGATGGAGAAGACCGGTGGCAAGCTGGCCCTGGTCCTGGGCAAGGACATCGGCGGCACGCCGGTGCTGGCCGACCTGTCGCGCATGCCACACCTGCTGATCGCCGGCACCACCGGCTCCGGCAAGTCGGTGGCGATCAACACCATGATCCTGTCGCTGCTGTACCGCATGCCGCCGGACCGGGTGCGCCTGATCCTGGTCGACCCGAAGATGCTGGAGCTGTCGGTCTACGATGGCATCCCGCACCTGCTGACGCCGGTCGTCACCGACCCGAAGAAGGCCGTGGTCGCCCTGAAATGGGCGGTGCGCGAGATGGAGGGTCGCTACCGCGCCATGGCCAAGCTGGGCGTGCGCAACATCGAGGGCTACAACCAGCGCCTGCGCGAGGCCAGGGACAAGGGTGAGCCGCTGATGCGCCGGGTGCAGACCGGCTTCGACCCCGACACCGGCAAGCCGGTGTTCGAGGAGGAGCCGATCGACCTGACCGAGCTGCCCTACATCGTGGTCGTCGTCGACGAGATGGCTGACCTGATGCTGGTCGCCGGCAAGGACATCGAGGCGGCCATCCAGCGCCTGGCGCAGATGGCGCGCGCCGCCGGCATCCACCTGATCATGGCCACGCAGCGACCGTCGGTCGACGTCATCACCGGCACCATCAAGGCCAACTTCCCGACCCGCATCAGCTTCCAGGTGACCAGCAAGATCGACAGCCGCACCATCCTGGGCGAGGGCGGGGCGGAACAGCTCCTCGGCCAGGGCGACATGCTGCACATGGCCGGCGGCGGGCGCATTGCCCGCGTCCATGGCCCGTTCGTCAGCGATGACGAGGTCGAGGACGTGGTCAGGTTCCTGAAGACCCAGGGCGAGCCGAGCTACGACGACTCGGTGCTGGAGGACGACGACGAGGCCGGCGGCTTCGCGGCCCTGGCCGATGACGGATTAGGCGGCGGCGGGGGCGAGGCCGGCGGCTCGGGCGACGACCTCTATGACCGCGCCGTCGCCATCGTCGCCCGCGAGCGCAAGGCCTCGACCAGCTTCATCCAGCGCCAGCTGCAGATCGGCTACAACCGCGCCGCCCGCCTGGTCGAGCGCATGGAGGCCGAGGGCGTGGTCGGCAAGCCCAACCACGTCGGCAAGCGCGAGGTCCTGGTCGGCGACCACGGCGACGACTGACCTCCCGCATACTCCCCGCGCCGCACCATAGGGCCCATCGTGGCGCGCCGCGCCATAGGGCCCATCGTGGCGCGACCGGCCGGGCCGCCAAGCCCGCCACGACATGGCGAGCCGCAAGGCGCGTGAGCCGTTGGCTTGCCGGACAGCCCGCACGCGCCGGCAGGTTCAAGGCTACCGCGGATCCAAGGGTCCGCGCGGATCGAGAGGGCCCTGTGGATCGGCAATGCCCCGCGGGTCCAGCGGTCCTCGTGGATCCAACGGTCCGCGCGGGTCGGCGACGCCCCGCGGGTCGGCGACGCCGCGTGGATCCAGGGGGCCGCGTGGATTTGCCGGGATTCGGGGCGATACCTGTGCCTGCGCGGTCCGCACCGCGAACAACGACGCGATCGCGCCGAGGCTCGCCATCCCGAAGCCCTGCAGGATCCGGCGGCGGGACAGCGCCGGGGCTGCGGCGCCCGCCTTCGTGGCCGCCGGCAAGTGTCCAGATGAACAAGCGTCTCGTTCAGTCATGTCCTTGCACCTTCAAGCCGGATCCGGATCGGATCCTGTCGTGTGGCCCCGGAAGTCGCGACGGTTGCACCAGGACGTGTTCCGTCCCGTCCCGTCCCGTCCCGTCCCGGCGCCGCTGCCGGGTTGTGGCGGACAGCGCTGCATCCATGAATGGCGGAACTCGGAATGGATTTCTAGCGCCACGTGGCCTCATGGTCTGCGCGGGTGAATGCCGCCTGCCGCCAGGATCCCGCAGGCTGGGCTGAGCCTGCGCAGCCCGGCTCTTTGTCCCGGCGCCGACCGCGGGGAAACGGTGACCCGGCCCGTGTCACCCGCGCAGCAGCCGGTGCCACAGGTCGATCCCGGCGGCGAACAGGGCGGTGCCGTCGTCGGCCAGTTCCTGCAGCAGTGAAAACCCGTCCGGCGGGTCGAGCACGAACGTCGTCTCGACCTCGCCGCCGTCGCCGAGGGTTGCCGTGCCCTCGAGGCGGCGGGCGAGGCGCGTCATGCGGCGGTTGTCGCCGAGATGCAGCATGATCACCTGACGCATGGCGCGGTTGCGCGCCACGGTCAGGGAGCGGCGCACCAGCTCGGTGCCGAGACCCTGGTTCTGCAGGCCGGGCTCGACGCTGACGGCCAGCTCGGCGGCGGTCTCGGCGGGATCGAGCGCCTGCAGCTCGACCGCGCCGCGGACCGTGCCGTCGGCGACGGCCGCCACGATGCGGGTCTGCGGCCAGGCGAGCCGGGCTGCATGGGTGCGCACGCCGTCATCGGACAGGGCGGCATGGAAGCGGGCGGCGCGGTCGGCGGCGCCGAGCCGCAGCAGGTGGGCTTCGTAGGCCGGGATCTCGCCCGGCAGCAGCTTGCGGATCGTCATTGGACAGTCTCCTGAACGGAGAGCGTCCTCCCTGCCGGCCGCTGCTTTGGCATGAGGCGGCCTTGGCTGATGTTGCAGTGCAATATCTAGCGCTGCCGGTCGGCCGGTGCAGGTGTGCGAACCGCCATGGCCTGCTGCAGTGAGCCGTTACTGCCGCAATGTGTCCGGGGCGCAACAAATGGCGGTGCCGGCCGGGCTCCGGGTGCAGTGGTCGGTGTGGACCATGTCCTTGGCCGGGCCGGCGTCGACACCCGGTCGGGCTGGCGTCGACACCCGGCCGCCGCTATTCGTCGACCGCCTCGCCGTCCTGCCGGTCGCCGCGGCCGCTCTGCTCCGCCAGCAAGGCCGCAACGGCCGCCGCATCGGCCGCGGGGTCGAGGCGGGCATCGGTGGCCAGGGCGCGGACCAGCAGGGTCTTGTAGGCCGGCTTGGTCACCTCGATGCCGCCGAAGCGGCGCAGGTGCCCGGTCATGAACTGGCTGTCGAGCAGGGTGAACCCGCCGTGGCGGAGCAGCGCCACCAGGTGCACCAGGGCGACCTTGCTGGCGTCGGTCTCGCGCGAGAACATGCTCTCGCCGAAGAAGGCGCCGCGCAGGGCCACGCCGTACAGCCCGCCGGCCAGCCGGCCTTCGCGCCAGCACTCGACGCTGTGGGCATGGCCCAGCGCCGCCAGCTCGCAGTAGAGGCGCACGATCTCCTGGTTGATCCAGGTCTTGGGCCGCTCCGCCGTCGGCTCGGCGCAGGCCGTGATGACCTCTTCGAACGCGGTGTCGTAGCGCACCTGGAAGCGGCCCTGGCGGACCGTGCGGCGCAGCCGCTTCGGCACGCGGAAGCCGTCCAGCGGCAGGATGCCGCGCAGCGGCGGGTCGAACCAGAACAGCTCCGGCGACTCCGCCGAATCCGCCATCGGGAAGTAGCCGTTGGCGTAGGCGCGCAATACCAGGCCGGGGGTCAGTTCACTCACGTCGCCGTTCCTGCCGCGTCGGGTCGGCTGCCGGCTCAGCGGCCATCGATCAGGCGTTCAAGCCAGTGGATATCGTAGTCCCCGGCCATGAACTCCGGCAAGATGACAAGGTTGCGGTGCAGGGCCAGGGTCGTATCCAGCCCCTCGATGACGAACTCCTCCAGCGCCCGGCGCAGCCGCATCAGCGCCTCGCCACGGTTGGTGCCGTGCACGATCAGCTTGGCGATCAGGCTGTCATAGTGCGGCGGCACGCGGTAGCCGTCATAGAGCGCGCTGTCGACGCGCACGCCCAGCCCGCCCGGCGCGTGGTACGAGGCAATGCGGCCCGGCGACGGCGTGAACGTGTCCGGGTGCTCGGCGTTGATGCGGCACTCGATCGCATGGCCGGAGAAGCGCAGGTCGTCCTGGCCGTAGCCGAGCGGCTCGCCGGCGGCGACGCGGATCTGCTCGCGCACCAGGTCGACGCCGCTGATCATCTCCGACACCGGATGCTCGATCTGCAGCCGGGTGTTCATCTCGATGAAGTGGAAGTCGCCGTGCTCGTAGAGGAACTCCATGGTGCCGGCGCCGCGGTAGCCGATGCGCCGCGCCGCCTCGGTGGCCAGGGCGCCGATGCGGGCGCGCTCGGCCGCGGTGAGGGCCGGGGAGGGCGCCTCCTCGATGACCTTCTGGTGGCGGCGCTGCACCGAGCAGTCGCGCTCGCCGAAGTGGACCACGGTGCCGTGGCTGTCGCCCAGCACCTGGATCTCGATATGGCGCGGCCGCTCCAGGTATTTCTCCAGATAGACGCTGTCGTCGCCGAACGCCGCGCCGGCCTCGGCGCGGGCCAGCGAGATCGCCGCGGCCAGCGTGTCGCGGTCGCGCGCCACCTTCATGCCCTTGCCGCCGCCACCGGCCGCCGCCTTTACCAGCACCGGATAGCCGACCGTCTCGGCCACGACGCGGGCCTCCTCCAGCGTCTGGACGGGGCCGTCGGAGCCGGGCACCACCGGCAGACCGGCGCCCAGCACGGTCTTCTTGGCGGCGATCTTGTCGCCCATGACGCGGATGTGCTCGGGCGTCGGGCCGATGAAGGCGAAGCCGTGCTCCTCGACCATCTCGGCGAAGCGGGCGTTCTCGGCCAGGAAGCCGATGCCGGGGTGGATGGCGTCGGCACCGGTGATGGTCGCCGCCGACAGGATCGCCGGGATGTTCAGGTAGCTGTCGCGGGCCGGCGGCGGGCCGATGCACACGCTCTCGTCGGCCAGGCGCACGGCCATGGCGTCGGCGTCGGCGGTGGAGTGCACGACCACCGTGCTGATGCCCATCTCGCGGCAGGCGCGGTGGATGCGCAGCGCGATCTCGCCGCGGTTGGCAATGAGGATTTTCTGGAACATGCTCGCCGCCGGCTCAAGCGATGACCATGAGCACGTCGCCGTACTCGACCGGCTGGGCGTCCTTGACCACGACCTGCCGGACGACGCCGGCGCGCGGGGCGCGGATCGGGTTCATCACCTTCATCGCCTCGATGATCAGCAGGGTGTCGCCCTCGGCCACCGAATCGCCGGCGCGGACGAACGGTGGCGCCCCCGGCTCCGGCCCCAGATACACGGTGCCGACCATGGGCGAGGGCAGCGCGCCGTCGGGCAGGGCGGCCGGCGCACCGGGCTCGGCGGCGGCCACCGTGGCGGCGGCCGGGGTCGCGGCGGCTGCGGGCGCGGCAGCCGGCGCCGCCATGATCTGCCGGGTCACGCGGATGCGGCGGTCGCCGGCGGCGAACTCGATCTCGCTCAAGCCCGTCTCGTCGAGCAGGCCCGCCAGCTTGCGGACCAGGTCGCCGTCGATGTCGAACTCCGTCATGTGGCTGCTGTCCGATTGCCCTTGCCTGACTTGCCGATCCGAGAAAAGGCCTTTCGCCACACGGCGCAAGCGAATTCTGCCGGGCGCGGTCGATGTTCGCGCCGATAAATGTAGGTCGGCCGGAGCGAAGCGACGCCCGACACCCGGCCTCTCCGCCGGCGCCGGCGCCGGCGCCGCAGTTCCGTGCAGCGCCGGAGCGTTGGCGCCGCGGCGGGGACAGGATACGGAGATCCCGACCGCCGGGATCGCGGCAATCGCGGCGTGTGGGATCGGCGACGCCGTGCGGTGGGCGTCGCTTCGCTCCGGCCGCCCTACGCTTCCTCCTCCCCCGCCTCGATCAGCCGTGCCATGGCCTCCAGGGCCAGCAGGTAGCCGTGGCCGCCCAGGCCGCAGATGACGCCGTCGGCGGCCAGCGAGACGTAGGACGTGTGACGGAATGCCTCGCGGCGGTGCGGATTGGACAGGTGCACCTCGATCACCGGCAGGTCGGCGGCCAGCA
This sequence comes from uncultured Mycobacteriaceae bacterium, assembly GCA_964526565.1. Classification (GTDB taxonomy): domain Bacteria; phylum Pseudomonadota; class Alphaproteobacteria; order DSM-16000; family Inquilinaceae; genus CAZGMC01. The sequence goes on from CAZGMC010000009.1 coordinate 32,072, forward strand.
GCGCGTCCATGATGGCGATCGACGTGTGGGTGTAGGCGCCGGCGTTCAGGATGATGCCGTCGTGGACGGTGCGCGCCTCCTGGATCCACCCGACGATCTCGCCCTCGGTGTTGCTCTGCCGGAAGTCCAGGCCGATGCCCAGCGATTCGGCGCGCTCGGCACAGGCCATCTCGATGTCGCCCAGCGTGTCGCTGCCGTACACGGCCGGCTCGCGCACGCCCAGCAGGTTCAGGTTGGGCCCGTTGATGATCAGAATGGTGGGCGTTTCGGTCACTGTAGCTGCCATGGAGCACCGCCTGGGACAACGGGGGACAACGGGGACAGTTGGACAACGGGGACAGTTTACTTATTTCCCTCGTACTGACTTGCAACGCTGAGCTAACTTTTCCAGGGAAATAAATAAACTGTCCCCGTTGTCCCCCGAGGGAAACAAGTAAGCTGCCCCCGTTGTCCTGCGACATGCCGACCGTATTGATGCCAGCGCCTGCGTCGGGCATATACATGGTAACATAAACGCACATCAACCTTGCCAAGGAAACGCCGCCATGTTGCGTGCCCCTCTGCTGACGGTTCACGAGGCCGCCGAGAAGCTTCGCGTCAAGGACAGCACGATCCGCGCCTGGATCCGCCACGGCGACCTGCGCGCCATCAAGTTCGGCCGCGAATGGCGGATCGCCGTCATCGACCTCGAGACGTTCCTGAACCGGCACGCCAACATCGAGCCGGCGCCGGCCCCGGCGCACGGCCACGGCGGCCAGGCGGGCGTGGCCGGCGGCACCTGAGTCCGTCGACGGCAAGGCTCAGGTGCGGCCGCGCTCCTCCGCCACCTGGGGCTCCGGCTGCGTCGGGCCAGTCGCCGCCGCCGGCGGCTGGCCATGGCGGCCCCACTCGTCGGTGACGGTGCGCTCCCACAGCGGTTCGCCGGAGCGGTAGGCGGCGCGGCCGATCATGTGCGCGGCGACCGGCGCCGTCAGCAGCAGGAACACGATCGCCGCCAGCGCCCGCGACACCACGGTCAGTTCGCCGACATGGACTGCCAGGGCCAGCAGGATCAGGCCGACGCCCAGCGTGCCGGCCTTGGTCGACGCGTGCATGCGCATCATCACGTCGGGCAGGCGCCACACCCCCAGCCCGGCGATGAACGCGAAGCCGGCCCCGGCGATGAGCAGCACGGCGGTGACGATGTCGGCGACCATGGCGTGCTCCCATTCGTGCTCAGTCGTCGCGGTCTTCGGATATCGTGGACGCAGCCGCCGTGCGCTCGACATAGCGGGCGAATGCGGCCGTCGCCAGGAACCCGACCAGGGCCAGGGCGATCGCCACGTCCAGGAACGCCGTCTGCCCCGAGGCGATGCAGAACACGCCCAGAAAGGCGACGGTCAGGAACGTGAGCAGGTCCAGTGCCACGATCCGGTCGGGCAGGATGTCGCTGCGGTCGCGCCGGCGCCGGTCGTCTTCGCTGTCCTCATTGCCGTCGCCCGGGTTGGCATTGCCGCCATAGGCGAGGCGGGCGAAGGCAAAGCCCATGCCGGCCAGGATCAGGGCGAACGACAGCCAGACGGCCCCTTCCAGGATCGGGGAGTCGAGGTCGATCATCGCATGGCCTCCAGCAGCCGGCGCTCCAGGCCGGACTTGATTTCGTTGCGGACGGCGTCGGGGTCGTCGGCAAACATGGCGTGGACATACAGCGTGGAGCGGTCTGCCGACACGTCCAGGCTGAGCGTGCCGGGAGTCAGCGAGATGATGTTGGCGAGCAGCGTGATCTCCGCGTCGCTGCGCGCATCCAGCGGCAGGGCGACGATGCCCGGCCGGCTTTTCAGGCGCGGCCGCAGCACGTCCTGCGCCACCTTGATGCTCGACACGAGCAGTTCGTACAGGAAGTACAGCAGGAAGAACGTCACGCTGAACACCCGCGAGAAATAGGCCGTTTCGCCGTAGAGCGAGCGCGTCAGGTGCAGTGCCGCGAAGCCGACGACGAAACCGGTCAGCAGCGTCACTTCCGAAAAGCTGCCGATCATCGCCGCCCAGCCGAGGGCGCACAGCGCGTTGAGCAGGAACAAGGTCATGGCGCGGCTCCCAGCACGGCGGCGACATAGGCCTGCGGGTCGAGGAGCTGCTCTGCGGCGCGCGTCGCCACCGCCAGGAACGGCTCGGTCCACAGCCCGATGATCACGGTCAGCATGGCCAGCGCCGTGATCGGCGCGACCAGCAGGACCCAGTCGATGCGGCGCAGCGCCAGCGCGCCGGTGCCCGGTACGACGCCGTCAGGGTGCGGCTTCCAGAACGCCTCGGCCCAGATCTTGGTCATCGAGTAGATGGTCAGCAGCCCGACCACCAGCGCCGCCGCCACGATCAGATAGGAGTCGACTTCCAGCCCGGCCTGGATCAGCAGCAGCTTGGCCCAGAACCCGGACAGCGGCGGGAAGCCGGCCAGCGAGAACGCCGGGATGGCGAACAGCACCGCCAGGAAGGGGCGGGCCGCGTACAGCCCGCCGATCTTCTTCAGCTCGAACGAGCCGGTCAGGCGGTTGGCGACGCCGCTGACCAGGAACAGGTTGGCCTTCACGATAATGTGGTGGACCACATAGAACACCGCGCCGACCAGGGCGAGCGGCGTGAACAGCGCCAACCCCATGATCATGTAGCCGATCTGGCTGACGATGTGGAACGACAGGATGCGCCGCAACTCGTTCTGCGCCGCGGCGCCGAGCACGCCGGTGACCATCGTCGCCCCGGCGACGATCAGCAGCAGGGTGTGGGTGTAGCCGACGTCGCCGGTGAAGATCAGCGTGAACACGCGAATCAGCGCATACACGCCGACCTTGGTCAGCAGGCCCGAGAACACCGCCGACACCGCCACCGAGGGCGTGTGGTACGAGGCCGGCAGCCAGAAGAACAGCGGGAACACCGCCGACTTGATGCCGAAGGCGACCATGAACATGACCGCCACGGCCGTGACCAGCCCCTGGTTCTCGACCTCCTGCACGCGCAGATGCAGGTCGGCCATGTTCAGCGTGCCGGTCATGCCGTAGAGCAGGCCGATGCCGCCCAGGAACAGGGTCGTGGCCAACAGGTTCAGCGCCACGTACTTGACCGCGCCGTCGAGCTGGGCGCGCCGGCTGCCCAGCACCAGCAGGGCGAACGAGGCGATCAGCATCACCTCGAACCAGACGTACAGGTTGAACAGGTCACCGGTCACGAAGGCGCCGCACACGCCGGTCAGCAGCATGTGGAACAGCGGGTGGAAGCCGTACTGTTCCTCGCGCCGGTCGACATCGGCCTGGGCGTACACCGCCACGGCCAGACCGGTGATGCCGGTGATGACCACCATGATCGCCGACAGCGCGTCGGCGACCAGGGTGATCCCGAACGGCGCCGGCCAGCCACCCATCTGGGCGACGATGATGCCGGTCGGAGCCTCCAGAACCGCTGTCAGCAGGGCGATGCCGGCGGCCAGCAGGGCCGTGGCCCCGGCCAGGCTGATCCAGCGCTGCAGCCTGCGGGCGCCGCCGGTCAGGAAGGCGACGATCGCCGTGGTGATCGGGATGACGATCGTGGAGACGACCAGCCAGGTCATGCCGCCGCGTCCTCCCGCACCGGTTCGGGTCTGTCCGCCGCTGGTGCGCCCGAGTTGGGCGCGGCCGGCTCGACCGGCTCGGCCACGCGCATGGCCTCGGTGTCGACCGTGCCGAGTTCTTCATAGGCGCGGTAGGCCAGCACCAGGGCGAAGGCGAGCAGGCCGAAGCTGATCACGATCGCCGTCAGGATCAGCGCCTGGGGCAGGGCGTTGGCAACGTCGCCGGCCGGCGTCGTCGCGCCCTCCGCAATCAGCGGCGGGGCCGCCCAGGTCAGCCGGCCTGCCGTAAAGATCAGCAGGTTGGCGGCATTGGACAGCAGGATCAGGCCGAACAGGAACTTCACCAGGTTGCGGCTGAGCATCAGGTAGACACTGCCCGACACCAGCACGCCGACGATGACCGACAGGATCGTTTCCATCGCGTCAGTCCTCCGCCCTGCCTTCGCCGAGGGCGATGATCAGCGTCAGCACCGACCCGACCACGGCCAGATAGACGCCCACGTCGAAGATCAGCGGCGTACCGAGCTTGAGATAGTCGCCGCCGGCCAGCGGCACCTCGATCCACAGGCCGGTGAACAGCGCCGCGCCTTGCAATGCCGCCATCAGGCCGCCGGCCAGTGCCACGGCCAGCCCGACCACGGCCACGCCGCGCGTGTCGACGCCGATGGCGCGGCGCACGGCGCGCGGCCCCAGCGCCAGGGCATAGAGCGCGAAGGCGGTGGCCGCGACCAGGCTGCCGATGAAGCCGCCGCCCGGCTCGTTGTGGCCGCGCAGCAGCAGGAACACGGAGAACACCAGCATCAACCCGGTCAGGAACCGGGTCGCGGTGATCAGGATCAGCGAACTCATGACCGCCTCCCGGTCGCACCGGACCCGCTGTGAGGCCGGCGGCGGACCTTGATCAGGGCGAAACAGGCCAGCCCGGCGATGGCGACGACGGCGATCTCGCCGAACGTGTCCAGCGCGCGGAAGTCGACCAGGATGACATTGACGATGTTGCGGCCGAAGCCCTCGGGCACGCTGTTGGCCTCGAAGTAGTCGGTCAGGCGCCGGTCGAGCGGCGCGGCCGTCACCGCCAGCAGCAGCGCCGTCACGACGCTGCCGCAGGCCACGGCGATCACGCCGTCGCGAACCCGGCCGCCGCGGCTGGCGTGAGCGACGCCGTGGAAGGCCGGCAGGTGCAGCAGCACGATCGAGACGATGACGACGACCAGGATCTCGATCATGAACTGGGTCATGGCCACGTCGGGCGCGCCGTACACGACGAACACCAGCGCCACGCCGGAGCCGACCACACCCAGGGCGCAGATCGCCGCCAGCCGCGACCGCGTGAACACCGCCACCGCCGTCGCCGCGACGATCAGCGCCGCCACGCCCCACATGTACCAGGCCGGGTCCGGCCAGCCCGGGGCCGCCGCCAGCCCGCCACGGGCGATCAGGGTGCCGCCCACGGCCACCGCCAGCGTGGTGGCGCAGGTGGCCATGTAGGTGCGCATCGAGCCGCCCTGCAGCACGCGGGTCTGGACTGTAGCCAGCCGGACCAGCCCGTCCATGGTGCGGTCGTAGAGGCGGTCGCCGGACGGCAGCAGCCGGGACAGCGCATCGGCTGCTGCCGTCACCGGCCGGAACTGCCAGAACATGATCACGCCCAGGGTCATGGTCAGGACGCTCAGCGCCAGCGGCAGGTTGATGCCGTGCCACAGCGCCAGATAGACGGCGTCGGCCCGGAAACCGCCGATCGCCGCCGCGCCGGGTTCCACCAGCGACGGCCCGACCAGATCGGGCATTATGCCGAAGATCAGGCCGGCGGCGGCCATCATCGATGGTCCGGCCAGCATCGCCCAGGGCGCCTCGTGCGGCGCCTTCGGCGTCGCCCGACGCCGCCCGAAGAAAACCCGGATGACGATTATCAGGGCGACCGTCACCATCATCGCACTGGCGGCGACCGCGGCGACGGTGACCAGCGTCGACGACGCCGCCAGCGCCAGCGCACCTTCGTACATCAGCTCCTTGCCGATGAAGCCCAGGAACGGCGGGAAGCCGGCCATGGAGAACGCGGCCAGCACGGCGGCGGCGGCGGTCACCGGCATGATGCGGGCCAGCCCACCCAGGGTGCCGAGCCGGCGCGTGCCGGTCCCGTGGTCGACCGCGCCGATGACCATGAACAGCGTCGCCTTGTACAGCGAGTGCACCAGGATGAAGGTCACCGCCGCGGCGATCGTGACGCTGCTGTCGTCGCCCAGGAACATGGTCAGGGTGCCCAGCGCCATGACCGTGGTGTAGGCGAGCATCAGCTTCAGGTCGGTCTGGCGCAACGCGACGATCGAGGCCCACACCGCGGTCACGGCGCCGACCACCGTCAGCGTCCAGGCCCAGGCCTCGGTGCCGCCAAGCCCCGGATGCAGCCGCGCCATCAGGTAGATGCCCGCCTTGACCATGGTCGCGGAGTGCAGATAGGCGCTGACCGGCGTCGGCGCCGCCATGGCGTTGGGCAGCCAGAAGTGGAACGGCACCTGCGCCGACTTGGTGAAGGCGCCGATCAGCACCAGCGCCAGGATCGGCGCGTACAGTGCGTGGTCGCGCAGGGCATCGGCGGCCAGAAGGGCGGACAGGCTGTAGGTGCCGCCGACGATGCCCATCAGGACGAACCCGGCCAGCATGGCCAGCCCACCCGCCCCGGTGACCAGCAGTGCCTGCAGCGCGCTGCGCCGCGCCTTCGGATCGTCGCTGTCGAAGCCGATCAGCAGATAGGAGGTGAGGGAGGTCAGCTCCCAGAACACGAACAGGGCGATCAGGTCGTCGGCCAGCACGACGCCCAGCATGGCCAGCATGAACGCCGACAGGTACAGGTAGAACCTGGCGATCTGCGGGTGCCCGGCCAGGTAGGCGCCGGCATACAGGAACACGAACGTGCCGATGCCGCTGATCAGCAGGGCGAACAGCAGGCTGAGCCCGTCGATCCGAAAGGAGATCTGGACGCCCAGCGACGGCACCCAGTCCCAGGCGACGCGGACGTCGCCGCCGCCGGCGATGGTCGGCACCAGCGCCAGGAACAGGATGAACAGTGCCAACGGCAGCAGGGTCGCCACCCATGCCACCAGGGACGTCCGTGCGCCGCTGCCTGCCGCTGCCGCCATGGTCCGCTCCGTCCTGGCCGTGCCGTTGCCAGATTTGGCATCATCGTGGTTGCCGGATAGGGCAACATGGTGTGGTTCCGACCATCCGCGTCAGCGGTTGGCGTGATCCTGCAGGAATGCCTCCAGGTCCTCGGCGTCGACGCGCCATTCGCGCCCGAACTTGATGGCGCGCAGCTTCCGCTCGCGGATCCACGTGCGGATCGTGGTCTCCTTGACCTTGAGGGTCTCGGCGACCTCGTGCACCGTCAGCAGAGTGCGGCTGCGCATGGCTGCCGATCTCCCCGTTTCGCGTTGGCAAGCGTCATTTTACGTAAGTTAATGGGATGTTCAAGCCGTTGACGTCGCATTGACCGGGCCGGGCGGCGCCCGGGCCGGGTGCGCCGCGGCGGTGCTCAGCCGTTCTTCGGCACCGCGAGCAGGGTGACGAACTGGCCCAGGCTGCGGATCGTGGCAACGAACCGGTCATAGGGCACCGGCTTGGTCACGTATGCATTGCAGCCGAGCTCGTAGGCGGAGTCGACCTCGCCGGGATCGTCGGTGCTGGTCAGCACGATCACCGGGATCTTGCGCAGCGCTGCGTCCGCCTTGACCTCGGCCAGCACGCGGGCGCCGTCCACCACCGGCATGTTCAGGTCGAGCAGGATGAGCAGCGAGGCATCGCGGTCCCGCTGCGCATAGGGTCCGCGGCTGCGCAGAAAATCCAGCGCCTTGCGCCCGTCGGACAGGTGGATGATCGGGTTGCCCAGGCCGCCGCGACGCAGGTTGGTCTCGATCAGCTCGGCGTGCGCCGGGTCGTCCTCCACCAGCAGGATCGTTGTTACGACGTGGTTGTCGGTCATGGCCTTCTTGCGCGTTCCGCTGTGCCGTTTGCCGTTTGCCGTTTGCCGTTTCGGTTCCGGAAACGGACTCGACCCTACGCCTGCAAGCCTGCCCTTGCCAGTTCGGATCCTGCATGCCGCAAAGCCGCATGACCTGGACCGTTCCGAAACAAACTGGAAGCCTCAACCTCTCCAGCGGGCTTCAGGGCCGGTGGTCATATCCCGTGGCGCTCGCAACGGCAACCTCCGTGCTGCGCCTCGAGCCTGCAAATCTCCTGACGAAGGAACGGGCCGGCACTTCAAATCTCTTGTGAATGATGCTGGAGAGAAGAAGGGTCGCAAGCACCATCGTCGCCACGACCAGCCAGCACCACAGGTCTGCATGCCCCGGACCAGCGCCGCCCTTGATCCGATTGATCGCAACACCTGAGAAGAACAGTGCCGCTCCCCAGACCGCGACCCCGCCATGGATGAGGTACGGAGCCGCAAGGCAGGCGAGGAATGCGATCAGCGTTTCCGGAGAGTATCGAGAACTGGAGCCGTCAATGACATGATCAAAATTCAGGAAGGCGGTTCCGCCGTCCAGGAACCCCGGTCGAGCTGCGTTCGGCAAGGGGGAACCTGACGTGAAATGATACAGGACCACATAGAGCGCGGCGAGCCCGCGCAATCCATCCAGCTGGTCGATGTTTCCAGCATTGCAACTATGCAACGTCATCGACAAATCTCTCGATGCACGCATCTATAGAAACGGCGCCACCCGGCGAATGATGCCGGCCCGGAAGGGGGGCGGCTTGGACCGTCAAGAATGCCGGGTCGCACCGACTTCTTCCAGGTCGTTGGGTCGTCACGGTCCGGTTGCCGCAATCACCGGCATTTCGCCGGCGCACGAACCTGTCTGATCTGCGCCATGGTACCGGAGTGGGTGCGGTTGAGCTCAATAACGGCCATGGAGGGGGCGGCTCGTGTTCCACCCTGCGCGAAATGTAATATTCCAGTCTTACACCGAAGTGGGTATCGCATGAGTTTACAAATACTTTAACGGGAAGTCCGGCAAGGCCCTGCATCTGTTGCCATGAACGTCGGTCGGAGGAGTCGTTCCCGGCACAATGGCTCGTCCTCTGACTCCTGAACAGACTCCAACGTATTGTATATGTTCGGACATTCTCGATGCTGGCGGCGGACCTGATTTCCCGGTGTTCTCAATGCGGGTTGAACGGGTTCTTGTTCTTGCCGTTCTGCTGAAACCTGGTGTAATTATCGGTGGCAGCAGGGGGAGATGATAAATAATCAAAAACATGGAGAGCGTTTGTTCGGCATTCCGAACGCGTGTCGGGCCGGGCACTGTAATACTTATTATGACCCGGACCTGTATCTTCCCATGGCAGGGGCGCCTGGCGAACAACAATTATAGCGGATGTAATACGTAAAGATTAATCAATAGTACATATCGTGTTTCATAACACAATCGCCAGACGAAATGTCAGGCTGTCACCTTAATGCATTGAAAAACGGAGATCTCAGCAAACGGCACGCCGTTTGCTGAGACGGGACCGGCATTTCGACAGACTTGTCATGCGCCTTGTCAAAAGCCCCGCCCGCAGCTTCCGTCGAGCGCATTATTAAAAGTTGGGCTCATGGCTCGCATCACTATTGAGAGCAACCCAGCGCGTTCCTGGTTGCCACAAAGGAATGTGGAACAGGACGTGGCGCGCCATGACGGGCGGGCCGTGGCAGCACTGCGGGACAGGCCGCTGCGGGTCTGGCTGCCCCATGTGGAGGGCCGCTCGGGAGCGGATGTCTGGACACGCACCTTTGCCACCCTGCTGCGAGAAGCGGGGCATGAAGCGATCCTGACCCGCTTTCCCCACTGGATGCAGTACGCGCCCTGGCTTATGCGCTCCGCGGCCGGCCCCGACGGCGCGGACATTGTCATTGGCAACAGCTGGAATGCGTGGGCCTTCAAGCGTCCCGGACTACCCCTGGTCAGCATCGACCATCTGTTCATTCTCGACCCGAATTTCGACCGCTATCGATCCCGCCTCCAGTCGATGTTTCACAACTCGGTGCTGCGCCGGTCGCTGGTGCAAAGCTATGGCATTGCCGACTGCACGGTCGGGGTCAGCGAATACACTGCACGACAGGCGCGCTGTGTCTTTCCAAACGCCGAGATTATCGCGATCCCGAACGGGATCGACGTGCGGTTCTTCACCCCGGGGCCGCCCAAGGCGGCGCTGGCCGGGCGGAAGAAACGGCTTCTGTTCGTCGGCAACCTGACCAGGCGCAAGGGCAGCGATATCCTTGCCGCCATCATGGAGATGCTGGGCGACGACCATGTGCTTGAATATACCAGCGGGCTGCGTGCCAATCATGTCGGGCATCGCCATGCAAGAATGGTCCCGATCGGGCGTCTGACGCCCGAACAGGTCCGGGCCGCGATGCAACGGGCCGATGTGCTGGTGCTGCCCACCCGCCTGGAGGGGCTGCCACTGACAGCGCTCGAGGCGCTGGCCTGCGGCACGCCCGTGGTCGCAAGCAATGTCGCGTCGCTTCCCGAGATCGTCCGCGATGGCATCAACGGGTACTGCTGCCGCGTCGACGACGCCGGGCATTTCGCTGCGGCCATCCGCCGGCTGACGCGCAGTGATGCGGTGCTGCAGACGGCCTCGGCCCAGGCGCGCGCACTGGCGGAAGGCCATCTTGACGCCCGGCGGATGGTCTCCGTCTATGTCTCGCTGGCCCGGCGCCTGATCGCCGCGCAAGCGGCAGGGGCCACGAAATCCCAAGCTCCGCAGCCGGTAAGCGGCACAGCGCGCGGCGTCTGGAGCGAAAACCCGCTTGCCGTACCCCGCGATCCGTTGCCGGCAACCGAGACCGAGCTCCTGCCAAAGGTCGAAGCTTCGAGGGCAGAATGAACCAGCAGCTCACCGCCGCGGCACATCCATGGGCGGCGACCCCGGCGCGAACGTGCTGGCCTGTTGCGGCGCGATCTTCGTGAGGGGCGATGTCGCATATCGCTAGCCCGGTCATGGCCCCGGTCCGGCCGCCGCATATGCCGGTGCGATCCGTCCGGCACAGGGTGCGGCGCCGGCTGCAACGTGTGGCGAGGCTGGCCGTGCGCGGCGGTCTGCCGTCGGCATGGCTGGACTACTGGTGGGTCGAGCCCGAGACAGTGGCGGCCTACATGGCGCGGCACGGCGGCGCGACCGACGCCGGCGATCGGTGGGAGATCGTGCACCCGCGGACGGTCTTTCCCAATCCGTTGCCGGGCAATGTCGACAGGCGTGAGTCCCTGCCGGACGACCGCGGCTGGTGGGGGTTCGCGTTCCGCGATGTCCCGGCGCGGGAGAGCGCCGCGACCCTCATTGCCACGTGCAGCGACGCCCGCGTCATCCCCTGGGTCGAGCCCGGACGGAACCAGTTCCGGCCGACCATCGTCAATCGCGACGGGCGGGCCTTCGCCCTTCGCGAAATGGCCTTCCGCTCGGGCCACGGCCGCATGCTGCGGACCGGGCGGCAGGGCATTCCCCTGGACACGGCAACGTGGATCCTGGAGCGGAGCTACGACAACCATTCGCACTGGTTGACCGCACACCTGCCCAAGCTGATCCTGCTCAAGCAGCGGGGGCAGCTGGGCGACGTCCTGTTGCCGCGCCACAAGACACCGGTGATGGTGCGCTCGATGTGTGCCCTGGGCCTGGATCCGGAGGCCTTCGCCGGCTTCGATCCGGACCGGCCGCTGCTCGTCAAGTCGTTGACCTTTCTTGACACGGACCGGTTCCGCCCGGAACTCCTGAGGTCCGTGCGCACCGCGCTGACCGGCGACGGCACCGCGCCGGGCCACCGCCGGATCTACATCAGCCGGGCGCGGGCGCCGCGCCGGCGTCTGGTCAACGAGGAGGACATCTGGCCCCTGCTGAGCGGGGCCGGGTTCGAGCGCGTGTTCATGGAGGACCTGGATTTCGACGAACAGGTTGCCCTGATGGCGCAGACGCGCGTCCTGTTCGCGCCGCACGGCGCCGGGCTGACCAACATGATGTTCTGCCCGGCCGGCGCCCAGATCGTGGAGATCGCCGACCTGACCTTTCCCAACCCGAACTTCTTCGCGCTGGCCTCGGCCATGGGGCACGGCTACTGGCTGCTGCCGGGCCGCGGCCGCGGCGAGGACCACCCGCTGGAGCGCGACCTGTGGATCGACCCGGCAGCGGTGCGCGCGCTGCTGGGGCAGCTTCCCTCGTGACGGGTGCGACCTGCGCAGGCGGCGATAAGGGCTGGCCAATGAAGCTGTCGGTCGTCATCCCCTGCCACAACGCCGCGCCCTATCTGGCGCAGGCGATCGGGTCGGTCATCGAGCAAAGCTATTCTGCCGATGAGATCATCGTCGTCGACGACGCATCGACCGACGACAGCGTCGCCGTGGCACGGTCCTTCGGCAACCGCATCCGGCTGTTGACCGGCCACTTTTCATCGGCCCCGGCGGCCCGGACCTTCGGCGCCGCCCAGGCCACGGGCGACGCCCTGATGTTTCTCGATGCGGATGACGTCCTCGGCCCGACCGTGCTCGAGGCCCTGGCCAGGGCGCTGCTGTCGCGGCCCGGCGCGATCGCCGTCTGCCCATGGTACCGCCTGGACTTTCGGGACGGCCGTTGGGTGCGGCAGCCGCGCTCGTGCGAACCCCGGCTGCCCGGCGACGATGCCCTGACCGCCTGGCTGTCCGGCTGGTATCATCCGCCGTGCTCCGTCCTGTGGTCGCGCGCCGCCTTTGAGCGGAGCGGCGGCTGGGACGAGACCGTCAAGGTGAACAACGACGGCGACATCATGATGCGGGCGCTCGTTGCCGGCGTGCCGCTGGTGCGGACCCTCGACGGCGAATCCTTCTATCGGCGGCTGCCGGATCCGGCCGCCTCGTTGAGCGGCAAGCGCACGACCCGGGCCGGGATCGTCTCGCGTGTCCGGGTCCTGGACAAGCTGGTCTCCGCTCTCGAGGCGGCTGGCCGGCTGCAGCGATACCGCATCCCGCTGGCGCTGGCCTGCGACGCGGCGGCCCGCGATGCCGATGCCATCGATCGCCGCGACCTGGCCGACCGGTACCGGTCAACCGCCCACCGCCTGGCGGGCCCGCGCGTCTGGCGCGACATGCTCGGGGCGCGCCGGGTCGCCAGCCGATGGCTCGTGCGCCGCTGGCAGAGTGCGGTACTCAGGCTGGCCGAACGGGCCGCGGACCCGCGGCGGCGTCCGGGCATCGGCCGCCCGGTCCCGTACGGCCTGTCCGGTCCGGCGGACGGGCAGGCCGGCTCGACGCAGCAGCCACTGGTCAGCGTGATCGTGCCCACCTTCAACCGCGCGGCGCTGGTTGCGCGGGCCATCGACAGCGTCCTGGCCCAGACGTATGAGCGGTTTGAGCTGCTTGTCGTGGACGACGCATCGACGGACGATACGGCGGACGTGATCGCCGCCTGCGGCGACGCCCGTGTGCGCCATCTGCGCCAGGACCGCAACAGAGGCGTGGCGGCGGCGCGGAACCGGGGGTTTCGGGAAGCCCGGGGCGAGCTCCTCGCGCTGCTGGATTCCGACGACGAGTGGCGGGCCGACAAGCTGGCCCGGCAGGTGGACCGCGCCCGTCGGCTGCCGGAAACCGTGGGATTGTTCTACACGGGCGTGGCGACCGTCGGGTCGGACGGGAGCGCCTGGTTCGACATCCCGTCACACCGGGGCGACATTCGCCGCGCCCTGCTGCAGCGCAACGTCATCCACGGCTGCAGTTCCGTCATGCTGCGCTCCGCCGTGGTCGAGCGCGTCGGCGGCATGGATGAGGCCCTGCCGGCCATCGAAGACTATGACCATTGGCTCCGTGTGGCGGAGCATTACCGGGCGGACTGCATCCCTGAACCGCTGGTACGCTACCACGACCCGCAGGACGACACGGGCGCGGCGCGGCGCTCGCAGCAGCTGCGGGCCAACCTTGCCGCCCGGGCGATGGTCTTCGACAAGCATGCAGAGGCGATGCGCCGCGCCGGCGTGGCGCACCTGTTCCTGCTGGACAGCGCGCGCCGGCACCTTCGCAGTCCGTTGCGCGACACGGCGGCGGCCCGGCGGTTGGTCCTCGAGGCCCTGCGCGAGAGGCCGTCGTGCGGCGCGGCCTACCTGTTGCTGTCCTATTGTCTCGCGCCGCCGCGCACCCAGGCGCTGATCCGCGGACTGCGCAACCGCGGACTCGCCACGCGCCGTCACGCCGCCACGCGCCCGCACGCCGTCGGGCCTGTCCGGGGATGAGCCTGCGCATCCTTCTCTATTCGTCAAGTACCCGACGCGAGCGTGGCGGCGTCTACACCGTCTATACGCGGCTGCTGGCCTTCCTGCGCGGCGCCGGGCACGACGTCGTGGAGAGCTGGGCGGAGCCGGCACCCGATGACGGCGACGACATCTGGGTCTGCCCGCTGGAGTTCCGGACCGGACGCCGGGGGCTGCCGACGCCCCGGCACCTGGTGCGGGGCGTCCGGGACATGCGCCGGCTTGCCGCGGGCCTCGCCAGGCGGCGCCCGGCCGTCGTCAACCTGCATTACGTCCGTGCCGACAGCCTCTACTTTCTTCTGCTGAGAAGGCGGTACGGTTACCGGCTGGTGCTGTCCATGCACGGCACGGACGGGCTGCGCCCGAGCGCGGCCGCCCGCCGGATCCTGCCGCTGGTCCTGCGCCGCGCCGATGCCGTATCGGTGGTCTCGCGCGACCTCCAGGATGCGGTCTTGGCCCTCGGCGTGGATCCGGACAGGCTCCACTTCATTCCCAACGGCGTCGACGACGTATTCTGGAGTACCCCTGACGAGGCGCCGCCCGCGCCCGGCGACGGTCCGCTGATCGTCGCCGTCGGTGAACTGATCCCCCGCAAGGGCTATGACGTGCTGCTGGAGGCCCTTGTGCGCCTGCGCCGGACCGGGCATCCGAAAACCTGCCTCGCCATCGTCGGCGACGGCGCGGCGCGGGGTGAACTGGAAGGCATGGCCGCCCGCCTCGGGCTGGCCGGGGCCGTCCGTATGACCGGTCATCTCGGCCGTGAGGATCTGCGTCGCCTGCTGCATCGGGCCGGCGTTTTCGCGATGGCGTCGCGCCAGGAGGGCATGCCGCTGGCATTGCTGGAAGCGATGGCCGCGGGCCTGCCGGTCGTCGCCACCAGGGTCGGCGCAATCCCGGAGGTGGTGACGCCCGCCTGCGGCCGGCTCGTTCCAGTCGACGATCCGGCAGCGCTGGCCGCGGCCCTGGCCGCCGTGCTCTCGGCACCGGACGAAGCCCGGGCCATGGCCCGGGCCTGCCGCGAGCGGGCCAGGGCATTCTCCGAACGTGCCATGGGGGCGGCCTACGAACGCCTGTTCCTGGCGCTGGCGGAGACGCCGCGATGACCGTCTTGCCGGGCATGATGGCGTTCGCCTGTCTTCTTCAGGAAATTCAGGAAAGGGCATGCCGCCCGTCCGGTTGCGGTTGGGGACGGCGGCTGTCGGCGCAGAGCGTCCGCCGCTTCCTCGTCTGCCGCTGAACCCTTGCCCGCCGGAGTGCAGCTCCATGCCGGTTCGAACGACCAGACCCCGCATCCCCGCTCGGCCTGATGGCGCGCCGCCGCGCGGCGACGATCGCAGCATGATGACCGGCCTCAAGCGGCTGAATGCGCTGCTGACCCGCCGCAACAAGCGCGACATGCTGATCCTGTTCGTCCTGATGCTGGTCGGCGCCGGCCTGGAAACGCTCGGCGTCGGCGCCATCCCGGCCTTCGTCGGCATGGTCGCCTATCCGGAGACCATCGCCGACTATCCCATGGTGCGCGACGCGCTGGAGTGGCTCGGCGGCTCCGATCCGCGCGGCCTGCTGATCGCCGCCATCCTGGCGCTGATCGTTCTGTTTGCCGTCAAGAACGCCGTGCTGATCCTGGAGTACTATCTTCAGGAGCGCTTCATCAACAACCGCCGGATCACCTTCGCCCGGATGCTTGTCCAGGCCTATCTCCAGGCACCTTATACATTCCATCTCAGCCGCAACACGTCCGAGCTGATCCGCAACATCAATACCGAGGCGAACACCCTGGCCACGCACGTGCTCGGGCCCATCCTGGAGATGGCGACGCGGGGCCTCGTGCTGCTGGCCATCACCGGGCTGCTTCTGGCCGTCGAGCCGCTCATCACCCTTGGCTGGTTCCTGGTCTTCGGCACCGTGGCGGGCGCCAGCATCTTCGTCCTGAATGCCCGCATGAAGCGTCACGGCCGGGACGAGCAGAGGCATCGCCAGCTGCTGCTGCAGGCGCTGGCCCAGGGCTTCGGCGGCATCAAGGAGTCGCGCGTGTTGAACCGCGAATCCTACTTCTCGGAGAAGATCCTCGTCAGCGTCCGCGGCATGTCGCAGGCGATCCGCTCCAAGCAGTTCGCCAACAAGCTCATCAAGCCGGTGACCGAGTTCCTTGCCATCGTCGGGCTGTTCGCGGTGGCGATCGCCCTGATCCTGCTGGGCAGGCCGACGGAGTCGATCGTCGTGACGCTGGCCCTGTTCGTCGTCGGGCTGGCGCGGTTTCGCGAGGCGTCGAGCGCCCTGGTGCAGCAGTACGCCAACCTGCGCTACAGCATCGTCACCGTCGACCCGATCTACGAGGACCTGAGCAGCCTGCGGGCGGAGGCCCGCCACCGCCCGCGCCGGCAGGACGAACCGGCGCGGCGGCTGGACCTGCACGAGCGGATCGAGCTGAGCGGCGTGTGGTACCGCTACCCGGACAGCCGGCACCCGGCGCTGCAGGACATCGACCTGACCATACCCGCGGGCAGCGCGGTGGGCTTCGTCGGCGGCACGGGGGCCGGCAAGTCGACGCTGGTCGACATCATCCTGGGTCTGCTCGAGCCGGAGCGGGGGCGCGTGCTGGTCGATGGATGCGACATCCACGCCGCCGGGCCGGCCGCCTGGCAGCGGACGATCGGCTACGTTCCGCAGTCGATCTATCTGCTCGACGACACGTTGCGGCGGAACATCGCGCTCGGCCTGGCGGACGAGGAGATCGACGAGGATCGCGTGCGTCGGGCCGTCAAGGGCGCCCGCCTGGAGGGCCTGGTCGGCCAGCTGGGCGACGGCCTGAACACCTTCCTCGGCGAACAGGGTGTCCGTTTGTCGGGCGGCGAGCGCCAGCGCGTCGGCATTGCCAGGGCGCTCTACCATGACCCGGCGGTGCTGGTCTTCGATGAGGCCACGTCGGCGCTGGACAATGCGACGGAGCGGGCCGTCATCGAGGCCATCGAGGCGCTGCACGGCGAGCGGACCGTCATCATGATCGCGCACCGCCTGAGCACGGTGAAGACCTGCAACACGCTTTACGTGCTGCAAGACGGGCGCATCGCCGGGGCGGGCACGTACGACGAGCTGCTCGAGACCAGCGGCGAGTTCAGAAAGATCGCGGCCCAATAGCCGGCCGGGCACGGTCATGCCGGGCGCCGCACCGTTCGTCAGCATCGTCATCCCCGCCTACAACCGGCGACCGGACCTCGCCCGCGCCGTGGCGAGCTGCCTGGGTCAGCAGGGGGACATCGCCCTCGAAGTCATCGTCGTCGACGACGGGTCGACGGACGGCACTGCCGACTGGCTGGCCGGGCTGAACGACCCGCGCGTGCGCTGGGTACGGCATGAGACCAATGCCGGCGGTGCGGCGGCGCGCAACACCGGCATCCGGCAGGCGCGCGGCGGGCTGATCGCCTTTCTCGACTCGGACGACGCGTGGCGCTGCGACAAGCTCGCCCGCCAGCTGGCCTGCCTGAACGCGGCCGGGGACCCGGCGGCGACCGTCTGCTACAGCCGGATCGAGGTCGTCGGGCGCACGCGATCCGGTGAGGTGCGGCCGGCGCGGGCCAGGCCGGCCGGCATGCCGGTCGCCGACTACCTGTTCGTCCACGGCGGCATGATGCAGACGAGCTCCCTGCTGCTGCCGGCCGCCCTGGCGCGGCGGGTGGGCTTCGACGCGAGCCTGCGCAAGCACCAGGACTTCGATTTCTGTCTGCGCCTGGAGGCGGCCGGAGCGCACTTCGTCATGGCGCCCGAGCCGCTGGTGGTCTGGCACCATGATGACCGGCCCGACCGGATATCCAATCTGCGCCGCGCCGAGTTGTCCGAGCGGTGGATCGATGACCGCCGCAACGCGATGTCCCGCGCCGCCTGCACGGCGTTCCGCCTGCGCGTCGTGCTGCCGCTGATCGCCCGCACGGAGCCGCGGCGCGGGCTGCTGCTGTTGGTCGCATCGCTGGCGTCACTGGCGCTGCCGCCTTCCTGGTACGCTCGCTGGATCGCCGCCGGCGTCCACCGGCGGCTCGGCCGGGCGCTCCGCGCCTTGCCGCGTCCCTGATGCCGCGAGCGCGGGCCGGCTGCCGCGTGCCACCGCTTTGTTCAAGGATCCACCATGCTGCCGTCTCTCGCCCTGCTGCTCGTCGTCCAGTTGATCGGCGAGTCGATTGTTGCCGCCACCGGACTGCCGGTGCCGGGGCCGGTGCTGGGCATGGCCCTGCTGTTCGCCGGGCTGGCGGTGGGCGATGCGCTATTCGGCGGTGGCGTGCCCGACGGCCTTGACGAGACCGCCGGGGCGATCCTGCAGCACCTGTCGCTGCTGTTCGTCCCGGCCGGGGTGGGCGTGGTGCTGTACCTGTCGGTGCTGCGCCAGGAGTGGCTGCCGATTGCCGTGGCGCTGGTTGCCGGCACCATCATCACCATTGCCGTGACCGGGGCGGCCATGGCCGGCCTGTCGCGCCTCTTTCACGGTGACGCCGGGAGGGGCCGGCGGCGATGACCGAGGAGCTGTTCGACCTGTGGATCTACCTGTCGGCGTCGCCGCTGCTCGGCCTGACGCTGACCCTGGTCGCCTACCTGGCCGGCGAGGCCCTGTACCGGCGGGCCGGACGGCATCCGCTGGTCAACCCGGTGCTGGTCGCGGTGCTGCTGCTCGGCGGACTGCTGCTGGTGACGGGCACGGACTATGCCGACTATTTCGAGGGCGCGCAGTTCGTGCACTTCCTGCTCGGGCCGGCGACGGTGGCGCTGGCGGTGCCGCTGTACAAGAACGTGGCGGCGGTGCGCCGCACGGCGCCGGCGATCCTGGTGGCGGTGGTGGTCGGCTCGCTGGCCGCGGTGGCCAGCGCCGTGGGGCTGGCCTGGGCCTGCGGTGGCAGCGACGGGACGCTGCTGGCGCTGGCGCCGAAGTCGGTGACGGCGCCGGTGGCAATGGGCATCGCCGAGCAGATCGGCGGCGCGCCGTCGCTGACCGCAGTGCTGGTCATCCTGACCGGAATCACCGGCGCGGTGCTGGGCACCTGGACACTGGATTTGGTGCGCATCCGTGACCGGCGCGCCCGCGGCCTGGCGCTGGGCGTGGCGGCGCACGGCATTGGCACGGCACGCGCCTTCACCCTCGACGAAACGACCGGCGCCTTTTCCAGCCTGGGCATGGGGCTGAACGCGCTGGCCACGGCGGTGCTGCTGCCGCTGGCGTTCCGGCTGCTCTTGTGAGCGGCGATCGCGACCGTCCGCGGCAAGGTCAGGTGGCGCGCCCGTCGGGCAGGGGCGGCGGGATGGGCGGCGCCTCGGGCAGCGGCCGGCGCTCGGGCGGCGGCAGCAGGTCCTCTTCGGGGGTCGGAGCGGCGGCGCAGTTCACGACCCAGACATCGTACACGGCATGGTCCATGGCCGAGATCGCCGGCGACGACGAGAACATCCATCCGGAGAACACGATCCGGGCGTCCTCGCCCGGCGGCTCGTCGACGATCTGCAGGAAGGCGGCGTTCTCCGGCGTCTCCTCCGGCGTCGTCGTGCGGCAGGCCTGGACGGTGATGTCCAGGGTCCCGAACTCGACCGTGTCGCCGACCTCGACCTCCAGGCGCATGACACGGGCGGTGATCTTGTCGAGCCCCTGCAGCACGGCATAGGGCTGGTCGATGGTCGGCCGCGCCGCGCCGGCGGGCGGCGCCCAGGCAATTGCCGCGGCGGCGGCAAGGGCCGCAGAGAGGCTGAGGAATTTGACGACGGTCATGGTGGTGTCTGGGGCTGCCGGCGCGTGGCCCGGCGACCCTCGCCGGGGCTTGCCGAACCAGGATAAACCTGCCGCCACGCGGTGCGATACAACGGAACGACCGGACTGCTGGTCAGAGTGCGCCGCCGCCATCGTCCTCTGGCGCCGTCATGTCCTGAAGGTTGTAGATGACCTGACCCAGCAGTTGCTCCAGCCCCGGCGTCGACTGGGTGTACTGGATGGTGCCGCCGGGCGGGATGGCGTCGGGCGCGCCGCCGGGCTCCAGCGACACGAACTTGCCGCCGAGCAGGCCCTGGCTGGCGACCACGGCGGCGGTGTCCTCGGGCAGCTGGATCGACGGGTCGATGCTCATCCATACCTCCGCGCGATAGGTCGTCGGGTCGAGCTCCTGGCCGACCACGCTGCCGACGCGCACGCCGCTGATCAGCACGTCGGCGCCGACCTGCAGGCCGTCGATGCGGTCGAAGAAGGCGTTGACCTCATAGCCCTGGACCTGGCGCAGATTGGCGCTGGTGTAGGCGAACCAGATGAAGAACCCGGCGACCAGCAGGACGACGGCGCCCATCACCGTCTCGATGACGTTGCGGTGCATGACCTCAGGCCTCGTCCGATGGCGGCGCCGTCACGATGGCACCCAGGGTTCGTAGTCGCCGGTGGCGTGGTCGCGCCGGCCGCCGCGCAGGGCGTCCCCCGGCGGCAGGTAGGCGGCGGCCGTGCCGCTCAGATTGGGGATGTGCTCCTTCTGCCAGGGGCGGCGGAACGGGCTTTCCTTGTTCGGGTCCGGCGGGTCGATGCACTGGCGGTGCAGCCAGCCGTGCCATTCGGGCGGCACGCGGCTGGCCTCGTCCTCGCCGTTGTACACGACCCAGCGGCGTTCACGCCGGGTGCCGGCGGTGCGCCTGTCGCGGTAGTACCTGTTGCCCTCGGCGTCGGCGCCGACCAGCTCGCCGCGGCGCCAGGTCGTATACCGGGTATAGGTGCGGGCACTCCACTGGAGAAGGTCGAAGTCCATGGTCGCGGCTCGGCGTGGCGGGAGGGTGCGTGGCGGACTATGGCACCGCGGCACCGGCCCGTCCAGTGGCCTTGAGCGCGGGCGGCGGCCTACTGCTCGGTTTGCGCGAGGGCGGCGGCAGCCCGCCGGGCGGCGGCCAGCCGCCCGGCCTGGCGGGCGGCGGTGGCGGCGCGCACCCGCTCGACCACGGCCGCGTCGGCCGACTCCGGCGAGCCGGCGGCGAATGGCGGGGCCGGATCGTACTCGATGCCGAGCTGGATCGCCTCGGCCACCGGGCGGCCGAACAGTTCGGCGGCCAGCGTCAGGGCGAAGTCGATCCCGGCGGTGACGCCGCCGCCCGTGACGCGGTTGCGGTCGATGACGACGCGCTCGGCCACCGGCTCCGCCCCGAACAGGGCGAGCTGGTCGCGCGACAGCCAGTGACAGGCGGCGCGGTAGCCGCGCAGCAACCCGGCCGCGCCCAGCACCAGCGAGCCGGTGCACACGGCGGTGACGTAGCGCGTGCCCGCGGCCTGGCGGCGCAGGAAGTCCAGCACCTCGGCGTCGTCCATCAGCGCCACCTGGCCGGGACCGCCGGGCACGCAGACCACGTCGAGCTGCGGGCAGTCGGCCAGCGCCGTGGTCGGCACGATGACCAGCCCGCCGTCGGTGCGCACCGGCTGCCGTGTCTTCGCCACGACCAGCACCTGAGTGTCCGGCATCCGCACGAACACCTCGTGCGGCCCGGTCAGGTCGAGCTGGGTGCCGCCTTCGAACAGCAGCAGACCGACGGTGAGGGTGGCGGAAGATTCGGACATGGCGGATCGGACCCGTGGCGACGCGACCGGCGCGATGACCGGTCCGGGTGGGGCGGAGCGGGGCGGAGCGAGGCGGAGCGGGGCGGGGCGGAGCGGGGCGGAGCGGGGCGGGCGCGTATGCGCGGCGACCGTTGACGGCAGCCGGCCTTGTACCAGGGCCTCGCCCGACTCGACAGTGACATTCGCGTCATCACACGGCAACGCGTTCAAGTTCACGGGCTGGAGGGCCGATCAGTTCGGCGAAGCCCCTGGTGTCCCATCCGGCGGCCCGGCGGGCGCACACCCAATTTCCTGCCCTTGACAGGCCTGAGCACGGCGCGACCCTGGCTGCCGGTCGGGACTGCCCCTGGCGGCCGACGGTGGTCAGCAGAAGCGGCCGCCCATCTTGCCCACACCGCGTTAACCTGAACCCGTTGCCGCCACTGCCGGGCTGGCCCCGATCGGCCCGACCGGTTATATGGATTACATGGCAAAGACAACGATCGCCGCCTGCAGGAGGCTTGCCGTCATGGTGTCCGTCCGGGTACGCGCTGCCGCACCGCTCGCCGCTTTGGCCCTGCTGGCCCTGGCCCCGGTTGTGGCCCCGGTTGCGGCCCCGGCTGCGGCCCAGGGGGTCGAGGACTTCGCGCCGCCCGAGGTGGCGCTGTTCGACTTCGCCGGGACGTGGACGGGCGAGTCCGTCGTTCTCGGCCCCGATGTGCCGGACGCCGCCATCGAGGGCCGCGACCTCAACGTCGTCATTACGCCCCGCGGCGGCGGCTTCCACATCCTGTGGACGGCTGTCGTTCTGCGCGGCGATCCGGATGACCCCGAGGTGGAGCGGCGCGAGGCCGTCATCGAGTTCGAGCGGACCGACCGCGACCATGTCTTTCGCAATGTCGTGTCGGGCAACCCGCTGGAGGGCGAGGTGCTGAGCTGGGCGCGGCTGCACGGCCGGACGCTGAGCGTCTACCGCATGCGCCTGAACGAGCAGGGCGGGTACGAGGTGGCCGTCTACGATCGCACGCTCACCGACGACGGCATGGATCTGCACTACCAGAGGTTCAGGGACGGCGCAGCGGTGCGGACCATCACCGGCCACCTGGCGAGGATGGCGCCATGACCGGCGTCCGCGGACGTCCGGCGGTGCGCACGGCGGCGCTGCTGCTGCTGGGCCTGTTCCTGGTGTCGTCGCCGGCCTGCGGACAGGCGCCGGCGGAGCCGTTCTTCGGCACCTATGTCGGGCGGGCCCAGGTCTTCGGCCCGGCGGGCGAACTGATTGCCGAACGCGACATCGATATCGCCATCGCGCCGGCGGAGCGCGGCGGCTTCACCATCCGCTGGGCGAACGTCACCCTTTTCGAGGGGCGGCGCGACGTGCCGGGGGTGCAGCGCCATGTCGGCGAGGTCCTGTTCCGGCCGTCCGACGAACCGGGCATCTACGTCCAGGAGACCCGCGGCAGCCTGTTCGAGGAGCGCCGCAGGATGAACTACATCGGCGGCGACCCGCTGCGCTGGGCCTCGATCAGCAACGGCCGGTTGGGCATGTACTCCATGGTGATCTACGAAGACGGCTCGTTCGAGCTGCAGTCCTTCATCCGCACCCTGACCCCGACCGGCATGCTGCTGGAGTTCCACCGGCTGGAAAACGGCCAGATCACCCGCACCGTCACCGGACGTGCCGTTCGCGTCGGTATGGCGGCGGCAGATGAAGAGGAAATAGAATAGGCAAGTTCTTGACAAAAGCCGGCGACGCTTGTTCTGCAGCGGACATCCCGCCCAACCGTGTCCGCCATGGCCGCAACCATGTCTGACGAAGTCCTGTTCAGAACGACTTGCGCCGCCCTGCGCTTTCCGTAACAGGTTTAACGGTGACGGTTTACTTATTTTCCTTGGCCTGACTGCGACGCTGGGCCTGTCCTATCCCGGAAGATAAGTAAACTGTCACCGTTAAACAAACTGTCACCGTTAAACCTGAGCGCACCGCTGCGGTCGCCGCCGTGCATGCAACAAAGCGTGCGCCGGGGGTGTTTGGTCTTCGCGGCTGCGGCGCCGGCCGCGACTCGCAACCGGCCTTGCCGGGACCTGCCAGGAGGAGGACGACATGAGCAACGAGAAGGCCAAGCATCCGCCGCCTGCAATCTCGAGTGCCGAGGGGTATCCCACGCGGCGGCCGGTGCGCCCGGTCATGCGTTCAGTAACGTGCGCCGTGTCCTGAAGCGCAGTCTCTTTTTTTGCCACACCTGCATGCTCACTGCCCTGCTCCACGGCCTGATTGCCAGTTCGGGCTTCATCGTCGGTACTGCCATCGGGCTGACCACCGAGCCGCCACGACGGGTGGTCGCCGCCATCGTCGCGTTCGGTGCCGGCGTGCTGGTGTCCG
Organism: uncultured Mycobacteriaceae bacterium; assembly: GCA_964526565.1. Classification (GTDB taxonomy): domain Bacteria; phylum Pseudomonadota; class Alphaproteobacteria; order DSM-16000; family Inquilinaceae; genus CAZGMC01. The sequence continues at coordinate 55,806 of CAZGMC010000009.1, forward strand.
CCCTCACCTTCGACCTGATGGAGGAGGCGTTCGAGACCGGGACGGCCGTCTGGACCATCGGCGGCTTCATGCTGGGGGCGGTCATCTACGTCGTCATCGACATGGGGCTGGACCGGCTCCGCGGAGTCGCCGAAGCGCACCGGACGCGACCCGGAGGACGTCGTGCCGGGCGCCGGGCGCATCCCGCAGAGCCGGGAGCAGGCGGCGGTCAGCGGACTGGCGCTGCTGGTCGGCACCATGCTGGACGGCGTCCCCGAGAACGCGGCGATCGGCATCAGCCTGGTCGGGGAGGACACCAGCGGCCTCGGCCTGGTGCTGATGGGCGCGGTGGTCATGAGCAACCTGCCGGCCAGCATCACCAGTGCCATAGGCATGCGTCACGAGGGTCGCTCGCGGCGGTTCATCATCCTGGCCTGGGGCACGGTGGCCGTGGCCTGTACGGCGGCGGCGATGCTCGGCTGCGTGCTGCTGGGCGGGCTGCCGCCGAATGTCATCGCCGCCATGCTGGCGCTGGCCGCCGGCGGGATCATCGCCATGCTGGCCGACACCATGATGCCCGAGGCGTTCGAGCACGGTGGCCCCGGCGTGGCGCTGGCCACCGCCACGGGCTTCGCCTGCGCGTTCCTGCTCAGCCGCTACACCGGCTGAGCCCGACGACAACCGCCACCCCGCCCGCGGCATCCGCCCCGGACGGCCGGTGTGGACCGTGGGAAGGAAACCATGAACGAAACCGGGCTGATCGGCAGCATCGACTGGGTCATCATCGCGCTCTACTTCGTGCTGGTGTTCACCGTCGCGATCTGGGGCACGATGCGCGAGAAGAACACGCGCAAGACCTCGGCCGGCTATTTCCTGGCGGGGCGCAATATCGGCTGGTTCATCATCGGCGCCTCGCTGTTCGCCTCCAACATCGGCTCGGAGCACCTGGTCGGCCTGGCCGGCACCGGGGCGGCCAGCGGCGTCGCCGTCGGCCAGTTCGAGATCCTGGCGTCGCTGATCCTGCTGCTGCTCGGCTGGCTGTTCGTGCCGTTCTACCTGAAGAGCGGCGTGTTCACGATGCCGGAGTTCCTGGAGCGGCGCTATTCGGCGGGGGCGCGCTGGTATCTGGCCATCATCTCCATCGTCGGCTATGTGCTGACCAAGATCTCGGTGACCATCGCCGCCGGCGGCATCGTTTTCGAGGCGCTGATGGGCATCGACTTCTGGACCGGCGCCTTCATCGTGGTGATCGCCACCGGCATCTACACCGTGTTCGGCGGCCTGCGCGCCGTGCTCTACACTGACCTTGTGCAGATGTTCGTGCTGGTCGGCGGCGCGGTCACGGTCGCGGTGATCGGCCTGATCGAGATCGGCGGCTGGAGCGCGCTGCGCGAGACGGTCGGCAGCGGCTATTTCAGCGTGTGGCGGCCGGCCACTCATCCGGACTTCCCTTGGACCGGCATCCTGTTCGGCGCGCCGATCCTGGGCGTGTGGTACTGGTGTACCGACCAGTTCATCGTCCAGCGCGTGCTGTCGGCCCACAACGAGGACAACGCCCGCCGCGGCACCATCATGGGCGGCTACCTGAAGATCCTGCCGCTGTTCATCTTTGTCATTCCGGGCGTGATCGCCTACGGCCTGGCCACCTCCGGCCGGCTGCAGCTCGACGAGCCGGACCAGGCGTTGCCTACCCTGATCGGTACGCTGCTGCCGGTCGGGCTCAAGGGGCTGGTCGTGGCCGGGCTGCTGGCGGCGCTGATGAGCTCGCTGTCGTCCGTTTTCAACTCGTGCTCGACGCTGATCACCTGGGACATCTACCGCAAGCTCCACCCGGAGGCGAGCGAGCGGCGGCTGGTCTGGGTCGGCCAGACCTCGACCGTGGTGCTGGTCGTGCTCGGCCTGCTGTGGATCCCGATGATGGACCTGATCTCACAGCAGCTCTACCAGTACCTGCAGAGCGTCCAGGCCTACATCTCCCCGCCGATCGCCGCGGTGTTCCTGATCGGGCTGCTGTGGAGCCGGGTCAACGCGCGCGGTGCGCTGGCGGCGCTGCTCGGCGGCTTCGTGCTGGGCATGGGGCGGCTGGTCGCCGAGCTGTACAAGGACGGGCTGAGCGGCTGGCTTTATGCCTATGCCGACATCAACTTCCTGCACTTCGCAGTGGTCCTGTTCGTGATCTGCACGGCGATCCTGGTCCTGGTCAGCCTGACCGGCCCGGCGCCCTCGCGCGAGCACATTGCCGGGCTGACCTTCGCGCGCGTGGAGCGCGGTGCGGCCCCGGCCGGCGAGCTGGCGGAGAAGGCGGGATCGGACCCGCGCTGGCGGCGCCGCGACCTGATCCTCAGCCTGGTGCTCCTGGCCGTCGTCGCAGCGGTCTGGCTGTATTTCACGGGCTAGGGCCGGGCATGGTGGGCGCGGCTGGGATTGAACCAGCGACCCCTACGATGTCAACGTAGTGCTCTCCCGCTGAGCTACGCGCCCGCCTGAGGCGGAGGGACCGGCGCGGCGCTGCGGGAGCCGGCCGGTATGGCCGTTACCTACTCCCGCAGCCGCGGCAACGCAAGCGTCACGTGGCACCGAATCCGCCGCACCATGCCGCCCCGGCCGGGCCGACCGCCGCATCAGTCGCGGAGCAGCGTGCGCCGGATCAGGTAGTCCAGGGAGACACGGCCGGGGCCGGTGACGAACAGCAGCAGGCCGACCGCCATCCACGGGACCTGCTCCGACGGGATCGCGTAGGCGCCGCCGATCACGAAGTAGATGGTCGCCGCCATGCAGGCCAGCCCCAGCGCCGCGAGCCGGCCGACCAGCCCCAGCACCAGCAGCACCGGCAGTGTCAGCTCAAAGGTCGTCGTCAGATAGGCGGCCTGCATCGGCTCGAGCAGCGGCAGCGGGTGCTCGTACTCGAACAGGAACGACTGGCTGCCCCAGTTGTTGACCCGCGCCTGCCCGGCGTTGAAGAACGGGATTGCCAGGTAGATGCGCGGCGCCAGCAGCAGGAGGCCGACGATCCAGGCCGCGGCTTCGGACAACCGGTCCAGAAAGCTGCGCCCCAGGACCCAGGACAGGAGGGCGGACAGACCGCCGCTCCGGTCGGCTGTGGTGGTTGCGTGGCTCATCTCTATACCCTTTGCCTCTCCTCGTGAGCGTCATGGGCGCGGACGCCGGTGAAGGTGCCGCGCGTCAGGTGGCCCGCCAGGGCGTGTTGCAGGTCGAAGCCGGGCTCGGCCGCGGCGGCCGAAGCGGCGGCCACGGCCAGCGGCGCGCCGTCGCCGAGCGCCCTGAGCAGGGCCAGGTCGCCGGGCGACAGCGGGTGGTTGTGCACGGCGCCGTCGGGGCGCAGCACCAGCACGGCCTCGCCGCCGGCGCTCACGTCGACCCGCGGCACGGTCGCATTCCCGGGCTGGTTGGCCTGCCAGATGCGCAGCACGGGGAAGCGCGAAGTGACCAGCCGTGCCGACGGGTGCAGGTCGAAGGCCACGCCGGCCACCGCCTCGGCCGGCACCGCGGCCAGCGCGGCGGGGGCCAGCGGTGCGGCGTCGGCGGCGAACAGCGCCTCCTGCCGCGCCCACTCCAGGCGCGCCGTGTCGGCCAGGTAGGGCAGGGGGCGGGCCGGCGGGAAGCTGGCAATGAACCCTGGAAAGCCGTCGCCATAGGCGAGCAGCTGCGGCACGCGCGGCGGCGCGGCGCGCACGAACGCGGCGGCGGCCTGGCGGAAGAACGGCTCGCCGACCAGCCGGCAGACCACCGGGAACGCCGCCTGCAGCACCGTGACCAGCGAGCCGAAGGTGTTGTTGCGGTAGATCGCCAGCCGCCGTTCCGCCGGGATGGCGTCGGCGGTGATCAGTGCGCAGGCCGCGGCGTCGTCCCCCTCCAGCACGCCGCGGCGGAACGCATCCTGCAGCTCACGCAACATGGCGCCGGTCCTCCGCGGGCCGCACGGCATCGAGCAGCGCCTCGGCCTTGGCTGCCTCGGCCAGCAGCACCGGCAGCGCCGGGATGTTGGTGTCCCACTCGACCAGGATCGGCATCGGCCCGAGCCGGGCCAGCGTGCGGCGCAGCAGTGCCCAGACCGGCTCGGCCACCGGCGCGCCGTGGTCGTCGATCAGAATGGTCCCGGTGTCGAAGCGCTGCACGAAGTGGCCGGCGACGTGGATCTCCTCCACCGCGTCCAGCGGCACGCCATCCAGGTAGCGGTCGGCGTCGAAGCGGTGGTTGTGGGCGCTGACGTGGATGTTGTTGACGTCGAGCAGGATGCCACAGCCGGTGCGCCGCGCGATCTCCGCCATGAAGTCCCATTCGGGCATGGTCGATGCCGGGAAGCTGACATAGCTCGACGGGTTCTCCACCAGGATGTGCCGGCCCAGCGCCGCCTGGGCGTGGTCGACATTGCGGCAGATCACCGCCAGCGCCTCCTCGGTATAGGGCAACGGCAGCAGGTCGTTCAGGTAGGTGCCGCCGGTCACGCTCCACGACACGTGCTCGGACACCAGGCCCGGCTGGAACCGGTCGATCAGGGCGCGCAGACGGGCCAGGTGGCCGCGGTCGAGGCCCTCCCACGAGCCGAGCGACAGGCCGACGCCGTGGCACGACAGCGGATGGTCGCCGCGGATGCGCTCCAGCGCCCGGTTGCGCGGGCCGCCGCGGCCGAGGAAGTTCTCGGCGTGCACCTCGATCCAGCCGACCGCGGGCGGGCTGTCCAGGAAATCGCGCATGTGGGTGTGGCGCAGGCCGACACCGGCGCGGGGCGGGATGGGATCGGGGCGGAAGGCGGTGCTCATCGGGCGATCGCCGTTGTTGCGGCGCTCCAGGTGTTCAGGGTTGAGCACGGCCGCGACCGGCGCGCCGTCCGGGAGGGACGGACGGCGCGCCGGGGCGGCCGAACGGCGTTATTCGGCGCGCGGGCCGCCGTAGCCGTCGAACGGCTCGATCTGGCCGCCCATGTCCTCGCACGAGCCGGCGGGGACCAGCTTCCAGTCGCCGCCGAAATAGTCATCGGTGGACTGGCCGGCGCAGGAGTGGGTGCCGGCGGCATTGGCGCAGTCGTTCTCGCCGGCGGCGGCGACGCCGTAGCACCGCTCCATGTCCTGGGCCGTGGCGGTGCCCGGCGCGGCCAGGCCGGCGGTGGCGACGGCGCCGGCCAGGGCGGCGGCGAGCGTCAGGCAGGAACGCTTGGTCTCGATCATGGTCCGTGTCTCCTCGGTTCGTCCGTCCTCCCCGTCGCGGGGGATGCCTTTCATATAGAGGAGCATCCCGGCCCGATGAATTAAAACACCGCGCACGCCGGGTCACATCGATGTGACGGGCGCGTCAGAAAACGGGTATTTCAAGAAAAGGCGCCGCCGGCTCACGATTCCTTGAAGAGCCGAAACCTAGGCACCGGTACACTCCCAGCACGTCGGGATTGCCACGAACAATGCCCCGAACATCATGCCAAGGCACGTCTGGTGCAAACTCAGGGCCAAAGCTTCCCAATATTACTGCCGCTTCAGTTATTCTTGCCAGGCATCTTTCGACGGCATCTACAGTGCGCAGGTCGACAACGTAGGCTTTGTAGTCAAGGCTCTTAGTATATGCCTCGATGCGATGTATATTGTCAAGTATATTGTCAAAATGCCGCAATGGATCACCAGAACGCACGAATTGTGTACTTTTCGAAGCAAAGATCCTGCCCGTCATCGCGAGCGTAGCTTGGCGACCCAGACCCGGCGCCCCCAGTACAGCAAGTCATCAATCACGCTTGCGGCACGACTGGATCGCCACGCTGCGCTCGCGATAAAGGCCTTGTTGGCGGATATATTTTGCAGAACATCGATGATCACTTTCAGACATCGAAGCGCTCGACCTGGGATCAGGGGACACAATTGGGATCAGGGGACACAATACCGAACTCCGGCAAGCCGCCTTCGGCAGAAGGTGGCCAAGCCGGAGTTCAGTGATGTGTCCGTGCGCCAGGCGAAGCTGGCGGCGTCCAGCCGGTGGAA
>CAZGMC010000010.1:0-45588 GCA_964526565.1 uncultured Mycobacteriaceae bacterium
CCAGGCGCTCGGCCAGGCGCTCGGCCAGGCGCTCGGCCAGGCGCTCGGCCAGGCGGGGCTGCCGCGGCTGGTCGCCGGCACGATCGAGCCGCCGGACCGGGCCGGCATCTGGTCGGCCACCGTGGAGTTCGACAACGGGCGGCGCAAGTTCTCCACCTTTTTCCCCGACGCCTGCAGCGCGGCGCAGATCGTTGCGTCCATCCTGCACGCTGCCGCCAATGCGCAGCCGGCCGACGGCACCTGGGGCCTGGTCGGCCCGTCGGCGCCGGACGCGGGTGCCGCCGGCTACTGCCTGGAGGAGGGCGCGCCGTTCGCCATTCGGTTCGCCCATCTCGGCCATGGTACCGACCGGATCAACACGGCGTTTCCGCACGATTGAACCGCTGGAGAGCAGGACCGTTCGCATGATCCGCCCGCGCATCTTTCGTGACGACACGGGCCGGCCGCACGCCGACCGCACGGCCCTGCCGGCGGTGTGGGCCGACTTCCTTGAGACCGAGGTGCGCGGCGGCCGCAAGCGCTGCGAGGCGCTGCTCGACGTCGTCGAGTCGGTGGCGGCGGGCCGCAGCGAAACCTGGGAGGAAAGCGGCAACCTGTACGGCCTGACCCTCAGCCCGGGCGGCGCCCGGATCATGAATCTTTTTGATGACCGGGCGATGCCCTTGTCCCTGTCTCTCGAAGAATTGAGGATGGCGCTGCTGGCATGGCGGGAGCATCTGCCTTAGTTTGCACTGCCGCAACGGTCCCTGGCACGAGCCGGGCCAGGTCCGGGCCAGGGCCAGGAAGGACGCCCATGACCGTCATCTCCGCGGAAATCGCCAACGACGCCGTGCAGGGGCTGTGGGCCTCGATCCGCGACAAAGCCAAGACGTGGGCGCGGCGCGAGCCGGTCATGGCCGGCTGGCTGACCCACTGCGTGCTGGAGGCGTCGACGTTCGAGTACGGCCTGGGCGCCATCCTGACCGACAAGGTGGCCGACTCGGTGCTGCCGGAGCGCACCCTGCTGCCGATGATGCTGGAGGCCATGGAGGCCGACGCGGCCATCATCGAGTCGGCGGCGACCGACCTGGAGGCCTACTTCAACCGCGACCCCGCCTGTCCCGACCACCTGACCGCATTGCTGTTCTACAAGGGCTACCACGCCGTCCAGACGCACCGCATGGCGCACTGGTTCTGGACCCACGGCCGGCCGACCCTGGCCCACTACTTGCAAAGCCGGTCGTCGGAGGTGTTCGGGGTCGACATCCACCCGGCGGCGCGGTTCGGCCGCGGCATCTTCTTCGACCACGCCACCGGCATCGTGGTCGGCGAGACGGCGGTGATCGACGACGATGTGTCGATCCTGCAGGGCGTCACCCTGGGCGGTACCGGCAAGGAGACCGGCGACCGCCATCCGAAGATCCGCTCCGGCGTGCTGATCAGCGCCGGCAGCAAAGTGCTGGGCAACATCGTGATCGGCCAGGGCGCCAAGATCGGCGCCAACAGCGTCGTGCTGAAGGACGTGCCGCCGCACACGACCGTGGTCGGCGTGCCGGGCCGGGTGATCGGCGGCACCCCGGTCGACATGCCGGCGCTGGTCATGGACCAGTCGCTCGACTGCGACAGCTTCGATCCGGGGATCTGAGACGCCGGCCGGACACGGAGGGGCGGCGAGGGACGCAGTGCCCTCGACACCGTGCCGGCGCCGATGCCCGGCGCCGATGCCCGGCGGCTGTTCGGGGACTGCCCGGCGGCGGCTGATCGGGGCTGCGCGATAACCGGGCGGATGCCGGCAAGTTCGGTCTGGCGGCGCACGGCGTGCGGCGGTATGATCGGTACCAATAGTGAACAACCGGAGAAGGCGGGGCGCAGCAATGGCAGGCAGCGTCAACAAGGTAATTCTCGTCGGCAACCTGGGCCGTGACCCGGAGATCCGTACCTTCCAGAACGGCGGCCGGGTGGCCAACCTGTCGATCGCCACGTCGGAACGGTGGACCGACCGCAACTCCGGCGAAAAGCGGGAGCGCACGGAATGGCACCGCGTCGCGGTCCTCAACGAGCCCCTGATCCAGGTGGTCGAGCGCTATCTGAAGAAGGGCGCCAAGGTCTATGTCGAGGGCCAGCTCGAGACGCGGAAGTGGCAGGACCAGGGCGGCCAGGACCGGTATACGACGGAGGTCGTGCTGCGGCCGTTCCGTGGCGACTTGACCATGCTCGACACGCGGCAGAACGGCGGCGGCATGGGAGCGGGCATGGGAGCGGGCATGGGTGGCGGCCCGGCATCCGACGTCAATCCCTATGACGACGCGCCGAACTATGAGCGCCGGGAACGCCCGCCCGCCGGGTCGGGCGGCCCGCCCCCGGCCGATCTCGACGATGAAATCCCGTTCTGAGGGCCGGCGGAGCCGCCTCAGCCAGGCCGCCGACACGGTGCATGCATGGCGCACCGGCCGCACGCGGTGCCGCCGGCCGGGCAGCCATGCGCCGGCCGCGCGTGGCTTTCGGTTGCGAAGGCCGGGGAAGCCTCTTTAACCGCGGCGCTGCAGGCAGTAGGCTTTGCGAACGCGGCCGACCCGGACCTCGCCTTTTGGGGGTAGGTCTCTGTCGCTTGCGGGTATTGCCGGGCGGCGTTCGGAAGACGATGTTGCCCGTCAGGTTGGTCAACGGGCCGCGAGCCGTATGGTGGGTCAAGGAATGCCGAGCCGTCGGGCGGCGCGTATCCGTTTTGCGTGCCCTGTCGAGCGGATCATTCGATAAATAAGGTTCTAATGTGCCCACCAGTCTGGATAAAATGCCCAGCGTAAACCGATACAGGGTGTCATGCGCGCCGGTGCTATTTTGGGTGTATGCACGTGAACGGGACCGGGTTCGCACAGTCGTCGAATACCAGCAAGGCCATCGCCAATGCGGCGAACGCTGCCCTGGCCGGCATGGCGGGGGATGCACCCGGGCTGGCCATTGCCTTCGTCGGTGGGCGCCACGATGCGGAGGGTGCCCTGGCGGAACTCGCCTCGGTTCTGGGGCCAGTCCCGATTGTCGGCGGGTCCTCGGTCGGCTGCATCGGCGGCGGCCACGTCGGATATTCCGGGTTCGAGGTGGCCGTGACCCTGTTTCCCGCCCGGCTCGGCGAGTTCGTCATGATCACCACCGACGGGCTGGGTGGTCGGGAGTTCGCGGCAGGCGAGTGCCTGGGACGCAGAATCGCTGTCCTCAACCGCGTCGAACCGACGGTGCTGCTGTTCTTCGACAGCCTGATCGATCCCGGCCCGCCGCCCGAGTTCCATCCCTGCAGCCAGCTTGTCGACGGGGTCTATGCCGGCCTCGACGGGCATGCCGTGCGGCTGTCCGGGGCAGGCATGCTGGCCGATTTCAACCTGACCCAGAGCTGGCTGTATGACGGCGCCCGGGTGGCCCGCCATGCCGCCGTGGCGGTGGTCTGTCCGCCCTCCGTCGAGGCCGACACGGCCATCTTTCACGGCTGCATTCCGGTGTCCGGCTATTACGAGATCACGCGGATCGACGGGGCGACCCTGTACGAGCTGGACGGCCAGCCGGCGATTTCCATCATCCAGCAGTTCGTGCCGCCGGACATGCTGCAGGACCGGTTCGAGCTGATGTTCCACGTGACCATCGGCCAGAACCACGGGCCGCGCTTCGCCGATTTCGACGAGCGGAACTTCGTGAACCGGCTGGTGCTCGACGTCGACCGGCAGAACGGCGCGCTGCGGCTGTTCGATGCCGACTTCGCGGAGGGTGCGCACGTGCAGATCATGCTGCGCGACACGGAAAAGGTGCTCGAGTCGGCGCGGCTCGGTTCGGCCAGGGTGGCGGCGGGGCTGTCGGGCAGGAAGCCGCTCGTGGCCTTCTACTTCGACTGCGCCGGGCGCGCCGGCGCCCTGAGCGGCCTGCCGACGGAGGAGGCCGCCATCGTCCAAGGCAACCTGGGTGCGGAGGTGCCGCTATGCGGGTTCTATTCAGCCGTGGAGATTGCCCCGATCCTGGGCCGCAGCCGACCGCTGGACTGGACCGGGGTGCTGACGGTGATTGCCGAGCGGCCGCAATGACGACTCCCGAAGACGAGGCCACCTACTACAAGCAGCGTGCCGAGGACCTGGGCAAGAGGCTCATCGCCGCCGAGGAGCAGCGCCGCCAGGCCCGCATCGAGTCGGACAAGGCGAACAAGACGCTCGCCCTCATGCGCCAGGCGCACGAGATCGCCGACGACGCCAAGAACACGATCCAGTTCAGCGACGAATACCTGCACCGCGTCTGCGACGTGCTGTTCACGGACGGCGCGGCCATTCTTCATTTCGACGAGTACAGGAAGGTGTTCCGGTCCGCCCACCGGTTCGGCACGACCGGCGACGGCGACATCGTCGTCCCGTTCACCGACGAGAGTCCGACGTTCGATTTCATGAACGACGCATTTACGGACTCGACCATCCTGGGGACGATAGCCCAGGCCGTCGGGTTTCGTCATCTGGCCTGGGCATGGAACCAGGGCGACGCCACCGCGCTGCTGCTGGTCCGGCGCTTCTTTGCCGGCCCGCGCAAGCCGTTCTCGGCGATCGACGGGGAGGTGGTCCAGGCGGCGCTGTCGATCTATTGCGAGGTGCTGAAGCGCAAGCGCACCCAGGAATCGCTGGTCGCCGCCAAGCTGGCGGCGGAAAGCGCCAGCGCGTCCAAGTCGCGCTTCCTGACGATGATGAGCCACGAGCTGCGCACCCCGCTCAACACCGTGCTGGGCTTTTCCGACATCATCCGCAATGGCCTGGTCGACCCGCCGGAGGACATCAAGGTGCGGGAATATGCCGAGGTGATCCATCAGAGCGGCTCGCACCTGCTCGGCATCATCTCGGACATCCTCGACATTTCGCGGATCGAGACCGGGCGGTTCGACCTTGGAGAGACGAAGTTCGACGTCTGTCGCCTGCTGGCGGACTGCGTCAAGATGGTCAAGACCAAGGCCGACGAGCGGAAGATCGCCCTTGAAACCGGCTTCGCGTTCGACCGGAAGGTCATCTACGCCGACGAACGCATCATGAAACAGGTGGTCATCAACATCCTGTACAACGCCATCAAGTTCACCCACATTGGTGGCGCGGTTCGCGCCGTGGTGCGCGAAGGCAGCATCGCCGGCGTCGATATCGAGATCGCCGACAACGGCGTGGGCATGACCCAGCAGGAACTGGCCGTGGCGCTCGAGCCGTTCGGCCAGGTCGGCAACCGGCTGCGCCGCGGCCAGGAAGGCATTGGGCTGGGCCTGCCTCTGGCCCGCGCCTTCGTCGAGTTGCACGGCGGCGTGTTGTTCATCGACAGCGCCAAGGATCACGGCACCACCGTGACCATCAGCCTGCCGGAGCAGCGGGTTGTCTGAGCCGGCCAGAGGCGCTCCCGCTCTGTTAACGGGTGTCGACCAGCGACATACGACTTTTCGCTTATCGGCGCTTCGCGGGTGTGCCGGGTAGAACCGGGGTCTGCGCATGCTCGCGTAAACGACCCCCCGTCATGCATCAGGTTTTCACGATGGCAACCGCTTCGGCTGCGCCAGGATCCCTGTTCCCGCGGCTCAGGAGCCATGCCGTCGAACTGGTTCGCCTGGCCATGCCCATCGTCGTGGCGCGGCTCGGCATCCTGACGATGGTCGTGGCCGACACGGTGATGGTCGGCCGCTTCTCCACAGCCGAGCTGGCCTATCAGGGCATCGGCCAGGTCCTGGTCAATCCGATCATGATCACCGCCGTCGGCCTGCTGATGGGCACGATGGTGATGGCGGCGCAGGCCGCCGGCGCCGGCGACACGGCCGGGGCCGGGGCGGTGTGGCGCCGCTCGGTGCCCTATGCCCTGCTGCTCGGCATGGTCGGCCTGGGGCTGTGCGTGTTCGGCGAGACCCTGCTGCTGTGGACCGGCCAGACACGGGAGCTGGCGCGCGAGGGCGGCCGCGTCATGGCGGTCCTCGGCCTCGGGCTGCCGCTCTACCTGGTCTATCTGGTCAGCTCATTCTTCCTGGAGGGCATCAAGCGGCCGCTGCCGGGCATGGTGCTGATGATCGCCGCCAACGTGCTGAACATCGTTCTCAACTGGCTGCTGGTGTTCGGCAATGCCGGACTGCCGGCGCTGGGCGCGGTCGGCTCGGCCTGGGCGACCACGGCGGTGCGCATCGTCCTGGCCGTCAGCCTGTGCGCCTACATCCTGACCATGCCGGGCCACAACGCCTATGCGGTGCGTCGGCGGACCGGCGGCAGCTGGCACGGCTGGCGCCGGCAGCGCCGCCTGGGCTATGCGGCGGGGGCAGGCATGGGCAGCGAGTCCGTGGCCTTCGCCGTCATGGGCGTGTTCGCCGGCTGGTTGGGCGTCGTGTCGCTGGGGGCGTTTTCCGTCGTGATCAGCATCATTGCCCTGGCCTTCATGGTCGCAGTCGGGTTCGGCGCCGCCACCGCCGTGCTGGTCGGCACGGCGCATGGCCGCGGCGACACCGCCGATACGGCGCTGGCCGGATGGACGGGGCTTGGCGTCAACAGTGTGGCCATGGCGCTGATCGGTCTCGGCCTGATGCTGGCGCCAGCGACAGTGGCAGCGTTCTACACCAACGACCCGGCGCTGATCGCCGTGACCACGCCGCTGGTGGTGTTCTCCGCCTTCATCCTCGTGGCCGACGGGGGCCAGGCAGTGATGGCCAACGCCCTGCGCGGCCGCGGCGAGACCTGGGTGCCGATGTCGCTGCACCTGTTCTCGTACTTCGTCGTCATGGTGCCGGCCAGTTGGGTGCTCGCGTTCCCACTGGGGCGCGGCGCGCTGGGCCTGCTCGAGGGAGTCCTGGTCGCCAGCCTGGTCTCGGTGGCGGTGCAGTCGCTGCGCTTCGCCTGGCTGGCCCGTCGCGACGCAAGGGCATAGCCGCCATTCCGGCGCGAGGGGCGGCCGGGTGCGCTGCGGCATTGTTCGCCCCTGCAAGACCGGTGTATAACACTGGTCAAAATTCGGTCATGCCGCTTTTGCGCCGCCATTAGCAGGCGCACATAAGTGTCTGTACCCCCTCTCGCACGGATCCCTCTGTGACCGACACTGCTGCCCCGCCTCCCGGACACGACATCACGCCGGTAACGATCGAGGACGAGATGCGGCGCTCGTATCTCGATTACGCCATGAGCGTGATCGTGAGCCGGGCGCTGCCTGACGTCCGCGACGGCCTGAAGCCGGTGCACCGGCGCATCCTCTTCACCATGAAGGAGAACGGCTACGATTCCACCAAGCCGTTCAAGAAGTCGGCGCGCATCGTCGGCGACGTCATGGGCAAGTACCACCCCCATGGCGGCGAGGCGATCTATGACGCCATGGTGCGCATGGCGCAGGACTTCTCGATGCGTCTGCCGCTGATCGAGGGGCAGGGCAACTACGGGTCGATGGACGGCGATCCGCCGGCGGCCATGCGCTACACCGAGGCGCGGCTGGCCAGGGTCGCCGAGACGCTGCTGGAGGACATCGACAAGGACACGGTCGAGTTCCAGCCGAACTACGACGAGAGTTCGCAGGAGCCCCTGGTCCTGCCGGCGCGCTTCCCCAACCTGCTGGTCAACGGCGCCGGCGGCATCGCCGTAGGCATGGCGACCAACATCGCCTCGCACAATCTGGGCGAGGTGATCGACGCCTGCTGCGCCCTGATCGACGATCCCGACATCACCGTCGACGGCCTGATGGAGGTCCTGCCGGGGCCGGACTTCCCGACCGGCGGCGTCATCCTGGGCCGCGCCGGCATCCGCGCCGCGTTCCATACCGGCCGCGGCAGCCTTGCCATCCGCTGCCGCGCCACGACCGAGGAGATCCGCCGCGACCGCGACGCGATTGTCGTCAGCGACATTCCCTACCAGGTCAACAAGGGCAAGCTGCTGGAGCGCATCGCCGAGGTGGTGCGCGAGAAGCTGGTCGAGGGTGTGGCCGAGCTGCGCGACGAGAGCGACCGCGACGGTGTGCGCATCGTCATCGAGCTGAAGCGCGACGCCAACCCCGACGTGGTGCTCAACCAGCTCTACCGCTTCACGCCGCTGCAGACCTCGTTCGGCGTCAACATGCTGGCGCTGCATGGCGGCCGGCCGGAGCTGCTCGACCTCAAGGAGATCCTGCGCGCCTTCCTGGACTTCCGGGAAGAGGTCATCACCCGCCGCACCGTGCACGAACTGGCCAAGGCGCGCGAGCGGGCCCACGTGCTGGTCGGCCTGGGCGTGGCGGTGGCCAATATCGACGAGGTCATCGCCCTGATCCGCGCCGCGCCCGATCCGCAGACGGCGCGCGAGCAGCTGACCGCGCGGGCCTGGCCGGCGCGCGACGTGGCGCCGCTGATCCAGTTGGTCGACGAGCCCGACCGGCCGCTGCACCCCGACGGCACCTATTTCATGTCGGAGGCGCAGGCGCGCGCCATCCTGGACCTGCGCCTGCACCGCCTGACCGGGCTGGAGCGCGACCGGATCGGCGACGAGTTGAAGTCCGTCGTCGACAGGATCGCCGAGTTCCTGGAGATCCTGCAGAGCCGCGACAAGCTGCTCGCCATCCTCCGCGGCGAGCTGCTGGACATCAAGGAGCGGTTCGGCACGCCGCGGCGCACGCTGATCGAGGACAGCGAGTTCGAGTCCGACATCGAGGACCTGATCCAGCGCGAGGACATGGTCGTCACCGTCAGCCACGCCGGCTACGTCAAGCGCGTGCCGCTGTCCACCTACCGGGCACAGCGCCGCGGCGGCAAGGGCCGCAGCGCCATGACGACGAAGGAGGAGGACTTCGTCACAGACATCTTCGTGGCCAGCACCCATACGCCGATGCTGTTCTTCTCCAGCCGCGGCATCGTTTACAAGCTTAAGGTGTACAAGCTGCCGGTCGGCACGCCGCAGGCGCGGGGGCGGGCCCTGGTCAACCTGCTGCCGCTGGCCTTGGGAGAGACCATCACCACGGTCATGCCGCTGCCTGAGGACGAATCGACCTGGGACGGCCTGTCGGTCGTGTTCGCCACGGCCATGGGCAATGTCCGCCGCAACCGGCTGTCGGACTTCACCAGCATCAATCGCAGCGGCAAGATCGCCATGAAGTTCGACGACGAGGACAGCCTGATCGCCGTGCGCACCTGCGACGACGACAGCGACGTGCTGCTGGCCACGCATCTCGGCATGTGCATCCGCTTCCCGCTCGGCGACGTGCGCGTGTTCAGCGGCCGCACCTCCACCGGCGTGCGCGGCATCCGCCTGGGCCGGGACGACCGCGTCATCTCCATGTCGATCCTCCGCCACACCGACGCCACGCCGCAGGAACGCATGGCCTATCTGAAGCGCGTCAACGAGCTGCGCAACGCCGAGGGCGAGGAGACGGACGGCGTCGACACCGTCGAGGCGCCGGAGATCGAGCTGACGCCGGACCGGTTCGACGATCTGGCCCACCAGGAGCAGATGATCCTCACCGTCAGCGAACAGGGCTTCGCCAAGCGCAGCTCCTCGCACGGCTACCGCGTCGCCGGGCGCGGCGGCAAGGGCATCTGGACGATGGACATGGGCGACCGCAACCGGGCGCTGGCCGCCTGCTTCCCGGTCGCCGAAGAGGCCGAGATCATCATGGTGACGGACCGCGGGCAGTTGATGCGCTGCCCGGTGGACGATGTCCGCATCGCCGCCCGCAAGACCATGGGCGTCACCGTGTTCCGCGTCGGCGCCGACGAGCGCGTCGTCTCGGTGGCGGCCGTGGTCGAGGACGGCGGCAACGGCAATGGCAATGGCGACGAGGCGGCAGCCGCCGCGATCCCGTCCGACCGCTAGCACGGAGGGCCGCATGGCCAGGGAGCATATCGGCGTCTACCCCGGAACCTTCGACCCCATCACCAACGGCCACATGGACATCGTGCGCCGCGCGGTACGGCTGGTCGACCGGTTGATCGTCGGCGTGGCAACCAATGCCGGCAAGGGGCCGCTGTTCACGATCGATGAGCGGGTCGACCTGGTGCGTGCCGAAGTGGCGACGCTGGCGGCTGGCGGCCACCGCATCGAGGTGCGGGCGTTCGACAACCTGCTGCTGCACTTCGCGGAGAGCGTCGAGGCGACGATGATCATCCGCGGCCTGCGCGCCGTCTCGGACTTCGAGTACGAGTTCCAGATGGCCGGGATGAACGCCAAGCTGGACCCGAACATCGAGACGGTGTTCCTGATGGCGTCTGACCGCAACCACTTCATCTCGTCGCGCTTCGTCAAGGCGATCGGCGAGCTGGGCGGCGACATCAACCACTTCGTCGGCCCCAAGACCGCCGAACGCCTGGCCCGCCGCTTCGGCCACCCCAATGGCGGCGTCAAGCATCATCGCGCCCCGTGCGCCGCGGCCCTGCGCGACGAGACGGTGGCGGAGCCCAGGGCCAGGGAACCGGTCGTATCCCGGTAGGGGGCGGGCACGGGACGAAAGGCTTGCCGCGACCGCGCGCCCGGTTGATTCCCGGCGCCCCGGTGCCTATGGTCCCTGTCGACCGCTTAGCTCAGCCGGTAGAGCAACTGACTTTTAATCAGTAGGCCGTGGGTTCGAGTCCCACAGCGGTCATATTAAAATCAACACCTTGGCTCAAGCCACCAACAGCCGTGCCACGCCCGTCCACCATGGACGGCAAGCACGAAGAACCTCGCGACCGCCGTGCTGCCAAGGTTTATGTCGTCCACGCTCTATAGTTAAAGCATTTACCAAAAGCACATCATTCCGGGTCGGGCATGGATCGGTCAAAACGATGGAAAGGTGCTTCCGGTCGGGGTCGGTGGAGGGCCGGATGGGATCAGCAGTGTCCCGCGGCGATAGGGGACGGGCCAGCTCACAGGGAAGCGAACAGCTTGTCGATTTGCCGGTGTGCCTCGATACGGCTGGCCAACTCTTCCGCCGTCGCACAACTCGTCATCAACTTCACCAGCTTGATCACGCCCATCCGGCCGCCCGCCGTCTTCACGAAGAACGCCGCAATCTGACCGGCCTTGGCCTTGCGATCATTGAACATCTGCGCCTCCCTCAGCCCGATTCATATCACAGATGGGTGCAGACGAGGT
The DNA here is from genome assembly GCA_964526565.1 of uncultured Mycobacteriaceae bacterium. GTDB lineage: Bacteria > Pseudomonadota > Alphaproteobacteria > DSM-16000 > Inquilinaceae > CAZGMC01. Next base: position 11,028 of record CAZGMC010000010.1, read on the forward strand.
GAACCGCGATGGCCGCCCTCCGCGTCTTGATCGAACCGTGACAGCCCGCTACCCACCCCCCGTCCGGTTGCGGGCGTCCAGGAAGGCCTGGACGGAGATCGTCGGCCAGAGCTGGCCGCGCTGCAGGGCGGCCTCGTAGGACTGCCAGATCTCGGCCTCGATCCCGCCCGCCGCGCCGAAACCGGCCAGGATGTCGCGTGCCGCGGTCCGGGCGCGCTCCTCGATGGCGCGGGGGAAGCGGCGCAGCTGCACGCCGTGCTCGTCGACCAGTTGGGCCAGGGCGAGCTGGTCGCGGTACTCGCTTTCGGCCAGGGCGGCGGCGTTCTCCGCCTCGCAGGCGGTGGCCACCACCGCCTGCAGGTCGGCCGGCAGGCTCTCCCAGGCGGTGCGGCTGATCAGGCACTCGCCGGTGCCGTTGGGCTCGTGCAGCCCCGGCCAGTAGTAGAACCGCGCCCCCTCGTGGAAGCCCAGGGCCAGGTCGCTGGCCGGCCCGGCGAACTCGGCCGCATCGATGGTGCCGAGCCGCAGCGCCATCAGGGTGTCGCCGGGCGGCAGCGACACCTGCACCACGCCGAACGCGGCGTACATCTCGCCGCCCAGCCCCGGCATGCGGAAGCGCAGGCCGCGCAGGTCGTCCGGCCCGTTGATCTCGGACTTGAACCAGCCGCCCATGGACATGCCGGTGTTGCCCGCCATCAGCGGCTTGATACCGAAGTCGGCATAGAGCCGGTCCCACAGGTCCTGGCCGCCGCCGTACATCACCCAGGCGTTGTGCTCGTGCGGCGTCAGGCCGAACGGCACGGCGGTGTAGAACGCCGCCGCCGGCGCCTTGCCCTGCCAGAACAGGGCCGCCGTGTGGCCCATCTCGGCAACGCCGTCGCCAACCGCGTCGAACACCTCGAAGGCCGGCACGATCTCGCCGGCGGCAGACACCGCCACCGTCAGGCGGCCGTCGCTGAGCGCCGCGATCCGCTCGGAGAGCCGCCGCGCGCTGACACCGGGGCCGGGCAGGTTGAGCGGCCACGACGTGACCATGCGCCACCGGTACCGCTCCTGCGCCCGCACCACGGCCGGGGCACCCAGCGAAACCGCGCCGGCAGCGGCGCCGGCACCGGTGGCGAGCAGGGAACGTCGGGTAACACGGGTCATGACGGCATCCTTCGTACGGCCGGCGTCGTGCGGCCGGGCTGGCCGGCATAGCCGACGGCGGCATCGTCAGGGCAACGGGCCACGAACGCTTCCCCTCGTGTGCCGGAGCGGGGAAGCGGGAGACACCGTGCCGATGGATGGAAGGCGCCACGGTCCCAATTCCCTTCGCCGGCATGACCCGGATCAGGTTCCACGGGTTGGCGATGGTCCGCCTCTCAGCCCCGGCGCAGTCGTTACGGCGCGGGACACCCCGTTGAGACGGACACGAGTGTGGGCTCTTGCGGGCGCGATCTCAAGGGGGAGGGTGGGGCGGCGCAGGTTTATCCGGATCAATTCAGGTCGATCGAGAACGCGCGACAGTCCGGGCTCGGGATGGTTCTCCCCGTTGCTTCCGGATTGCCACCCCCGTCACCATTCGGTCATTTGCGATTCGGCGGGCGCCAAGGTAGAGTGCGGTTGCTTGGCGGGGTTCGCGTTGCGGCCCCGGCGGGTGCGGCTGGCTGAGGCGCCCATCGTTCTCCCAGAGGCGACATGCGTTCAGCCTGCATCGGAGGCTGAACGGAAGACGGTGACGACCTGCCGGATGCCCGATCGGGCAGTGCGGCGCCGCGGCCCGTCATGCGGCGCGGCAGTAGGCGGAACAGCGAGGCCGCGTGTCCCTCTCTCCCTCATCCCGACCACCATCAGCCTGTCGCGGCGCGGCTGCCGCCTCCATGGAGACCCGCATGCCTATCGGCACCGTTAAATGGTTCAACACCACGAAGGGTTACGGCTTCATCTGCCCTGAAGACGAGGAGGGCAAGGACGTGTTCGTGCACATCTCTGCCGTGCAGCGCGCCGGCATCCCCAGCCTCGCCGAAGGCCAGCGTGTCGAATACGAGATCACCGAACGCAAGGACGGCCGCACCGCCGCGGACAACCTGAGGCTGGCCGACTAGCCGGCCGGCGCCCACTCCGGCACCCACTCCAGCGGCCGGGCCGGCCCCGGCCGCCCTGCGGTGGTATGCTTCCTGCGAAACCGAGCGCGCACCGACGCCGGCCCCACCGGGACCGGCAACTCTGGCCTTGCACGGCACGCGGCACGCGGCACAGCCGGATGGCAACTGGAACAAGGCCGCATCAGTCCAGGCCGCGCACCTCCTCAACCATGTCCTGCAGGCGGCGGAAGTCGCGCACGACGATGGCGTTGCCGCGGCGCTCCACCAGGCCGGCGCGGCTCAGCTCGCCGAACACCCGCGCCACCGTCTCGCGGGTCGTGCTGACGCGGCCGGCGATGTCGCTGTGGGTGGGGATCGGGGTGATCGTCGCCGTGTTGCCGTCGTGCCGGCGCGTCGCCAGGCGCAGGATCTCCGCCTGCACCCGGTTGTTGGCGGCCAGCGTGCTCAGGTCGGTGATCCGTTCCGTCGAGCGGCGCAGCAGCTCGGTGAGATGGCGAATCATGCGCATCGCCACCGGCGGGTGCTCGGTGATCACGTCGCGGAACACCGGCGGCGGCATGGCCGCGACCAGGGTCCGGCACAGCGCCACGACGTTGGCCGAGCGCGGGCCGCCGTCGATCGCCGCCAGCTCGCCGAAGAAGCCGCCGGGCTCCAGGTCGCTGAAGCTGATCTCCCGCCCCGACAGCGAGTAGATGACCACGCGCACCCGGCCCTCGACCAGGAAGAACACGTCCTGGGACTCGTCGAGCCGGTCGATGATCTGCTCGTGGCCGGTGAAACGGCGCCAGCTGCAGCGCCTGGCCAGCGCCGCGCGCTCGGCCGGCGCCAGGGGCTGGAGCAGGCCGATCCCGTCCAGAGTCGCCGCCGCGATCTGTGCCACCCCGTCCTCGTCGTCGCAGTATGTTCTTCGTTTTGTGAGAGATTATCACGGACCGGCGGTGTCGGGAAGATGGTCGCGACGGCGGGCGGCCAGCACCGTGTCCTCGACGCGGATGCGGTGCCACAGCAGCAGGCCGTTGGCCACGGATGCCACGACGGCGATTTCCCATTGCCCGAAGACCAGCGGCAGCACCGCCACCTCGCCGGCGACGACGACGTAGTTGGGATGACGGCACAAGCGATACGGGCCGCGGCGGACCAGCGGCGCGCCGGGCACGGTGATGATCCGCGTCGTCCAGAACCGGCCCAGGCTGGCGATCACCCACACCCGCCCGGCCTGCAGCCCCAGGAACAGGGCCAGCCAGCCCCAGTGCAGCGCCGCGTCGGCCGGCGTCAGGGCGAACAGGGCACCGAGCCACCCGGCCTGGACCACGAAGAACAGCGGATAGTGCCCGGCGCCGTGCTCGCGGCCGCCGGCGGCCATCAGGCGGGCGGCATTGCGGCGGGCCAGCACCAGCTCGGCCAGCCGCTGGGCCAGCACGGCCAGGACGATCCACTGCGGCGGGCCGAACGGGACCATGCCGCCTCACAGGTCGAGCAGCAGGAAGCCGACCGAGAAGCCGGGCCCCAGCGCCGTCATCAGGTGGCGGCCGCGTGCCCCGGCGGCCATCTTCTCGGCCAGCACGAACAACACCGTTGGCGCCGACATGTTGCCGAAGCGGCGCAGCACGGCGCGCTCTGCGGCCAGGGCGCCATCGCCCAGGTTGAAGCTGTCCTCGATCGCCGCCAGCACCTTGGTGCCGCCGGGATGGCAGATCATGCCGTCCAGGTCGGCGGCGGTCAGGGTGTGGCGGGCCAGGAAGGCATCGGCGGCGGCACGCATGTCGGTGCGGACGATGGTCGGGATGTCGCGCGAGAAGATCACCCCCAGGCCGTCATCCTCGACCGACCAGCCCATCACGTCCAGGCTGTCCGGCCAGGTGTGCTCGCCCCAGGCGCGCAGCACCGGCCCGCCACCGCCGGTGGTGTCGGCCTCCAGCAGCACGGCGGCGGCGCCATCGCCGAACAGGGCGGTGGCGACGATGTTGTTCTTGCGCACGTCGCGGCGGCGAAAGGCCAGCCCGCACAGCTCGACGACCAGCAGCAGAATGCGGGCGCCCGGCATGGCCTGCGCCAGGGCGGCGGCGCGGGCGAGGCCCAGCACGCCGCCGGCACAGCCCAGGCCGAACACCGGCAGGCGCATCACGTCGCGGCGGAACGGCAGGCGTTCCATCAGGCGGGCGTCCAGGCTGGGCGTGGCCACGCCGGTGCTCGACACGGCGACCACGGCATCGATCGCCGCGGCCGCCACACCGGCATTGTCCAGGCACTGCCGTGCCGCGGTCTGCAGCAGGTCCAGCGCATGGCGGACATAGAGGCCGTTGCGGTCGGGCCAGCCGTGCGGCTCCAGATACCAGTCGGGCGGCACGCAGCTGCGCCGCGTGTCGATGCCGGCGTTGTCGAACACGCCGGCCATGCGCTGGAACAGGCCGGGCCGGTCGGCGAAGATGCGCGCGGCGTAGTCGCGGGCCAGCGCCTGCGGGATCACGTAATCCGGGCTGGCGGTGGCGAGGGCGGCAATCGAGGGCATGGCAGCCTGCGTGTTTTGAACTAGACATAGGGTTGTGCCGCCCGCTTTCATTCCCACGGTCGTATCATATCTGTGTTCGGAGACTCTGTGTTCAGAGACCGCCGCGGCGGCCGGACGGCGGCGCGGGCTCACCAGCGAGGCAACGACGTGACCAGGAAGCGCCAGCACACCGAACCGGGCCCGCCCCTCGACCCGCCCGCCACCCATGGCCTCGGCTTCATGGCGCGGATGCGGGCGTACTTCTTTGCCGGCATCCTGGTCACCGCGCCGATCTTCATCACGTTCTACCTGGCCTGGCTGTTCATCAGCTTCGTCGACGAGACCGTCACGGCGCTGGTGCCGGCGCGTTTCCACCCGGAGACCTACCTGCCGTTCGGCATCCCCGGCCTCGGCGTCCTGGTGCTGGCCGTGACGCTGATCCTGATCGGCTGGTTCACGGCCGGCGTGGTCGGCCGCATGCTGGTGCGCGTCCAGGATCGCGCGCTGGCGCGCATGCCGGTGGTGCGCAACGTCTACAGCGCGCTCAAGCAGATCCTGGAGACGGTGCTGGCGCACAAGTCGACCGCGTTCCGCGAGGTGGTGCTGCTGGAGTATCCGCGCCGCGGCATGTGGGCGATCGGCTTCATCACCGGCACCACCCAGGGCGAGGTGCAGAACCTGACCGAGGACGAAACCGTCAACATCTTCCTGCCGACGACGCCGAACCCGACCTCCGGATTCCTGTTGTTCGTGCCGCGCGGCGACCTGATGGTGCTCGAAATGACGGTGGAGGAGGGCATCAAGATGGTCGTCTCCGGCGGCATCGTCACACCCCCCGACCGCCGCCCCCTGGAGGAGAAGGATCTGCCGCAGATCACCACGCGCCTGCGCGGCGTCGGCCAGGCCATCGAGGAATGGGGCGACGAGGTCGCGGCGCGGGAGGCGGCCGCGCGCGCCGCGGCCAGACAGGCAGCGGCCCAGGCCCCGGCGCCGGTCCCCGCGGCTCCGGCTCCGGCTCCGGCTCCGGCCCCGGCGCCGCGCGAGGGCAGGCGGCCCAAGGCGCCGCCCGGTACGGCCAGGCGCAGCGGCACTGGCGGCGATTAGGGCTCGCGGCCGTCAACCGGAGCGCAGGTACTTTACCGCCGCGTCGCGCTCGAACAGGTAGAGGAGCACGCGCAGCGCCTGGCCGCGGTCACCGGCCAGGTCGGGGTCGCGGGTCAGGATCAGGCGGGCGTCGTCGCGCGCCGCCGGCAACAGGTCGGCGTGGGCCTCCAGGTCGGCCAGGCGGAACACGGGCAGGCCGCTCTGGCGGGTGCCCAGCACCTCGCCGGCGCCGCGCAGGCGCAGGTCCTCCTCGGCGATGCGGAAGCCGTTGTCGGTCTCGCGCAGCATGGCCAGGCGCGCCCGCGCCGCCTCACCCAGGGGATGCTGGTAGAGCAGGACGCAGGTCGCCGGCCGGTCGCCGCGGCCGATGCGCCCGCGCAACTGGTGCAGCTGGGCCAAGCCGAACCGCTCGGCGTGCTCGACGACCATGACCGTGGCGGCCGGCACGTTGACCCCGACCTCGATCACCGTGGTGGCGACCAGCAGGTCGATGCCGTTGCCGGCGAACGCCGCCATGACGGCGTCCTTCTCCGCCGCCTTGAGCCGGCCGTGGACCAGCCCGACGCGGCCGCCGAAGCGCTCGCGCAGGATGTCGTAGCGGTCGGTGGCCGCGGCCAGGTCGACTGCCTCGGACTCCGCGACCAGCGGACAGACCCAGAACACCTTGGCGCCGCGCTCGAGCTGGCGGGCGACGCCGGCGGCGACCTCGTCGATGCGGTCCAGCGGCACGGTGCGCGTGTCCACCGGCATGCGGCCCGGCGGCTTGTCGGTCAGGCGCGACACCTCCATGTCGCCATAGGCCGTCAGCTGCAGCGTGCGCGGGATCGGCGTCGCCGTCATCACCAGGATGTCGACCGCGCGGCCCTTGCGGCTGAGCTGGAGCCGCTGATGGACGCCGAAGCGGTGCTGCTCGTCGATCACCGCCAGCGCCAGGTCGTGGAACGCCACGTCCTCGGTCAGCAGGGCGTGGGTGCCGACGATGATGTGCACCGAGCCGTCGGCCAGCCCGGCCAGCACCTCGGCGCGGCGGCGGCCCTTGTCGCGGCCGGTCAGCACCTCGACCCGCACGCCGGCCGCCGCGGCCAGTGGCTGCAGGGTCTCCAGGTGCTGGCGGGCGAGGATCTCGGTGGGGGCCAGCAGCGCCGCCTGGGCGCCGACCTCGACCGCCGCCAGCATGGCGAACAGGGCGACCACGGTCTTGCCGCTGCCGACATCGCCCTGGAGCAGGCGCAGCATGCGCGTCTCCGCCGCCATGTCGCCCATGACCTCGGCCACGGCCATGCGCTGCGACGGCGTCAGCGAGAAGGGCAGGGCGGCCTCCGCCAGGCTTTGCAGCCGCACGTCGCCGCACAGCGAGCGGCCGGGCAGCCGGCGCATCGAGGCGCGGACCAGGGCCAGGGCGAGCTGGTTGGCCAGCAGCTCGTCATAGGCAAGCCGCGCCCGCGCCGGGGCCAGCGGCGCCAGGTCGGCCTCGGACTGCGGCGCGTGCGCGGCGGTCAGGGCGTCTCGCCACGCCGGCCAGCCCTGGCGGTCGCGCCAGGCCGGGTCCTGCCATTCCGGCAGGCTTGGGGCGCGCTCGACGGCAGCGGCGATGGTCTTGGTCAGCGTCTTGGGCGCCAGGCCGGTGGTCATCGGGTAGACGGGCTCGACGGTGGCGATCTCGTCGCGGCGGTCGGCCGGCTCCACATAGTCCGGGTGGGCGATCTGCAGCAGGCTCTGGAACATGTCGACGCGGCCGCTGACGACGCGCGTGCTGCCGACCGGCAATATCCTGGTCAGCCAGTCCTTGTTGCCGCGGAAATAGATCAGGTCGATGGTGCCGCTGTCGTCGGCGCAGCGCACCCGATAGGGGGCGCGGTGGGTGTTCGGCGGCGGGATGTGGCCCTCGACGCGCACCGTCAGCGTGGCGACGCGGCCGACCTCGGCATCGGCCACCCGGGGCGCGTGGCGGCGGTCGACGACGCCGGCGGGCAGGTGCCACAGCAGGTCGACCACCTTCGGCCCGGCCAGCTTCTCGAGCAGCGGCGCGACCTTCGGCCCGACGCCGGGCAGCGCCGGAATCTCGGCGAACAGCGGGAACAGGATGTGCGGACGCATGTCTGGGTCTGTCTGGACCGGATCCGTCCGCCGTGGCAACGGCACAAGAGTGCGACATCCGGCGCCCGGCTTTGCCGCGGCCGGTTTCGGGGATATATCTACGGCGTGCCCGATCCATCGGCGATGGCTTTGTAGGCCGGACGGGAGCCGAACCAGCCATGAAGGTTGCTCAGGACCAGCAGCTTGCGACATATGACGGCGACTTCTGCGCCTGGCTGGAGCAGCAGGCGGCGCTGATCCGCGCCGGCCGGTTCGATCAGCTTGACATTCAGAACATCGCCGAGGAACTGGAAGGCCTGGGTCGCCTGGACAAGCGGACGGTCCGTGAGCACATCCGCAAGATCGTCTTACGCCTCATGACGTGGGAGAATCGGCTGCAACAGCGTGATGCGTCTTCAGAGATCGCGCTCCATCAAAGCCGGGATACTGTTGAAGATCTTGTGAACGACAGCCCCAGCTTGCGTCCGTTGCTTCGTTCCACTCTCCTCAGGAGCGGCGCTACGTCGATTCCTGAGTGCCCATGACACCCGAAGGCTCCGAATGTCCGAGATGACCGACACGCCCCCGGTCGACGAGACCGACCCGATCTACATCCAGCGCCGCATGCTGCGGTTCCGCAGCTGGCACCGCGGCACCAAGGAGGCCGACCTTCTGCTCGGCAGCTTCTGCGACCGCTACGTGCACAGCTTCACGCCGGAGCAGCTCAGCCGCTACGAGGCGTTGCTTGAAGCCGCCGATCACGACATATTCAACTGGAAGCTGGGCCGCGCCCCGGTGCCGCCGGAGCACGACCACGACGTCATGGCGCTGCTCATGACGCACCACTTCGTTGACGTGATCGATCCCGACCTGACCTGACCTGACCCGATCCGCCCCGACCCCCATGGACCTCGATTCCGCCCGGCCGGGCCGCCGCGTCGTCGCCGGCGCGCCCGAGGGCCACGACGCCCGCGTCCTGGCCGAGTTCGCCCGCCGCCGCGGCGACCTGGGCGTGCTGCACGTCGCCATCGACGATGCCCGCGCCGCGCGCCTGGCCGAGACGCTGGCCTTCTTCGATCCCGGCCTGGACGTGGTCATGGTCCCGGCCTGGGACTGCCTGCCCTATGACCGGGTCTCCCCCAATGGCGAGATCGTCGCCCGCCGCATCGCCGCCCTGACCGCGCTGGTGTCGGCGGGCGCGCCCGGCCGGCCGCGGCTGGTGCTGACCACCGTCAACGCCGTCCTGCAGCGGGTGCCGCCGCGGTCCGCCTTCACCGAGGCGACCTTCACCGCCCGTCCCGGCGACCGCATCAACCTGGACGAACTGCAGGCCTTCCTGGTCCGCAACGGCTATGGTCGCGCCCAGACCGTGCGCGAGCCGGGCGAGTACGCCGTGCGCGGCGGCATCGTCGACCTGTTCCCGCCCGGCAGCGACGAGCCGCTGCGCCTCGACCTGTTCGGCGACGAGCTGGAGGCGGTGCGCTCGTTCGATTCGCTGACCCAGCGCACCACCGGCACCCGCGACGGCACCGCGCTGATGCCGATGAGCGAACTGTCCCTCGACCCCGACTCGATCGCCCGGTTCCGCTTCGGCTATCGCGAGCTGTTCGGCGCCGTCACCGGCGACGACCCGCTCTACGAGGCGGTCAGCGAGGGCCGCAAGCACGCCGGCATGGAACACTGGCTGCCGCTGTTCCATGCCGAGATGGCAACGCTGCCCGACTATGTGCCCGGCGCCATGGTCACCCTGGACCATCAGGCCGAACAGGCGCGCGATGCCCGCCTGGGCCAGATCGCCGAGTTCCACGAGGCGCGCCAGACGTTCATGGCCACCGGCGTGCAGTCCGGCGCCCCGGTCTACAAGCCGTTGCCGCCCGACCGGCTGTACCTGACCGCAGCGGAGTGGGAAGGCCTGCTCGCCACCCGCGCCGTGGCCCAGCTCTCGCCGTTCGCGGCGCCGGGCCAGGGGGCGGACCAGGGGGCGGACCAGGGCGTGGGCCAGGGCGCGGGCCAGGGCGCGGGCCAGGGGGCGCTGGATGCCGGCGGCCGGCGCGGCCGCGACTTCGCCGACGCCCGCGCCCAGCCCGACGTCAACCCGTTCGACGCGGTGCGCGAGCATGCCGCTGCCCTGCGCAGCGACGGCCGCCGCGTCATGATCGCCGGCTACACCGCCGGTGCCCGCGAGCGCCTGTGCCACCTGCTGCACGAGCACGGCATGACCGAGGTCGCCGCTGCCGGCAGCTGGGCCGAGGCGCAGGGACTGGACGGCCGCCGCGTCGCCGCGGTGGTGCTGCCGATCGAGACCGGCTTCACCGCGCCCGATCTCGCCGTTATCACCGAGCAGGACATCCTGGGCGAGCGCCTGGCGCGGCCGGTGCGCCGGCGCCGCCGCGGCGACCAGTTCATCGCCGAGGTCTCGTCGCTGGCCCCCGACGACCTGGTCGTCCACGCCGACCACGGCATCGGCCGCTACGAGGGCCTGGAAACGCTGACAGTCTCCGGCGCCCCGCACGACTGCCTGCGCCTGGTCTATGCCGACGGCGACAAGCTGTTCGTGCCGGTCGAGAACATCGAGGTGCTGTCGCGCTTCGGCCCCGCCGAGGCCGGCGCGGCGCTGGACAAGCTGGGCGGCGCCGGCTGGCAGGCGCGCAAGGCCCGCGTCAAGAAGCGGCTGAAGGACCTGGCCGAGGAGCTGCTGCGCATTGCCGCCGCCCGTCACCTGAAGCAGACCGACCCGCTGGAGCCGCCCGAGGGCCAGTACGACGAGTTCGCCGCCCGCTTCCCCTATCCGGAAACCGAAGACCAGCTGCGCGCCATCGAGGAGGTGCTGGACGACCTGAACAACGACAAGCCGATGGACCGGCTGATCTGCGGCGACGTCGGCTTCGGCAAGACCGAGGTGGCGCTGCGCGCCGCCTTCATCGCGGCGATGAACGGCGGCCAGGTCGCCGTCGTCGTGCCGACCACGCTGCTCGCCCGCCAGCATTTCCGCACCTTCCAGGAGCGGTTCCGCGGCTTTCCGGTGCGCGTCGGCCTCCTGTCACGGCTGGTCTCGGCCAAGGACACCAGGGCGGTCAAGGACGGCCTGGCCGACGGCAGCATCGACGTGGTGGTCGGCACCCACGCGCTGCTGGGCAAGGGGATCAGGTTCAGCCGCCTCGAACTGCTGATCGTCGACGAGGAGCAGCACTTTGGCGTCAAGCAGAAGGAACGGCTCAAGCAGCTCCGCGCCAACGTCCATGTTCTGACCCTGACCGCCACGCCGATCCCGCGCACCCTGCAGATGGCGCTGACCGGGGTGCGCGAGCTGTCGCTGATCGCCACGCCGCCGATCGACCGGCTGGCGGTGCGCACGTTCGTGCTGCCCTTCGATCCGGTGATCGTGCGCGAAGCGATCCTGCGCGAGCACTTTCGCGGCGGTCAGACCTACTATGTGTGCCCGCGTGTGGAGGACCTGCCCAAGGTCTACGACCAGATCAAGGAGCTGGTCCCGGAAGTCAAGATCGCCGTCGGGCACGGCCGCATTGGTGCCGCGCAGATCGAGGAGGTCATGTCGGGTTTCTACGACCGGCACTATGACGTGCTGCTCAGCACCTCGATCGTCGAGTCCGGCCTGGATATTCCCTCGGCCAACACCCTGGTCGTGCACCGCGCCGACATGTTCGGGCTGGCCCAGCTCTATCAGCTGCGCGGGCGCATCGGCCGCGCCAAGGTGCGCGGTTATGCCTACCTGACCTATGCGCCGCACAAGGCGCTGTCGCAGACCGCCCAGCAGCGCCTGCACGTGATCGAGACGCTGGACAGCCTGGGCGCCGGCTTCTCGCTGGCCAGCCACGACATGGACATCCGTGGCGCCGGCAACCTGCTGGGCGAGGAGCAGTCCGGCCATATCCGCGAGGTCGGCGCCGAACTGTACCAGCAGATGCTGGAGGAGGCGGTGGCGGCGGCGCGCGGCGGCCTGGTCGCCGAGGAGGCCGAGGAGTCGTGGACGCCGCAGATCAACCTGGGCATGCCGGTGCTGATCCCGGAGGGCTACGTCGCCGACCTGCACGTGCGGCTCGACCTGTACCGGCGCATCGCGCGCCTGGTCGACCGTGCCGAGATCGACGCCTTCGCCGCCGAGCTGATCGACCGGTTCGGGCCGCTGCCCGACGAGGTCGAGAACCTGCTGACGCTGATTGCCCTGAAACGCCTGTGCAAGGCGGCCGGAGTGGAGAAGCTGGAGGCCGGGCCGAAGGGCGCGGTCGTCTCGTTCCGCAACAACGCCTTCGCCCGGCCCGACCGGCTGGTGCAGTTCATTTCCGGTCAGGCCGGGGCGATCAAGCTGCGCCCCGACCACAGGCTCGTGCTGATGCGCCCGTGGCAGACGCCGCAGAGCCGCGTCGACGGCGCCCGCAAGCTGGTCCAGCGGCTCGCCGATCTGGCGGCCTGACGATCGGGCGGCCTGACGGCGCCTCAGGTGCTGTAGGCGGGGGCCTCGGACATGCCGGGCTGGGCCTCGGCCAAGTCGAACAGCGGCAGGAACACGCCGGGCTCCTGGGCACCGGACAGGGCGAAGCGGCCGTCGAACACGTAGCAGGGCACCGCCTGGATGCCCATCTGGCGGGCGGTCGCGTCGGCGGTGCGGATATCGACGGCGTCCCGGTCGCTGGCCAGATGGTCACGCACCGCCTGCGGGTCGGCGCCCAGCTCGCCGGCCAGGTCGGCCAGCACGTCGTGCCGGCCGATGTCCAGGCCGCGCTGGAAATAGGCCTGGAACAGGGCGTCGACCGTGACCGAGGCGTCCAGTCCCGCCAGCGTCAGGAACCGCAGCAGCCGGTGCGCGTCCAGCGTATTGGGCGTGCAGCCGATGTCGTCGAGGTGGAGCGTCAGGCCGTCGCGGGCCGCCGTCTCGGCGACCATGGCATAGACCTGCCGGGCCCGCTCGACCCCGCCGAACTTGGCGGCCATGTAGGCGCGCCGGTCCATGCCGCCCGGCGGGACATTGGGGTTGAGCTGGAACGGCCGCCACCGCACCGCCAGCGGCAGGCGGGGCCGCTGGGCGAGCGCGCGCTCCAGCCGGCGCTTGCCGATGAAGCACCACGGGCAGACGAAGTCCTGGAACACGTCGATCATCATTGCGCAGAGCGTATGCGGATTCGGCGCCCCGTGCGAGACCGAACCGACGGGAAAACGCCGCCGCAGCCGCCGGTGAACGGCTTGTTAACCGTGTGCCGATAGCCTGGTTCCGGTTCTGCAAGGGAAGGCTTTGCCATGGCCGACGAATACCTGCCGCGCGCGGTGGCCAAGGCCGTGGCCCAGGCCTCGGGCGACCGCAAGGCGGCGGCGCGCCTGCTGCTGCGCCGCGCGGCGGCCGACGAACGGCTGCTCAAGGCCCTGGTCGGGCCGTACATGCCCGGCATCGTCGCCCAGGCGGTGCAGCGCCACGGCACCACGGCCGGCAGGACCGGCGCCGGGGCTGGGGCCGGGACCGAGCCTGGCCCGGTCCGCGGGCGAGCCCTCGGCAGCGCCGACCTGGACGTGGTCATCGGCCGCCTCGGCCAGGACATCGGCACGGCCGCCGTGCACGACGGCCCGGCCGCCCTGCTCGGCCGCGAGCCCCGCCCCAAGGCCGGCCCCGGCCACGAACAGGCCCTGCGCACCATCGCCAAGGCCTTCGCCCGGAAGCGGCTGGAGGGGGAGGCGGTGTAGAGGCGGTCCTTTCCGTCGGTCCTACCCGCCATTGCGAGCGCAGCGAAGGAATCCAGGCCTGGCACCGCCGGATTGGCAAGTCATCGATCGCACTTGCGGCGCCACTGGATTGCTGCGCTGCGCTCGCAATGACGGAATCGAGAGCGGAAGTCTTAGGATTGACAAGCAGAAACTACAAGGCTCCGGGCCTCGAGATTTTCATCAACGTCTCCTCATCTCCACCGGACAGCGCATGCCGGCCCTGCACGTCGAACGGTTTGCCTCGGGCCGGCTGGAGGCACACCGACAGCGCATCGATCACCAGCGGCTCTTCCGTAACCCCGGCCGTGCGCGGCGCCAGGGCCGCCACGGCGCGGTCGCGGGTCGCCGGATCCAGGTTGTCGGTCAGGGTCATGTGGAACCGGAATTCGTCCAGCACGTAGGGGTAGCCCCACTGGTCCAGCAGTGCCTGCTGGCGCTCGCTCAGGGCGGAGGCGTTGCGTCGTGCCCGGTCGTGGTCGGACAGGAGCGCGCGGAACGGGTCGAAGGCCTGGACCACGTCGGCCGCCAGGGCGTCCAGGGCCGGGCAGGGCGCCGCCGGCACCAGGGCGACGAAGCCGCCGATGGTGCCGAGGCGCAGCGGCGGTGCCGTCACGGGTGCCCGCGTCGCCGCGAACGCCGCCACGGCTTCGGCCAGCTCCACCTCCGTCCGCTCCTCGGCCAGTTCGAACGGTGCCTTCAGGGTGGCGTGGAAGCCGTAGCGGCGCGGCGCCGCGGTGATGGCCGCCACGTCCAGGCCGGGCACCTGCGGCTGCGGCAGATCCTGCGCCGTGGCCATGTCCCGCCCCAGCCAGCCATTGCCCAGGGTGGCCAGCGGGCTGCCCGGCGGCGGTGTGTAGTAGAGCGCGTAGCGGACCATGGGCGGGACCTTTCTCAGCGGCGGAACAACTGGTCGAAGCGGGTCAGGTAGGCGTCCTTGACCTCGCCGGGCGGGCGCGGCGCCAGCGGGCCGGAGCGTGCCTTGCGCCGGTAGCCGAGCACGCGCCGCGCCTCCGGCTCGGTGAACCCGGCCAGGTCGACGGCCTCGGAGAACGCCGCCGTCTTGTCGGCACGCTTGATCACCCGCGCGACGGCGGCCGGCAGGCACGGCGGCAGGCCGAAGCGGATGTGTACGGCCTCCTGCAGCAGCGACTCGATGCGCTTGTAGTCGCCGCCGACGGCCGCCTTGAACGGGGTGATCATGTCGCCGATGACGTACTCCGGGGCGTCGTGGAGCAGCGCCGCCAGCCGCCAGCGGCGCTCCAGGTCGGGCTGCCCGGCCCGCGCCAGCTCCTCCACCACCAGGCAGTGCTGGGCCACAGAGAACGCGTAGTCGCCGCGGGTCTGGCCGTTCCAGCGGGCGACGCGGGCCAGGCCGTGGGCGATGTCCTCGATCTCGATGTCCACCGGCGAGGGGTCGAGCAGGTTGAGGCGGCGGCCGCTGAGCATGCGTTGCCAGGCGCGCATCCGCAAAGCGTCTTCTTCCGCAGTTACGGGAGCGGTTACGGGAGCGGTTACGGGACGGCGGCGGAAGGCCGGCCGCGGAACATGACGGCAACCGTTACCGGCCGGGGCGGCGCCCGTCCAGCCCTTGTGCGGCTGTTCGCTCGAGTCCGCACCGGGACAACGACCCGTTAAGACAACGATCCGTTAAGACTCGGCCGGTCATGATGGCGCGAGCCGTTCTCAGGCCATGCCTGCGGACGGAGCGACGTGCCAGGAGTCGCGCCCGCCATGCTTGTCAGTCCAGCCGGCGTCGCGCCATTGCGCTTCAGCGGCGTTTCCGCCCCGGCCGCCGGCCAGCCGGGGGTGCCGGCAGCGCAGCGGAGCGCCGCCCCGTCGCCCGCGCCGGGTGCCACTCCGGTCGCTGCGGTCGCGCCGGTCGCGGCAACCGAAACGGCGGTGGCGGTGCGTGCGCCGGACAAGGCCGAAGCCGCCTCCGGCCTGACGAAGGAGGAGCGGGCCAAGGTCGAGGCGCTGAAACGCCGCGATGCCGAGGTGCGCGCCCATGAGCAGGCTCATGCCGCCGTCGGCGGCCCCTATGCCGGCGCGCCGCAATACGAGTACGAACAGGGGCCTGACGGCCGGCGGTATGCGGTCGGCGGCTCGGTCTCGATCGACGTGACGCCGATCAGCGGCGATCCCGAGGCGACCATCGCCAAGATGGAGGTCGTCAAGCGCGCCGCCCTGGCCCCGACCGAGCCGTCCGCCGCCGACCGCGCCGTCGCCCGCCAGGCCGACCAGCACCTGCAGGAGGCCAGGGCCGAGCTGCTGCGCCAGCGGGCAGCCGGCGCCAGCGGCGCCGAACCGGCGAGCGAGGCCGCCGGTTTCCCCGGCCACGGCGCCACCGCCCACGGCGCGGCGGCCGACCTCGCCCGCGCCATCGCCGCCTATGCCGCGACGCCGGCCGGCGCCGCGGGCGCAAGACCGGAGCCGGTCCTTCTTCGGACGATCGCCTGAGGCCGCAGCTGATCCCTAGCCGCCAGGCCGCGGCGCCAGCGACCGCAAGGCCCGCCTGCAGATGCGGCGCGTCGCCGGCGACTCGGACAGCCGCGCCCATTGACCGCAGACGTCCCGCACCCAGTCGGGATCGTCCTTGCCGGCATCGTTGAGCCAGTTGCCCACGGAGTCCTGGACATAGGCGGACGGGTCGCTGCGCAGCGGCTCGATGATGGGCAGGCCCAGCCGCGGGCTGCGCTTCAGCGCCGGCAGGTGCGCACACCAGACGCCGCGCGGCCGGGTTGCCTCGCTGGCGAAGCGCCGAAGCCGTTCGGACCCGTCCGTGGTCCACGGCACCAGCAGCGCGATGGCCGCCTCCAGCTCCCTGGCCAGGTGCGGGCGGACCGCCATCCAGGCCCATTCGCGCACGCCGAAATGGGGGTCGTCGGCAAGCGGCCGGATGGCCTGCAGCCGTTCGTCCAGCCGACGGTCCGGGCGGGCGCCGATCGCGAAACAGGCCCAGCCGCGCACCGTATCGGACGGGTGCCGCTGCAGCCGCGCCAGTCCGGCGTCCGCCAGGCAGTCGACCAGCAGGTCGCCCAGCAGCGCCATGCGGCGGGAGATGCCCTGGGTCCGCGCCGTGCGCACGCGGTCCACGGCCGCCTTGCCGACTTCGGGGATGCAGGCCTCAAGCAGGGCGGCGAAGTCGACGGCCAGGCATTCCGTCAACGTGGTCGTCTGCGCCTCGCCCGCGTTCAGCGTGGCCAGCCGCTGCGGATCGATGTCGGCCACCTTCATGGCGCGATATCCTTGACGCCTGGGGCGCTACAGCCGGCGCACCAGGATCTCCGTCACCTCGTCGTCGGTCAGCACCAGCGGGTTGGTCTTCATGCTGCCGCCGCGGCTGTTGGCGACGACGCGGCCCACCTCGTCGCTGGTCATGCCGAACGTGCCGAGGCGCGGCACCTGCATCTCCTCCAGCAGGCGGCGCAGGTGGTCGACCAGGGCGGCCCGCGCCGCGTCGGGATCAAGGTCATTCCGGCCGGTCAGCAGGGCGCCGACGCGGGCGTACTTGTCCAGCGATGGATGGTCGGGCTGGCGCGCCGCCAGGGCCGCGACGTTCACGTCGGTCGCCTCGGCCACCAGGGTGCCGCAGACGACGCCGTGGGGGATCGGAAAGAACGCACCAAGTGGCGAGGCCAGCCCGTGCACCGAGCCCAGGCCGGCCTGGGCCAGCACGATCCCCGACAGCATCGAGGCATAGGCCATGCAGCTGCGCCCGGCCGCCGCCGCCGGCTCCTCTCCGCGCCAGGCATCCAGGAACCCGTCGCGGAACGCCGCCATGCCCGACCAGGCCAGCGCGTCGGTCATGGCGTTGGCGTTGGCCGAGACGTAGCTCTCCAGCAACTGGGTGAAGGCATCCATGCCGTTGGCGGCGATCACGCCGGCCGGGCAGGTGGCCAGCAGGTCCGGGTCGACCACTGCCACCCGCGCCACCAGCGCCTCGTCGCGGAACGACTTCTTGAAGCCGTCGGCGCCGCGCACGCTCAGCACGGCGTTCCTGGTCGCCTCGCTGCCGGTGCCGGCGGTGGTCGGCACGGCGACGAACGGCACCGCCGGCCCGCGATAGGGAATGCCGCGGCCGACGCCCTCCAGGTGGTCCATCACCGAGTTCCCGTGCGGCAGCAGGCCGGCGATGGCCTTGGCGGCGTCCAGCGCGCTGCCGCCGCCGATGCCGATCACGACCTCGATGCCGGCGCTGCGGTGCTCGGCCACGACGCGGTCGACCAGGTCCGGCGACGGCTCGTCCTCGACCGTGACCGCCTGCCAGTCGATCCCGGCGCCGGTCAGGCTGCCGGTGAGACGCGGCCATTCGGGCGAGGCCTGCAGCGAGCGGGCACCGGTGACGACCAGGGCGCCGCGGCCGAACCCGGCGGCCTCGGCGGCGACCTTGGCGCGCGAGCCGGCACCGAAGACGATGCGCGGCAGGCGGGCGAAGGTGAACGGGGCGATGCCGGTCATGCCGTCACTCCGCCGGCATCAGGCCGACATAGGGCACGCCCAGGCGCGGCTCGGCCATCATGTCGGCGACGGCGTCGCGCCATGTCTTGTAGTGCGGCGTGTCCTTGTGGGCGGCGGCGTCCGCGGGGCTGGCATAGGCCTCGTACAGCAGGAACCGGGTCGCGTCGGTCGGGTCCTGCAGCACGTCGAAGCGGCGGTTGCCGGGCTCCTTGACCGAGCCCTCGTGGTTCCACCGGCTGGCGGCGATGAAGTCCTCGACGCGGTCCGGCTTGACGTGAACGTGGACGAGCGTGACGTGCATGACGGGTCCTCCCAATCGCTGTGCCGGGGCGCGCCGGCCCTTATCCAGGCGCGCAGGATTCCGGATTGGGCCGCACGCCGCAAGGCAGCCGTGCCGGGCTTGCCGCATGCAGGTGTCATCCCATAGCTTGACGGCATGCCATGAACCGCAGGAGCCCGCCCATGGACGAGCCCGCCAATGACAGCGCCCGGCGGCCGGTGACGGCCGAGCAGGTGGCGGCGGTGTGCGACCGCCTGTTCGCCGAGGCCGGCGACAAGACGGCGGTCACCGTGCGCGCCGTGCGGCGGGCGCTGGGCCGCGGGTCGATGACCACGCTGGTCGGCCTGGTGCGCGACTGGAAGGAGCGGGGCGTGGTGCCACTGCCGCCGCGCGCCGAGCTGCTGCCCGAGGACGAGCAGCGCGTGCTGGAGTTCGCCCGCCAGCTGTTCGGCGTGCTGATCGAGCGGGAACGCACCCTGCGCCAGCGCGAGAAGCAGGAGGCCGAGGCCCGCAGCGGCGCCCTGGAGCAGGAACTGAACGACCTGGCCGGCCAGCTCGACGAATACCAGCACGAGCTGGACACCGCCCAGGCCGAGCGCCAGCGGCTGACCGGCGAGCTGGACGCCGCCACGGCGCGGGCGCGCGAGCAGGAAGACCGGGCGGTGCGGCTGGCCGAGCGCACGGACGCCCTGACCGCCGAGCGCGACGCGGCAGCGGAGCGGGGGGCGGCACTGGCCCGCGACCTGGCCGCTGCCCGCGCCGAGGCGGCCGAGGCCCGCGGCGCCGAGCGGGCCCAGGCGGAGCAGGTGGCGGTCCTGCTCGGCCGCATCGACGCGCTGGAGGCCGACCGCCGCCGCGGCGAGGAGACGGCGGCGACGCTGCACCGGACCGTTGCCGAACGCGACGGCGAGCTGTCCGGCCGCCGCGCCGAGCTGGCCCACCGCGACGCCGAGCTTCGCCGCCTCGGCACCGAACGCGCCGAGCTGACCGAGCGCCTGGCGGCGGCCGAACGGGCCGGGGAGGAGGCGCGGACTGCCCAGGGGCGCGGCGAGCAGGCAGCCGCCGAGCTGCGCGGCCGGGTGGCCGCCCTGGAAGCCGAACTCGCCCGCCGCGACCGCGAGGCAGCCGAGGCCGCGGCCCAGGCGGCGCGCACCGTCGAGTCGACCCCGGCGTCAGGAGAGTCAGGAGTCGACATTGTCAACGACGAAGAGGTCACACGAAAAGGTGGTTATCTCGGGTCTCGTAAGACTTAACGGAGGACATATTTTCTAAGTCTAAATATTTATGATGAGATTCCTTTAGGGTTGGCATGTAATTGTTCTCTGGCCCATTCAAACACGCACTGCTGTTGTTCTTTCAAAAAACATTTTTCGTCATTGATCAAGTATCCGAGCGCTCGAGCCGCATCGATAAATCCCTTTAGTGTTTCTGCCTCCATTTTACCGGTATTAACATTTTGCTTGTTG
Source organism: uncultured Mycobacteriaceae bacterium (assembly GCA_964526565.1). Lineage (GTDB taxonomy): Bacteria > Pseudomonadota > Alphaproteobacteria > DSM-16000 > Inquilinaceae > CAZGMC01. The sequence goes on from CAZGMC010000010.1 coordinate 30,699, forward strand.
ACTACGATGGCACTGAGCATGGGCCAACCTTTCCGGTGCGCATATTCGACCAAGGCCCATAAATGGTTACCAATAGTATAATGGACCCGGGTCCACGTGGCACCGCTTGCATCTGCAAGCTCTTTATAGCTAAGAAAACGGCCCTCCTTAGCGGCTTTTCTAATCATGTTGAAGGATTTATCAAAGTCAAGTCCTTTGCCAGTTCGGCGCTCAAGTTCGCCAAGAGCATCGATATATATCAATGCATCCACGGCGCCTTTCGCTCTGTGGTTCTCTATCAAATTTTGCAGCTCGTCAGTGGTAAGATTATCAAGTTCTATGGGCATTGGTTCGTGAGTCCTTCTCTTTAGGTATGGCCATGAAAGCCTCGATCTGTCAGACCGACGGAGAGCGTATCGATAGATGAAAATGGCTATACCAAATGTTCTTCATATGATAAAGTGTAGATCAACACTAGGCTGTCAAACGCGCAGAGAGTGTCCGACCACGGGGTGCCATGTGGTCTGCCGCTGACGTTGCATGCGAGGACACGAACGCCTGTCCGGCGACGCCGGTCTTCCGGTCTGCGCGCATTTCGGGCAACCCGTCGCTACCTTGGACCGTCCATCAAGTCGTGGCACGGCGGTGGTGGCCGTGCTGATCCTCGTTCCGTTGTCCCGTTCCGGGGCCGCCGCGAAGGCGGGGTGCAGCGCGGCTCGACAGGCCGGGCCGCCCGGTGTCGTGGGTTCAGGCGCGCCGGCCATGGCTGGCCGCCGCCACGGCATCGGCACTGGCCCCGGCATCGCTCTGAAGCGGCAGGGTGAACCAGAACCGGCTGCCGCGGCCCGGATCGCTGGCGACGCCGATGCGGCCGCCCATCTGCTCGACCAGGCGGCGGCAGATGCTCAGGCCCAGCCCCAGGCCGCCGTGGATCCGCCGGCCGGCGTTCTCCACCTGCGTGAACGGCTCGAAGATCCGGTCGTGCTGGTCGGCCGGGATGCCGATGCCGGTGTCCTCGACCACGAACACCAGGTCACCGCCGTCGGTGCCCAGGCTGCAGGCGACCGTTATCCGGCCCTGCGGCGTGAACTTGATCGCATTGTTGAGCAGGTTGAGCAGGACCTGGCGCAGCCGGCGGTGGTCGCCGTCGGCATGCTCGGGCACGGTGTCGTCGATCCGCGCCTCGATCGCCACGTCGCGATCGCACAGCAGTGGTCCGGCGATCGCCAACACCTCGCCGATCAACTGCCGCACGGGGACCGGCCCGGTCTGCAGCGCGAATCGGCCCATCTCGATCCGCGACAGGTCGAGGATGTCCTCGATCAGGTGGGTCAGCGTGCCCGCCGCCTGCTCGATGATGCCCAGGTAGTCCGGGATCGGCGCCGGCGCGGCCATCGTCCGGCACAACTGGGTGAAGCCGATGATGGCGTTGAGCGGCGTGCGCAGCTCGTGGCTGACGATGGACAGGAACTCGTTCTTGAGGTGGCTGGCGTGCTCGGCGTCCGCCTTGGCCTGCTCCAGGGCCAGCTCGGCCTCCTTGCGGGCGGTGATGTCGAGGGTGATCGACAGCAGGGCGCCGAAGCCGCGGCTGTCGCCGTGCAGGGGGATCTTGCTGTTCAGCCAGGTGCGGCGCCGCCCCTCGCGGTCAACGAAGGTTTCCTCCTGATCCAGGATCGGGATGCCGGTCCTGAGGACGGTCGAGTCCTTCGACCCGACGTCGGCGGCATGGACGCGGAAGGTATCGGCAGTGACATTGCCGGCCGACGCCTCCTCGAACCGGCCGCCGGTAATGGCGCGGCGGTCGATGCCGTAGCACGCCTCCCAGGCCTGGTTGACGTACAGGTAGCGCCGCGCGGCATCCTTGATGCTGATCGCCGCGGGGATCGCGTCGATGACCTGCTGCAGGACGGCGGGCGAGGGACCGGGGACCGGAGCGGACGCCGGATCCGAGACCGGGCCGGCGGCCGGATTCAGCGGTGCCGCACGGTGAATCAACAGCCGCCGGCCGGCGCCGGACGAGGCCCGGCCCGGCTGGGCGTCGGCAGTGATGATCAGCCATCCGCCGCCGGCCAGCGGGATCATGGCCTGGCCCCCGGCCGCCGACGGCGCCGCCAGCCTGCTGCAGGCGTCGGCCAGGGCCTGCGGGTCGGCAGGCCGCAGGCCGTCCCGCTCGAGACCGAGACGGATCAGCGCGTCCAGGGCGGCGCCGTCATGCCCCCCGCTCGCCGCGGCACGCAGACTGGCCCACGGCCCGGCGGCGTCACGAATGCAGCCATGGGCACCGATCGTTGCCGAAAGCAGCGCATCGTTGAGAGGCATCGTCGATCGTTCCCGCCCAGAATCCGCCCAGAATCCGTCCGGAATCCGCCCAGAATCCGCCCAGCATCGGCCCACGCCCGGCCCCCGCCCGGCCCCGGCGGCTGGATTCGCCGCCGGTCCGTCATCTACCGAAGGTGATAGCACTCCTCATCTCATTTGGCGACGAAGCATCCCAGGATGCAGGCATTCGTCTGCGGCCGGGAAGCTGTCACGCGCGGGTCTTCGGGTGGCGCTGTGGATCGTCACCGGTCGCCCTACCTGTCCTGACTGCTTCGGTAGAAGCTTCCTGGAATGGCTCCGGGTCTCGCCGGCGTGATCGATGGCTGCGGCGTCACGACCCCGGCAGATGCAGGCGACTCGTCTGCATCACCGCCCTGGTGCAGTTACGGAAGCGCCAAGCGCACCGTCACACAAAGCCAGAAGTTGGCGACCGGTCGTCTGGGCAACGGCCTGACTGGCCGGGAGCGCAGTAGAAATAACTATGAGTGCCCATGCAGACGCACGGAGTGTATGCATGCGAAATGGTTGCATGATTCTTCCTTAGCCTGGAGAGCGGCCGTAACGCAAGCTGCTGCAGCCGGCTGGACTGTAGTGAATTCCCCACGTCCGCCATTGACCGCGCTGACCCATATCACGGAAGCTTAGTAGGCTAAATTTTGCACGGTGCAGATGCGCGGAGGCGCATGGATACTACCGACCCTGCACACGTTTGGAAAGCCGATCGGATGAAAAAGAGATCATCTATAGGTAGTGGCTTTCTACCAATATTTTGACAAAACGTGTGGTCATTCATGCTCTCATACGGAAAGTCAATATGCCTGTTGTGGCGGATGGGGTGGGATTCGAACCCACGAGGCGTTGCCGCCTGCCGGTTTTCAAGACCGGTGCCTTAAACCGCTCGGCCACCCATCCATGACTGTCTGCGAGCCCAACTTTCATAAATGGCGTCGTCGCCGGGGATCGCCAGGGCGGGCCGGACACCGATCCACCGCCGCTGATCCACCGCCGCTGATCCACCGCAAACCGTTCTATCGCCGCCGGCCGGTTCGCGTCCAGCAAGGGCGGCGGCGGCGAATGCCCGGGGCTGCGGCCGTCCGACAACAGGCGGCCGATCGGTTTCACCGCCCGGTCAGGTGTGCCATGATGCCGCCGCACATCCCCAATCCGGCCCTGCTCGCGGTCCATGTTCTTCTTTCTGTCGAAGGTCTTCTGGGCGGTGGCGGCGCCCGGCAACCTGCTGCTGATCCTGCTGTGTGCCGGCGTCGGGCTGCTGCTGGCCGGGCGGGCCCAGGCGGGATTGTGGCTGACGGCGGCGGCCACGGCGGCCTTGCTCGTCGTCGCCGTGGTGCCGGTCGGGGCGTGGCTGATGGCGCCGCTGGAGGACCGGTTCGCGCGGCCCGACCCGCTGCCGGCGCGCGTCGACGGCATCATCGTGCTCGGCGGCATGGTCGATCCGGGGCTGAGCCGGCGCCGCGGCGACCCGGCGCTGAACGGTGCCGTCGAGCGGCTCATCGAGTTCTTCGCCCTGGCCCGGCGGCATCCCAAGGCGCGGCTCGTCTTCACCGGCGGCTCCGGCAGTCTGCTCGAGCAGCAATACCGCGAAGCGGCCGTGGCGCGGGACGTGGCGACGCGGCTCGGCCTGCCCGCCGACCGGGTCGTGTGGGAGCGCGAGTCGCGCAATACCTGGGAGAACGCGGTCGAGTCGCGAGCGCTGGTCGACCCGCAGCCGGGCGAGACGTGGCTGCTCGTCACCTCGGCATTCCACATGCCGCGGGCGGTCGGGGTGTTCCGCGCCGCCGGCTGGCCCGTGGTTCCGTACCCGACCGACTACCGCATCGACCCGGCAGACCGGCGGCGGCCGGGGTTCGACCTGACGGAGGGCCTGAGCGCCCTGAACGCGGCCACGCGCGAGTGGATCGGCCTGGTCGTCTACGCGCTGACCGGGCGCAGCAGCGCCATCCTGCCCGCGCCCGACGCATGACGGCCATTGCGAAGGTTGCCCGGTTTGTGGCACGAAATTTCCGCGTGCATCCGAACCGGGGGTCGGCATGGAAGCGAGGGCAGCCGGACGGACGGCTCGCCGAAAGCGGTCCGCCTCAGGATATCGATCGGGCGCGGCGACAGGCCTCGCCGTAGCGTTGCTGCTGGCAGGTTGCGTGACGTCCGGTCCCGGCGCGCAGGGCGTCGGCACGGCCGCCGGCCGCTACACCCTGGGCGAGCCTTACGAGATCGCTGGCGTCGCCTATCGTCCCGTCGAGGACCTGGGCTATGACGAGACCGGCACGGCGGTGCGCTACGAGGCCGGCGCCAATGGAGGGCCGACGGCCAATGGCGAGCCGTTCGACCCCGAGGCGATGACCGCGGCCCACCGCACGCTGCCGCTGCCCAGCCTGGTGCGGGTGACGAACCTGTACACCCGGCGCTCGGTGGTCCTGCGCGTCAACGACCGCGGGCCGATGGCCAACGACCGCATCCTGGCCGTCACCCCGCGTGCGGCCGAGATGCTCGGCTTCGCCGAGGACGGCGTGGCCGAGGTGCGGGTGCAGATCCTGCCGCAGGAGAGCCTGGCGCTCGCCGAGCTGGCCGGCCGTCGCGCGGGCGGCCCGGCCGCGGCACAGGCGGGCGCCGATGCGCCGCCGGACCGGCCGCTGCCGGCGGCGGCGCCCCAGGGACCTCGCCCGGCGGTGTCGATCACCCCGCCGCCCGGCGGCAGCGCCACAGCATCGTCGGCACACGGCGAACCGTCGCCCGGCGAGTCGGCGCCATCGGCCGCGGATGGACCAGGGGAGGGGCCAGGGGAGGGGCCAGGGGAGGAGGCGCATGGTGCCGTCGCGGCCGCGCCGGACGAGTCGTCTGTACCTTCCGCAACAGCGGCGACAGAAGGAGAAACCGGCTACTATGTCCAGGCTGGCGCCTTCGCGGTGCGGGCCAATGCCGACCGCATGCTGGCCCGGCTCGAGCCCGTCGGAGCCACGCGCCTCGCGCCGCTGACCATCGACGACGTGGAGTACTTCCGCGTCTGGCTGGGCCCGTTCGCCTCGGAACAGGACGCCGCGGCGGCGCGCGAGCGGATCGTCGCTTCGGGCTTGGCAGCGCAGGCCACGATCGTGGAAGATTGACGCCACAGCCGAGCCGGGCACAGGCCCGCCGGCCCCGTGCCAACAAGGGCCAACGAGGAAAGAGCAAACCCGCCATGTCGAGAGCCGGTCTGCCGCTGCTGCTGCTCGTCGTCTTCGCCGCCGCCGTGACCGCTGCCGTGACCGTCGCCGTGACCGTCGTTCCGGCGCGGGCTCAGCCGATCGAGACGACCGCCCGCGAGGCGATCCTGATCGACGCCACCACCGGGCAGGTGCTGCTGGAGCGCAATGCCGACCAGCGCATGCCGACCGCGTCGATGAGCAAGATCATGACCGCCTACATGGTCTTCGAGGCGATCAAGGAGGGCCGGCTGTCGCTCGACGACTCCCTGCTGGTGAGCGAGCGGGCGTGGCGCATGGGCGGGTCGCGCATGTTCGTCGAGGTCAACGACCGGGTCCGTGTCGAGGACCTGCTGCGCGGCATGATCATCCAGTCGGGCAACGACGCCTCGGTCGTCCTGGCCGAGGGCCTGGCCGGCACCGAAGAGGCTTTCGCCCAGCGCATGACCGAGCGGGCCCGCGAGCTCGGCCTGACCAACAGCAACTTCACCAATGCCACCGGCTGGCCGGACCCGGACCACTACTCCACGGCCCGGGACCTGGCGCGGCTGGCGCAGCGTCTGATCACGGATTTTCCCCAGTACTATGCGTTCTATTCGGAGGCGGAGTTCCAGTACGGGGTGAGCCTGGACGGCCAGCCCATGGCGCCGCAGCGCAACCGCAACCCGCTGCTCTCCCGCAACATGGGCGCCGACGGCCTGAAGACCGGCTACACCCGCGAGGCCGGCTACGGCCTGACCGCGTCGGCGGTGCGCGACGGCCGGCGCCTGATCCTGGTCATCAACGGCATGGAAAGCGCCCGGGCGCGGGCCGAAGAGGCGGTGCGCCTGCTGGAATGGGGCTTCCGCGAGTTCGACACCGTGCACATGTTCGACGCCGGCGAGGTCGTCGAGACCGCTGCCGTGTGGATGGGCACCCTCGACGAGGTGCCGCTGGTGCCGGAGGAGGACCTGGCCATCACCCTGCGCCGCACCGGGCTGGACGGCCTGCAGGTGGTCGTGCGCGTCGAGGAACCGGTGCCGGCGCCGATCCCGGCCGGCACGTCCGTCGCGACGCTGGTGATCTCTGCGCCGGACATGCCGGTGCGCGAGGTGCCGCTGATGGCCGGCGCCGATGTCGAGCGGCGCGGCTTCCTCGGCCGGATGGCCGGGACGCTGGGCCACCTGGTATTCGGCTGGATGTAGCGGGGTCGTGACGAACACGGCAGGACCAGGGCGCTTCATCACGCTGGAGGGCGGCGAGGGCGCCGGCAAGACGACGCACGCCCGCCGCCTCGCCGAGGCATTGCGCGGCCGTGGCCTGGACGTGGTGCTGACGCGCGAGCCCGGCGGCGCGCCCGGTGCCGAAGAGATCCGGCGCCTGCTGGTCGAGGGGGCGCCGGCGCGCTGGGAGCCGATGACCGAGACGCTGCTGCACTTCGCCGCCCGGCGCGAGCATGTCTGCCGCTGCATCCGGCCGGCGCTGCAGCGGGGCGCCTGGGTGGTGTGCGACCGGTTCGTGGACAGCACCATGGCGTATCAGGGGTATGGCCTCGGCCTCGGCCGCGCGCCCGTCGAGGTGCTGGCGGCGCTGACGCTGGACGGCCTGTGGCCGGACCTGACCCTGGTGTTCGACCTGCCGGTGGCGGACGGGCTGGCCCGGGCGGCGGGCCGCGGCGGTGTGGAGACACGCTATGAGCGCATGGACCCGGCGTTCCACGAGCGGCTGCGTGCCGGGTTCCTGGACATCGCCGCGCGCGAGCCGGACAGGTGCACCGTCATCGACGTCCGTCCGCCGCCGGACATCGTGGCCGCAGCGATTCTCGCGGCCGTGGACCAGCGCCTGGACGCGCCATGACCGATCGCATTCCTCTGCCCCGCGAGACCGCCGACCTGATCGGTCATGAGCAGGCGGAGCGCCGGCTGTTGCAGGCGGCCCTGTCGGAGCGCATGCCGCCAGCCTGGATCCTCGGCGGGGCGCCGGGCATCGGCAAGGAGACCCTGGCCTACCGCTTCGCCCGCTTCCTGCTGGCCGGCCGCGCGACGGAAGCCGGCGGGCTGTTCGGCGAGCCCCCGGCCAACCTCTACGTGCCGCCGCACCATCCGACGTTCCGCCGCATCGCCTCCGGCGGCCACGCCGACCTCAAGATCATCGAGCGGCCGTTCATCACCGACGAAGGCAAGGAAACCCGCGACCTGAACGTCGATGCGGCGCGGCGGATCGCGCCGTTCCTGCGCAGGACCCCGGCCGAGGGCGGCTGGCGCGTCGCCGTCGTCAACGACGGCCAGGCCCTCAACCGCAGCAGCTCCAACGCCATCCTGAAAATCCTGGAGGAGCCGCCGGCGCGGTCGGTGATCATCCTGGTCACCGACAATCCGGGCCGGCTGCTGCCGACGATCCGCTCGCGCTGCCGCCGGCTGCAGCTTGGGGCCCTGGCCGAGACCCAGGTCGCCGCCTTCCTGGAGCGCATGGCCCCGGACCTGGCCGATACCGATCGCGTCGCCCTGGCGCGGCTCGCCGACGGCAGCATCGGCCGCGCCGTGGCGCTGGTCGAGGAAGGCGGGCTGGACGTGTACCGCCGCCTGGTCGGCCTGCTGGAACCATTGCCGCGGATCGACATGATGGCGGTGCACGCGCTCGGCGACCAGATCGCGCCGGCGGCGGCCGACCAGGCCTATCGCACCGTGACCGGCCTGTTGCAGTGGTGGCTGGGCCGGCTGGTGCGGGCCCTGGCGCGCGGCACCATGCCGCTGGAGGTGATCCCCGGCGAGGCGGCGCTGTATGGACGGCTGGCCGCGGCGCGCGGTCTTGATCACTGGATGGCGGTGTGGGAAAAGACGCGGGACCTTTTCGCCGCCGCCGACAGCGCCAATCTCGATCGCAAAGTGACCATCCTGACCGCCTTCATGGCGCTGGCCGCGCCGCGCTGACGGCGCCGCGCCACGCAGGAGACGCCGACGCATGGGCTCGCCCGGCAAGACCTACTACGTGACGACGCCGATCTACTACGTGAACGACCGGCCGCACATCGGCCACGCGTATACGACGCTGGCCTGTGACGCCTTGGCCCGCTTCATGCGCCTGGACGGCTACGACGTACACTTCCTGACCGGCACCGACGAGCACGGCCAGAAGGTGCAGAAGTCGGCCGTCGACGCCGGCATGGACCCGAAGACGTTTACCGACCGCGTCAGCCAGAACTTCCGTGACCTGACCCGGGTCATGGGGTTCTCCAACGACGACTTCATCCGCACCACGGAGGAGCGCCACCTGCGCGCCTGTCAGGCGTTGTGGCAGGCGATCGAGGCCAACGGCGACATCTACCTCGACAAGTACGCCGGCTGGTATTCGGTCCGCGACGAGGCATTCTGGGACGAAAAGGAGCTCAAGGATGTCGGCGGCCGTAAGATCGCCCCCAGCGGCGCCGAATGCGAGTGGGTCGAGGAGCCGAGCTATTTCTTCCGCCTGTCGGCCTGGCAGGACCGGCTGCTGGCCTTCTACGAAGCGAACCCGGATTTCATCCTGCCGCCGAGCCGGCGCAACGAGGTGGTCAGCTTTGTCCGCCAGGGCCTGCACGACCTGTCGGTCAGCCGCACCACCTTCGACTGGGGCATCCCGGTGCCGGGCAACGCGGCGCACGTCATGTACGTGTGGCTCGACGCGCTGACCAACTACATCACGGCGGTCGGCTATCCCGACACGGGGGCCGAGCTGTGGGGCCGGTTCTGGCCGGCCGACCTGCACATGGTCGGCAAGGACATCCTGCGCTTCCATGCGGTCTACTGGCCGGCGTTCCTGATGTCGGCCGGGATCGCGCCGCCGAAGCGCGTGTTCGCCCACGGCTGGTGGACCAACGAGGGCGAGAAGATCTCGAAAACCGTCGGCAACGTCATCGACCCGCACGCGCTGATCCGCGAATACGGGCACGATCCGGTGCGCTATTTCCTGCTGCGCGAGGTGCCGTTCGGCAATGACGGCGACTTCTCGCACCGGGCCATGGTCGGCCGGTTGAACAACGACCTGGCCAACGACTTCGGCAACCTGGCGCAGCGGGTGCTCAGCATGGTGGCCCGCAACTGCGCGGGTGCCGTGCCCGAGCCCGGTGCCTACAGCGCTGCCGACCGCGCCCTGCTGGATCAGGCGTACGCGCTGGCGGACCGGCTGCGCGAAGAGTACGCGGGGCAGGCGTTCCATCGCGCCCTGGAGGCGACCTGGGCAGTGATCGGCCAGGCCAACCGCTATGTCGACGACCAGGCGCCGTGGGCGCTGCGCAAGACCGACCCGGCGCGGATGCGCACCGTGCTCTATGTCCTGGTCGAGACGATCCGCCAGCTGGCGATCCTGACCCAGCCGATCATGCCGGGCAGCATGGAGACCATGCTCGACCAGCTCGGTGTCGCGGCCGACGCGCGGGCGTTCGACCGGCTCGGACCAGCCAGTGCGCCGGTGCCGGACACGCCGCTGCCGCGGCCGCAGCCGGTGTTCCCGCGCTATGTCGAGGCGGAGGCCGGGATCTGATGCTGGTCGACAGCCACTGCCACCTCGACTTCCCGCAGTTCGCCGACGACCTGGACGCGGTCGTGGCGCGCGCCCGCGCCGCCGGGGTCGGGTGCATGGTCACCGTCTGCACGCGACTGCGGACCCTCGAGCGCACGCTGGAGATCGTCTCGCGCTACGACGACGTGTTCGCCGCGGTCGGCGTCCACCCGCACGAGGCGGCGGCGGAGGGCGGCGTCACCGTCGACGACCTGGCGGAGATCGCCGGCCATCCCAGGGTCGTCGCCCTGGGCGAGACCGGGCTGGACTACTTTTATGACCACAGCCCGCGCGACCGGCAGGAGGCCAGCTTCCGCACCCACATCCGCGCCGCGCGACGGACCGGTCTGCCCCTGGTCGTCCATACCCGCGACGCCGACGACGACACCGTCCGCGTCCTGCGCGAGGAAGGGGCGGGGCAGGGCGGGACGCAACCGCTCCGCGGCGTGCTGCACTGCTTCAGCGGCAGTCGCGCGCTGGCCGAGGCGGCGGTCGGTTTCGGCTTCTACATCTCGCTGTCGGGCATCTTCACGTTCAAACGGTCGGCGGAGCTGCGCGACATCGTCCGCGACCTGCCCATGGAGCGGCTGCTGGTGGAGACGGACTCGCCCTATCTGAGCCCGGAACCGCAGCGCAAGATGAAATGCAACGAGCCGGCCCTGGTCGTGCACACGGCGACGAAGCTGGCCGAGGTCAAGGGTCTGGGCATGGCCGAGGTGGCGCGGCGCACGACCGAAAACTTCTTCACGCTGTTCGACAAGGTGCCGGAGCCGGTGCCGGAGCCGTCATGCGCGTGACCGTGCTCGGCTGCGGCGGCTCCATGGGTGTCCCGATGGTCGGCGGCAACTGGGGTGCCTGCGATCCCGCCGAGCCGCGCAACCGGCGGAGCCGGCCGTCGATCCTGGTCGCGACGGAACGGACCACGGTGCTGGTCGACACCACGCCGGACCTGCGCGACCAGCTGCTCGATGCCGCGGTCCAGCGGGTCGACGCGGTGCTCTACACGCATGAGCACGCCGACCATGTCCACGGCATCGACGACCTGCGGCCGTTCACCTACCGGACCCAGCGCCCGATTCCCGTCTATGGCGACCCTGCGACGATCAGCGGGCTGGAGCAGCGCTTCAGCTATGCCGTGGCCTCGACGGATGTCGAGCGCGGCCTGTACAAGGCAATCGTCATGCCGCACCGGATCGACGGGCCGTTCACGATCGGCGACATCCCGGTCACGCCGTTCCACCAGGACCACGGCTCGACCCGGTCGCTCGGCTTCCGTTTCGGCCCCGTCGGCTACTCCACGGACGTGGTCAATCTCGACGAGACGGCGTTTGCGGTGCTGGCCGGCGTCGAGGTGTGGATCGTCGATGCGACGCGCGAGGACCCGCACCCCAGTCACGCCCACCTGGCCCGGACGCTGGAGTGGATCGCCCGGCTCAAGCCGCGGCAGGCCTATCTGACCCACATGAACCATACCATGGACTACGGCCGCCTGATGCGCATCCTGCCGCCGGGCGTGGCACCGGCCCATGACGGGCTGGTCATCGAGGCCTGAACGCAGCGGCCAAACGCAGCGGCCAAACGCAGCGGCCAAACGCAGCGGCCACCGGGCTGCCGTCACACCAGGCGCTCGAGCCGGCGGCTGACCAGTTGCGGGGCGTGGGCCAGGTCGTCCTCCTGCACGATGACCAGGATCGGCTGGTCCGGATCGTCGTGACCGGACGGGTCGGCGGCAGAATGGTCCGGCCGGCCGGCCAGACGCACGTCATAGGTACCGCCGAAGCGGCCGAGCGCCCTGTAGCCCTCGGGCGTCGCCGTGCAGAACAGTCCGGCCTGGTCGAGCAGCGTGCCGAGCCGGGCGCAAGGGTCGCCGGCCGTGCCGGCGGGTCCGGCGCCGGCGGGCGCATTGCGGCCGGTCGGCGGACGGCAATGACGGAGCAGGGCGGCCGCATGACCGCCGGCAGAGCGACAGGAACGGGCATCGCCGACGACGTGGACGCCGAGCCGTGCTGCCGCCACCGCCTCGTGGTAGAGCGCCCGGCTGGCGGCGAGCCGCTGCGAACGCTGCGGCGGCGTGGCATCGCCAATGCCCGGCAGGATCACCAGCAGGTCGACGATCTGGTTGAAGAAGCGGTCCGGCACGCCGACCACCACCTGCTCCCCGGGCATGGCCGGGCCAAGCGCGGCGGCAACGGCGTGGCGCAAGGCATCGCACCGCTCCGGCACCGGCGTCGTCACGCCGACGCTGCGGCGGGCCCCGTTGCCGACCACGCCATGGTCCTGCCAGCCGCGCAGCAGCCGCATCAGGCCGTCGACCTCGGCGGCCTCGGCAGACCCGGTACCGGGCGGCGGCTGGTGCCAATGCAGGCCGGCCGCAGTGCCCGGCAGCTCTTCGCGCAAGGTTCCGGGGCCGGGCTGCGGCCGCAGCACGCCGTCGTGGAACACCTCGGACAAATAGCGGACGATATCGGGGTGGCTGCGGCTCTGTACGGCAAGGGCGTGGGGACGGGCGCCGATGGCCGACGCCGCCAGCGTGAACGCGTCGGTGCGGGCCGTGCCCGGCTCGGCCAGCGAGCCGAGCACCACGGCACGCCGCCCGCGCAACAACAGCCCCAGCAGTGTCGCGCCGGAGATGCGGTCGGCGTCGTCGACGATCACCATGTCGAACAGGCCGTCGACCAGCGGCACGAGGTGCGGCACCATGTCCGCCTGCACCGTCCAGAGCGGGCAGGGGCGTGTCAGGGGGCTGATCAGGCGCCCCAGGTCTGCATCCGCGCCGCCGTTCCAATGGCCGCCGGCGCGGCGGCGCTCCTCCATCCGGTCGTACACCGCAGCCAGCTTGTCGCCGGCATCCGTCGCCGTGGTGACGGCCGCCTGCCAGGTGTCGCGCAGCAGCTCGCGGGCGGCCTGACCGGCCCTGGACTGGGCCAGGGCGAGCTCCTGGCCGAGCCGCTCGGCGGTGGGTGCGGCAGCGATCGCCTCTGCCGCATTGCGTTCGGCGTGACCGGCACGCCGGCAGTCGACGACGCGCGCCATCTGGTCGAAGCCGGCGGCCAGCGACCCGGCGGCGCGCCTGTCGTCGGTGCCGGTCGCGGACATTGGGAAAAGGATCGGATCGCTCAGGTCGGGCGGCAGCGGCGCCAGTGCCTCGTCCAGGCGCTGGCGCAGCGCCGGCAGCGACATCGGCTGGCGGCCGCGCCGGCGCAACAGCCGGACGAACCCGCCGCCGCCGCGGCCGCCGGCAAGACGCTCGGCCTCGGCGCGCCAGTGGGCGACCCGGTCCGGATCGACGTCCCAGTCCAGAGCCGGGTCCAGCAGCACGGCCCAGTCGGCGGCGACCTCGCGTTCCAGGCTTTGCCGCCGTCGCCGCCGGTCCGCCAGGTCGCGTTGCGCCTGTCGCAGGGCCTCGATGCGCCGTTGTACGGCGGCAACCTTCTGCTGCAGGTCGGCGAGCCCCTGCCGTGTGATGCGGGTCCCGGCACCCGGAGCGGGCCCGGCGGCCGTCAGCCGTTCGAACGAGCCGGTGAGGCGCTCCTTCAGTCCTGGGCTGCCGAGCTTCGGGATCCAGTCCTGGTGCTTGGCGACGATGGCCTGGAACCGGGTGGCATGCTGGTCGATGATGGCGGCGGACGGGCTGACGTAGAGGACGCTCTGGCCGTCGACCATCAGGCTGGCCATCAGGTTGGCGAGCAGGGCGGCCTTGCCGGTGCCGGGCGGCGCCTCGACCGCCGTCAGTGGCGCCGTCAGGCAGGTATCGAGCACCGGCGGCAGGTCGGCCGTCATCGGGAAGGCGGCGACGACGGCGGCGGTGACGGGCTGTGCCGGCGGCCGGCGCGGGGCGACAAGCGCGTGCAGCGCCGTCGGGTTGGCAGCGTCGCTGAAGGCGGGCTCGACGCGGGCGAGCTCGTCCAGCAGCCGCTCGCGGGCCGGGCCCGGCGGGCTGACGTAGAGCACCGCCGTACCGTGCCAGCCGGGCGCCAACGCTACGTTACATAGCGCTGTTACGTTATTGATCTGAAATGCGGCAGCGCCGTGCGGAACGCCCAGTATGGCGCCAAGCTCGGCCAGGCATTCGGCAAAGCAGCCGAAGTCGCCGCGCTCGATCCGTTCGGCGACCTCGTCGATGGTGGCGCGGTCCAGGCCAGCCTCGAACAGCGGACGGTGGTGCAGCCGCGGCCGGCAGCCGGGCGCCTTGCGGATCGCGGTGCGACCGCCGGCATCACCACCGACCACGACTTCGCTGTACAGCAGCGGCGTGACCATGCCGGCGGCGTCGACCTTGACGGGATGGCCATAGGACAGGCCGGCGCCGCCGTTGCGGGCGATGAAGGCATCGAGCGCTGCGGCACCGCCTTCAGCCAGGTGAGGCTCATCCAAGTGCACGATGCCAATGGCGTCCGTGAAGAACGTCTCGCGGCCCTGCCACGGCGCAACATAGAGCCGGCCGAGGCGGTCGCCGCGGAACGTCAGGCCGAAGCGGCCACCGAGGACGATCGTGTTGTGCGCCCAGCTGACAAGCGCGACAAGGGCGCCGCGGCTGCCATCCTGGTGGTCTGCGCACGTCGCGTCTGCGGGATCGACGACCATCGGCGAATGAATCGGGTCAAGGCGTGAGCCGGCGTGTGCGCCCAGCATCGGCCACAGGTATAGGCAAAGGGTCGCCACATGCAAGCACGCGAAGGTTCCGCCGGCTGCGCGAGCGACAGAGCAAGGGACTGCGCGAACGACTGCGCGAGAGCCCGCGCCAGCCATCATTTTCCATAATATATATTATCCGACTATCGGTACGCTCCTGTGGCAGGCCCGCCTTGCCATCAGTGGCCGGTCCGGTGCACCGTCCTGGGGGGGCATCCCCGTCCTGGGGGGCATCCCCGTCCTGGGGG
>CAZGMC010000010.1:45688-60879 GCA_964526565.1 uncultured Mycobacteriaceae bacterium
CCGTCCTGGGGGGGCATCCCCGTCCTGGGGGGCATCCCCGTCCTGGGGGCATCCCCGTCCTGGGGGGGCATCCCCGTCCTGGGGGCATCCCCGTCCTGGGGGGCATTCATCCTGTGGCATCCGTTCCGAGTGCGAGGCACGCCATGGCCGACCCTGCCGACCCGAACCGAACGGGCCTCGACCGCCTGCTGGCCATCATGGCGCGGCTGCGCGACCCGGAGCGCGGCTGCCCCTGGGACCTGGAACAGACGTTCCGTAGCATAGCACCGCACACCATTGAGGAGGCTTACGAGGTCGCCGACGCCATTGAGCGTGACGACATGCCTGGACTCAAGGAAGAGCTCGGCGACCTGCTGTTCCAGGTCGTGTTCTACGCGCAGATGGCCGGCGAGCGCGGCGCTTTCGACTTCGACGCCATCGCCGCTGCCGAGGCCGACAAGATGGTCCGCCGCCATCCGCACGTCTTCGGCGACGCCGCCGTGGGCAGCGCCGGCGAGCAGACCGTGCAGTGGGAGACGCACAAGGCGCGCGAGCGTGCCGATAAGGCCCGCGCCAGCGGCCGGGCGCCGGGCGCGCTGGACGGCGTCATCGCCGCCCTGCCGGCCCTGACGCGGGCCGTCAAGCTGCAGAAGCGCGCGGCGCGGGTCGGCTTCGACTGGACCGAGGCGGCCGACATCGTCGACAAGATCGCCGAGGAGGCCGGCGAGCTGCGCGTCGAACTGGACGCGGCCGAGGCCGACCGCGACCGGATCGAGGATGAGCTGGGCGACCTGCTGTTCGCCCTGGTCAACCTGGCGCGGCGGCTGGACATCGATCCCGAGGGCGCGCTGCGCCGGACCAACGCCAAGTTCGAGCGCCGCTTCCGCCGGATCGAGGCCCGACTGGCCGAGGATGGCCGGGCGGCGGCGGACCAGACGCTGGAAGAGCTGGAGCGGCTCTGGCAGCTGGCCAAGCGCGACGAGCTGTCAACCGGCGGCTAGGGCCGGCCCGCCGGGCCTAGTCCGGCGGCGCCAGGATGGCGCGGATTTGCTCCCACACCGCCTGGCTCGGCGCCAGCAGCATCGGACCCTGGCGGAGGGTCGGTGCGTAAGGCCGGCGGTCGAGCAGCAGCGCGGCATGGCCGCCGGCCTCGCGGTAGATCAGAACGCCGGCCGCGTGATCCCAGGGATTCAGGTTGTAGAACATGGCGAAGGCGCTGCGGCCGTGCGTGGCGTCGATGTACTCGGCGCCGGCGCAGTCGGTGCGCCGGTGCGAGGCGACCGCCTTGGCCAGCCGCATGGTGGCGTCGCGGCGCCAGCCGGGCGCGTGCGGAATGACGAACACCCCGTCCATGTCCTCGATCGGTCCCGGCGCCGGGATGTGCAGTTGCCGGTCGCCGATCCAGGCCCCCTGCCCCGCCACCGCCGTGGCCGTGACATCGTTGATCGGGTCGTGAATCCAGCCGGCAAGGGTCCGGCCGCCCTGGGCCAGTGCCACGATCACGGCGAAGCGGTCGCGCCCGTGCGTGAAGTTCGCCGTCCCGTCCAGCGGGTCGATGATCCACACCGGCGGCTCGTCGTGCAGCCGGCCGAGCACGGACGGTTCGCGGGCGGCCAGCTCTTCGGCAACCACGGTGGAACCGGGCAGCAGCGCGGTCAGCGCCTCGGTCAGGCGCGCCTCGGCCGCCTCGTCGACGACCGTGACGGGATCGCCGGGACCCTTTTCGCGGACCTCGTCGCGTGTCAGGTGCCGGAACCGCGGCAGGATTTCCTCGGCTGCCGTAACGCGTAGCGTATCTGTTACGTTATTGATAGCCGGTATCTGCATGAGTCATCCAACCCTGTCGCGCCGCCCCAGGCCGGCCCATGCGCCTGGAACTAGCATGGCAGAGAGGAATCGCAAGACAAGCAACCATACCGCAGGACGGTTCGGCGGGGGCGTCAGGCCGAAACCTGCCGCCGCTTCTCGAAGCGCGCCACGTCCACCGGATCGAGGCTGACGCGCAGGTTGGCGAACGTCTCGTCGTCGTGGCGCTCCAGCACCTCACCCCGCTCGTGCAGCCAGGCAAGCATGCGGCCATCGGCCAGGCTGACCTTGAGGTCCAGGATTTCCCGACCGGCGTCGAGGCGATCGGCGACGGCGTTGAGCAGATCGTCACAGCCCTCGCCCGTCAGCGCCGAGGCTGCCACGGCATCGGGCCGCCGCGCGGCGACGGTGCGCACCACGTCCGCCTCGGCCACCGGCAGCAGGTCGATCTTGTTGAGGACCTCGATGACGCGACTGCCCGCGTCGGCGTCAATGCCCAGGTCGGACAGCACGGCGTTCACGTCGTCCCGCTGCGCCTCGGTATCGGGATGGGCGATGTCGCGGACGTGCAGGATGACGGTGGCGTTCTGCACCTCCTCCAGCGTGGCCCGGAACGCGGCCACCAGGTGGGTCGGCAGGTTGGAGATGAAGCCGACGGTGTCGGACAGGATCACCCGCCGGTGCCCACCACGCCGCCCCTTGACCAGGTCGACCGCGCGCATGGTCGGGTCCAGCGTGGCGAACAGCATGTCCTGCGCGGTCACGTCGGCGCGCGTCAGGCGGTTGAACAGCGTCGACTTGCCGGCGTTGGTGTAGCCGACCAGCGCCACCACCGGAAACGGCACCCTCTCGCGGGCGCCGCGATGCAGCCCGCGGGTGCGCCGCACCTCCTCCAGGTCCTTCTTCAGCCGGATGATGCGGTCGTCGAGCTGGCGCCGGTCGAGCTCGATCTGGCGCTCGCCGGGGCCGCCCATGAAGCCGGCACCACCGCGCTGCCGCTCCAGGTGGGTCCACGACCGCACCAGGCGCGAGCGCTGGTACGAGAGGTGGGCGAGGTCGACCTGCAACTGGCCTTCGCGTGTTCGCGCCCGCTCCCCGAAGATCTCCAGGATCAGGCCGGTCCGGTCGATCACCTTGACCGACCAGCGGCGCTCCAGGTTGCGCTGCTGGACCGGGCTCAGGGCGGCATCGACGACGACCAGCTCCGGCTCCGCGGCCGCGACGATGGCGCCGATGTCCTCGACCGCGCCGCTGCCGAACAGGGTCGACGGGTGGGGCCGGGCAACGCGCGCACATCGCGACTCGACGACATCGAGATTGATCGCCGCGGCCAGACCGACCGCCTCCTCCAGCGCCGCCGCCGGAGAGCGTGAGGCCGACCGGTCATCGTAAAAGACCGGGTGGACCACGACGGCACGACCAGCCGATGACGCGTCGGCCGCGGGGCTCTGTCCGTTGAGGTTGAGGCGGTCCGGGCTGACGGTGGGTTCGATCAAGTCTCTTCCTTCGGGGGTTCGAACAGCTGCACCGGGTGGGCCGGCATCACCGTCGAGATGGCGTGCTTGTAGACGAGCTGCGAATGCGCGTCGCGACGCAGCAGGACCGAAAAGTTGTCAAACCAAGTGATGATCCCTTGAAGCTTGACCCCATTGACAAGAAAGATAGTTACGGGTGTCTTGTTCTTGCGGACGTGATTGAGAAACACGTCCTGCACGTTTTGGCTTTTCTCCGACATATTGTCGCCCCGCTGTTTTGTTTCTTGGAGCCCACACGGCAAAACCGTCCTTTCACGGCTGCCCTGCCCGCTGTCAGCGATATGGTACCGCATACGCGTCTAACCAAGCGACAGATTTATTGGTCCTGCATCAAAGAAGAAAATATCAAAATCGATCATCAGACTTCCGCTGGACGGGCTGCCCGCAGCCGATGACTGGAGGACAGTCGTCCGGTTGCGAAGACCGGCCGTCAGGCGGGCCGGCCGGCGGCGTAGGCCACGTAGAGCTCCCGCAGCTTGAGTGTCAGTAGTCCCGGCTTGCCGTTGCCGACGCTGCGGTCGTCGATGCGCGTCACCGGCATCACGTAGTTCGACGAGCTGGTCAGAAAGGCCTCGCGCGCCGCATAGGCCTCGCCGACCGTGAACGGTCGCTCCTCGAAGCCCCTGCCCTCCTCGGCCAGCAGCCGCAGGACGGCCTGGCGGGTGACGCCGCGCAGGATCATGTGGCTGGCCTCGCGGGTGACCAGCACACCGTCGTCGGTCACGATCCAGGCGTTGGACGACGTGCCCTCGGTCACGAACCCGTCGTCGTCGACCATCCAGGCCTCGTAGGCGCCGACCGCGGCGGCGCGCTGCTTGCCCAGCACCTGCGGCAGCAGCGACACCGACTTGATGTCGCGCCGCTTCCAGCGAATGTCCGGAATGGTGATGACCGAGGTGCCGTCCTCGATCAGCCGGGGATGACCGATGACGAGTGGCCGCGCCGTCAGCACCAGCGTGGGGGTGGACTCGCGCGGGAAATGGAAAGCCCGCGGCGACGAGCCGCGGGTGATCTGCAGATAGACGATGCCCTCGCGCAGGCGGTTGCGGCGGACCAGCTCGCGCATGATCAGTTCGATCACGCGGCGGGTGGTCGGCCACGCCATCTGCAGTTCGCGCAGCGACCGCGCCAGACGGTCCAGATGTCCGCCCTCGTCGACCAGGCGTCCGTCCTGCACGGGAATGACCTCGTAGACGCCGTCGGCGAACTGGAAGCCGCGGTCCTCGATGTGCACTCCGGCTGCGGCAAGCGGCAGGTACCGGCCGTTGACGTAGGCAATACGACCCATTGCGCATCTCCAGATGACGACCGGCCCCGGATCTAGAAGAACTCGAGCCGGACGGCGAACAGTTTCTCGACCTTCTTCACCGCCTGCGCGGCGGCCAGCAGAATCACCCGGTCGTGGGGCTTGATCACGGTGTTGGGCCGCCCGATGATGACCTCGTCACCGCGGACCAGGGCGCCGATCAGGACATGCGCCGGCAGCCGGACGTCCTTGATCGGCGTGTTGAGCAGGGCCGAGGTCTCCAGCGCCTCCGCCTCGATGACCTCGGCGAAGCCGTCCTTGAGCGAGTGGACCGACTTGATGCGGCCGCGCCGGACGTGCTGCAGGACCGTCGAGGCGGTGATCGAGCGCGGGTTGACCACCGCGTCGATGCCGAGCGGGCCGACCAGCGGCAGATAGGTGTTCTTGTTGAGCAGAGTGACGGCGCGGCGGCAGCCGTGGCGCTTGGCCAACAGCGACACCAGGATGTTGACTTCGTCGTCGTTGGTCACGGCGACCAGCGTCTCGGCCGCCTGGACGTTGGCCTCCTCCAGCATCTCGGTGTCCAGGCCGTCGCCGTGCAGCACCGTGCTGCGGCTCAGCTTGTGGGCGATGACCTCGGCGCGCTGCTTGTCGACCTCGATGATCCGGGCGGTCACGTCGTGGTGCTCGCGCTCGATGTCCTCGGCCAGCACCAGCCCGATGTTGCCGCCGCCGACGATGATGATGCGCCGCGCCGTCGGCTCCTCGTGGCCGAACGCCGCCATGGCCCGGTTCAGGTGGCGGGTATCGGCGACGAAATAGACCTCGTCGCCCGGCAGCATGCGGTCCTCGCTGTCGGGGATGATGTGCCGGTCACCGCGGACGATCGCGACGATCTCGATGTTGAGGTCGGGAAACAGACCGGTGAGCTGGCGCAGCGGCGTGTGGATGATCGGGCAGTCCTCGGTGCAGATGACGCCCACCACCCGCACCCGCCCCTCGGCCAGCGGGAACATGTCGAATGCACCCGGCACTTCCAGCCGGCGGCCGATCGCCCGCGCCACCTCGATCTCCGGCGAGATGATCACGTCGATGGGCAGGTTCTCGCGGCTGAACAGGTCGGCCCAGATCGGCGCCAGATAGGACTGGTTGCGGATGCGGGCGATCTTGGTCGGCACGCTGAACAGCGAGTGCGCGACCTGGCACGCCACCATGTTGACCTCGTCCGACTGCGTCACGGCGACGATCATGTCGGCGTCGCCGGCACCGGCCTGCTCCAGCACCGGCGGGCTGGAGGCATGCCCGACAATGGCCTGGACGTCGAGCCGGTCGGACAGCCGCTGGATCAGTTCCGGCGACTGGTCGATCATGGTGACGTGGTTGTTCTCCGTGGCCAGATAGCGGCCGATATTGGATCCGACCTGCCCCGCGCCGCAGATGATGACTTTCATGTCAGACGACCGTGACCGGCGTCAATCCGCGGCGACCTTGTGGGCGCGCTCGCTGGTGTTGACGCCGAGGCTCTTGAGCTTGCGATGCAGCGCCGACCGTTCCATCCCGACGAACTCGGCAGTGCGGCTGATGTTGCCGCCGAAGCGGTTGACCTGGGCCAGCAGGTACTCGCGCTCGAACAGCTCGCGGGCGTCGCGCAGCGGCAGCGCCATGATCTCGCCGCCCTTCTCCCAGCGGACCACGGCGGGAGCAATGGCGCCGATCTCGGGCGGCAGCATGTCGGCGCGAATCGGCTGGTCGATGTCGCCGGTGGCCATGATCAGCAGCCAGTCGACGACGTTGCGCAGCTGGCGCACGTTGCCCGGCCAGCTGTAGGCCTGCAGCGCCGCCATGGCGTCCTCGCCGATCTCGCGCCTGGGCATGCCCTGGGCCTCGGCCGACCATGCCATGAAGTGCCGCGCCAGCAGCGGAATGTCCTCGCGCCGCTCGGTCAGCGACGGCACGCGGATCGGCACCACGTTGAGGCGGTAATAGAGGTCCTGGCGGAACCGGCCGGCAGCGATCTCGGCCGGCAGGTCGCGGTTCGACGAGGCGATGACCCGCACGTCGACGTCAACCCGGCTGGCGCCGCCGACGCGGCTGAACGTCTGCTCCTGCAGGACCCGTACGATCTTGCCCTGGGTGGCCAGCGGCATGTCGCCGACCTCGTCGAGCAGCAGCGTGCCGCCGTGGGCCAGCTCCATGGTGCCGACCTTGCCCCGCTCCTGCCCGTTCTCGCGGTGGCGTTCGGTGCCGAACAGCTCCTCCTCCAGCCGGTCCGGGTGCATGGCGGCGCAGTTGAGCGCCACGAACGGTCCCGGGGAGCGGCGCGACAGACTGTGCAGCAGGCGCGCCACGACCTCCTTGCCGGCCCCGGCAGCACCGGTGATCAGCACACGGCTGCCGGTCGGCGCGACACGGTCGATCTGCTGGCGCAGGTGGGACACCGCCGGCGAGCGGCCGATCAGGCTGGCGTCGCCGCCGGCGCGCTGGCGCAGCTCGGCATTCTCGCGGCGCAGCCGGGCCGCCTCGATGGCGCGCTCGACCATGACCAGCAGCCGGTCGGTCTGGAACGGCTTTTCAATAAAGTCGTAGGCGCCGCGCTTGATCGCCGAGACCGCCATCTCGATGGTGCCATGGCCGCTGATCATGATGACCGGCACCGTGGCGTGATCGCGGCGGATCTCCTCCAGCAGCTCCAGGCCGTCGAGCCGGCTGCCCTGCAGCCAGACGTCGAGGACCACGAGACTGGGCTGCCGCGCCTGCAGGGCGGCCAGGGCGCCGTCGGCGTCGGCGGCCTCGCGGGTTTGATAGCCCTCGTCGCCGAGAATGCCGCAGATCAGCATTCGGATATCGGTCTCATCGTCGACGACAAGAATGTCATGCGCCATGCTGCGTGACGTCCGCTGTATCCAGGCAACGCCGACGATCGTGCGACCGTCCGGCACTCGGTGAACTTAATATGGACTTGCGGCGGCTTCCAGCCCGGCGATTGCGCCCGGCCGGCCGCCGCCGCGCTCATGCTGAGGCGCGATCCCCGGCCGTCGCCTCCGCCTCCCCGGCCGCCAGTCGGCCGGTGTCGGCGCGCGGAAAGAGCAGGCGGACGCGGGCGCCGGCAGTGTCGGAGCGATCCTCGAGCGTCAGCCGACCGCCGTGATCCTCCATGATCTTCTTGACGATGGCCAGCCCCAGGCCGGTCCCCCTGGCCCGCGTCGTCACGTACGGTTCGGTGAGCTTGTCGCGGTTCTCTGCCGGCAGGCCCCTGCCGTTATCCTCGACGGTGACGACCACGTGCCGGTCGTCCACGGTGAGGGCCACATCGACCACGCCCTGCGGCAGCGCCTCGCCGTCGGCCGCGTCCCGTCCCTCGATGGCGTCGAGGGCATTCTGGATCAGGTTGGTAATCGCCTGGCTGACCTGCCGGCGGTCACCAGGGATGAGCGGGCGAGCCTCCGGCCAGGCCAGGTTGAAGGCGATGTCCGGCCGTGCCGTGCGCTGCAGGAGAATCGCCTGCTGGCACAGCTCGTACATGTCGATCGGCTTCATGACCGGGGACGGCATCCGCGCAAAGGCCGAAAACTCGTCGACCATGCGGCCAATGTCGCCGACCTGGCGGACGATCGTGTCCGTGCACGAGACGAAGGTCTCCGGGTCGTTGTGGATCTGCTTCAGGTACTTGCGCTTGAGCCGCTCGGCGGACAGCTGGATCGGCGTCAGCGGATTCTTGATCTCATGGGCGATGCGCCGCGCCACGTCGGCCCAGGCGGCCATGCGCTGGGCCGACAGCAGGTCGGTTATGTCGTCGAAGGTGACGACATAGCCGCGCACCTCGCCACCGAAGCGCTCCGCGACGATGCGCACCAGGAGGGTTCGCTGCTCGTTGCCGCGCTGCAACTTTACCTGCGACTCGACGAGCCGCCCCGGCCGCGTGCGGATCGTTGCCAGCAGCTCGGCGATTTCGGGGGCCACCTCGTCCAGGGCATGGCCGATCAGGCTGTCCGGCTCCCGCCCCAGCAGCGTTGTGGCCGACTTGTTGGGCAGGTTGATGCGACCCGCGGTGTCGATGCCCAGGACCCCGGCGGAGACACCGGCCAGGACCGTCTCCGTGAAGCGCCGTCGGGAATCGAGCTGGCGGTTGGCCTCGATCAGCTCGCGGCGCTGGCTTTCCAGCTGACTGGTCATGCGGTTGAAGGCACGGGCCAGGTTGTCCAGCTCGTCGCCCTTGGCGCGGGCCGGCACCCGCACCGACAGATCGCCCGCCCGCACCCGTTCGGCCGCCCCGATCAGGTTGCTGATCGGCGTGATCAGCCGGTCGGAAAAGACCAGCCCGACCCACACGGCGACCATCAGCAGCAGCAGTGCGGCGACGACATAGATCAGCGTGATGGTGATCTGCAGCGACGAATGCCGGCGCTCGAGCTGCCGGTACTCGGCCACCGCCCCCTGAACCCGTTCCATGTGGGCGATGGCCCGCGGTTCGATCAGCCGGCCGACGAGCAGGTAGGTATCGATGAAACGGTCGAGCTGGACCAGCGCCCGGACCCGGTCGTCACTGTCGGAGTCGAGCCAGACCACGTTGTTGACACGCGTCTGGTCGAGCACCTCCTGCGGGATCGGCTCGAACTGCAGGGCGAAGGTCAGGCTGGAGCGGGCCAGGGTCCGGCCGCTGCCGTCGAACACCAGCGCCTCGGTCAAACCGCGCAGCGCCGCCTGGGTATTGACCAGCTGGTTGAAGAAGGACTCGTCGTTGACCAGCCGTGGCGCCTCGCGGTTGAGGTCGTTGGCCATGGCCAGGGCGTCGCCGGCCAGGGTGCGCTGGTGCTCGGCCAGATAGGCCTCGGCCACCGACAGCGATTCGTTGATCGCCGTGCTGACCCGCTCCGAGAACCACGAGCGCACGCCGACATAGAAGAACACCGTGGAGAACACCAGCAGCAGGATCGCCGGGGCGACGGCGACGATGCTGAACAGGGCAACCATGCGCACGTGCAGGCGCGATCCGGCCAGCCCGCGCCGCCGCTTCACCCACAGGTCGACGATGCGGCGCGCGATCAGCGAGCCCAGCAGCAGCAGGATGATCAGGTCGAGGTTGAGCAGGATGTAGACGGTGCGCGGGTCCTGCCCGAACGGTGGGTTCTCGGTCAGCGCCGCGTAGGTCGCCATCCCGGCGGCCAGCGCCACCGCCGTCAGCAGGATCGCCAGCGTATTGCCGCGGCCCAGCCAGCCCAGCCATGCCAACGCCCGGCGCCATGAACGCCCCGGATCGGCGATCGCGTTTTCCGTCATAGGGTCCGTCTGCCGTCCGCGGCCCGGTGCCGCGGATCCTCATTTTAGGCCGCGAATGACCTGAATGTCCAATTCGCGAATCTTCTTGCGCAATGTGTTCCGGTTGAGGCCGAGCAGCTGCGCCGCCTTGATCTGGTTGCCGCGCGTGGCGGTCAGGCTGAGCGAGATCAGCGGCCGTTCGATCTCCTGCAGGATGCGGTCGTACAGGCCATTGGCCGGCAGCCCGTCCTTGTGCGCGGAGAAGTATTCCTTGAGGTGGCGCTCCACGGCGTCGGACAGCCCCTCGCTGCGACGCTCCTCCATCGGCGAGGGCACCGGCGCGGCGTCGGCCAGCTCCGCCTCGATCACGTCGACACTGATCATTTCCTGGGCGTACAGCGCCCCCAGCCGCCGCACCAGGTTCTCCAGCTCGCGCACATTGCCGGGCCAGCGATAGGCCTTGAGCCGGTCCATGGCGGCGGCGTCCAGAGTCTTCATCGGCAGCCCCTCGTCGGCCGCCTCCTTGAAGAAATGGCGGACCAGGGCGGGGATGTCCTCGGTTCGTTCGCGCAGCGCCGGCAGCCGGATCGGCACCACGTTGAGCCGATAGAACAGGTCCTCGCGGAACAGGCCCTGGCGGATGAGCTGGCGCAGGTCGCGGTGCGTGGCGGCGATGATGCGCACGTCGGCCTTGATCGCCGTGCGGCCGCCAACGGTGGTGTACTCGCCCTCCTGCAGCACGCGCAGCAAGCGGGTCTGGGCATCCATCGGCATGTCGCCGATCTCGTCAAGGAACAGGGTGCCGCCCTGGGCCTGCTCGAAACGGCCGGAGGCGCGCATCATGGCGCCGGTGAAGGCGCCCTTCTCGTGCCCGAACAGCTCGGACTCGATCAACTCGCGCGGGATGGCGGCCATGTTGATGGCAACGAACGGACCGTTGCGCCGCTTGCCGTAGTCGTGCAGGGCGCGGGCGACCAGCTCCTTGCCGGTGCCGCTCTCTCCGGTGATCATGACCGTCAGGTCGGTGCCCATCAGCCGCGCCAGCACGCGGTAGATCTCCTGCATGGCCGGCGACCGGCCGATCAGGGGCAGCTGGTCCTCCTCGCGCGGCTCGTCGGGCAGCGGCGCCGCCGGCCCCGGTCCCGAGGCCGTCAGCGCCCGCTCCACCACGGACAGCAGCTCCTTCAGGTCGAACGGCTTGGGCATGTATTCGAAGGCGCCGCGCTCGGCCGCCTTGACGGCGGTCAGCAGCGTGTTCTGCGCGCTCATGACGATGACGCGCAACTCGGGCCGGATCCGCTTGATGCGCGGCACCAGGTCCAGCCCGTTCTCGTCGGGCATGACCACGTCGGTGATGACCAGGTCGCCGTCGCCGTCCTGCACCCACCGCCACAGCGTGGCGGCGTTGCCGGTGCTGCGCACGTCGTGGCCGAGCCGGCCCAGCGCCTGGGTCAGGACGGTGCGGATGCTGCGATCGTCGTCGGCGACCAGGATGGTCGTGGCAGCGGCCATCATGGCACCTCATGATCGGCGGGCGGCGGATCGGGCTCGCTGTACATGGGCAGGAACACCTTGAACACGGTGCGCCGCGGCTGGCTCTCGAAGCCGATCACGCCGCCATGGTCGTCGACGATCTTGGCGACGAGGGCGAGGCCGAGGCCGCTGCCGTTGGCCTTCGTCGTGACGAACGGGTCGAACAGGTGCGGCTGCAGGTCCTCCGGCACGCCCGGGCCGTTGTCGCGCACGCTGATCATCAGGGGCAGGTGCACGCGGCCGCCACTGCCGGGCACGGCGACGCTGACACCGCGCTGGTAGGCGGTGGTCAGAATGATCTCGCCGCCCTCCTCGGGCACGGCCTCGGCGGCATTCTTGACCAGGTTCAGGAACACCTGGACGAGCTGGTCGTGGTTGCCGAAGACCGGCGGCAGCGACGGGTCGTAGCGCTCGACAAAGCGGACGTCGCGGGCAAAGCCGGCCTTGGCGACGCGCCGCACCCGATCGAGCACGCCGTGGATGTTGACGGCGTCGCGCTCGATCTTGCGGTCGGAGAACACCTCCATGCGGTCGACCAGCGAGACGATACGGTCGGCCTCGTCGCAGATCAGGCGGGTCAGCTCGCGGTCGGGCTCGTTGGCCGTCTGCTCCAGGAGCTGGGCGGCGCCGCGAATGCCGGACAGCGGGTTCTTCACCTCGTGGGCCAGCATGCGCGCCATGGCCGTGACCGAGCGCGCCGCACCGCGGTGGGTGAGCTGGTTGTCGATGCGGCGGGCCAGCGAGACCTCGTAGAGGGTCAGCACGACGAACTGCACCGGCTCGCCCATCGGCGCCACGGTGGCACGCACCTCGCGCAGGCCCAGCCGCGGCGTCTCCAATGGCACACCGTTCTCCGACCGGCTGCTGCCCTGGGTGAACACCTGGTCGATCAGGCCGACAATGGGCGAGTCGGCTGGCACGTGGTCGGTCAGCGCCCCGCCGACCAGCGTCGCCGCGCTCGCCTCGAAGAACTGCTGCGCCTCGAAGTTGACGAAGGCGATGATGTGATCGGGATCGATCACCAGCACCGGGTCCGGCAGGGTGTGAAGAATGGCGTTGGGATCGATGGGGCTGCGCCGTTCGTACCGGCGCGAAGCTTTCCTGGCCAGAATGGTCACCATCAGGCGGCTGCCCTCTCCGGGGCGGAGTCGAAGTGGTCTTGGATCAGCCCGATCACCGTGGCCGGGCTGTCACTGGTGTTGACGGCGGCACGGAACGCCGCGGCATCGGCCAGGCCGCGTCCGTACCAGCCCAGGTGCTTGCGCGCGACGCGGACGCCCCGCGCGGTGCCGTAGTGGTGCAGCAGGGCATCGTAATGCTCCAGCACCAGGGCCCGCTGCGCGGCGGGCGGCGGGTCGGGCCGGCGCTCGCCGGTTCTCAGATAATGGGCGATGCGGCCGACCAGCCACGGGCGCCCCTGGGCAGCGCGGCCGACCATGATGCCGTCGGCACCGCTCTCGGCCAGGCAGCGGTCGGCGTCGGCGCAGCCGGCGATGTCGCCGTTGGCGATCACCGGGATCGACACGGCGTCCTTCACGGTGCGGATGAACGCCCAGTCGGCTGTCCCCGTGTAGAGCTGCTCGCGGGTGCGGCCGTGCACCGTGATCAGGCGCACGCCGCAGGCCTCGGCGATCCGGGCCAGCCGCGGTGCGTTGCGCGTGCCGGCGCTCCAGCCGGTGCGCATCTTGAGCGTGACCGGCACCTGCACTGCCGCCACCACGGCCGACAGGAGGCGGGCGGCCAGCGGCTCGTCGCGCATCAGGGCGGCGCCGCACAGCCTGCCGACGACCTTCTTCGCCGGGCAGCCGAAGTTCACGTCGATCAGGGCGGCACCGCGGTCGACCGCCAGCCGGGCCGCGTCGGCCATGACGTCCGGGTCGTGCCCGGCAAGCTGCACGGCGATGGGGTGCTCGTCGGCGCAGTCTTCGGCCGTGCGCCCGCTGCAGCGGGCGGCATGGAGCAGCTCGCCGCTGGCGATCATCTCCGACACGACCAGGCCGCCGCCGAGGCGGCGCACGAGCTGCCGGAACGGCCGGTCCGTGACGCCGGACATGGGCGCCAGAATCACCGGCGGGTCGAGCGTCAGGCTGCCGAGGTCGATACCCACGAGGTCCGTACCCACACAGTCCATGCCTGTCCCTGCGTATCCCTTAGGGCCCTGCCTATCCCTTAGGCATTCTATGGTATTGCCAATATTTTGTGCAAGGTAGCAGCGCGCACGGCGTATGCAAAGGCAAAAAGAGCGGCAGATCCCGATCGGATGCCTGATGCGCTTTGTCGCAGCGGCGCGCCGCAGCGGGACGCGCATGGCCCACCGGTGCCTCGACAGGGCATCCGGTTCTGCGCTAAGCGATCCGTCAAGGCTGCCGGGGTCCCCTACCCTGGCGCGAACCGTTCCTGTGCCGCCGCGAGGTGCCGATGCCCGGATGCCTGGCCCTGATCGTCGCCGCCGGCAGCGGCGAGCGGTTCGGGGGCATTGTGCCCAAGCAGTACCGCGACCTGGCCGGCCGGCCGATCGTGCGCCGCACGGTCGAGGCCTTCCTGGCCCATCCCGACGTGGCCGGGGTGCGGGTGGTGGTCAATCCGGCCCATCGCGACCTCTACGAGCCGGCGCTGGCCGGCCTGGACCTGGCCCCGCCGATCGGCGGCGGCGCCAGCCGGCAGGACTCGGTGCGGCTCGGGCTCGAGGCGCTGGCGCGGGACGGCGCACCCGACCTGGTGCTGATCCACGACGCCGCCCGACCGCTGGTGGATGCCGGCACCATCGGGCGGGTGTGCGCCGCACTGGCCGATGTGCCCGCGGCGATCGCCGCCGTGCCGGTCACCGATACGTTGAAACGCGCCGGCGACGACCTGATCGTGGCGACGGTGGACCGCACCGGCCTGTGGCGGGCGCAGACGCCGCAGGGCTTCCGCTTCGCCGACATCCTGGCAGCGCACCGGGCGGCGGCCGGCGAGGCCCTGACCGACGATGCGGTCGTCGCCGAGCGGGCCGGCCTGGCGGTGGCGCTGGTGCCCGGCGACGAGGAGAACCACAAGGTGACCACCGAGGACGATCTCGCGCGCGCGGCGCGGCGCCTGCTGCCCGGCGACGTGCGCACCGGCCAGGGCTTCGACGTGCACCGCTTCGGCCCCGGCGGCCACGTCATGCTGTGCGGCATCGCCGTGCCCCACGACCGCGGCCTGGAGGGCCATTCCGACGCCGACGTCGGGTTGCACGCCCTGACCGATGCCATCCTGGGCGCCATCGCCGCCGGCGACATCGGCCGCCACTTCCCGCCGACCGACCCGCAATGGCGCGGCGCCGACTCCGCCGTGTTCCTGCGCCACGCCGCCGGCCTGGTGACGGCGCGCGGCGGGGTTGTGTCCCACGCCGACGTGACCCTGATCTGCCAGCGCCCCCGCATCGGCCCCCACCGCGACGCCATGGCAGCCCGGATTGCGGAGATCCTGGGCCTGGAGCCCGGCCGGGTCAGCGTCAAGGCGACCACCACCGAACACCTCGGCTTCACCGGCCGCGAAGAGGGCATCGCCGCCCTGGCCACGGCCACCGTGCGCCTGCCGGGGTGATCGGCCGCTGACGACAGCAGAACCGCATGACGTTCTGGTTGCGTCTGCAGTGCCAGCGCGGTAGTCTGGTTTCAGCGTCCTGCACGCATAGAACGATGTGGGGTCGGCGCAAAAGCGACGTGTTTTGCGCTGAGGCTCGGTCGCCCCAGTGGCCGTGCCTGGCGATCAGGTTGAGAGAACGTCATTCCTGCAACGGCTTGAGGCGTTCCTCTGGCATGTTGGGGATCAACTCGAACCACATGCAGCCCTGGCGGAACAGGGAGTGG
>CAZGMC010000011.1:0-17301 GCA_964526565.1 uncultured Mycobacteriaceae bacterium
GGGGAAAACCTTGCATGGCGATCCAACACGCTGCATGTCCGGATCGTCGGTCAGCGGGACACAGGCGGCGGGACACAGGCGGCGGGACACAGGCGGCGGGACACAGGCGGCAGGTCGGGGCAACCGACGGCAGCGGGTTGCAGGGAGCGACGCACGATGAGAGTCATTTGCACGATCCTGGCCGCGGTGCTGGCGGCCGTGGCGGCCACGGCGGCTCACGCCCAGGCGGACGCGGACATCCGGACGCGCCTGGAGCGCTGGGTCGAGGAGGGCCGGACGCTGGCCGACGAGGCCGCCGAGGAGGCCGAGCGGTTGACCGGCGAGGCCGCCGCAGAGGCCGAACGCCTGACCACGGAGGCCGAGGCGCGGCTCGACTCTCTCCAGATCTACCTTGAAGGCGAGGCGGCGGCGCTCGGCGACCTGACCGACGACCAGGTCCGGCAATTCCTGGACGAGCTGGGCCGGACCGAGGCGCTGATCGCCGACGCCGGCTACCGGCTGGAGCGCATCGACGTGGCGCCGCTGCGGCTGGTGCCGTACGTCGTGCTGCACTGCCGGTTCGAGCGGGCGCTGAGCGAGGACGAGGCGACGGCCCTGCTGGCGCGCATCGACGGCGACGGCGTCGTCCCGACCGTCCAGCGCACGGTCATCGGCCTGCTGCTGCGCGCCAGCGCCTACAACGAGGACGTCGACGTGGGCGGCTTCCGGCTCGACACCGTACGCGTCTCGCTCAGCGTGCCGCCGGGCGCGGTCCTGGTGTACCAGCGCCGCGACTGATTGTGCACCAACGCTCCAATGGCCGTAACATGGCACTCACCAGAGACTTCAAGGACACGATCAAGGACCGTGCCGGGCGCGACCCTGAATTCCGGGCCGCTTTGCTTCAGGAAGCTCTTGATGCATTGCTGAACGCGGATCTTGAAACCGGCAAGATCCTGTTGCGTGACTACGTGAACGCCGCGGTTGGCTTCGAGCAGTTGGGTGAGCAGCTCCACAAGAGCCCGAACAGCCTGATGCGCATGCTTAGCGATCAGGGCAACCCCCGTGCGGGCAACCTGTTCGCGGTCATCGCTCATTTGAAAGCTCGCGAAGGCCTGGCTTTCAGCATTCACCGGTCCCAAGGCCGGTAGTGGCCGGATTCATTGCCGCCAACCATGGCGATGTTGCCAGAGACGGTGCGGGTGCCGATCCGCGGGTGCCGATCACGGCCGCCTGAATGGAGCGGGCTGGCCGTCCTCGATCCGGTGCCCGTCAAGCAGCCGGCGCGCCCGCTGCTCCGCGTCGGCGTCGCGCTCCTTCTCCCCGGCGGTGCGGCCGTGGCGGGTCCGGTTCTCGGCCGCCTGCCGGTCCTTGTCGGCGCGGGCGCGGCGCTTGCGCGCCTGGCGCAGGTTGACGATGTCGGCCATCGCTCCTCTCGCGTGAATGCTGTGGCGGAAAATTACTTTGCAGCCTTTGCTGTACGCCAGTAGCCTAGCGTACGGTGCCGCCGGGCGGAAGCCTGCGCGCCGGCCCGGGCGGCCATGGAAGCGGGCGGCGATCGTGAAAAAGCTCCTTATCGGCGTGGTCGGCGCCGCCCTCGTGCTGGTTGTCGCGGCCCTGGTGGGGCCCGGCCTGATCGACTGGACGGCACGCAAGGCCTGGGTCGAGGACCGGCTCGGCGCCATGCTGGGCCGCGAGGTGACGATCGCCGGCGACGTGTCGTTCCGCATGCTGCCGGCACCGCGGCTGACCGCCGAGGGCGTGCGCCTGGCCGGCGCGTCCGGCGGCCCGGTCGACCTGCTGTCCGTCGAGTCCCTGCAGGTGCGGGTACGGCTGCTGCCGCTGCTCGGCGGCCGCATCGACATTACCGAGCTGGTGCTGATCGAGCCGGTCGCGGCGGTCGCGCCGCTGCCCGCCCCCGCCCCCGCCCCCGACGACGCGGCCGTCGGCGGGACACCGCCGGACGTACGCCTGGCCGCGGTGACGGTGGAGGACGGCACCCTGATCCTGCACGACGGCGCCGGCGGCAGCGTGCGCGCCGAGGACGTCGACGCCCTGGTCCGCGCCGAGACCCTGCAGGGTCCGTTCACGGCGAACGCCACCCTGACCATCGGCGAGCGCAGGCTGGCCGTGGACCTGCGCTCGCGGCGGGTCTCGGCGACCGGCGCCCCGCCCCTGACCCTGCCCCTGACCCTGCGCCTGACGGTCGACGGCGGCAGCCTGCAGTTCGCCGGGCTGGTCCAGGCGGACGGCGCGCTGCAGGGCGAGGTGGCCGCCGAGGTCACGGACCCGGCCGCCGCCCTGGCACCGACGCTGCCGCCGGCCTGGGCGCCGCTGCTGGCGCCAGCATTGAACGGGCCGCCGTGGACGCTGACGGCCTCGGCCGGCGGTGGCCCGAACCGGATCACCCTGACCGGCCTGGAGCTGACGTTCGGCGACACCCACGGCACCGGCACGGCCGACATTGCCCTGGGCAGCGAGCCGCGGCTCGACCTCGCCCTCGCCCTCAACCAGCTGGACCTGGACGCCTGGGCGGAGGCGGCGCCGCCGGACCGGCCCCCGCTGGCCGGCCTGGCCGGCCTGGCCGGCCGCCGCGACCTGGCGCTGCCCCGCGCGCTGCCCCGCGCGCTGCCCCGCGCGCTGCCCCGCGCGCTGGCCGTCGACGTGCAACTGGCCGTGAATGCCCTGCGCTACCGTGACGGCCTGGTCCGCCAGGTGCGCCTGGACGCCATGCTGAGCAACGGCGCCCTGGCCGTGCAGCGGCTGTCGGCGCAGTTGCCCGGTGGCTCCGACCTGACGGCGATCGGCACCCTGGCCGTCGACGAGGGCCGGCCGGTGCTCGACGCGAGTGCCGAGGTGAACGTCAGCGACCTGCGCGGCGTGCTCGCCTGGCTGGGCTGGGAGCTGCCGGAGGTGCCGCGGGCGCGGCTGCAGCGCCTGGTCGGCACAGCGCGGCTGGCCGGCACGCCCGACAGCTTCCAGGTGACCGGCATCGACATCACCGTCGACAACACGCGGCTGACCGGCGGGCTGGCGGTGGTCGACGGCGCCGTGCCGGGCATCGGCCTGCGGCTCGCCGTCGACCGGCTGAACCTGGATGCCTACCGCCCCGCCACGGTCGCGGCATGGACCCCCGCCGCCGCCGCGTGGCTGGACGCGCACTGGCCCGATGTGCTGCACGCCGCCAATGCCAACCTGGACCTGAGCGTCGCCGCACTGACGGTCGACGAGGTGCGGCTGCGCGACATCGTGCTCGACGCGACGCTCAACGACGGCGCCCTGACCGTGCGCCGCGCCGCCGTCGGCGACCTGGCCGGCGCCGCGGTCGAGGCGTCCGGACAGGCCGCGGGCCTGGACCCGCCGACGGGCATCGAGGCGACAATCCAGGCCCGGGTGCCGGCACTGACCCGGCTCGCGCGCGCGCTGCACCTGGAGCCGCCGTTCGCGCCGGACCGGCTCGATCCGCTCACCCTGGTGGCGCAGGTCCGCGGCAGTGCCGACGACGCCGAGCTGACGGTCAACCTGGACGCCGCCGGCGGCACCCTGGATGTGGCCGGCACCGTCTCGGCGCCGTTCGAGCCGGCGGCGCTGGCCGACCTGACGGCGCGCGCCGCCCATCCCGACCTGGCGGCGCTGCTGCGCCAGGCGGCACCCGACTACCGCCCGGCCGGCGTGGCGGGTGGGCTCGACCTCTATGGCCGGCTGGCCGGCACGGCCGCGGCATGGACGGTGAACGACCTGCAGGGCCGGATCGGGCCGGTGGTGCTGGCCGGCAACCTCAGCGTCGACCGCAGCGGCGAGCGGCCGCGCCTCGCGCTCGACCTGCGGACCAGTGACCTGGTCATCGACGACTGGCTGCCGGAGGTCCATGCCTCGGCCGCCGCCGGCACCGCACCGTGGTCCGACGAGCCGCTCGACCTGTCGCTGCTGCAGGCGATCGACGGCAGCGCCGCCGTCGTCGCCGCGTCGCTGGCCTACCGGGACGTGCGCCTGACCGAGCCGGCGCTGCGCGCCACCCTGGATGACGGCGCGCTGACCGTGGCCCCGCTGACCGGCGGCCTGTTCGGCGGCACGCTCGGCGCCCGCCTGACCCTGGCAGCGGCGCCGGAGCCGGCGCTGTCCGGCCGCATCGATTTGGTTGATGCGCGGCTCGACGCGGCGCTGGCCGGGCTGTTCGGCATTGGCGGGCTGGACGGCACGCTGGACTTCGGTCTGGAGGGCACCACCGCCGGCCCCAGCGCGGCGGCCTGGGCCGGCGGGCTGGCCGGCGCGGGGCTGGCCGCCGTGCGCGACGGCACGATCAGCGGGTTCGACCTGGCCGGCCTGGGTTCAAGGTTGGCCGCGGCCGCCGCGGCCGGCGGTGCCGCGACCGACGTGGGTCAGGCCCTGGCCGAGGGCGAGACGCCGTTTGCTGCGCTCAACGCGCCGTTCGCCGTGGCCGACGGCGTCGCCACCACCGGGACATTGCGCATCGTCGGCGCTGCCGGTGTCGGCGTCGGCGAGGCGCGCTTCGACATGGCCCGCCGCCGGCTGGACCTGGGCGTCGCCTTCCGCCCGTACGAGCCGCCCGGCGCGCCGGCCTTCACCCTGCTCCTGGAAGGCCCGCCGCGCGCCCTGACCCGCCGCCTGGAAACCCAGGCCCTGCAGGACTGGCTGCGCGGCGACGCCGACGCGGCCGAGGCGGCAGCGCCGACACAATAGGGCGCAGCATGGCGCGTCGCCAGGGACGGTGGCACGCCGCGACCATCACAGCCGCCATGCCGCGGTCATCGACGCGTTCGACCGGCGGCACCTGATGCCCTTCGACGCCGGCCGGTGATGGCGCGGCCGCACCGACGGCTTGACGCCATGGGATTAAATACCTAAAATTGAATCGCCCGAACTGGAGGTGGAGCCGGCGGCAATGGTTTCGAAAGCGAAAAGACAGGCCCCAGCCACCGGTGCAACACGCCAAGACTTCCGTTGCACACGTTGCAGACCCCAGTTTTTCTATATTTATCAGAACATTAAGGCGCAACACACCGGTTGCACCGAGGTTGCATCAGGGATGCGCGCGGTGCCGGTGCCGGCCCGTGCCGCCGCACCGGGTATCCCTGGGGGGTCGGCGTCTCGCCGACCGGCACGCGAGGTCGGCGAGACGTCGACCACCCGAAGCGCCGACTCCCCCAAACCGTGTCTGCTATGTCTTGGGGGCGGGCTGGACGAAGCCGGCCATGATCTTCTTTTCGCCGCTGTGTTCGAAGTCGACGGTCAGCTTGCCGGCGTCGCTGGCGGTGACGGTACCGTAGCCGAACTTGTCGTGGAAGACGCGCTCACCCGGCCGGTACGGGCGGTCCGGCGCCGGGCGCGGCGGGGCGGCGAAGGCCTCGCCTTCCAGGGTGGGGGGCGGGCCGCCGCGGTGGCGGCGCTCGCGCGGCGGCACGAACGGGCGGGCCGGGCGCGGCTCGGCGACGCCGGCCAGGCTCGGCGCCGCGACGGCGAAAGCCCCTGCGGCGCCGGTACCGCTGCTCCACGACGTGCCGCCCGCACCTGCGTCGCCCGGACCTGCACCGCCCGGACCTGCACCGCCCAGACCTGCACCGCCTTGGGGCCCGGCGCCGGCCAGCCCGCCCTCGGCGGCGACGTCGACATGGGCGGCCGGCAGCTCGTCCAGGAAGCGCGACGGGATGCTGCTGGTCCACTGGCCGTAGACCAGCCGGTTCATGGCACAGCTGATCCAGGCCCGCCGCCGCGCCCGGGTCAGGCCGACATAGGCCAGCCGGCGTTCCTCCTCCAGCCCGGCGATGCCGGTGTCGTCCATGGCGCGCTGGTGGGGAAACAGGCCCTCCTCCCAGCCGGGCAGGAAGACGTGGTCGAACTCCAGGCCCTTGGCGGCGTGCAGCGTCATCAGGGTGAGCCGGTCGCCGCCGGGATCGGCGTCGGTGTCCATGACCAGGCTGACGTGCTCCAGGAAGCCAGCCAGCGTCTCGAACGCCTCCATGCCGGCGACCAGCTCCTTCAGGTTCTCCAGCCGGCCCGGCGCCTCGGCGGACCTGTCGGCCTGCCACATGGCGGTGTAGCCGCTCTCGTCCAGCACGGTGCGGGCCAGGTCGGTGTGGCGGACCCGCGCGGCCATGTCGCGCCAGCGCTCGAAGTCCATCATCAGGGTGCGCAGGGTGGCGCGCGCCCTGGGTTTCAGCTCGTCGGTCTCGACCACCCGCCACGCCGCCTCGGTCAGCGACACGCCGCCGGCACGGGCGACGCGGTGCAGGGTCTGGACGGTGGCGGCGCCGATGCCGCGCTTCGGCGTGTTGACGATCCGCTCGAAGGCGAGGCCGTCGTCGGGCTGGGCGACGACGCGCAGATAGGCCAGCGCGTCGCGGATCTCCATGCGCTCGTAGAAGCGCGGGCCGCCGACCACCTGGTAGGGCAGGCCGAGCGTCAGGAACCGCTCCTCGAAGGCGCGCATCTGGAAGCCGGCGCGGACCAGCACGGCGACCTGGGCCAGGGCCGAGCCGCGTCTGTGCAGGGCCTCGATCTCGTCGCCGATCCAGCGCGCCTCGTCCTCGCCGTCCCAGACCTGGCGGATCACGACCGGCTCGCCGCCCTCTGCCCGGGTGAACAGGGTCTTGCCCAGGCGGCCGCGGTTGTGGGCGATCAGGCCGGAGGCGGCGGCCAGGATCGGCGGCGTCGAGCGGTAGTTCTGCTCCAGCCGGATGACGCGCGCGCCGGGAAAGTCGCTCTCGAAGCGCAGGATGTTGCCGACCTCCGCCCCGCGCCAACCGTAGATCGACTGGTCATCGTCGCCGACGCAGCACAGGTTGCGGTGGCCCTGGGCCAGCAGGCGCAGCCACAGGTACTGGGCGACGTTGGTGTCCTGGTACTCGTCGACCAGGATGTACTTGAAGCGCTTGTGGTACTGGGCCAGCACGTCGGGCTGCGTCTGCAGGAGCGTCAGGTTGTGCAGCAGCAGGTCGCCGAAGTCGCAGGCGTTGACCGTGGCGAGGCGCTGCTGATAGGCGCGATAGAGTGCCAGCATGCGGCCGCCGGCGATGTCCCCGGCGTCCTCGGTCTTGAGCCGCTCGGCGGTCAGGCCGCGGTCCTTCCAGCGCTCGATGACGCCGAGCAGCAGGCGTGCCGGCCAGCGCTTCGCGTCCACGTTCTCTGCCTCGAGCAGCTGCTTGACCAGGCGCAGCTGGTCGTCGGTGTCGAGGATGGTGAAGTTGGGCTTGAGCCCGATCAGCTCGGCGTGGCGGCGCAGGATGCGGGCGGCCAGGGCATGGAAGGTGCCCAGCCACCAGCCCTCGACCGGCTGGCCGATCAGCGCGGCGACCCGCTCGCGCATCTCGCGCGCCGCCTTGTTGGTGAAGGTCACCGCCAGGATCTGGCCGGGCCAGGCGCGGCGAGTGTTGAGCAGGTGGGCCAGCCGCGTGGTCAGCACCCGCGTCTTGCCGGTGCCGGCCCCGGCCAGCACCAGGACCGGCCCGTCCAGCGCCTCGACCGCCTCGCGCTGAGCGGGGTTGAGGCCGGCCAGATAGGGCGGCGACGCCGCGACGGTGCGGGCCGGCGCGGGACCGACGGTCGCCGCGCCGGTTGCGGCGCCGGGGGCGGAACGATCGTCGGAGCGGAGCACATCGGACATGGCCCAGGATATAGCACAGCCGGGCGGCGGCCGTACCCTCCGCCTGCTTCGGCTGGCCAGGCTGCGACCGCAACGCCAGCTCACCGCCGGCCCGGCACGCCGACCGCCACCGGTACAGCAGGTCCCGCTCGACCC
This sequence comes from uncultured Mycobacteriaceae bacterium, assembly GCA_964526565.1. Taxonomy (GTDB): domain Bacteria; phylum Pseudomonadota; class Alphaproteobacteria; order DSM-16000; family Inquilinaceae; genus CAZGMC01. The sequence goes on from CAZGMC010000011.1 coordinate 7,736, forward strand.
CCAACTCCACCGACAGCGCCGGGACAGTCTCCCCGGCGTCCATCCGCTCGATCACCTTCGGGCCCCGCTACGAGACGTGCGACTCACGGCGCCGATCCATCCTCAATCCAGCTCGTCCCGAGCCAGCCATTCGATGTCGCCGGTGCCCAGGAAGCGGACCTGGAGCTGGCTGCCCTGATCCCCGAGGATCTCCACCGGCTCGCCGTCCACCGTGGCGCGGCGGGGGGCGGGCTTGACGGCCGGCCTGGCGGCGGCGCGGCCGGCGCCGGGGCCGGGGCCGGCGGGCGGGGCGGCCTGCTGCGTGTCGGAGACGACCCGACTCTCCGGATCGGGGCGGCCGGTCAGCAGAGGCAGGATGGCGCGATTCTTCTTGGCGTCCTGATAGGCTTTCGGGGTCGGCAGATAGCCAAGCCGACACTCGGCCGCGACCTTGTCGCCCGCCTCCAGATTTGCCGAAGCCAGCAACTCTTCGATCTGCATTGTTTTTTCCCAGGTGGCATTGACGCCGGCCTTCTGAACCTCCTTGTCCATTGTGTCCTTGAACTTGCCGACGCAATCCCGGAGCCTGGCGATTGCGGCGTCACCGCTCAGCCGCTCGCAGCCCTTGTTGGGTTCCAACTCGGTGCCCTCGGGCAGGATGCGGATGCGGGCGGCGCCGTAGCCGAACGGCTTGACGCCGCCCAGGGCGTGGCACAGCCGGTCGTCGAAGCCCCAGGTCAGCGCCCAGGCCAGCGCGCCCAGCTCCGCCGGTTGCAGGTTGTGGACGTGCACCGTGCCGCGGAACGTGGCGCCGCGGCCCACGGGCGTGAACCGGGTCAGCACCTGGCCGTTGTAGGGTTCCGGCAGCGTCGCCTGGCGCGGGGTGCGGCTGACCGGATAGCGTTTCCAGCCGCGGATGGTGGCGCCGTCGGCCATGTAGGTGGTGTAGCCGGGATAGCCCAGCTTCCATTGTTCGCTGTACCGGCGCGGCACCCGCAGCGGCTGGCCGGCGACGACCTCCTGCTGCGTCACATAGGCGGGATAGAACCCGGCCTTGGGGCTGAGCAGCGGCACCTCCACCGGCTGCTCGTCGGCGCGGTCGCCGGGCGCCGCCTGCGTCGCCAGGGTGAAGCGGACCCGGCCTTTGAGCGACAGGCCGGCCGCGTCGTTCACCGTGCCGAACATGAGGTCCGCGAGATCCGGCGGCTCGCCCTCCTGCCGTTCGGCGCGATCGGTGCCCTTGTCCCCGGCTGCCTGGAGCTTCCGCCCGCAATCCGACTCCGGCCGGGCCGACTCCTGCCCGGCGAAGTCGCGCGTCGAGTGCCGGTAGGCCAGGCGGAACATCATGGCCAGGCCCATGGCCCGGACGCCGCCGCGGCCGTCGTCCAGCCAGAACACCGGCACCTCTTCGCCCCGGTAGAGCCGCGCCCGCCACCAGTCCCATTCCTTGTTGGGCTTGCGCGTGTTGGGGTCGCGGTGGACGGACTCGAAGTCCTCGCGCACGCGGGGCGGCACCGGCAGCGTCCCGCCGCTGCGGCTGTGGAATATGAAGTCCACCTGTTTGGGCCGAGACTGTCCGCGTTGAGCACGCTTGCCCTCTCGGTCCTGCGGCTGGCCGGTGAAGACGATCGTGCCCTGGGTGGCGCCGCGGCCAATGTTGTCGGCACGCGACAGCACGCGGTTTTTCGCCCAGTCATCGCGGGCGCGCCAAGCATCCGGGTCGAACTGCACCGACAGCGGGCTGTTGCGCCACGCCATCAGATACTTCTCGCGCGCCGTCTGCTTGCGGCCCAGGTCGGCGCTGCCGCCGAAGGTGTCCTTGTAGTATGTTTCCAGGTCGGTCTGGCGGGCGACCGAGTAGTCGCACGGCGCCAGCAGCCAGTCGCCGGTGCCGGGGTGGACGCGCAGCCAGCCGGCCTTCGAGGTCGGCCGGTAGTCCTCGGTCATGTACTGCAGATAGTCCTGCGGGTTGTGCAAGTCGCGCATCGAGAACTTGAGGTCGTCCATGCGCGGGCCGATGCGGCCGAACGCGGCGATCTCGATGACCGAGCGGATCGCCCCCTTCAGGCTGGTGCCGGGGATGGCCGGCGTGCCGTCGGACTGGCCGTCCACGGTGAAGCGCGCCTTGTCGTTGGGGCTGTCCTTGGTGCCGGGGCGCAGGGTGTGGGCGCCGACGAACAGCGGCGTCACGGCCTCCACCTCGATGGCCAGCGTGCCGCTGAGCCCGTCGCTGAACGGCACGTCCATGGACACGCGGTCCCGCCACGGCGGGCAGTAGACGTGCCGGTTGAGCGGCACGAAGGCATAGGGCGCGGCGATATCGGGCCGGGCGCCCGGCGGCGGCGAGCCCTGGTGCGGCGAACGGCCGGCGGGCGGCGCGGGCTTGCGAGCCGGTTTCGGCATGGGATCAGTCCTTGTCTTGCACGAACCCGCAGAAGCGTTGGGCGAACGGCCGGTACTGCGGCCAGTCGCCGCCCTCGGCGCGCCAGTAGACGCGGTAGTGGAGCGATGTCCCCGCCATGACGGAGACCAGCGACCAGTCCCGCGCCAGCACGGGCACGCCGGCCGCGGTGCCCGGCTCTCCCTCGCGGATCGTGACCTTGCGCCAGAGCTCGCCGTGGACGTGGCGCAGGCTGACGCCGGTGCCGGCACCGGTGGCGAACTCGGCGGTGAGCGGGGGCGTGTCGAACGGGTCGGGATCGGGCCCGCCGAACACCGCCTGCCAGTCCGCACCGGTCCGGAAAACCACCCGGTCGGTCAGGCACATCCAGGCATCGCCGCGGTCGAGGTCGGCGATGGCGGCGGCGACCGCGGCCCGGCCGTGCAGCTCCTCCGGGTCGTCGAGGGTTACCGTGACGGCGTGCCAGTCTCCGGCCTCCTTGGACGGAGGCCCCAGAAAGTCCCGGAGCCGCTGCAAATCAGCCTGGACCGTTCCGGCGTTCATGCCGCTTCTCCCCGGTTGCCGGCCGGGCAGTCACCAGCCTCCTTCAGCCACTCCCGGCCTGTCTCGCACCACTCGACCCGGTCGCAGACGAAGCCGCCGTTGCCGCGCCCGCCGCCGGCCCCGAAGGCGAGCCGGCCCTTGGCGACATCCTCCAGGGTCGCGCGCAACGCCTTCCTGATCAGCCCCGCGTCGGCCGGAACGCCAGGCGACCCGGGGCCGTTGAGGGCGTTTTCCGGATCGACCACGACGATGCGGTAGTCGGTGCGCCACGTGTCCGGCTGCAGCACCCGCTCCTCGAACAGGGCGCCGGCGCGGACGCCGCCGGTGAAGCGGTCGATGGCGACGTGCATCACCGTCCGCTCGGGCACGGGATCGCCGGCCAGGAACGCGTCGTCAAACAGCAGCGCGCCGCGGCGGCCGGGTGTCTGCTCGCCGCCCTGCCTGCCGTCCTTGGAGGTCCGGCCGTCGCCGGCCGCCTTGACCGATCCCAGCAGCGCCCGTACGGCCGGGTTCCTGGCCTTGTCGAACGCTTCGTCCGGCGTTGGGGCGCCATCGAACGTCCTGGCCAGATCCTCGGCGTCGGCCCACCGCTCCGCCAGCCGGTTGTAGTGCCAGGCCAGACGGTGGGCCAGCACGCCCTTGACGCTGGACGCCGGCAGGTAATGCACCGGCCGCTCCACCTTCCGGCCACGGCCGTCCTGCCATTCGATGAGCGACTCGGTGACCGGGGCGATGTCCTCGGTGTCCGTGGGCGTACCGCCGCCGAACACCCAGGGCTCGGCCGGGCGGAAGCCGACCAGGGTGGCGGTCGCCGTCGGCACCGCCGCGACCGCGGGGATCGTTTCGGTCACGTCGGCCAGGCCGGCGGTCTCGCCCAGGCTGACGGGAAGGTCGGCATAGTGCCGGAAATCGCCGGATTGGCGCAGGTCGAAGGTGCGGGCCTGGATGCGCACGACGCGGAACGCGCCGAAGCCGCGGCGGGTGCCGGCACCGCAGCGCAGGCCGGGCCATTTGAGCAGGCCGAGAAGTCGTTGCCAGGCCCGTTCATTGGCCTCGTCGCCGAGGAGCTCCAGTTCGAAGGTGAAACGATGGCCGGCGCCGACCAGCCGCTCCTCGAACTTGCCGGCGTCTTCGGCAGTGCCGCGGTGGTCGATGCGCACGTGGTCGCGCAGCACGCCCAGCCGCGCCGCGGCCAGCACCGGGTCGCCGGGCGTTCCGGGAACGATCAGCCCGTCCACCGGCCGATCGCTGGCGTCGTGGATCGCCGCCCAGGATACGGTGAGACGCGAGCCGGCGCCCTGCGCCCGTGTCTCGGGCGTGCTGCCGGGCCGGATCGGGGCGCCGAACAGCGCCTCGACCTCGCCGTTGTCCCCGGAGAGCGCCGCCAGGGCATGGCGCAGCACCCCGGCGATGGAGCTGCCCGGCAGGGCCGGCAGGCCGTTGGCGTCGGCACGGAGGCGGTCGTTGAGGCGGTCCACGGGCGGCCGGGCATCGGCGGAATCCCTCTCCGGCACGGCGGCGAGGGCAAAGCGCAACCCCGGCGCCCGTTCGGCAACGACCAGCGGCCATAACCGGACGAACGCCCTCGCTTTGGTTTTGTCCTCGATCACCAGCCGGAACCCGCCCGCCGCCGCCGACAGGACCGTCCCCGCTCCCGTCTTCAGGGCCGGCCGGTCGCCGTGGCTGTCGGGCGGCCGAGGGTCGGCCAACGTGCAGTGCACCAGTGCGCCATGCAGGTCATCGGTACACAGCCGCTCGATGATCTCGCTGGCCCCGGCGATATCCCTGAGCCGCCCGCCGGCAACGATCCAACTCTGGATGCTCTTGGCTTCAAAGCCGATCAGGACTGACATTTCGTTACCGTTCGAAGCAATTATTACATTTTAATTGCATCATTGACGAATGCTGCCATTTCGGTCAACAACAAAGATCAATTAAAAGAGTAACCTGACGGTCGCCGAGCCAACTTGCGTGCAGGCGTTTCCGTGTCCGCAGGCATCGGCACCCCAATCCCTTACGCCGCCCCCGCCAGCACATGGCCGGCCAAGTAGAGGGATCCGGCGATCAGTATGCGGGCCGGGCCGGGCATCCCGGCGACCGCGGTCAGCGCCTCGTCCACGTCGGCGGCCGGGGCGGCGTCGGCGATGCCGGCGGTGCGGGCGGCGGTGGCCAGGGCGGCCGGCGGCAGGCAGGCGGACTCGCCCGGCACCGGCACCGTGCGCACCGCCGTCACCGGGCCGGCCAGCGCGCGGAAGAAGGGCTCGGGGTGCTTGCTCTCGATCATGCCGGCGATCAGGTAGAGTGGCCGTGGCGGCAGGCTCGCGGCCCAGGCGGCCAGGGCCGCGGCGGCGCCGTCGTTGTGGCCGCCGTCGAGCCACAGCTGCCAGTCCGGCGGCAGGCGGGCGGCCAGCGGGCCGGAGCCAAGCCGCTGCAGCCGCGCCGGCCACGCCACCTCGTCCAGGCCGCGGACCAGGGCGGCCGTCGGCACGCGCAGGCCGGGCAGCAGCGCCGCCAGCACCACCGCCAGCACCACGGCGGTGGCCGCGTTGGCCACCTGGTGCGGCCCAGGCAGGGCCGGCAGCGGCAGGGCCGGTGACGGGGCGGTGTCGGCACCGGCCGTCCATGCGACGCGGAAGCTGTCCGGATGACGGTCGATGGCCCAGTCGCGGCCGTGCTGCAGCAGCGGCGCGCCCACCGCCGCCGCCCGCGCCCGCACGACGTCGGTCACCGCCGCTGCCACGTCTGCCGCCTGGGGGCCGAGCACCGCCGGCACGCCCGGCTTGAGGATCCCGGCCTTCTCTGTGGCGATCGCCGCGATGTCGTCGCCCAGGAACTGCATGTGGTCCATGGCGATGGCGGTGATCGCGGTGGCCGCCGGGCGCTCGATCACGTTGGTGGCGTCGAGCCGGCCGCCCAGGCCCGTCTCCAGCAGCACCACATCGGCCGGCGTCTCGGCGAAGGCCAGGAAGGCGGCGCAGGTGGTGATCTCGAAATGGGTGATCGGCGCGTCGCCATTGGCCGCCTCGCAAGCCGCCAGCACGTCGGCCAGGACGGCGTCGTCGATCAGCCGTCCGGCCAGGCGGATGCGCTCGTTGAACCGCACCAGGTGGGGCGAGGTGTAGACGTGGACGCGGCAGCCGGCCGCCTCCAGGACGGCGCGCAGGAAGGCCAGGGTCGAGCCCTTGCCGTTGGTGCCGGCGACGTGGACCACCGGTGGCAGGCGCCGGTGCGGGTCGCCCAGCGCGGCGAGCAGCCGGTGCACCCGGTCCAGCGACAGGTCGATCTTCTTCGGGTGGAGCCGCTTGAGCCGCTCCAGCGCGGCGTCGACGGCGGCCGGCGGCTCAGGCGCCGCCGTGCCGGTCGGCCGGCTCACCGCTTGTGTCCGTGGGCGTGGTTGCGGCCGCATCGGCCGGCACGGCGCCCGCCGCCTCCGGCCCGGCCGCAGCCGGTTCGGGCCGGCGCTCGGCCTCGGCCTCCGCGGCCGCCTCCGGTGCGGTTTCGGGTTCGGGTTCGGGCCGGCGCAGCAGGCCGAGAACGCGGATCAGCGTGTCGCGCAGCTGGGTGCGCGGCACGACCATGTCGACCATGCCGTGCTCCAGCAGGTATTCCGCGGTCTGGAAGCCCTCGGGCAGGCTCTGGCGGATGGTCTCCTCGATCACCCGGGCGCCGGCGAAGCCGATGGTGGCGCCGGGCTCGGCGATGTGGATGTCACCCAGCATGGCGAACGAGGCCGAGACGCCGCCGGTGGTCGGGTCGGTCAGCACGACAATATAGGGCAGCCCCGCCTCCTTGACCCGGTCGACGGCGATCACCGTGCGCGGCATCTGCATGAGCGACAGGATGCCCTCCTGCATGCGGGCGCCGCCCGAGGCCGGCACCGCGATCAGCGCCGCGTCGAGGGTGACCGCCCGCTCCGCCGCCGCGACCAGCGCCGCTCCCGCCGCCGTGCCCATGGAGCCGCCCATGAACGAGAAGTCGAACGCGGCGACCACGACCGGCAGGCCACCCATGCGGCCGTCGGCGACGACCACGGCGTCATGGCGGGAGGTGCGCTGCTGCGCCTCGCGCAGGCGGTCGGTGTAGCGGCGGGTGTCGCGGAAGCGCAGCGGGTCGACGGGCGGGCGCGGCGGCTCAAGGACGGTGTACGCGCCGTCGTCGAACAGCATGGCCAGGCGCCTGTCCACGGTCAGGCGCATGTGGAAGCCGCAGTGCTGGCAGACGTGCAGGTGCGCCTCGAGGTCGCGATGGAAGATCATCGCCTCGCAGTTCGGGCACTTGTGCCACAGCGTCTCCGCCGTCTCCTTTGGCGCCACCAGCGCCCGTATGCGGGGGCGGACGAAATTGCTCAGCCAGTTCATGGGAGCGGAAGTTCGGGGTTCGGCGGGGTGGCGTCAAGAGTGTTCGTGGCCGCGGTCGCCCGGCCTGCGGGTGTCGGCCGGGACATGGCAACGGGTTCAGGTTAAGGCGGTGTGGTTAAAACGAGCCGCCCTTCTTGCTGACCGGCACCCGCTGCCATCATCGTCCAACACGACCCGCCACGCTGGACGGTCCCGACCTGCCGCCAGGGTGGCGGCGCGCTCAGGCCTGTCAAAATCCGGCTCCCCAGGGCCACCGCCGGGCCCGTGGCGCTGATGAGCTCGCGCGGCGCGCCGGTGAACGCAGGCCGGCTCCGAGGGCAGGTCCCGGTCCAGTCCCACCAAGGGCAATGAGTATTGCGTGTGAGCGCTTGCGGTGCCGCACGCGATCCCTTGAAAACACCATCCCGCTGGTGGGACGGGCACCGACCATCCCGCCGCAGCCGACCTGCGTCCCGCACGGCATCAGGCGGCGGCCCAAGAGGTTGGCCTTTATCCTATGACTTCCATCGGCCGCGCGGCAGCCGGTTGCCGAATGGCGATCAAGCAAAGCGCCAACCTGTTACGGCACAACTCAGCAATGCGACAGCTTGGAGAACAATTTTTAATGTAAAAATGCTCGTCATTGCCAGCGCAACGAAGCATCCCAGTGGCGCCGCCCGCCGGGTCCATGACCTTTCGGACTCGGCCCCGCCGGGCCTGGGCCGCCACGCTGCGCCGGCGGTGACGGTTTGAGGGGCCGGTTGCGGCGAAGTCCGGGCGCTGGTGGTATGGTCGTTGCCGTTGCCCCGAGGCGTCACCCCGAGGAAGACCCATGGCAGGGAGCGATTCGCAGATCGACCACCTGGTCGCCGACAACCTGGCCGCCGTGCGCGCGCGCATCGACCGGGCGGCGCGCGAGGCCGGGCGCGACCCCGCCGCAGTCCGCCTGGTCGCGGTCAGCAAGGTCCAGCCGCCGGAGCGAGTCGCCGCGGCGCTGGCCGCCGGGCATCGGCTGTTCGGCGAGAACCGGGTGCAGGAGGCCGCGGGCCGGTGGCCGGACCTGCGCGCGCGCCTTGACGATATCCGCGTGCACCTGATCGGCCCGCTGCAGACCAACAAGGTGCGCGACGCGGTCGCCCTGTTCGACGTGATCGAGACGGTCGACCGCCCCCGCCTGGCCGAGGCGCTGGCCCGCGAGATGGACCGCACCGGCCGCCGCCCCGACTGCCTGATCCAGGTCAACACCGGTGAGGAGCCGCAGAAGGCCGGCGTCGCACCCGACGGTCTGGACGACCTGTTGCGCCTCGCCCGCGACGGGCTCGGCCTGCCCGTGCGCGGCCTGATGTGCATCCCGCCGCTGGACGAGGCGCCGGCACCGCACTTTGCCCTGCTGGCCGAACTGGCCGTCCGCCACGGCCTGCCCGAACTCAGCATGGGCATGAGCGCCGACTACGAGGCCGCCATCCACCAGGGCGCCACCCTGGTCCGGGTCGGCACGGCGATCTTCGGCCCGCGCGCCGCTTGACCTGTTCAGGCCCTGTCATTGATCTGCTTCAGCCCCGCCATTTCAAGCGCAGCAAAGCACTCCAGTCCCGGCATCGCCTGTTCAGAACGTCATGAACCGCGCTTTCGGCGCCACTGGGTTGCTTCGCTGCGTTCGCAAGGACGGTCTGGGGGGCGGAAATATTTCATCAAATCCCATGAATATTACCAGAAGCCCAAACAGTGGACCTGCGTCCTGCGCCGTGCCATGGCATGCGCCGCGGCCGCTTCCCAGTCAAGTGGCAGGACCGCGGGGATAATCGTGCATCAACAGATCTGGCAACCGCCTACGGCCTGTGCCGGCCGGCATAGGATGGGCCGGCGGCGGTGGCGGCGGTGCGGTACTGGCGGGCGGCCTGGTGGTACTCGCTGGCCGAGGCGGCCGGGGTGCCGCCGGGCGCGGGAGTTGCACCGGCCGGTCCGGGCCCTGCGGCCGGCGGTGCGGCGCCGGCCAGGGCCATCAGGGCGGCATCGACGCGGCTGCTGACGCGAATCGGACCGCCCGCGCCGGACGTGCCGGACGTGCCGGACGTGCCGTGCAGCATGGCTGCAGGGGCGACAGCGGCGGCCGGCGCCGATGCGTGGGCCGGCCGGGGGGCAGCGATGGCGTGGGCCGGCGGCGTGGCGGTCGGCCCGGCCGCCGGTGCGGCGGCAGCCGCGGCGTGAGCCATTCGCGGCGCGGGCGGCGGTGCCAGGGCGATCGCGTGCGCCGGTGCGGCGGGACCCGGTGCGGCGGGACCCGGTGCGGCGGGACCCGGTGCGGC
>CAZGMC010000011.1:17401-58881 GCA_964526565.1 uncultured Mycobacteriaceae bacterium
CCGGTGCGGCGGGACCCGGTGCGGCGGGACCCGGTGCGGCGGGACCCGGTGCGGCCTCCGGGGCCGCCGTCGGCGTGGCGGCAGTGGCCACCGGCGCTGCCACCGGACCGGCGGTGGCGCCGCCTTGCGCGGGAGTGGCCGCCGGCATGACCAGGCTGCCGTCGGCATTCGGTCCGGCCGCAACCTGCCCGCCCATCAGGACGGGCGGCGGTGCGGGGCCGTCGCCCGGCGGAGAAGCGTCGTCGCGACCCAGCGCCGCGGCGACCATGTGGCCACCGATGTCGTGGCCCGTCTCCTGCTCCAGCATGGCGTTGAGGGCGCTGCCGAACATGCCCAGCGGGCCGCCGTACAGGGTGCCGCCGAGAATGCGGGCGGTGCCGCCGATCTGGTCGCCGGTCAGCTCGCGGTAGGCGATGGAGACCAGCGGCAGGTGCTGCAACGGGTTGATGATGTCGACGAAGTCCCAGAACCCGAAGTCCTCGGTGGCCGCCTGCTGCGGCTGCTGGTGGGAGCGGGACTGGTGCCACGCCGCCCGCATCGGTTCGTACCGGCTCTGCCAGCGCCCCGGGTCGCTGTTGGGCCCGAAACCCGGTGGCTGCGTGCCGGCATATCCGTGGGCGCCATAAGTCATGCCGCGATCCTCCCTGGCGTCGCAGGGACGCAACGCCCGTGCCACGGGAACTCCGGGCGGACCCGGCGGGATTGCCCGCCGTCCGCCCGCCCGGCCGCGGCCCGGTCCCGGCAGGAGGTGCCGCCCGGCAGACCCTGCCGGGTCGTTACAGCAGGTGGCCGCTGCGCCGCTTCTTGGTGTTCAGATAGAACTCGTTGTGGCCGTTGGCGGGGAACACGTGCGGCACCCGCTCCACCACCGCCACGCCGCAGCGGCCGAGCTGGTCGACCTTCTCCGGGTTGTTGGTCATCAGCCGCACCCGGTCGAAGCCCAGCTGGCGCAGCATCTCCGCCGCCGGCAGGTAGATGCGCTCGTCGGCGTCATAGCCCAGCATCTCGTTGGCATCGACGGTGTCGAATTGGGCATCCTGCAGGCGATAGGCGCGCAGCTTGTTGATCAGGCCGATGCCGCGCCCCTCCTGCGCCAGATAGAGCAGGACACCGGCGCCGCAGCGGCCGATCTCGGCGACGGCGCCGCGCAGCTGGGTGCCGCAGTCGCAGCGCAGCGAGCCGAGCAGGTCGCCGGTGAAGCATTCGGAATGCAGCCGCACCAGCACCGGCGCGTCGGGCGGTGGCCGGCCGATGACGATGGCCAGGTGCTCCTGGCCGCCGTCCAGCGGGCGGAAGGCGATGACGGTGGTCGATTCGGCCCCGTCCAGCGGCACCCGCGCCTCGGCGATGCGGCGCAGGCTGCGGGCGGCGTGGATCTGGTAGTTGTCGATGTCGAAGGCGCCGACCGACAGGATGTCGTGCTCGGCGACCAGCCGGGCGGTGCCCAGCGGCCGCTCCACCGGCGCCGCCAGCACCGACGGCAGCAGCCGGGCCAGCTTGGCCAGGCCGGTGGCGGCAGTGGCGCCATCGCGGCTGTCGGGCGGGATGGCGGTGTGCCACAGCCCGGCCAGGGCGGTCGGGTCGACGACATGGGTCGGGTCGCTCAGGTCGCGGACCAGCTCGGCGGTCAGGCCCTCGCCCGGCTCCAGCCGCAGCACGCCGCGCGTCTCGCGGGTCAGACCCAGGGCAGCGGCACGCTGCATGGTGATGATCACGGCCGGCGCCAGCCGGGTCAGCCGGCGCATGCGCTCGATGCTGTCGGGCGTCGCCGATTCGCTGGCCTGGATCAGCAGGGCCGGCCCGACGTCCGGGCGGACCAGCACGAAGTCGCCGCGACGCAGGTCGCCCGAGGCGCGGTCGACGGCGCGCAGCGAGGCGCGGCGGTCGGGATACGGCCGGGCCGCGGCCGGCGTGGCGGCGCCGGCCAGGGTCGCCGCGACGGTGTCGGGAACGGCGCGATCGTTGCCGGCCGCCATGGCTGCCTCCGGAAAAGCGGTTACCGCGGCCGCGCCGGCCGGCGGTGGACATGGACGTCCTCGCCGCCGTGGCGGGTCATGATGTCGGTCGCCTCCCGCTGCCGCCCGGCCGCCTCGGCCCGCACCCAAAGCAGCACGGCGCCGCTCTCCAGGGCCCTGGCGAACTCTCCGGTGCGGCCGGTGGCGTCCATCTCGGTCAGCAGGTCGTGCACGGCCGCCCCGGCCAGGCCGGCACCGATGACGGCGGCGGCCGCGGCGCCGACCGGACCCGAGGCGACCATGATCAGCCCGGCCGCCGTGATCGGGCCGACATAGGTGATCTCCCTGGTCAATCCGGCCACGGCGCTCCTGCGGGCCTGGTGCAGCGTCTCGCTGGCCGGCAGAGGCTCGTGGGTGTCGAGCACGGAGAGATCGCCCTCCTCGAAGCCGGCCGCCAGCAGATCGTGCACGGCGGCGGCGAAGTGCGCCCGGTCGGCGAAGCGACCAACGACCTCGGTGACCGTCCCGGCCCGTGCGGGGGACTTTCCTTCGTCCATCGCCTTTCCTACCTGAAAGCTGTCATTCTCGCCATCGGATGGCGCCGGTGCACTCTAGCGCAGCACGGCCTGCCCGATCAGCAAGAGCCGTCACCGCGGCCGGCCATGGTTTCTCCTACGATCTCGTTGACGCAACGGCCGAAAGCAAGCATGGACCACGATGACTCGTCCGGCCGCTGCGGTCTGGCCCCGGTGGGGCGGGGCGACAGTGGGGCGGGGCGACAGTGGGGCGGGGCGCGGGCAGCGCACGGGTGAAGGTCCGGCATCGACACGTCGCAACAGGGGCGGGGCAAGCCGCGAGGATATCATGACGCCGAACAAGAAGGTTCTTCTGGTCGACGACGACGAGGCGTTGCGCGGTTCCCTGGCCGAACAGCTGCAGCTTCACGAGGAGTTCGAGACGGCCGAAGCGGAGACTGCCGCGGCCGCCCTGGAACTGGCCAAGAACACGTATTTCGACTGCATCCTGCTGGACGTCGGCCTGCCCGACATGGACGGGCGCGACCTGTGTCGCCTGATGCGGCGCAGCGGTGTGCGCAGCCCGATCATCATGCTGACCGGGGCGGATTCGGACTCCGACGCGATCCTGGGCCTCGACAGCGGCGCCAACGACTACGTCACCAAGCCGTTCCGCCTGGGCGTGCTGCTGGCCCGGCTGCGCGCCCAGTTGCGCCAGTTCGAACAGAGCGAGGACGCCGTCTTCACCATCGGTCCGTACAGCTTCCAGCCGGCAGCCAAGCTGCTGACCGACGCGACCACCAACAGGAAGATCCGCCTGACCGAGAAGGAGACGGCGATCCTGAAGTACCTGTACCGGGTCGGCAACAAGGTGGTCGGCCGCGACACCCTGCTGGGCGAGGTCTGGGGCTACAATGCCGGCGTCACCACCCACACGCTGGAAACCCACGTCTACCGCCTGCGCCAGAAGATCGAGCGCGACCCGTCCAGCGCCGAGCTGCTGGTGACGGAGCCGGGCGGCTATCGGCTGGTCCCTTGAGGGCCAAGCCTCCGGGTGTGATGGTGGCCACTTCGCGCCGGTGGTACCGGCGTCCATACCCTTGAAGACCCGCCACCGGGCAGCGGGGAGCGGGCAGCGGATCCGGTGTGCCGCAGGGCGGTGCGGATGACAGGCGCAGACGCTGCGCGGGCCCTCGACTCCGCGAAAGCGTTGTGCCAAATTGGAAAAGGTGCAACCGTTGCGTGGACCGGTGCCAGACCGGTTTGAGGATGACCGGATCGCCATGACAGCTTTGCCGGAATTCTATGTCAAGTTCTGGGGCGTGCGCGGCAGCATCGCCTGCCCGGGGCCGGGCACGGTGCGCTATGGCGGCAACACCACCTGCATCGAAATCTGCTGCGGCGCCGAGACCATCATCGTCGACGGCGGCACCGGCCTGCGCGAGCTGGGCCGCGAGCTGGCGGCAAGGACGCCGGGGCGGATCGACATCTTCCTGACCCACGCCCACTGGGATCACATCGCCGGCATCCCGTTCTTCGCGCCCTGCTACATGAAGCGGGGCGAGATCCACTTCTGGGCCGGCAGCATGCTCCCCGATCGCACGCTCAAGGGCGTGCTGATGAACCAGATGTTGGCGCCGTTGTTCCCGGTGCCGCTGAGCATCTTCAACGGTTGCCACTACCACGACTTCGCCTGCGGCCAGACCATCGAGCCGCGGCCCGGCCTGCGGCTGCGCACCTGTCCGCTCAACCATCCCAACGGCGCCTGCGGCTATCGCGTCGACTTCGCCGGGCGGAGCGTGTGCATCATCACCGATACCGAGCACCATATCGGCGAACGCGACCGGGCGATCGTGGACTTCGTGCGCGGCGCCGACATCATGGTGTACGATGCCATGTACACTGATGAGGAGTATCCCCGCTACGTCAACTGGGGGCACTCGACGTGGCAGGAGGCGGTGCGGGTGGGCGACGCGGCGGGCGTGGGAACGGTCGTGCCATTCCATCATGACCCGAGCCACGACGACGATTTCATGGACGGGGTCGCCGCGGCGGCGCAGGCGATGCGCCCCGGTACCATCATCGCCCGCGAGGGCATGGTGCTGCGTCCGTGAGCGGCGACAGGCCATTACGATACCGGATCGTTTCGTATCCGGATCATTCCGGATACGGGCGAGATATTTCGGGTTCGCAATGACCCTGGGCAGGCGCCTGCGCCGCTGGCGCATGGGGTTGGCCACGCTGGCCGGGCGGCGGCCGCAGGGCTTCTTCATTCCGTACTGCCATGCCGCGGACGTGGACGCCGTGCAAGGCCCGTGTCAGCCCGTGGCCGATCTCTTCGCCGCCGCTGCCGCGGCCTTCGGTCAGGTCCTGGCCACGATCGATACGCATGCCGCGGCCCTTACCGCCATTGCCGAAGATGCCGCGCCGCCGGCACCGCGCTGGGGCCAGGGCTGGTTCCCCCGGCTGGACGCCGCCGCCGCCTATGCCCTGGTCCGCGAGCGGCGGCCGGCGCGCATCGTCGAGGCCGGCTCCGGCCATTCGACCCGCTTCCTGGCCCGCGCCGTCGCCGACGGCGGGCTGCAGACCCGGATCACCGCCATCGACCCGGCACCGCGGGCCGCCATCAGCTCCCTGCCGGTGCGACACATCGGCGCGACCGTGCAGGCGGCGCTGCGGCAGGACGGGCCCAACCCCTTTGCCGCGCTTGGCCCGGGCGACATCGTGTTCATAGATTCCAGCCATATCGCCATGCCCGGCACCGACGTCGACGTGCTGGTCAACCGCATCCTGCCGACGCTGCCGGCCGGGGTGCTGGTCCAGATCCACGACATCTTCCTGCCCGACGGGTATCCGGCCGACTGGCGCTGGCGCGGCTACAACGAGCAGCTGCTGGCCGCGGCGTTGATCACCGGCGGCGGCTACCGGCCACTGTTCGCCAGCCGCTACGTCGCCACCCGCATGGCCGGCGCCGTGGCCGACAGCGTGGTCGGGCGCCTGCCGTTGTGGCCGGGCGTGCCGGAGAGCAGCCTGTGGCTGGAAAAAACGGTGCCGGCAGCCGGCCGGACGGATGGGGCGCCGCACGGCGATCGCGACGCCATCACGCGAGGTTGACTGCGCATTGACCGGTGCCAGCATTAGGATGGCGGCATGGAAGGCAACCTGTCGGGCATCGAGTCGATCGCGGCGGCGCCGGTGGTGCGGGGGGGGCAGCCAGGGACGGCTGCCGCCGAGCGGCTGCCGGCGCGTGTCGCCGACACGATCCGCCGTCAGGAAGAGCTGAGCGAGATCCTGATCGGCTGGGTGCAGCTCGCCGTCGTCTGCACCTTCGCGATCCTCTATGCCGCGGCGCCGCCCGCCGCCGACAGCGGCGCCACCATGTTCCGGCCGGTGCCGCTGTTCCTGGCCGGCTATTTCGGCTTCACCATCATCCGCCTGATCCTGGGCTACCGACGGTTCATGGCGCCGTGGTTCCTGTACCTGTCGATCGTGGTCGACATGGGCCTGTTGATGGGCCTGATCTGGACCTTCCACATCCAGTACGGCCAGCCGGCGGCGTTCTACCTGAAGGCGCCAACGCTGCTCTATGTGTTCATCTTCATCGCGCTGCGGGCACTGCGCTACGACGCGCGCTACGTGATCATGACCGGTGCGGTGGCGGCGGCGTTCTGGATGGCCCTGGTGGCCTACGCCGTGTTCGGCACGGGCGATCCCGGCGACTGGATCACGCGCAACTTCATCGTCTACATGACCGGCAACCGCGTGCTGCTGGGCGCGGAGTTCGACAAGGTCATCTCCATCCTGCTGGTCACCGCCATCCTGACGGCGGCGCTGATCCGGGCCCGCCGGCTGCTCGTCGCCTCGGTGCGCGAGAGCCTGGCGGCTCAGGATCTGCGCCGCTTCTTCTCGCCGGAGATCGCCCGCGCCATTACCGACGCCGACGTGGCCATCGCGGCCGGCCAGGGCGAGGACCGCGACGCCGCCATCCTGATGGTCGACATCCGCGGTTTCAGCGCCTATGCCGAGACGGTCCCTGCCGATGAGGTGATCCGCCAGCTCGCCGCGTACCAGACCTACATGGTGCCGGCGATCCGGCGCCATGGCGGCAGCATCGACAAGTTCCTGGGCGATGGCATCATGGCCACCTTCGGCGCCGTGCGCCGCTCGTCCACTTTTGCGGCCGACGCGCTGCGTGCGGTGGACGACTTGCTTGCCGCGGCGCGCGCCTGGAACGAGGCACGCGCCGCCGCGGGCCTGGCGCCGCACCTGGAGGTCAATGCCGCCGTCGCCACCGGCCGCGTCGTGTTCGGCGCCGTCGGCGACGAGGATCGGCTGGAGTACACTGTGATCGGCAGCGCGGTGAACCTGGCGGCCAAGCTGGAGAAGCACAACAAGCGGGAGGGCGTGCGCGCCCTCACCACCCGCGAGGCCTGCCGCGCCGCCCTGGACCAGGGCTATCGCCCGCCCGACGACAAGCCACACCGCCCGGCCCGGCGCCTGGAGGGCGTGGCCGGGCCGGTCGACCTGGTCGTGCTGGCCGGCTGAGCCCGACCGCCGGAAACCGGCAGCGGCCCGGCCAGCGACCCGCGTGCCGGATCAGGGAGCGGTGTGGGCGGTGCGCTCGCGCTCGGCCTCCTCGACGGAGTAGGGGGCGGCGGCACGGTCGTAGCCGGTCCAGCCCTGCTCGCGCCAGCGGCGGACGCGCCCGGCGGTATCGACCGACGGGTGGCGCTTCATGATCCCGGCGGCGCGCTCGGCCTTCTCGCCGTCGGCGCGGACGACGACCAGGTTGCCGCCGCGGCGCACGCCTTCCGTGTACTCCTCGGCCTCGCCGGGTGGCACGCCGATGCGGTTGAGGTCGTTGTACAGGCTGTCGAGATCCACGCGCCCGGTCCCGAGCGGGCCCTTCAGCTCCTGGCTGAGCTGTGCCGGCGGGGCGGATCGGGCGGCTGCGTCGCTGAGCACGATGCTCAGCTCATCGGCGCCGACGCCGGCATCGAGCAGATCCTGCGCCGCCGCGTTGGCGGCCACGGCGTCGTCGTAAAGGGCGACGGCGGTCTTCAGCATGGCGTGGGTCCTCCCGTCGGATCGGTTTTCGTCTGGCGACGTGCGGATGGTGGCCGGCAGTCCGGTCTCGGGGTCAGACCGGTCATCAGAAGAAGACCAGCCAGACGATGACCAGCACTGCCAGCACTGCCAGCGCGATCAGGGTCGCCCGGCCGACGCTGGGCCGCGCCCGCTCCGGCTGGCGGTCATAGACACCGACCTTTTCCGGGCCGTCGTCGCCGGCCCGGCGCGTCTCCGGCGTGCGATCGCGGTCGGTCGCATTCGGGCTCTTCATGATGCTGTCCTCCCTGGAGCCTGTCGACGCCAGCGGGACGAAGCCCGCGACGCTTGACACGGCGCGGCCCCGCTCGCGCCCGAACCCATGCAACGGCGCAGGCACCGGGAGGGTTCCGTTGAACGGCCAACGGAGTGCACGGGTCAGAGAGTCCGCACCAGGTCGACGGCAAACCGGATCGCCAGGGCCAGGGCCGACTGATATTGTTGAGGTGGTTCGGCACAAGTTGGCGCGCGGCCCGCCTGCCCAGTCGGCAGCCGGCTGCTGCACGGCTGCAGGACGTCGCAGGATACAGGTCAACCTCTTGGGCCGCTGGCATCATATGGCGACAGGCTCCCGGTGGGCTGCAGGAGGGTCCGCAGCAGCGGGTTGGGGAACCGCCGCTCGATCGTCACGGCATAGAACGTTTCCGAAATGCCGGGCAGGCGGTCCGCCTCGACGAGCAGGCCCGTCGCCAGCTCGTCCTTGACCACGATCGGCGGCAGCACGGCCAGGCCGATGCCCTCCCGCGTCAGCAGCCGCATCATCGCCATGTCGTCGACCTCGGCGGCGATCTGCGGGCGCACGCCCAGGCGGTCGGTCAGAGCGTCGAAGCCGATGCGCACGCTGCTCTCCGGCGTCGGCAGGATGAACGGGTGGGCGCCGAGCAGGTCGGCGAGCACGCCGCCGTCCTGCAGGCGGGCCGGCGTCCCGACCAGGCTGACCCGCTGCTCGGCCAGCCGGTGCGAAAGGAAGGGCGTGACCGCGTCGCGGGCCGGCGCTTGGTTGATCAGCACCACGTCCAGGCTGAGCGCCTCGAGCGCCTGGAGCAGCTCGGTCGGACTTCCCGAGCGCAGGATCATATCGACGTCAGTGCGCCCCAGGATCGGGCGGAGAAAGTCGAGCTGGAAGTTCCGCGACAGCGTCGCCAGGGCGCCGACCCGCAGCGCCTGACGGGCCCGGCCGGTCTCCTTCAGCGTGCCGACCAGCTCGTCGCCGGCGGCAAAGATCACGTCGGCATGGTCGAGCGCGATGCGCCCCGCCTCGGTCAGCTGAAGCTGCCGCCCGACGCGTTCGAACAGGGGATGACCCAGCCGCTCCTCGAGCTTGCGGATCTGCACCGACAGGGCCGACTGCGACAGGTTCAGCCGCTCCGCCGTGCGGGTCAGGTTGCCGTCGTGCGCGACCGCCCAGAAGTAGCGGAGATGGCGGTAGTTCAGGTCGACCATACGTTCGATAATAGCGAACGATTCCCTGCAAACAATGAATTTTTCTCGGGTCTCAGCAGGCGCTATCTCCGGTGCTGCACCGCATCATGCGTCGAGAAGGAGAGAGCGTTGCCATGTCCCTGATCCCGCTGATCGCGCCGGCCGCGCTGCTGATTGCCGCCGCCGTCGCGTTCCGTCGCCCGGGCCGCCGGCCCGCCGGCGTCCCCGCCCTGTCCGAGGCTGCCGCCGTCGCGGCCATTGCCGTGGGCGTCGTGTCGGCCGTGTTGCTGATCGCCCAGGGCCCCGGCACCGCGGCGATCGGGGTCGGCGAGATCGCCCTGGCGTCGCGCCTGGACGCCGTCAGCGCCGTCATGCTGCTGCTGGTCGCCTTCGTCGGCTGGGTCGTGCTGCGCTACGCCAAGACCTACATGGACGGCGAGGCGCGGCAGGGCGCCTTTACCGGCTGGCTCAATGCGACGCTCGCCGCCGTGCTGCTGCTGGTGCTGGCCGGCAACCTGGTGCAGTTCGTCGTGGCGTGGATCGCCGCCAGCCTGTGCCTGCACCGCCTGCTGTTGTTCTATCCCAAGCGCGTGCCGGCGCAGCGCGCCGCGCGCAAGAAGTTCGTCACGGCGCGGCTCGCCGACGCCGCCCTGATCGGCGCGGCAGTGCTGCTGTACGTCGGCTACGGCAGAGGCGACATCGCGGCGATCCTGGCCGCCGCCGACGCCGGACGGGCGCCGGACGGGATCGTGGCGGCGGCTGCCCTGCTGGCCGCGGCGGCGCTGCTGAAGTCGGCGCAGTTTCCGGCCCACGGCTGGCTGACCGAGGTGATGGAGACGCCCACGCCGGTGTCGGCGCTGCTCCATGCCGGGCTGATCAACGCCGGCGGCTTCCTGCTGATCCG
The DNA here is from genome assembly GCA_964526565.1 of uncultured Mycobacteriaceae bacterium. Classification (GTDB taxonomy): domain Bacteria; phylum Pseudomonadota; class Alphaproteobacteria; order DSM-16000; family Inquilinaceae; genus CAZGMC01. The sequence goes on from CAZGMC010000011.1 coordinate 27,304, forward strand.
CTTCGCCGACGTGATGCTGCTGGCGCCGGGCGTGCTGGCGGTGCTGGTGATCGTCGGCGGGTTCACCGCCCTGTTCGGCGGCGTCGTCATGCTGACCCAGCCGGCGGTGAAGACCTCGCTGGCCTGGTCCACCGTGGCGCAGATGGGCTTCATGATCCTGCAGTGCGGGCTGGCGCTGTTCCCGCTGGCGCTGCTGCACATCGTGGCGCACTCGCTGTACAAGGCGCATTCCTTCCTGGCCTCGGGCATGGCGGTCGAAGGCGTCGCCGCGATCCGCCGGCCGGGGCCGGTGGCGATCCCGAGCGGCTGGGCCGTCACCCGCGCCTTCCTGGTCGCGCTGCTGATCTACGGGCTGGTCGGCTGGGTGTTCGGCTTCGGTACCAAGTCGCCGCAGGCCATCGCGCTCGGTGCGATCCTGATCTTCGGCGTCGCCTACCTGCTGGCCCAGGGCTTCGCCGACGCTGCGCCACGGATGCTGACGCGGCGCACCGCGCTCTATTCGGTGGCGACGTCGGTGGCGTACTTCGCGCTCCAGACCGGGGCGGAGTGGCTGATGGCGGGCACCCTGCCGGCGACGCCGGCGCCCGGGCCGCTGGAGTGGGCGCTGATCGTGCTGGCCGTGATCAGCTTCGGGTTCGTCGCGTTCCTGCAGTCGATGTTCCCGAACTGGGCCTATCACCCGGCCGCCGCCAGCCTGCGCGTGCACATCGCCAACGGCCTCTACGCCAATGCCATGTTCGACCGGATCCTGGGCGGCTGGACCGTCCGCAAGGCGTCCTGATCCGGGAAGGAGGACTCTGACATGACCGTCATCACCAGGCACACCGACACCGATGCCGGCACCGCCGGCGCCGCCGCGCCGACCCCGGCGGCGGCCGCCGCAGAGGCCGCCGCCCGCGCCATCCCGCCGGTCTGGCCGCTGTCGTCCAGCGTCGCGGTCAATCCCTTCCTCGGCCAGACGGGCGAGAGCCTGGCCCGGACCGCGGCGCGGCTGTCGCGGGTGGCGGGCGTCGCCGTCACCATGCCGCGCACCTGGTACCTGGAGCGGATCCGCTCCGGCCAGATCAGCGACGACGACCTGGCCGCGGCGCTGGCCGGCGCGCCGGCCGACCTGCGCCCGGCCAGCGTCGCCGCGCTGAAGGTGGCCGCCGAGGCGCCCGAGTCGGCGCCGAAGGCGGTGCCCACTGTCGCCGACCTGGCCGCCGACGCCTCTGGCATCGACTGGCCGGGGCTGATCGCCGAGCGCTTCGGCGCCTGGGCAGCCGGCTATTTCGATGCCGGCCAGGCGCTGTGGGCCGCTCCCAGGGGCAAGGATGCCTACACCGCCTGGCGGGCCGTCGCCACCCATGACCTGACGCCCGAGATCATTGGCCTCGGCGGCTTCGCCAGACACGTCGCCGACGCGCCGGAGACCGCCGCGGAGGCCATCGAGCGGGCCGTGGCGCGCCTCGGGATCCGCGGCGACGCGCTGGAGACCTGTTTCCACCAGCTGCTCATGACGCTGGGCGGCTGGGCGCAGTACGCCCGCTACCTGCTCTGGCAGGCCGAGCTGGGTGGCGGCACGGACCACACGGTGACCGATTTCCTGGCCATCCGCCTGGTCTGGGAGGAGGCGCTGTTCAACCAGCACGAGGCCGACATCGCCGAGTGGTGGGAGGACGCCAAGGCGGCCCATGCCGCGCCGGTCGTGCCCAAGGCCTGGCACGTCATCGACGCAACCCTGCAGGAGGCGGCCGAGCGGGCCACCCAGCGGGCCCTGGCCGAGACCTTCGCGGCAGCGGGGCCGGCGGCGACCGACAACCGCCCGGCGCTGCAGGCGGCGTTCTGCATCGACGTGCGGTCGGAGGTGTATCGCCGGGCGCTGGAGTCCGTGGACCCCGGCATCGAGACGCTGGGCTTTGCCGGCTTCTTCGGCGTGGCCACGGCGCACCGGCGGTTCGCCTCGGATGTCGAGGAGCTGCGCCTGCCGGTGCTGCTGAGCCCGGGCGTCAGGACCTGTTCGGGCACGCCGGAGGACGCCGACGACGACCGCAAGGCCCGCCTGTCGGCCCGCGCCGTCCGCGCCTGGCGGCGGTTCAAGCTGGCGGCCGTGTCGTCGTTCGCCTTCGTCGAGGCGACCGGCCCGGTCTACGTCGCCAAGCTGGTGCGCGACGCGCTCGGGCTCCATGGCGAGGGCGCGCCCAACGACCCGCCGCCGCGCCTCGACCCGGCGCTGGACCTGGAGCAGCGCACAGCGGCGGCGGAGACCGTGCTGCGCGCCATGTCGCTGACCGGCAATTACGCGCGCATCGTGCTGCTGGCCGGCCACGGCGCCAACGTGGTCAACAACCCGCATGCCAGCGCGCTGCAGTGCGGCGCGTGCGGCGGCTATTCGGGCGAGGTCAACGCGCGGCTGCTGGCCGCCCTGCTGAACGACCCCGAGGTGCGCGCCGGCCTGGTGCCGCGCGGCATCGAGGTGCCGCCGGACACCCTGTTCCTCGGCGGGCTGCACGACACCATCACGGACGCGGTGACGATCTACGAGTCCGACCATCCCTCCCCTGCCCATGCCGCGGACCTGGAGCGGGTGCGCGGCTGGCTCAGCGCCGCCGGCAAGGTGACGCGGGGCGAGCGGGCCCTGCGCCTGCCGCGGGCGGCCAACGAGTCCGACATCCCGCCGCGCAGCCGCAACTGGGCCGAGGTGCGCCCCGAATGGGCACTGGCCGGCTGCAAGGCGTTCATCGCCGCGCCGCGCCGCCGGACTGCCGGGCGCAGCCTGGAAGGCCGGGCGTTCCTGCACAATTACGACTGGCACCAGGACAAGAGCTTCGGCGTGCTGGAGCTGATCATGACGGCGCCGGTGGTGGTGGCGAGCTGGATCAGCCTGCAGTACTACGGCTCGACCGTGGCGCCGGCTGCGTTCGGGGCGGGCAACAAGCTGCTGCACAACGTCGCCGGCGGCATCGGCGTGGTCGAGGGCAATGGCGGCCCGCTGCGGGTCGGCCTGCCCTGGCAGTCGGTCCACGACGGCGAAAAGCTGGTCCACGAGCCGCTGCGCCTGTCGGTGTGCATCGAGGCGCCGCGCGAGGCGATGACCGACATCCTCAAGCGGCACGACGGCGTGCGCGCGCTGTTCGACAACAGGTGGCTGCACCTGTTCGCCCTGGATGACCGCGGCCGCATGGCGTGGCGGTATGCCGGCGACCTGGAATGGGTCGCGGTCGAGAGCGACTCCGTCGAGCTGGAGCCGCTGCGGGCGGCCGGCTGAGGCGGGCCCGGCCGCGATGCGGGCCCGGCCGCGTGCCGTGCCCGCGCCGGCGCCGGCGGGGCGAGGCGGGGCGAGGCGGGGCGGGGCTAGGCGGGGCTAGGCGGGGCGGGGCGGGGCGGAAGCAGCCCGGCCGCGGGCACGCTCTTGTCACCACCCCTGCTCGGCGAGGAGGCGGCGCTTCTGCCGCCATCTTCCGCGTTCCGGGAGCGTCGACCCACCTCGCCAGGTCATGGCTCCCTGCCGGCATGACCTTTAGAGGACGTCTCACCGCATCGCCAGGAGGTCGTCCACGAACCGCGGCACCACTTCGGTGGCGGGGCCGTGGATGCAGCGGTCGAACAGGGTGGCGCCCAGGGACGGCTCCAGGTTCAGCTCCACCGTGCAGGCGCCGCCGTACTGGGCCTCGCGGACGAAACCGGCGGCGGGGTAGACGTTGCCCGAGGTGCCGATCGACATGAACAGGCTGCAGGCATGCAGGGCCGCGCCGATGCGCTCCATCTCCAGCGGGATTTCGCCGAACCAGACCACGTGGGGGCGCATGCCGCCGGTCCGGCCGCAGCTCGTGCAGGCGATCTCCACGCCCAGGTCCGTGGCGTGCCCGATGATCACTTCGCAGTGCCGGCAGCGCACCTTCAGCAGCTCGCCGTGCATGTGGATCAGGTTCTGGCTGCCGGCGCGCTCGTGCAGGTCGTCGATGTTCTGGGTGACGATCAGCACGTCGCCTGGCCACTCCTGCTCCAGCCGGGCCAGGGCGTGGTGGCCGGCATTGGGTTCGACCCCGGCATCGCGCAGGTTGCGGCGGCGGGCGTTGTAGAACTCGTGCACCAGGGCCGGGTTGCGGGCGAAGCCCTCGGGCGTGGCGACCTCCTCCAGGCTGTAGCGCGACCACACGCCGCCGGCATCGCGGAACGTGTCGAGCCCCGACTCCTTCGAGATGCCGGCGCCGGTCAGTATGACGATGCTGTCGGTCGGCTTGAGGTTCTCCATGACGACTCCTTCGCTGCGGTGCTCGGCCTGCTGTGCCACTCCCAGGCGCCGACCCCCTGGGCCTGAGGTGGGATCAAATTGCCGGGACCAAACGACACTTTTCAAGGCTGCGGCTTGCGCAGCGGCGCCGGCAGGGCATCATGGCTGCAGCCGGCGCCATCCATCCGGCCTCATCCGGCCGGCCATTGAAGCCGACGCCGATCCCGGACACTGGACAGGGACACCTGCCGCATGAACGTGCTGTTCGTCTGCATGGGCAACATCTGCCGTTCGCCGACGGCCGAGGCCGTGCTGCGCCGCCGCGCCGCCGAGCGCGGCATCGACGTGCACACCGACAGCGCCGGCACCGGCGACTGGCACGTCGGCAACCCGCCCGACCGCCGCGCCCGGCGCGCCGCCGCCGCCCGCGGCTACGACCTGTCCGGCCTGCGCGCGCGGCAGGTGGCGTTCGAGGACTTCGGCGACTTCGACCTGGTTCTGGCCATGGACCGGGCGCAGCTCGCCCACCTGCAGGCGCTGGCCCCGCCCGCGGCGCACGACCGCATCCGCCTGTTCCTGGACTGCGCGCCCGGGACCGGCCGCCGTGAGGTGCCCGACCCCTATTACGGCGGGCCGGAGGGGTTCGAGGTCATGATCGACCTGATCGAGGCCGGCGTGGACGGCCTGCTCGACGCCCTGGGCGAGGGCGAGACCGAAACGGCGGCCCGATAGCCGCGCCGGCGGGCGGATCGGCACCGTGACTGGCACGCAGGCTGGCCCCCCGAGCGCGAGCGAACGCGCGCTTGAGGCGCTGGTGCGGAGCGCGGGGCTGGACGGGGACGTGCGCCGCCGGCTGGTCGGGGCGCACCGGGTGGCGGTGCCGGCCGGGGCGGTGCTGTTCCGGCCCGGCGACCGGTGCGACAGCTATCTGGTGGTGCTGAGCGGTACGGCGCGGGTGCAGTTCGTCTCCGAGGGCGGGCGCGAGATCGTGCTGTACCGGATCGGCGCCGGCGAGACCTGCATTCTGACCACGGCCTGCCTGATGGCGGGGGAAGCCTACAGCGCCGAGGGCATCGCCGAAACGGCGGTGGAAGCGGTGGCCGTGCCCGAGACCGCCTTCCACGACCTGATCGGGGCGTCGGCAGCGTTCCGGCGGTTCGTCTTCGCCAGCTACGGGGCGCGCCTGACCGACCTGATGCTGCGCATCGAGGAGGTCGCGTTCGGGCGGATCGACGCGCGCCTGGCGCGGTTCCTGGCGGCGCACGCCGGCGCCGAGGGCACCGTGGCGATGACCCATCAGGACCTGGCGGTCGAGCTGGGCACGGCGCGCGAGGTGGTCAGCCGCCAACTCAAGGAGTTCGAGCGCCGCGGATGGGTCGCGCTGCACCGCGGGCGCATCGACCTGACCGACAGGATGGCATTGCAGTCCCTGGGTGCGGCGGAGGGCGGGCGGCCGCCGGCTTTGTGACTCCGTCACCGACGCCGTCGCGGCGCCGCGCTTAGCTGGTGCCGTTCGCGGGCAGGGGACGCGCCTTTGGCGTCCGCCGCGCAACCGCTCCGCAGCGACAGGGAAAGGACACCGCCATGATCTTCGGCAGAAACGTCGGCACCATCGACCGGGTCGCCCGCATCGTGCTCGGGCTCGTGCTCATCGCGCTGGTCTTCGTCGGACCACAAACACCATGGGGCTGGATCGGCGTGATCCCGCTGGGCACCGCCCTGGTCGGCAGGTGCCCGGCGTACCGGCTGCTCGGCCTGCGCACCTGCCCCGCACCGCAGCGCACCGCCTGAGCCGGCGGTCCGCGGGCGCCGTGCCGGTCAGACCCGCTCCAGGCCGGCGCCGCGGCTCTTGATCCGGAACAGCCGGATGACCAGCGCGCCGGCCAGGGCGGTGGCGGCGGCCGCGATGCCGAACAGGGGCGCGGCCCCGACCGCGCCCTTTTCCGGCGCCGACAGCCCGAACGCGCGCACGATCAGCGGCAGGGCCGCACCGGTCATGAACACCACCAGCCCCTGGAAGAACTAGCCGGCCACGGCCCGCAGCCAGATGCGCCACTGCAGGGGCGTCATCGGCGTCGTGGGGGCGGGCGTGCCGTCGGCCCAGCCGGGTCTTTCGTCGAGGCAGGCCTGGACGCTGCGGCGCCATTCCGCGTGGCGCAGCCCGGCTTGACTCGAGGCGTTCCGGGAGGATCGCCGTGCGTTACCACTTAGAAGGGCAATTTGCGCCGCCGTACGCCTCTTCTTCCGACGCAGCTCCTCGACAACACCTTTTGCGTGCGGGCATGCCTTCGGCGGGATGGGCAAGGCCATGAGACGCAAAGCCTTACCGGCCAGGGCGCCAAGTCCAACCCGTAGTATAGCAACCTAAGATTGTGGCTTATTTTTGCAACGGTGTCGCTGTCTTGAAGTGTTGCCGCGTGCTCCTGGCATTCTTGTTGCGAAATCCACAATGACGGTTGATGCGGCATTGACATGGGTCAATTCCAGCTATATCGTGCCTGCAAATAATACTTAACGGCGCCGGCTCATCATGTGACGGGAATGTAAATCTGCATGCGATGGTGCTGACGGGAGAGAACGGATGAGCACATCCCAGGCGCGAGCCAAACAGCGGCCGGCATTCTCCGGCTAGATAGCCGACGACTCTAAATCCAGCGCATGCCCGCGTTTCGCAAGTCCGCCACGAAGGCGGCAATTCCGGCGCGCGGCGCGCCGCTTCATCAGAGACATCCATCGGGGGAGGGCTGCAATGAAGAACTATTCCCAGACAATGACCGTGGGCGGACACGTCACGTCCATCAATGCACCGAACCGCTCGTTCTCGATCCAGGCCCGCAGCGGCGATGTGTTCGACGTCGTGGCCACGGACACGTGCTGGTTCTCGGTCATGACCAACCTCGACGACGTCAATCGCGACAGCGTGCCGCCGCCCGAGCCCGGACCCGAGGGGGAGGACGGCGTGTCGTACAACATCCGGAAATACATCCGGATGGACGAGTTCATCGTCGTCGAAGGCACCTACATGGAGCATGGCGACAGGAAGATGTTTTCTGCCCTGAAGGTCAATCTGCTGTCGTCGCAGCCGGACCGCGTCCTGTACGAGGAAACGCACTGGTGGCTGGCGCAGATTTCGCAGATGGCCAACAAGTGGCTCGACAACCTGTTCCAGGACCGCCGCACCTATCGCATTGACGACTTCTCGGAGTTCTACCGGACCAACCTCAACATCGAGGGAATGCCGACGGACAGCTCCATACAGGAGTGCGCGACGCTGTCGCGACTGATCTACGGGCTGTCCTCCGCCTACCTGCTGACCGGCAACGAGCGCTACTATCTGGCTGCCAAGGCCGGCGTCGCCTATCAGCGCGAGGCGTTCCGCCAGCTCAGCCACGACGGCCGCTACATCTTCTGGGCCTATGGCCGCCGCAAGCTGAGCGACGGCAGCGTCAAGCTGGTGGTCCCGTCGCAGAACGGCGACGACATCAACACCATTCCGCTCTACGAGCAGATCTACGCGCTGGCCGGCCTGGCCCAGTACTTCCGCATCTCGCTCGACTGGGAGGTGCTGGAAGACATCCGGCGCACTGTCAACACCTTCCAGGCCTTCTACTATGACGGCCAGGGCGAGCAGTACCAGTCCAAGGGCTTCCCCGGCCACGGCGGCTACTTCTCGCACATCGACCCGGATACGATGCGCCCCGACAGCATCCAGCTCGGCGACGACAAGAACCGGTCGCGCAAGAACTGGAACTCGGTCGGCGACCACATCCCGGCCTACCTGATCAACCTGATCCTGGCCCTCGATCCGCCGTCGCGCGGGGCGGAGCGCCGCCAGCTCCAGGACCTGCTGGCGACCTGCCGGCAGATCCTGCAGGAGACCTCCGAGATCATCGTCGAGAAGTTCCCCGACCCGTCGTGCGCCTATGTCAACGAGCGGTTCTTCGCCGACTGGACGCCGGACCATCACTGGTTCTGGCAGCAGAACCGCGCCGTGGTCGGCCACAACCTCAAGATCGCCTGGAACCTGACCCGCGTCGCCAACTACTATCAGGTCCTGGAGAAGCATCACCGCGACCGGCGCGAGATCCCGCAGGCCGACGCCTACCGGCAGCGGTCCGAACAGGCCCTGGCGCTGGCCCACAAGCTGGGCGAGGACATGGTCGCACACGGCCTCGACCAGATCCGGCCGGGCGTGTTCGACTGCGTGGAGCGCGAGCCCAAGAACGGCATGCCGCTCCAGTTCACCTGGGGCAACCACAAGGACTTCTGGCAGCAGGAGCAGGGCATCCTTGCCTACCTCATCCTGCACGGCAACCGGTCCAGCAATCCCCTGTACATCCATCTCGCCCGCGAGCTCATGGCGTTCTGGAACCTGTACTTCCTGGACCGCGACCGCCAGGGCATCTTCTTCCGCACCACGGAAAGCGGCGAGCCGATCGTCCAGGGCAACTATTCCGACAAGGGCGGCCACTCGATCTCCGGCTATCACGCCTTCGAGCTGAACTTCCTGGCGCACCTCTACATTCGTGCCTACGTCGTCGGCAACGACGGCAAGGACCCGGACTTCTGCCTCTATTTCCGGGTGTCCGGCAATTCGGGCATGGAGGCAATCAACGTCCTGCCCGACTTCTATCCGCCGGGCAAGCTGCGCATCACCAGCGTCCGGATCGATGGTATCGAACGGCCCGATCTGATCCCCAACGCGCCGGACATCTTCCAGATCCCGCTGGAGGACCCGCACAAAGAGTGCCAGATCGCCGTCCAGTTCGCCGCCAACCCGTAAGGACAGCGCCGGCTTCGGCCGCAGGGCGCCCCGCGCGGCCCCGATCCTTCGATCGGTCCGCGCCGGGGCGCTTTCTGCCCGGCCGCCGGACACGCCAGGGAAACCGCTGCCATGCCTGACAAGCCTCTTGCCAACAAGAAGATCGCCATCCTCGTCGAGAGCGAATACGTCCCCGACGAGATCAACGCCTATCTGGAGCGGTTCGGCCAGTACGGTGCCGAAGTGCACCTGATGTCGCGCCTGTGGGGCCAGAGCGAACAGACGTTCATCAGTGACGTGACGGAAGCCGGCAAGACGCCGCAGGAGTTGACGGTCTCCATCGACTTCCAGGACGTTGACCTGAACGACTACGCCGCGGTGATCATGTCGGCGAACTACACGAGCTGCCGGCTGCGCTATTTCGAGACGCCGCAGGGGCAGACGATCACGCACGACCTGGTGCGCTCGGCACCGGCCTCGCGGTTCATCCGCCACGCGATGATGAACCCGAACATCATCAAGGGCTTCCTCTGCCACGGCCTGTGGATCCTGGCGCCGACGCCGGAGCTGCTGGCCGGACGGCGGGTGATCTGCCACGAGGTGGTACTGGCCGACGTGATCAACGCCGGCGGCATCTTCACCCCGGCGGAGAACCCCGCCGTCGTGGTCGACGACGACGTGGTCACCGGCCACTCCTATCACGAGGCCGCGGCCCTGGCCGACGCCATCAAGGACCAGATCGTCAACCGCCAGGGCCGGCCGTCGCGCACGCCGGCCAAGGTCAAGGCGCCAACCGAGGGCCACCGCCGCATCCTGGTCGTGCTTTCCGAGTACGGTTACTGGGGCGAGGAGCTGGTCGGGCCGGTCTACGAGTACGACCGGGCCGGCTACCATGTCGACTTCTGTACGCCCACCGGGCGGCGGCCGCCGGCGATCACGGTCAGCATGGACCCCGACTACATCGACCCGCCGCTGGGCCGGTCGGTGACCAACGAGATCAACGCCCAGCGCACCCGTGACTTCGACAATCCCAACAGCGAGCAGGGCCGGCGGCTCAACGACCCGATCAGCCTGGCCGCCTGGTTCCCGGAACGGCCGTACTGGTCGGCGCCGCAGATGGTCCGCGCCATGGAAACCTACCGCTGGGCGCTGGAGGAGACCTACCGCGACCTGGCGGTGTATGACGGCCTGTGCCTGGTCGGCGGCAGCGGCCCGCTGGTCGACATGTGCAACAACCAGCGCGTCCACGACCTGATCCTGGGCTTCCTGCGCCAGGACAAGCCGATCGCGGCGCTCTGCTACGGCGTCACCTGCCTGGCCTTTGCCCGCAACATCGAGGACCGGCAGAGCATCATCCGCGGCAAGCGCGTCACCGGCCACTGCCTGGAATACGACTACAAGGACGGCACCGGCTTCATGAGCGGCCGCAACTCCTGGTACGACTTCAACATGGGTCCGCCGCCGTACCCGCTGGAGTACATCCTGCGCGATGCCACCGCCCCCGATGGCCAGTACATCGGCAATTTCGGGCACCCGCTCAGCGTCATCGTCGACTGGCCGTTCGTCACCGGGCGGTCCACGCCGGACGCCTACCTGACCGGCCAGAAGCATATCGAGATGATCGACGGCGACCCGCCGCTGCGGCGTTGGGGTTGGTGATCACAGGGCGTATCGAAGGGGGAGCGATCGCCATGGCCTTGATACCGGTCCATTTCGAATACCGGACCGGCCTGCGGCTCGACGGAGGCCGCCGTCCGGTGTTCCGCAATGTCCGCCTCAGCGGCAGCTGGGATGGCGGCGGCCGTTACGCCGACCAGTGGTCGACGTCGCCGATGGCGGCGTTCGCCGCCGACGACGGCTGCCTCTCCTATCGCGCCACGGTGCAGCTCGACGACAGCCAGGCGGGCTGGCTGTTCCGCTGGGGTGTGCTGGCCGACAGCCCACAGCGCCAGAACGTATGGGTGATCCCGACCGAGGTGCGCGATTCACACTCGTCGGCACGCTACCTGATGTTCAACCTGGGCGGTGCGGGCCAGACCGAGCGCTATTACCTGACCCACATTCGCCGCCTCGGTGCCAACAAGCTGCATCCCGACGACGGCGGCGATCCAGGGGCCGGCGATCCAGGGGCCGGCGATCCAGGGGCCGGCGATCCGGCGATCCGCTTCGCCTGCTGGGCCCCGAATGCCCGCAATGTCGAGCTGGCCGTCGGCAGCCCGGACAGCGGCTACATCTTCAACGACGGCCGCGGCATCGTCGAGGGGCCGTACCCGATGACCCGCGATCCGGACGGCGTGTGGGCGACCGACCCTGTCCGCACGCCGCAGCTCGCCCGGTTCCAGCCGTGGGACCACCGGCCCTACATGTTCCGGGTGACAAAGGATGACGGCTCCGTCGTCTTCCGCACCGACATCTTCTCGCGCTGCCAGATCGGCCGCGGCAACAAGAACCCGGACGATCCGGCCGTGAACGAGCCACCGTGGGACGGCACCCGCGCCGACCTGGACGGCACCAAGGGCTGCTCGGTCGTCGTCGACCCCGAGAACGTGACGGCGCTGTTCGACGAAGGCGTCTGGCCGGAGACGCAGTGGACCACCCAGACCGACTTCTGGCGTGACGAGTTCGACCCGCTGCGGCCGCTGCCGACGCGGCTGGAAGACCTGGTCATCTACGAGATGCACGTCGCCGCGCTGGGCTTCGGCAAGACCGACCGGAACGGCGATCCGGCGCCCGGCACGCTGGAGGACGCCATCGACCTGCTCGACTACCTGGTCGACCTCGGCGTCAACTGCATCGAGCTGCTGCCCATGAACGAGTACGAGGGCAACGCCGCCTGGGGTTACGGCTCGTCGCACTTCCTGGCCATCGAGTTCGCCGGCGGCGGCCGCGACCAGATGAAGTTCTTCGTCCGCGAATGCCACCGGCGCGGCATCGCCGTGCTGCTCGACGTGGTCTACAACCACTACATCCACGACGGCGAGCGCGCCGAGTGGGCGTACGATTCGAACTATGACCCCGACAACATCTACTACTGGTACGAAGGCCGGCCGGAGGACTATCCCGCCTATGAAGAGGCGGCGCGGATGCACCCGGGTCAGACCACGCCCGGCCATGGCGGCTATGTCGACAACATGTCGACCGGCTACGCGCCGCGCTTCCACGAGGACTGGGTGCGCAAGCTGTTCATCAGCAGCGCGGCCATGTTGCTGACCGAGTTCCACTTCGACGGCTTCCGCGTCGACCAGACCACCTCGATCCATGCCTACGCCGTGTTGCACGCCAACGGCGCCCCGGCCGAGCAGGCGCGCATCTTCGGGCAGAAGTTCCTGCGCGAATGGTGCCGCACCATGAAACTCATCAAGCCGGCCTGCTTCCTGATCGCCGAGGACCATTCCGGCTGGCCGGCGGTGACCCAGCCGCCGGACCTGGGCGGGCTCGGCTTCGACGCCATCTGGTACGCCGACTTCTACCACCACCTGATCGGCGACGGGAATTCGGGCAGCAACTATGCCCGCCTGCTGCACACCGCCGGCCTGGGCGGCGACGGGCCGCTGGCCATGGACTGGTTCGCTGGTGTGCTGGCCGCCTCGGCGCACCGCTCCGTGGTCTACCACGAGTCCCATGACGAGGCCGGCAACGCCGAGAACACCCACCGCACCATCGTCGTCGCCGTCAACGGCGCGCCGCTGATCGACGACACCCGGCGCTATGCCGAGGCGCGCACCCGGTTCTGCTGCGGCATGACGCTGCTGGCGCCGGGCACGCCGATGTTCTTCATGGGCGAGGAGGTCGGCGCGGCCAAGGACTACAAGTACGAAGGATTCCTCGAGAACCGCGAGGACCTGCACGGCCTGCGCGCCGGCGAAGGGCGGCTGCTGTTCGGGTTCTACCGCGACATCATCCGGTTGCGCCGCGAACTGGGCGCGCTGCGCTCGGGCAACATCGACATCGTCCACGTCCACAACGCCAACCGGGTCATCGCCTTCCGCCGCTGGATGGCCAACGAGCAGGTCCTGGTCCTGGCCAGCCTGAACAACCGGCCGTTCGACAACGGCTATGACATCCGGAACGACCGCATCCCGGCCGGCGAGTGGCGGGAGATCTTCAACAGCGACAGCACGATGTACGGCGGCAACGGCCTGCACAACCCGAACCCGATCCGCTCGGGCGGCGGCGCGTTCCACGCCAGCATCCCCGCCAACGGTTTCGCCGTGTTCGAACTGGTGTAGGACGCGGCGGATCCACCCGGCGTCGCCGGCAGCTCGATGCTCGTTGACGCCCCCTGCGACCGGGGCCACCAGGGGCCGGCGCGATGGCTTCTGGCATCCGGGGGGCGCCGCCCTACCTTGACAGGTCATTGATCGTGGTGACGGGCAGGGCGGCGCCGCCGGTCCCGCCATCGGGCAGGATTGGCGGGAGGAGCGGATGGCCGGGGCGCGTGCGCGGCTGACGGAAGGGCCGGTGACCCGGCATCTGGTCGTCATGACTCTGCCGATGATGGGCGGCCTGTTCGCCACCATGACCTTCAACCTGGCCGACACCTATTTCGTCGGCCAACTGGGCGTCGACGAACTGGCGGCGATCAGCTTCACCTTTCCCGTGGTCATGATCCTGATCAGCCTGGCGGTGGGCCTGAGCGCCGGCACGGCCTCGGCGGTGTCGCGCGCCATCGGCGGTGCCGACGACGCCACGGTGCGCCGCCTGGTCACCGACGCCCTGGTCCTGGCGCTGCTGGTGGTCGCGGCCGTGTCGGTGCTGGGCCTGCTGACCATCACACCGTTGTTCCGGCTGTTGGGGGCGCCGGAGCGGCTGCTGCCGCTGATCGCCGACTACATGCTCATTTTTTATGCCGGCGTCGCATTCCTGGTCGTGCCGATGGTCGGCATGTCGGCAAGTCGCGCCACCGGCGAGGCACGGCTGCCCGGCCTGATCATGATCGGCTCGGCGGTGATCAACGTCGCCCTCGACCCGCTGCTGATCTTCGGCCTCGCCGGGTTCCCGCGGCTGGAACTGCAGGGCGCGGCGCTGGCCACGGTGATCGCCCGCGGCCTCGGCTTTGCCGCCACGATCTGGCTTCTGGGCTGGCGCCTGCCGCTGCTGACGGCGGCGCTGCCGGGCCTGCGGCGGCTCGCCGGGTCGTGGCGGCGACTGCTGCACGTCGGGCTGCCGGCGATGGGCACCAACATGATCATCCCCATCGCCACCGCCGTGATCACCGCCATGCTGGCCGCCTACGGCCCGGCCACGGTGGCCGGGTTCGGCGTGGCGGCACGGGTCGAGGCGTTCGCCCTGCTCGTGTTCTTCGCCATGTCGGCGGTCATGAACCCGTTCGTCGGCCAGAACCACGGCGCCGGCCGGGCGGACCGGGTGCGCGAGGCGCTGCGCGTCTCGGCCCTGTTCTGCCTGGCCTTCGGGCTGGCGTCCGCAGTGGTGCTGGCGGCGGCGGCGCGCGAGATCGCCGCGCTGTTCACCGACGATCCGCGGGCCATAGAGGTGGCGGCCTGGTACCTGTGGATCGTGCCGGTCAGCTATGGCGCGGCCGGCATGATCATGATCGGCAATGCCGCATTCAACGGCATGGGCCGGCCGCTGCCGGCGGTGGCGGTCTCGCTGGCGCGGATGTTCGGGCTGTACGTGCCGCTGGCGTACGTCGGTGGTCTGGCGTTCGGCGCGCCGGGCGTGTTCGCCGGCGCCGCCGTGGCCAATCTGGCCGTCGGCCTCGGTGCGTACGCGTGGTGCCGGCGGGCCTGCCGCAGCCGCCCGGTCGCGGCGGCCGGGCCCCAGCTTGCGCTTGAAGCCGGGGCGCCTGCGGCCAAGTAATGCGGGGCCGCCCGCCTGACTTGGCCGCAGACGCCCCCACTTCGGAAAACATTGCCGCAAGCCCCGAGGACGCCATGGACGCTCCCGCCGCCGAGTTCGCCGCCAAGCCGCCGCCGCCGGGCACCAGCGCCGCCCTGATGCTGGCCGACGGATCGCTGTTCTGGGGCCGCGGCGTCGGCGCCACCGGCCGCGCCGTCGGCGAGGTGTGCTTCAACACGGCGATGACCGGCTATCAGGAGATCCTGACCGACCCGTCCTACGCCGGCCAGATCATCACTTTCACCTTCCCGCACATCGGCAATGTCGGCG
Organism: uncultured Mycobacteriaceae bacterium; assembly: GCA_964526565.1. Classification (GTDB taxonomy): domain Bacteria; phylum Pseudomonadota; class Alphaproteobacteria; order DSM-16000; family Inquilinaceae; genus CAZGMC01. The sequence goes on from CAZGMC010000011.1 coordinate 42,408, forward strand.
CCAACCTGGAGGACGTGGAGTCGGTGACGCCGGCGGCGCGCGGCCTGGTGTTGCGCGCCGACATCAGCAGGCCGTCGAACTGGCGGGCGCTGCGCTCGCTCGACGACTGGCTGAAGAGCCACGACCTGGTTGGCATTGCCGGGATCGATACGCGGCGGCTGACGCGGCGCATCCGCGACGGCGGCGCACCCAACGGCATGGTCGAGCACGCCCCCGACGGCCGCTTCGACCTCGCGGCCATGCACCGCGCCGCCGCCGAGTGGCCGGGGCTGGAGGGCATGGACCTGGCGCGCGACGTGTCGTGCCGCCAGACCTATGCGTGGCGCCAGACGCGCTGGGCGCTGGGGCAGGGCTATGGCGAGCTGGCCGAACCGCGCCGCCGCGTCGTCGCCATCGACTACGGCGCCAAGCACAACATCCTGCGCTGCCTGGCGGCAAGCGGCTGCGAGGTGACCGTGGTGCCGGCGACGGCAACGGTGGAGGACGTGCTGCGCCACCAGCCCGACGGCATCTTCCTGTCCAACGGCCCCGGCGACCCGGCGGCCACCGGCGCGTACGCCGTGCCGACCATCCGCGGCCTGGTCGACTGCGGCCTGCCGCTGTTCGGCATCTGCCTGGGCCACCAGATGCTGGCCCTGGCGCTGGGCGGTCGCACCGAGAAGATGTATCGCGGCCACCGCGGCGCCAACCACCCGGTCAAGGACCTGGCCACCGGCCGGGTCGAGATCACCAGCCAGAACCACGGCTTCGTCGTCGTGCCGGAAAGCCTGCCGTCGGAGGTGGCGGTGACCCATGTCAGCCTGTTCGACGGCACCAACGAAGGCATCCGGCTCAAGGATCGCCCGGTGTTCTCCGTCCAGTACCACCCGGAAGCCTCCCCCGGCCCCCAGGACAGCCACTACCTGTTCGAAAGATTCCTGGGGATGATGTGATACCAGCGGCCCAGGTCAAGCAGAAGGGCCGCGGGCATCAGGCGGCGGCCAGGGTCAAGCGCCGGCGACACCCTTGCCGTGAAGCTGACCTGTTGTGGCGGCGGGCGCTGGCCGCTGCAGCGGTTCGCCGCGGTCGCCCAGCAGACCGGTCATGAAGAACGGCCGCCGGGATCAGACCGTGTTGCCAGTCTGCGTTGACCGCGCCGGCGGCCACAGCCAGGCAGCGCCGCGGACGCCGCTGTCGGCGCCATGCAGGGCCCGGCGCAGCGGCGTCGCCGCCTCGCCGCCAAACACCCAGCGCGGCAGCAGCGCCGGCACCGACTCGTAGAGCCGGGCGATGCCCGACAGGCCGCCACCCAGCACGACCACGTCGGGGTCGAGCACGTCGACGACGTGGGCCAGGCCGCGCGCCAGCCGCTCCTCCCAGCGCGCCAGCGTGGCCAGGGCGGCGGCGTCGCCGGCTTCGGCGCCGGCGACGATCTCCGGTCCCGTCAGCGAGTCGCCACCGCAGCGGGCGTGGTCGGCGGCCAGGCCGGGGCCGGACAGCCACGTCTCCAGGCAGCCGTGCCGGCCGCAATAGCAGGGCGGCCCCGGCAACTCCTCCGGCCCGGCCCAGGGCAGCGGGTTGTGGCCCCACTCGCCGGCCACGGCGTTGCGGCCGATGTGGGCGCGGCCGTCGAGCGCCAGCCCGGCGCCGACGCCGGTGCCGAGGATCACGGCGAACACCACGGCGGCGCCGGCGGCGGCGCCATCCACCGCCTCTGACACCGCCAGGCAGTTGGCGTCGTTGGCGCAGCGCACCGGGCGGGCCAGCGCCGCCTCCAGGTCGCGGTGGAACGGCCGGCCGTTGAGCCAGGTGGAGTTGGCATTCTTGACCAGCCCGGTCAGCGGCGACACCGCGCCCGGCATGCCGACGCCGACGCTGCCCGGCCGGCCCCGCTCCGCCTCGAGGTCGGCGACGAGCCCGGCGATGGCGCGCACCGTGGCATCGTAGTCGTGGCGCGGCGTGGCGACGCGGCGGGCGGCCAGCGCGTGCCCGGCCTTGTCGAGGGCGATGGCGGCGATCTTGGTGCCGCCCAGGTCGATGCCGATGCGCATGGGGTGGTCCGGACAGGTGCCGCCGCCGCTTCAGCGCCGGCGCAGGTCGGCGAGACGGCCGTAGGCGCCGATGGCCGCCATTAGCTCGGCCCGGTGCGGGTCGCCGTCGCCGCCGCCGGGGGTCAACTCGCCGCCAGCAGCCGGTCGATCTCGTCCTTGACAACGTCGCGAATGGCGGCGGCGTGCTCCTGCGCCTCCGGGCGCAGCAGCGGTCCCAGCGCCGCCAGGGCCTCCTCGGAGGTCACGGTGACGGCGGTCTTACTGCGCATCGCCGCGACGATCGAGGCCAGCGCCAGGCTCTCGCCGGACAGGTAGTTGGTCATGGCGATGAGCCGTTTCTGCCCCTCGACGAGCTGGCTCAGGTCGGCGGCGAAGCCCTGGAAGATCTGGTTCAGCACCTCGGGGTCGGTCAGGTCGGGCATGTCGTCCGGCATGGCGGTGCCTCCTCGGCTGGATCGTGCCGGCACGGATGCGGAGCCGGGTCTGACGGACCGGCTGCGGCACGATTTCCAAGCCGTAGCACTCCGCGCCGCCGCGGCGCAAGGCCGGCAAAGACAAAATCGGTGACAGTTTATGAATTTCAGCCAGGAAGGCTCGCTGCCGCCGCGGCTGCTCGCGTCCGCGCACCCACTGCTCGTCTAACGCTTTCCGACGACTTGGCTGTCCCACCATATGGCGTGACGCTGAGTATCAATCGCGGGGCCTGTGTCGGCAATCACAGCATCGTGAGGCGGCGTGAGCACACAGTCCGCCTCGACCCGGACCGCCAAGCGGCAGGCGACCGCAACGCCACCATCCCGCAGCGCGGCCTGCAGGTGGCCAGTGCCAGCGCCGCCGCCAGCGCCGCCACGGACGCCGCGTTCGTCTTGACCGACACCGAGGCGCCGCCACTGTTCGATACCCTGGGCGACCTGAGCTATCCGGTGACCACGGCGGACCCGCTGGCCCAGGCCTATTTCGACCAGGGCCTGCGCCTGACCTACGGGTTCAACCACCCCGAGGCGCTGCGCGCGTTCCGCCACGCCCGGCAGCTCGATCCCGACTGCGCCATGTGCCCCTGGGGCGAGGCGTTCGTGCTCGGCCCCAACCTGAACGCCCCGATGGACCCGGCGGCGCTCGCGCCCGCCGCGGCTGCCGCCACCCGCGCCCTGGATCTGGCCGCGGCCGCCGGGCCGCGCGAGCAGGCGCTGATCCGCGCCATCGCCGCCCGCCTCCCTTCGGCCAGCGACGGACCGCAGCACGAGGCCTATGCCGAGGCCATGGCCGCGGCTGCCGCGCAGTTCCCCAATGACCAGGACATCCAGGTCCTGTTCGCCGATGCCATCATGAACCTGTCGCCGTGGGACTACTGGGAGGCCGACGCCACCACCCCCAGGGGCCACCCCCAGGGGCCGCAGCGGCGAGGCGCTGGCGGCGCTGGAGAGCGTGCTGGCCGACAACCCCGACCACGCCGGCGCCATCCACTACTACATCCACCTGGTCGAGGCCTCGGCGGCGCCGGAGCGGGCCGAGCCCTATGCCGACCGGCTGGCGGCGCAGATGCCGGGGGCGGGGCACATCGTGCACATGCCGTCGCACATCTATTGCCGCGTCGGCCGCTATGTGGACTCGCTGGGGGCCAACATCGACGCCGTTGCCGCCGACGAGGCCTATTCCCGCATGACCGAGCCCGGCGCCATGTACGCCGGCGGCTACCATCCGCACACTGTCCACTTCCTGCTGGAGTCGGCGCGGCTGGCCGGCGACGGCGCGACGACGCTGGACGCCGCCGACAAGCTGAGCGAGGTGACCTCGCTGAACGTGGCCGCACAGGTGCCGTGGGTGCAGCTGATCGTCGCCGCGCCGTACTTCGCCCACGCCCAGTACGGCGACCCGGCGGCGGCGCTGGCCGTGGCCGACCCCGGCGACGACCTGCCCTACGTCAAGGCCATGTGGCACTGCATGCGCGGCGTCGCCCATGCCACCGCCGGCGACACCGCGGCAGCCCGGCAGGAGGCCGAGGCGATCCGCACCCTGGCCGAGACCACCGACTTTACGGGCCTGATCGCCGGCGGCGTGCCGGCGCCCGACCTGCTGGAGCTCGCCCGCCAGATGGTGCTGGGCCGCATCGCCCAGGCCGAGGGCGACCACGACAGCGCCGCCGCCGCCTTCGAGCAGGCGGTGGCCATCCAGGACACTCTGCCCTACCTGGAGCCGCCGTACTGGTACTACCCGGTGCGCCAGTCGCTGGGCGCCGCCCTGCTGCGGGCCGGCCGGGCGAGGCGGAATCGGTGTTCTGGCAGAGCCTGATGGACTTCCCCAACAACGGCTGGGCGCTGCACGGCCTGGCCGAAGCGCAGTGGCAGATCGGTGACGAGGCCGCCGCCGAGTACACCGCCCGCCTGTTCCGCCGCGCCTGGGCCGGCGACGAGGACGGGCCGGACATGGCGCGGATGTGAGCCTTTGAGGGGGGCGGTCACTCTTCCGTGCCACGGCCGGGGCCGGATCCGCACGGGTCCGGCCCCGTTGCCGTTCCCGGCGGCGGTTCTCCGCACCATGTACCGGGGACCGCCGATCACGCAGAGGACCCGATGAGCCCCGGACCCGTTCCCGACTTCCCCGCCTGGGCCGGCGAGCGCGCCGATACCCGCTTCTCCGACTGGCTGCGCGCCTCGGCCCAGCCGACCTGGGATGCGGTGGTCAATCACCGCTTCGCCGACGAGCTGGCCGACGGCACCCTCGACCGCCGGGTCATGGCCCGCTACCTGGTCCAGGACTACACCTTCCTGGATGCCTTCGTCGTGCTGATGGCCTCGACCGTCGCCGCGGCGCCGCGGCTGGAGGATCGCATCCCGCTGTGCCAGTTCCTGGCCATGGTCACCGGCGAGGAGAACACCTATTTCCAACGCGCCTTCGCTGCGCTTGAAGTGAGCGAGGAGGCGCGGCTGGCCACGCCGCTGGAGCCGGTAACGCAGGCGTTCCAGGACATCATGCGCGAGGCGGCGGCCGGCGGTGCGCACGCCGACATGCTGGCCGTGCTGCTGGTCACCGAGTGGACCTACTACGGCTGGGCGCACCGCGTCGGTGACCGCCGGCCGGAGGCGTTCTGGCTGGCCGAATGGATCGACCTGCACGCCGGCGAACCGCTGCGTCGCCTGGTCGAGGTGCTGCGCGCCCAGATCGACCGCGACGGCCCCGAACTTGACGGCGAGGCGCGGGCCCGCTGCCTGGACTTTTTCAAGCGAACCGTGGAGCTGGAACAGGCGTTCTTCGACATGGCGTATGCCATCTGAGCCGGAGCACCCGGCGGCGGGAGAACAGCCATGACGGAGGTCGGGGTCGGCCTGGTCGGATACGGCCTGGCGGGGGCGGCATTCCACGCGCCGGTGATCGGCGCCGTCGAGGGCTTGCGGCTGCGCTTTCGTTGCCGGCAGGAAACGGGTCCCGAGCCCGGCCGCGGGGAAAACTGCCTTTCGTACCTTGGGGATCATCAACGTCTATTGTAGTCGGAGTTGGAAGCGCGCTTGCCTCCACCGGGCAGGTTAGATACAACAGACTGACACAAGCCGGAATGCCTAACTTGCGTATTGAAGTCGCCAAGGACTTGCTGAAGCGCGCCTATGAACTGCAGATGCAAGGCGAGCTTGACCTGGCCGCGGATCTCTATCGGCGATCCATCGAGTCCTGGCCTACTGCCGAAGCCTACACCTTCCTTGGCTGGACCTATCGCTTCCAGGGCCGGCTGGAAGACGCCATCGAGCAATGCAAGAAGGCGATCGAGGTTGATCCGAGTTTCGGAAATCCCTACAACGACATTGGAGCGTACCTGATCGAGCTCGGCCGCGCCGACGATGCGATCCCCTGGCTGGAACAAGCGGTCGCCAGCAAGCGATATGAGACGTACCACTATCCGTGGTACAACCTGGGCCGCGTGTACGTATCAAAAGAGATGTTCAGGCGCGCGACGGAATGCTTCGACAAAGCGCTGGAACTCGAGCCGGGCTACGAGCCGGCCCAACAGGCGCTGGCACGCATTCGGCGGCTGGTGCAATAGGGGCCCGGACGATCGAATCTTCGTTTGATGGCAAAGCGCAGCCCGACCCCGGACAGGGCCACGTTTCCGTAATCTCAAATCTCCGCGTGGGCAGCGGGATGATGGGGCTCGCCTTCCTCCGGTACCAACTGTTTGGTGGGATCAATTCTGAGCCAGAGCAACGTGCTGAGTCCCATCAGGATTGCCATTGGATAGAGGGGTGCGTCGTAGCTGCCATATGCGGCCACCACGCGGCCGAAGGCCCAGGCCACCAGGAACGAGCCCGCCTGGCCGGCGGTGTTCATGGCTCCGCTGACAGTCCCGGCGTACTTCTTGCCGACGTCGAGGCACACCGCCCAAGCCACCGGCAGCATGAAGTCCGACGCCGCGAAGCCGATAGCCAGAAAGATAACCGCCACGAGCTTGCTCGTGGTCATGACCGTGGCCAGGATGAATATTGCCGAGGTCGCCAGACCGGTGATCCCGACCAATCTGCGTCCCCAGCGCAGACCAATCCGTTTTACCAGAAAGTCGCTCACCGAGCCGCCGGCCATGTTGGCGAGGGCGCCCAGAACAAAGGGCAGCCAGGAGTAGCGCAGCAGTTCATCGTCGCTGAAGCCGCGACCGTTCACCAGGTAGGGGAAATACCACGATAGGAAGAAGAACGCGCCGTAGCAGTAGAAGTGGTACATCAGCAGGATGGTCCAGAAGTTGCCGCTCTTGAAAACCTTGCCCCACGGCAGCGCGACGTGAGCGGGCGGTTTCGCGCCGGCGCCGATTTCCGCCAGCTCCTCTTTACTAACGGAAGGCTTCTGTGACGGATGGTCGCGGAACCACGTGTACCAGGCAATGGCCCAGATAATGCCCAAAATGCCAAACACCCAAAAAGACGCTCGCCAGCCGAAGTTCGCTTGAATGGGAACCACGAGGAAGGGTGTCAGCGCTCCGCCGATACGGCTGGCCATCCAGACCGTGCCCTGGGCTCGGCCTCTTTCCGCCGCCGGAAACCAGCGCGCGATCGCCCCCGAGGAATTGGGATAGGCGCCGGCTTCTCCAGCCCCGAACAGGAAGCGCACCACCAGGAGCATCACATAGTTCTTGGCCACACCGGTCAGACTGGTGAATACGGACCACCAGATAACGATACGCGTGAGCAGCTTCCTGGGCCCGGCTTTATCACCCCAGGCCCCGGTCGGGACCTCGAAGATCATATAAGCGAGCGCAAATGCGCTCAGAACATCGCCCAACTGCTCCGGAGTCATCCCCAGATCGGTTTGAAGGCGGGAGCCGGCAACACTGATGCATACCCGGTCAATGTAGGTGATCATCGACAGCAGGAAGAGGAACCCGAGGACATAGTGGCGGGTTTTCATAAGGCTGGAGTATATCACGCGTCAAGCGCAAGCCGGACAGCCCCGTGGACCATCGCATGACCCCGCTGCAGACCGGCCGCAAAGCAATAGCGAGCAACCTCGCGGAAAAATGTGAAAGAATAACCATGTGGATATCTCAGTAAAGAAACAATCCGATACTACATGGGAAGTTACGGTGTCAGGTCCGCCACAGACCAATCACCTGGTGATGGTATCGCCGGAATACCATCAGAAGCTGACCGGCGGCCGCGTTGACCAGGAGACGCTGGTAGAGCGATCCATCGAGTTCCTGCTCCAGCGAGAACCCAATACGAGCATCATGGAGATGTTCGACCTGCCGCTTATTCAACGTTACTTTCCTGAGTACGAACCGACGATGCAGGAATTCTTCTCCTGAGCCCGGGTTCCGCGCGGATTTCCCTGCCAGTGGACAAAGACAGACCGCTGATGCAGCGGATGACCTATTCCCCCGTTTTCAACGTCCCGGAAAACCAGAAACACCGATACTGCCAGGATGGTCGCCATAGCAACCCGTCAACTGTCCGCCGCCGCGATCAACAATGCTCCGGCGAAGAAAAAGATATAACGGGCGAGTGTGACCAGGGTCACGGTCACGGGCCGGCAGCCAGGCGTAGGATGGCACTCGAAGCGGGGATATATGAACCCCCGCACGCGACACACCCGGGGGGCCTGCTCGAGATCCACCGGGTCGAAGAATACGGCTGCACCGTTTGTCACCAGGGCCAGGGCCGCGCGATGAACTTCGAGGAGGCCAAGGCCACCGATGTCTTTTGGGACTATCCGCTGTTGCCGCCCTGGGCGACCCTGCGCTTCCTGTCACGATCCGGAGGCTCTGCCACCCAACTGGTCCGCGGCATCGAACTGTACAGCCGTTACGCCTGCGGCTCCTGCCACAAGCTCGACGGCAAGGGCGGCTCGCTAGGTCCCGAACTCGACAATGTGGGTCTCAAAACCAAACATGAATTCATGCGACAGAATCTGGACGGCGAGCAGACGGTCTGGCACTGGCACATGGAACACTTCCGCGACCCCGGCGCGGTTGCGCCCGATTCTCAGATGCCTTCGCAGGGAATAACGGAACCCGACATCCGCGCTCTTACCATCCACATGCTTTCACTTCGCGAGCGTTCTCTGCCCCAGGCCTACATGGCGCCCGACAAGATCGAGCAGGAGTATGCCCGGCTGCATCCCCCGCCGCCGGACGGCGAGCAGCTATATCAGTCGTACTGCGCCGCTTGCCATGACACGGGGGGCTACTCGCGCTGGGACAAGATCTTCAAGCAGTTTGTTCCCGGCATCCGCAACGCCGCGTTTCTCCGCGCCGCCGGCAGCGAGTATCTGGCGGAGAACATCCGTGGCGGTCGGCCCGGAACGAAGATGCCCGGCTGGGGTCCAAAGGCGGGAGGCTTTACCAACGCCGAGGTCAACGCCGTGGCGGACTATCTCCGGGGAGACATTCAGCCGATGGATCTGCCGTCGGCGCCGCCGCGCGGTTCGGCCGAACGCGGAAAAGGCATCTACAACCTGCAGTGCGCCGGCTGCCACGGCGTCGACGGCGAAGGCCTGATCGCGCCGCAACTCGCCAACCCGGTATTTCAGAGAACCGCTTCCGACGCGTTCATCGCTTAGACCATCGTCATGGGTCGCGAGCATACGCCGATGCCGGCTTTCGGCCGTGCGGGCCTTTCGTCAAGCGACATCGGCGATCTGCTTGCTCACATACGCACCTGGGCGCCGCCGGCCATGATGTCGAGGAGATCCCAATGAGCACCCGACGCGAAATCTTGAGACTCGGAAGCCTGGCCGCGCTGGCCGCTTCCATTCCTGGCTGCCGTGGACCATCTCTTGACTCAGCTCGAATTCCTGAGCTGGTTGGACCATTGCGAAGCGTCGGGCAACCCCGACACTGAATCGGTTCGAATAGCTCGTCAAGACTTCCTGCGCCGCCATCTCCGCCATTGGCTGCCCCGGGCCGTCGCGCTGGCAACACGTGCGAGCGGGCGATGTTACGCTACTCTCCTTAATTCGCTGCAACAGACAGTCGAACAGGAAGCCGGCGTATAATCGACTCGACGAACTGACCGGCATCCGGTAATCCGGCGAATACTCAGAACGTCATTGACTGATTCGAAACCGGGAGGAAAGAGACCATGAAGCTTCAGTTCTATCTGTTGACCGCGTTTCTGGGAGTGATCCTGGCGGTGCATCTTGCCATGAATGGCAAGGTGGGAGCGATGATGAACAACCCTCGTGTCGCCAACGCCGTTTTCTGGTGTATCGGCGCTTTGGCCGCGGTCATCATTGGGTTCAGCGGCTGGAGGTCCGGCGCTCTGTCCCCGCTCCGGCAGGTCAATCCGTTGCTGCTGACGGCCGGCGCCCTGGGAGCCTGCCTCGTGTTTGCCATCGCCTGGCTGATTCCCCAGATCGGCGCCGGGCCCGTGATGATCCTTCTGATCGCCGGCCAGGTGATTGGCGGCCTGGTGATGTCGCACTTCGGATGGCTAGGTTCACCGATTCAGCCCCTGACGTGGATCAAGGTGGCGGGTGTCGCCGTCATGGTCTGCGGGGTTATGCTAGCTACTTACTCGAGCCGGTAGCAGGCAACGAATCTTGCAGTAGTGCGGGCTAAGGCATTGATCTCATCATCGCCGCTGCTGCTTTTCCGCTTCCTCGATCTCACCGAATATATCCGTCGACTTTCTACTCAGGCTGAATCGTGATGACCGTCCGACGGTAGGAATAGAGGCGAGGGTCGCCGTCGTCAGTTACAGACAGGATTATGTGAATCTCATTCGCATTGCGCACTCGCGGTGCGACAAAGGAAGCCTGTGCCGTTCCCGCCCCTTCCAGCAAAACCTCGGGTGCGTTCCGGCCGCTGGCTTCACGGTACTGAAACCACTGGTAATCGAGTCGGTCGCCATCCGGATCTTCGCTGCCCGCCGCGCTGAGCTCTACTTTCTCGCCGGACTGGACGGTCATCGTGACCGGATCGAGTCCGCTCCGCCCGTTCAGAATCGGAACAGGATTGTGATTCGCATCACCGCGCGAGTGGCTGACCGTCCAGTCCATGCGAGCAGCGAAGTCGTGTTGATAGGCTTCCCGCCAGCGCCAGATGCTGGCGCGGTTGTCCGTGTAGAGCAACCCGTCCGCGCCGACCACCGTATCGATAGTGTCGTCATAGTGCCCGGCGCCCGGATACTCCCGGTCGTATCTGCCGCCCCAGCCACCCCATTCCGGCCTCTCCGGAAAATTAAGTCCATTCGGGATGAGGTAAAGGAAAGACGGAGTATCCCCTTCCATGATGTACTCGGTCCGTGGGTAGAGTTCGCCCATAGGACCATGACCCATGCGGACATGCTCGTCGAGCCAAGCGTTGGAGACAAGTGAGAAGTCGGCGCCGCGGAAGCTGTAGAAACGGTCTCCCGAAATGCCGCACCATGTTGCGTTGCCGTAGTTACTGTACGCATGGACACTCGAGATGTAGAACAACGTGGGGAATGTGCGACGCATCCACCCCCCGGCGTCGTCCTGGTCGGAGATCGTATAGACTCGAATCTTGTCGATGAAGGTCCGGACCTCCTCGGGCCCCCGGGTCTGGCTCACTGTCCATAACGCCTGGGCAAGATCGACAGCTCCTCCCCACACGGTGATCCACACGGGACGCGGATCGGCTCTGTCGACAACCTGAATGATCCACTTGGAGGCCTCGGTGTTTTTGCCCTCGCCAACACCATCCATGCCGAACTCCGCCCGTCCGGCCTTAATCACCTTAAGCAGAGAGACGCCTTCCGGATAACCTTCAGCGTGTCGCAGCAAGTTATCCCGAACCTTGTCATAGGCCTCGACACGGACACGGATCTTCTCCGGAGAAACAATCGTCTTCTGCCAGTTGGACGTTGTTGCCACTAGACCCTCGATCTCAAATTCGTTTGCGTAGAGCAGTAATCGGATGAGCGACTGAGCGTCATCGGGCTCATTGCCGATGTCGGTCAGCACAAGCAGGCGGGATCTCTACGCGCCGCGCAGGACGGCCTTGGAGAGGATCACCAGGACAACAAGACACAACCGGCGGCAAATCGGCGAAAGCGGATCAGAATGCAGTTGAAGCATAGGTATACTTTAGTCGAAGTTCATTTCTTCGCATGGACAGAGGCTTCTGCAAAACGAAGAAGGATCTCGTCCGACCCATCGAAGATCTACCGGGCCCGTTGCGCAGATACCGTTCGGCGAGCGTGCGCGACTCGATATACTGGTCGCTTCATGACCAAACAACTGCCCCTCATCTTCACCCTCGTAGTTTGCCTTTCGGCGGCCTGTCTGGCTCCGCTTCCGGCCCTTGCGGAAACGCTGCCACGCGCCGAGCCCGAGCAGGTTGGCATGTCGGCCCCCCGGCTGGCTCGCCTCGACACGGTCATCCGGCAACACGTTGATGACAAGAAGATTGCTGGCGCCGTAACCCTGGTCGCCCGAAGAGGCAAAATCGTCCACCTCGGCTTCCATGGCATGGCCGACATCGAGGACAACCGGCCCATCACCGCCGACACAATCTTCCGCATCGCGTCGATGACAAAGCCGATCACCAGCGCCGCGGTCATGATGCTCTATGAGGAGGGTAAGTTCCTCCTGAATGATCCGGTGTCAAACTACCTTCCGGAGTTTGCCAATCCGCGCGTCCTACCTGGCCCGGACGCGTCCAATAACTACCGGGAGCCCGCCCGCGGCCCGATACGCATTCGCCACCTGCTCACCCATACCGCGGGCCTTACCTACCACTGGAATGAAAAGCTCGGTCCTCTCTACAACAGCTATCAAATTCCCCATGGTCTCGGCCCCACCACTTTCACCACGGCTGATTTCACCCGCGAGTTGGCCAAGCTACCACTGCTCTTTCACCCCGGCGACCGTTTCGAGTATGGCCTCAATATTGACGTCCTCGGCCGGCTCGTCGAGGTCGCATCCGGACAGACCCTCGATGAGTTCTTTCGCGAACGTATCCTCGAGCCCCTCGATATGAACGACACCCACTTCTACCTGCCGCCCGGCAAGCAAGAGCGTCTCGCCGCCGTCTACGGGTCTAACGACAGCGATCCGCTCGAAAGAGTCGAAGGCGAGATCAGTGTCGGCGCCGCCTCAGGAACTGCGGACTACCCCTACAGCGGCCCCCGGAAGTTCTTCTCCGGCGGCGGCGGCCTTTCCTCCACCGCGCCGGACTACGCTCGCTTCGCCCAGATGATCCTCAACAAAGGCGAGCTCGATGGCGTGCGCTTGCTCAGTCCGCCCACCGTCGAGCTGATGACCATGGACCACCTCGGCTCCATCGTCGAGGACCCCCCGCTGGCCTTCGGACTCGGCTTCTCCATTGACTTGGCAAAAAACGGCTTCACCGAGCTGACCTCGGAAGGCACGCATGGCTGGGGCGGCTTCTGGTTCACCGAGTTCTTCATCAGTCCGGAGCACGAAATGATCGGCGTCTTCATGGCCCAGCTCTTCCCGAGCAACGGTCTGCAACTGCGCGATAAGTTCAAGACTCTCGCTCACCAGGCCATCGTTGAGTAACTTCTTCAGGAGACCAATACCAATGAACTTCCACCGCCCGCTGTACATCCTCGCCGGCCTGCTGCTGGTTTCCGGCATGGCCGCGCAGGTTCTGCCGCGCGTCGCGCCAGAGGACGTCGGACTCTCGCCCAAACGCCTCGCCCGCATCGACGTCATCATGCGGGAGCATGTCGATCAGAAAAAGATCGCCGGTGCCGTGACCCTCGTCGCCCGGCGCGGCAAAATCGCTCACTTCGGCGTCTACGGCCACGCAAATGTCGAGGAGAACCAGCCGATGAAGGAAGACACAATCTTCCGCATCGCCTCCATGACGAAGCCGATCACCAGTACGGCCGTCATGATGCTCTACGAAGAAGGTAAGTTCCTCCTCTCTGATCCGGTCAGTAAGTACATCCCAGAGTTTCAAAACCAGATGGTTTTGCCTGGACCCGAGGCGTCGAATAACTACCGCGTTCCCGCGAACCGGCCCATGACCATCCGCCATCTACTGACACATACCTCTGGACTCACCTACGGCGATCATGGTCTCCAGGAACTCTACCGGGCCTACGACATCTCGACCGGCCTCGGCCCCAGTAACCTTACCATCGGCGAGATGGTGAAGCGTCTCGGCAAGCTTCCTCTCGCCTTCCATCCCGGCGAACGCTATAACTACGGCCTTTCGGTTGACGTCCTCGGCGCGCTGGTTGAGGTCTGGAGCGGCATGACCCTCGCCGAGTTCTTCAATCGACGAATATTGGGCCCCCTGGAGATGAAGGACACGCACTTCTATCTTCCCGATAGCAAGGTCGAACGCCTGGCGAGTGTCTACCGGCGCGAGGAAGGCAAGCCGATTGAGCCCTCACCGGAATTCCCCGCCGGCGAAGACGGTCCGATCTCGACCGCCTACCCTTACAAGGGCCCCCGCAAACTCTATGCCGGTGGCGCCGGTCTCTGCTCCACCGTCATCGACTACGCCCGGTTCGCCCAAATGATCCTCAACGGCGGCGAGTTCGGCGGCCGGCGCTTGCTCAGCCCGCCCACCGTCAATCTCATGACCATGGACCACGCCGGCAAGATCGTCAACAACGGCGCCGCCCCCTCATTCGGGCTCGGCTTCTACGTCGATTCCACCAAGCGCGGCTTCACTGAGTTGACCACCGAGGGCGCCCATGGCTGGGGCGGCTACTGGTACACCACCTTCTTCATCAGCCCCGAGGAAGAGTTGATCGGCGTCGCCATGGCCCAGCTTCAGCCAACCGGCGGCCTCACTCTGAACGACAAGTTCAAGGTCCTTGCCCACCAGGCCATCATTGACTGACGAATGCGCCATCCCTGGGACGGGACGATTCATCCCGCCTCTGCCTCAGCGGCAAGCGTTTCACTCCAGGTGGCGCAATACAACAACCGAGCGCGCATCCACCTGGATCTCCTCGCCCGCCTCAAAAACGTCGCCCGACTTTTCCGGCTCGCTTGTATCCAGCACCGTTTCCCAGCGGTAGTACCCTCGTTTCGGAAACAAGAACGGAATCGGTTTGTGATGAGCGTTGAATAGGATGTAGAAGCTCTCATCCGTCACCGGCTCACCCTTCGAATTCGGGCTCGGGATCGCCTTTCCGTTGAGGAATACGCCGAGCGACTTCGCATAACCCGTCTCCCAGTCCGTATCGGACATTTCCTCGCCCCCGGGCGTGAACCATCCAATATCCTCGACCTCCTTGCCGCGAATCGGTCGGCCTTGAAACCACCGCCGTCGGCGGAAAACCGGGTGATCCCTCCGGAGACGAATCAGGAATCGGGTGAACTCCAGCAAATCTTCGTCGATCTCGGCCCAGTTGAACCAGGAGATCTCATTGTCCTGGCAGTATCCGTTGTTGTTACCTCCCTGGGTCCGGCCCATTTCGTCCCCGCCCAGCAACATCGGCACCCCCTGCGAGAGGAAGAGCGTGGTCAGGAAATTCCGCTCCTGGCGGGCCCGCAAATGATTGACCTCCGCATCATCCGTCGGGCCTTCAGCTCCGCAGTTCCACGACCGGTTGTCATCGTCGCCGTCCTCGCTGTCTTCTCCATTCGCTTCGTTGTGCTTGTCGTTATAAGAAACAAGGTCACGAAGAGTGAAGCCGTCATGAGCGGTCACGAAGTTGATGCTGGAGTAAGGACGCCTCCCGCTTGCCTGATACAGGTCGGAACTGCCCGTTAAACGATCGGCGAAGTCCCCTAACGTCCGATCGACGCCCCGCCAGTAATCCCGAACCGTGTCACGATACTTCCCATTCCACTCGGCCCATCCGGGCGGAAAGTTGCCCACCTGGTAACCTCCCTCGCCGACATCCCAGGGCTCCGCGATCAGCTTCACCTGTGAGATCACCGGATCCTGGTGGATAATGTCGAGAAATGCCCCAAGGCGATCCACTGCGTGTAACTCCCTCGCCAGCGCGGAAGCCAGGTCGAAGCGAAAACCGTCCACGTGCATCTCGAGGATCCAATAGCGAAGACTGTCCATGATAAGTTGGAGCGCCCGAGGATGCATCATGTTCAGCGTGTTGCCGGTGCCGGTATAGTCCATGTAGTAACGGGGCTGGTCGGCCACGAGCCGGTAGTAACTCGCATTGTCTACCCCGCGGAAACAAAGCGTTGGGCCCAGGTGATTGCCCTCCGCGGTGTGATTGTAAACCACATCGAGAATAACCTCCATGCCGGCCTTGTGAATAGCCTTCACCATGTTCTTGAACTCGTTCACCTGTCCGCCGAGGTCATTCGTGCTGGAATACCGCAGGTCGGGAGCGAAGAAACCGATCGAATTGTACCCCCAGTAATTTGTCAGCCCGCGGTCTACCAGGTGCCGATCCGCGACGAACTGGTGTACGGGCATCAGCTCGACGGCCGTTATTCCAAGTGATCGCAGATGATCCAGCACCGGTTCGCTTGCAAGACCGGCATACGTGCCCCGGAGTTTGTCCGGCACGTCCGGATGGCGGATAGTCATCCCTCGCACATGGGTCTCGTAGATGACCGTCTCATGCCACGGCACTTGCAGTGGGCGATCCCCTTCCCAATCGAACGTCTTATCGATAATCACGCTCTTGGGCACGAACGGAGCGCTGTCGCTCTCATTGGGATGCAGGTCCGCGTCGGCATGCCCGATCTGGTAGCCGAAAATCGCGTCATCCCACTGAATGGTCCGGTCCAGCGCCTTTGCATAGGGATCCAGGACCAGGTTTGTTTGATTAAAACGGTGGCCGGCGGACGGCTCATAGGGACCATGAACTCGATAGCCGTAGCGCCAGCAGGGCCGGGCCTCGGGAAGGTAGATGTGCCAGACTTGGTCCGTCTGTTCCGTTAGCGGAACCTTGGCCGCCTCCCTGTTACCGTCCGGACCGTCAAACAGACAGAGCTCGACTCCGGTAGCGTTTTCCGAGAATAAAGCAAAGTTGACTCCCGATCCATCCCAGGTCGCTCCCAGCGGATAAGGGTCTCCAGGCCAGCACTCCATAATTTGGTTT
>CAZGMC010000012.1:0-58033 GCA_964526565.1 uncultured Mycobacteriaceae bacterium
GTCGGCCAGCACGACGCCAAGCGCGCCGTGGCCATTGCCCTGCGCAACCGCTGGCGCCGTCAGCAGCTGCCGGAAGGCATGCGCGAGGAGGTGCTGCCCAAGAACATCCTGATGATCGGCCCGACCGGCGTCGGCAAGACGGAGATCGCCCGCCGCCTGGCGCGGCTGGCCGAGGCGCCGTTCCTGAAGGTGGAGGCGACCAAGTTCACCGAGGTCGGCTATGTCGGCCGCGATGTCGAGCAGATCGTCCGCGACCTGGTCGAGATCGCCATCACCATGACCCGCGACCGACTGCGCAAGGAGGTCACGGCCAAGGCCGAGATGGCCGCCGAGGAGCGCGTGCTCAACGCCCTGGTCGGCGAGCACGCCAGCCCGGAGACGCGCAACAAGTTCCGCCGCATGCTGCGCGACGGCGACCTGAACGACCGCGAGATCGAGGTCCAGGTGCAGGACAGCGGCATGGGCCAGTTGCCGACCTTCGACATCCCCGGCATGCCCGGCGCCCAGATGGGCATGCTCAACCTGAACGATATTTTCGGCAAGGCCTTCGGCGGCCGCACCAAGACGCGGCGCATGAGCGTCGGCGAAAGCCACACCATCCTGATCGCCGAGGAGTCCGACAAGCTGCTCGACCAGGAGAAGGTGGTGGCCGAGGCGATCGGCACGGTGGAGCAGAACGGCATCGTCTTCCTGGATGAGATCGACAAGATCACCGCCCGATCGGAACGCATCGGCGCCGACGTCAGCCGCGAGGGCGTGCAGCGCGACCTGCTGCCGCTGATCGAGGGCACCCAGGTGGCGACCAAGCACGGCACGGTGCGCACCGACCATATCCTGTTCATCGCCTCGGGCGCCTTCCACCTAGCCAAGCCGTCGGACCTGCTGCCCGAGCTGCAGGGCCGTCTGCCGATCCGCGTCGAATTGACGGCGCTGGACCGCGACGATTTCCGCCGCATCCTGACCGAGCCGGAGGCCAGCCTGATCAAGCAATACAAGGCGCTGCTGGGCACCGAGGAAGTCACCCTGGAGTTCGCCGACGACGCCATCGACGAGCTGGCCGGCCTGGCGGCGGAGATCAACAGCTCGGTGGAGAACATCGGCGCCCGCCGCCTGCACACGGTGATGGAGCGCCTGCTCGACGAGATCAGCTTCACCGCCAGTGACCGCGGCGGCGAGACCATCACCATCGACGCCGCCTACGTCCGCGACCGCGTCAGCCCGCTGGCCAAGGATGCCGACCTGAGCAAGTTCATTCTGTAGGGGTGGAGTGCCTTGGCGCCTATGGCCACCAGCGGGTCATTGCGCACCCCGATCTCGGCTCGACTTTGGCCATGCAGGCAGGCGGCCATGCAGGCAGGCGGCCATGCAGGCAGGCGGCCGTGCAGGCAGGCGAGCAGGCGGCCTGGACGGGGCCGTCGCACGCCGGGCGTGGAATGTCGCCCTCGCCAGGTTCACGGTGCCGGTTCACGTCTGGTACACATACGTCCCCGGCGCGTCCTCCAGTGGCGGGTAGCCGCCGTCCGCGGCGCCCATGGGCGGCGGGTCGACCTGCGGGCCGGCGGCGCGTTCGGCCAGCCATTCGGCCCAGGCCGGCCACCACGAGCCGTCGCGGCACGGCGCCTGGGCGGCCCAGCGGTCCGGCGGGATGTAGTTGTCGCCCTCGTACAGCGTCTGGATCCGGTAGTGCCGGCCGCGGTGGCCCGGCTCGCTGATGACGCCGGCGTTGTGGCCGCCATCGGTCAGCACGAAGGTGACGTCCGTATCGGTGACCAGCTTGACCTTGTAGACGGACTCCCAGGGCGCGATGTGGTCCTTGGTCGTCGCCACCGAGAAGATCGGCGCCTTGATGTCGGTCAGCGCGATCGGGTGACCCTCGACGGCGAACCGCCCGCGTGACAGCCGGTTCTCCAGGAACAGCGAGCGCAGGTATTCCGAATGCATGCGATAGGGCATGCGCGTGGCGTCGGCATTCCACGCCATCAGGTCGATCATCTTGTCGCGCTCGCCCATCATGTACTGCTTGACCATGCGCGAGAAGATCAGGTCGGCCGAGTTCAGCAGCTGGAAGGCGCCGGACATCTGGAAGGTGTCCAGGAAGCCGCGCGCCCACATCATGTCCTCAAGATAGGCCAGTTCGGTCTCGTCGATGAACAGCATCAGCTCGCCCGCCTCGGTGAAATCGACCTGGGCGGCGAACAGGGTGATGCTGTTGAGGAGGTCGCGGTGCGCCCGCGCCATCGCCGCGGCGGCGATCATCAGCAGGGTGCCGCCGATGCAGTAGCCGACGGCATCGACCTTGCGGTCGGGCATGATCGCTTGCACCGCGTCCAGCGCCGCCATCACGCCCAGGCGGCGGTAGGAATCGAGGCTGAGATTGCGGTCCTCCGCGGTCGGGTTCTTCCACGAGATCATGAACACGGTGTGGCCGCGGTCGACCAGGTACCTGACCAGTGAATTGTGCGGCGACAGGTCAAGAATGTAGTATTTCATGATCCACGCCGGCACGATCAGCACCGGGTTGGGGTAGACCTGCTCCGTCGCCGGCGAATACTGGATCAGCTCGATCAGGTCGTTGCGGTGCACCACCTTGCCTGGTGTCATGGCAACGTCGCGGCCGACCTGGAAGTCCTCGACGCCGACCGGGCCCTCGCCCATGATGATGCGGCGGAAGTCCTCCATCAGGTTCTCGGTGCCGTGCCAGAAATTGGCCCCACCCGTCTCCGCCGTCTTGCGGATCACCTCGGGGTTGGACCAGGGGAAGTTGGACGGCGCGATGCGATCCAGCCGCTGGCGCATCAGGAAGTTGATCTCGCGCTCGTGCTGGGCAGTGACGCCGCGCAGGCCGGTGGTCGCCTCGTCCCACCACGCCTGCTGCAGCAGGAAGGCCTGGGCGATGACGTTGAATGGCCACTCGCGCCATTCATCGCTGCTGAAGCGCTTGTCGTGCTCGGCCGGCTCGATGACGCGGTCCTCGCCGTCGTGGTTGCGCGAGCGCATGGCGTAGAACCACAGCCGCACCGCGTCCCACCACGCCTTCTGCACCAGGTTGGCCTGCTTGCCGGGGGCGTTCTGGAAATGCGCCATCCAGTCCATGTGGGCGCGCGCCAGGGCGACCGGCGAGATGCCCATGGTCAGGTGCGCCTGGATGGCGTGCCAGACGCGGTCGACCACGTCGGGCACCACCTGCGGCATCGCCGCAGGGTCGTGGCGCCGCTGGGCGACCTGCTCGTGCCGGGTATGCGAGGTGGGCGGACGGCTGCGGCTCTCCTGGTCCGGCCTGTCCTCGGCCCGTGCCGGCCGCACGTGTTCCGGTGCCTCGGCCTGGCCGGGCTGGCCTGGCCGGGCGTTTTCGAGCCGCGTCACGGTCTCTGCCATGGATCTGGTCCTCGTTGGCGGGCAACCCCTGTTGTGCATTGCAACACACACGACGCCCGGAAGGTTTCCGGCGCGGCCGCCGCGGGACTCGCGGGCCAGGACCGACGCCACGGCCAGCCCCGGCCACTCCACGGTCGACGACGACACCGGCATGTTGCCCTGAAATTGGTAAGGCCGGCCGCTGGCCGAAACCGTCCAGCGGTCGCGGACATTTTGCCGCGACCGGCCCGAAGCCTGCGCCGCTGCCGGGTCGTCGCCGGAACCGGCCCGTTCGTACCGGCGTTCTTCTGATACAACGCACCAAGAGCACCAGGGGTCCGGTTGCAGTGCAGCCCGTGCCGCGCTCATGTGCGCTAAGCCTGCCTCCTGGCCCTGCGTCATGGCCCTGCTTCATGGCCCTGCGTCATGGCCGGCCACAAGGGGGCGCGGCCGGTACCGGCCGGCGGCCGCGCCCTGCCTGCCTTGAACCGGCATCGGGAGAAACCATCATGCCGCAGTTCCGCATGGGGCTCGCCCTGCCCGCCGCCCTGATCATCGCCGTCCTGGCCGTGCTGGCGGGCGCACCGCCGGCCCTGGCCGAGCCGACGGAACTCACCATTCGCGCCATCAGCCGCAACGGCAAGTTCATCGGCACCAGCCTGGGCGGCGCCCGCATCCTGCTGCACGATGCCGAGACGGGCGCGTTGCTGGCCAGCGGCGTGACCGCCGGCACCACCGGCGACACGCAGCGCATCATGCAGGACGCCCACACCCGCGGCGCGCCGGTGGCGACGCCGGACGCCGCCGCCTGGACGACCACGCTGGACCTCGACCGGCCGACCCGCGTCCGTGCCACGGTGACCGGTCCGCTGGCCCAGCCGCAGGCACTCACCACGGTCACGGCCGAGCAATGGCTGGTGCCCGGCCGTGACTACACGGTTGGCGACGGCTGGGTGCTGGAGGTGCCGGGCCTGGTCGTCGACGTGCTCGACCCGCCGGCCCACGTCAAGCTGACCGAGGCGGGCGAGGGCGTGACCGTGCAGGCCAATGTCATGATGATGTGCGGCTGCCCGATCGAGCCCGGCGGCCTGTGGGATGCCGCGGATACCGACGTCGTGGCGGTGCTCTACCGCGACGGTGAGCGGGTCGCCGAGGTGCCGCTCGCCTATGCCGGCACGCCAAGCCAGTTCGAGGCGACGCTGCCGGTCGACCAGCCCGGCACCTACGAGGCGGTGGTCCATGCCTATCGCGAAGCCGAGGGCAACACCGGCCTCGATCGCACGACCTTTATCATTGAGGACTAGTCCGACCGGTCGGCCGGGCCGTCGGATGGAACACCAGGGTCTTCGCCGATCCCATCGGCCCTCCAGCCGATCAACCTGGACGTGTTGCCATGCGTCAACGACATTGACACTGGAACGACATTGACGCTGGCCAGCCGCGGCGATCCGTGCCATCATGCACGCTATAGTATGGTATGCATGTGACCATCCTCGCGAATGAAGGCCATGATCCCGGCATTGCCCGTTGCGGTCATCGTGCTTGCCGCGTTCATCGCCATGACGCCGCCGGCGGCCGCCGTCGCCGGGGCGGCTGCCGATGGCGGCCCCGGAGCGACCGAGGCCGGGCCGCCGTCGCGCCTGGAGGCCATGTACGGCGCGCGCGCCGGCATGCCGCTGTGGCAGTTCGGCCATCGCCTGTTCGACCGGCCGGGGCCGGCAGCGGCCGGTCCGGTGGGAGCAGTGCCGCCGGACTACGTGCTGGGCAGCGGCGACCGGCTGACGGTCACCTTCCGCGGCCAGCGCAACGACAGCCTGACTGTGGCCGTCGACCGCGACGGCCGCATCCTGCTGCCCGAGCTGCGCCCGGTCGGCGCCGCCGGTCGCACCCTGGCCGAGGTGCGCGCCGAACTGGAGGCGGAGGCCGCCGCCACCCTGACCGCCACCGACATCTATGTCTCGCTGGCCGAGGTGCGCCAGATCGGCGTGCTGGTGGCCGGCGAGGTGGCGCGGCCGGGCCGGCTCGAGCTGACGGTGTTCGCCACCGTGCTCGATGCGCTGTACGCCGCCGGCGGGATCACCCGCCAGGGCAGCCTGCGCGCCGTGCGCCTGGTCCGCGCCGGCACGGCCACGACGATCGACCTCTATGCGCTGCTGCAGGGCGGGCCGTCCGACGCCGACCTGCCGCTGCGCGACGGCGACCGCATCGTCGTGCCGCCGCTCGGCGCCACCCTGGCGGTGGCCGGCGCCGTGCGCCGCCCGGCCGTCTACGAGCTGCCGCCCGACGATCCGGGCATCACCGCCGACGCGGCCGTGGCGCTGGCCGGCGGCCCGCTGGTGCCGGGGCCGGTGCGGCGGCTGCGCCTGGCCATCGGCCCCGACGGCGAGGAGCACACCGGTCAGGTCGGGCCGCAGGCCGCTCTGGGCGACGGCGACGTGCTGCTGGTGACGCCGCTGGCCGCGGCGCGGGCCGGCGCCGTCACCCTGGCCGGGCACGTCGAGGTGCCGGGCGCCTACGCTCTGGACGAGGCGGCGACGCTGGGCCGCCTGCTCGGCGACGGCAGCCGGCTGCGGCCCGATCCGTACCTGCCGTTCGCCGTGCTGGAAACCGACGACCCGGCGACGCGGGCGCGGGTGCTGCAGCCGGTCGACCTGCAGGCGGTGCTGGCCGGCCGCGCCGACCGCCGCCTGCATGACGGCGACACGGTGATCGTGCTGGGCGGCGCCGACGTGCGGTTCCTGACCTCGGCACCGGTGCTGGCCCTGCTGCGCGGCGAGGCGCTGCCGGCCGACGACCTGGAGCGATGCGCCGGGCTGGCGGCGCTGGCGCGGGCGCTGAGCGGCGCCGCGGGACGGGCGCTCGCCGCCGGGCCGATTGCCGAAGCGGCGCACCGGCTGGCGCCGGAGCGCACTGCCTGTCCGACAAGCTTCGATGCCTACCCCGACGTGCTGCCGCTGGCATTGCACCATGGCGTGCTGCTGTGGCGCGGCGTGCCGCGGCCGGGCGTCTATCCGGCGGCATCGCAGGCGGCGCTGGGCGACCTGCTGCGGCTGGCCGGCCGCACCGACCTGCCGGCGCCGCCGCGGCGGGCCGGGCCGGGCGACGTGGTCGCGGTGCCGGAGCCGGGCGTGACCCTGGCCGGGCACGTCTGGCTGCCGGGGCCACGGCCGCTGGCGGCGGCGCCCAGCCTGGCGGTGCTGTTCGACCGCGGCGAGGCGTTGCGCCCCGACGCCTACCCGCTGATCGGCGTCATCGCGCGGCGCGACCCGGTCAGCCTGGGGCGGCGCTTCGTCGCCTTCTCGCCGCAGGCGGTGCTGACCGGGGCCGGCGACCTGCGCCTCGGCGACGATGACCGGGTGCTGGTGTTCGACCCGGCCGAGGCACGGCGGCTGGCCGCCGCCGGCAGCGCAGCCGGCACCGCAGCGGCCGGCGACGGCGAGACCGGGCCGTGGCTCGATGCGGCATACGGGCCGGGGCGCGGCGGTCCGGGGGCCGGGCCGGGCGGCGACGATGTGGCGCTGGCCCGCTTCCTGGCCGACCATGCGGTGGTGCTGGGCGGGGCGGTGGCACGACCGGGCCCGTACCCGGTGGCCGGCGACACGGCCCTGGCCCACCTGCTCGACGCCGCCGGCGGCCTGTCGCGCGAGGCCGACCTGACCAATGCCGAGATCACCACCGTCGACCGGACGCCGGGCGGCGACGCGCTGCAGGCTGGACGCACCCTGGTCAACCTGACGGTGTACCCGCCCGCGACCGTGGTCGTGCGGCCGGGCGATGCGGTACGGGTCCATCCGCTGGTCGACCCGGTGACGCCGCGCGGCGTGACGATTCGCGGCGAGGTGCGGCGGCCCGGCGCCTACGACCTGGTGGCCGGCGAGCGGCTGTCGCAACTGATCGCGCGAGCCGGCGGCCTGACCCCGCAGGCCTATTCCGACGGCGCCGTGTTCACCCGAGTCGCCGAGCGCGAGCGCCAGCGCGCCCGCTTCCGCCAGACGGCCGCCGAGCTCGACCGCCGGCTGGCCGGCGCGCTGACCGAGCCGGAGCGGCCGGGCCAGGCGGAGATCGACCTGGCCCAGGACCTGGCCGACCAGTTGCGCGCCGTCGAGCCGACCGGACGGGTGGTGGTCGAGGCCGACCCGGACATGCTGCGCGCCAACCCGGCGCTGGACGTGGTGCTGCAGCCGGGCGACACGCTCTACATCCCGCCCCGCGAGCAAAGCGTGACGGTGACCGGCGAGGTGCTGGCGCCGGCCACCCTGCAGTTCCGCTCCGGCAAGACGGTCCGCGACTATGTCCGCGAGGCCGGCGGCTACACCCACGACGCCGACCGCGACCGCATCTACGTGGTCTATCCCGACGGCAGCGCCCAGCCGATTGCGCCGTCGCTGTGGCGGTTCGAGGCGGTGCACATCCCGCCGGGCTCGACCGTCGTCGTGCCGCGCGACCCGGCGCCGTTCGACTTCCTGGCCTTTTCGGGGAACGTCGCCACGATCCTCGGCCAGATCGCCGTCACGGCGGCGTCGTTGGCGGTGCTGTCGGATTGACAGGGCGGCCGACGCGGCTGTGCCGCCGGCCGCGGCGACCACAAGCGATCCGGACCGGCCCTCCTGGCGGTCGGCCGCAGCCATCCCCAGAATCAGTGGATGGCCCTGTGGGCAACTCTGGGGAACGCCGCCCGGTGCCTGCAAACCGGCCGGGTTTATCGTATGCCGGCGGTCAAGCACTGTTTGTCGCCACTCATACGATTTCCGGTCCCCCTGCCGGGGCAAGGTCCGGTCGACGCGAGGAGAGCGAAATGGCGAAGAAGCCCGCGTCCGGTCCGCCGCCGCCCGGCCAGACCACTGCCAAGCCGCCGTCGCCCGGCCGGCCCACCCGCGGCAAGGCCAACCCCGATCTAACGCCGCAGACGCGCAAGATGCTGGGCAAGCACTATGCCAACAAATACCACACGAAGCGGGGCTGAGCCGGATCGACAACCGTGGCAGCAGGGCCGCTGGCATCACGCCCCGCCCCTACTCCGCGATCGGCCGTACCGCCGTGCGCAGGTCGGCGAAGTCGAACGGCTCGGCCCGCCGCGGCCACAGCAGCGACACCGCCGCCGGCACCGTGGCCGCCAGCACGAAGGCGCCGAGCAGGCTGCCGCCGCTCAGGTCCGGGGCAGGGAACAGCGCCGCGCCGGCGGCCAGGCCGGCGAGCAGGCTCCACACCGCGGCGCGCTCGCTGTAGCGCGGATTGTACAGGCCGTAGAACACCGGGAACGCCGCCGCCGCGCACAGCAGGTCGGCCAGCAGGAACAGGTACAGCACGCTGTAGCCCTGCGCCGCCACGGCCACCACCGGCACCGCCAGCGCCAGGATGGCCAGCCGCGCCACGCGCATGCGCCGCGCCCCGTCGGCTGCCGGGCGCACGTGCTGCAGGTCGACGGCGATCAGGCTGGCCACGGCGTTCAGGATGGTGTCGGCGCTGCTCATCACCAGCACCAGCCCGAGCAGGATCAGCCCCAGTCCGGCCCAGGCCGGCAGCGCCGCCAGCACCACGGCGAACACGGCCGTCGAGGCCTCGCCCGGCACGTCCAGCGCGACGAAGGCCAGGCCGAACAGGCCCATGGCGAAGACGATCGGAAAGACGATGATGCCGGCCAGCAGAAAGCTGGTGCGCAGGCTGCGCTCGTCGCGCGCCGCGAACACCCGCTGCCAATGGCCCTGATGGAACAGCTCGGTCAGCACGATGGCGATGATCAGGGTCAGCCCGCCCTCCAGCCCGGCCGACGTCAGCGGATCGAGGAGCTGCGGCGCCCGTTCGGTCAGCGCCGCCAGGCCCGGCCCGGCGCCGCCCAGGGCCTGCCAGGCGGCGGCCACCAGCCAGGCCAGCAGCGGCACCATCAGCAGGAACTGGATGCCGTCGGTGAAGATCGAGGCGCGCAGGCCGCCATAGCCGGTGTAGGCCAGCGTCGACGCCATCACCACCACCGCCGTCGCCCACAGCGGCAGGCCGGTGACCAGCTCGGCGATCAGCGCCATGCCGGTGACCTCGGCGGTCAGAAAGATGACCAGATAGAACAGCGTCACGGCCAGCGTCAGCGCGTGCATGGCCGGACCATAGCGGCGCCGCACGTACTCGATCAGGCTGTGCCCCTCGGGCATCAGCCGGCGCAGCCGCGCGCCCAGCACGACAAACACGAGCAGCGGCGTCGCCGACCCCAGGGCATAGCCGGCGACCGCGGCGATACCGCCCCAGGTGGCGGCCTCGGCCGGCCCGAACAGGATCCACGCGCCCATGCCCGAGGCGACCAGCGTCGCCACCCCGGCGGTGGGGCCCAGCGTGCCCCGCGCCGTGGTCCAGTCCTCCAGCGACGCCACGCGGCGGCGGGCGTACAGCATGCCGACGGCGGTGAATGCGGCGGCCGTGGTCAGCAGCACGGCGGCGGCCAGCCAGGCGCTCATGCCCGCCCTCCGGCGGCAGGGGCAGCGCGGGCGGCGCGGGCAGCGCGGGCGGCGCGGGCGCAATCCGGCGCGGGCGCCGGACGGCTGGCGGATCGGGCGGATCGGGCGGATCGGGCGGATCGGCAGGAAATGGTCGACATGCGGCGGCCTCCCGGTGCGAACGGCAATGGCGGCCGGGACGGCGGAACGGCGATGAACGGGAACGATGTCGGGGCAGGCCTTGCGGCCCCGCGCGCGTCCTCCCTCCGCCGGCACGACCCGGATCAGGTTCGAAGGGTCGCTGCGCCGCACGCCGATGCGCGCCAGCAGCCTCTCAGCCCCTCGGGTGGGGCTCCCCCGGAACGAAGATCACATTGGCCGACCGCCGGCGGGTGGTCAATATCCATGCGCGCGATCACACGGCATGTATGACGGCGGCGGGACGATGAGGCGGCAGGTTCTTTCTCTCAGGGCGCTGGCGGTGGCCCTGTGGTTCGGGGTGGCGGTGCTGGCGGTGACCGTGCTGGTCGTTGCCTCGAACCTGCTGATCCCGTTCGCCGTGGCGCTGATGGTATGGTTCCTGATCAACGCCCTGGCGCGCAGCTGTCGCTTCGTCCGGGTGGGTGGCCGCAGCCTGCCGGGCTGGCTGCGGCTGGGGCTGGCCATCGCCATGATCCTGCTGGCCGGCTATCTCGTCGTCCTGCTGGTCTCCAACAATGTCGAGGCGGTGGCCGATCGGGCGCCGGAATACCAGGAGAAGATGAACCAGGCGCTGCGCAGGGTGGCGGCCTGGCTGGGCCTGCGCGAGGTGCTGTCGATCGAGGACGTGGTCCGCGAGATCGGCGTCGGCGACCTGGTCGGTGGCATTGCCGGCACCATCGGCAGCATCGTCACCGACGCCGGCATCGTGCTGATCTGCGTGCTGTTCCTGCTCGTCGAGCAGCGCGCCTTCGATGCCAAGATGAACGCCCTGTTCCCCGACCCGGCGCGGCAGCAGCGGGTGCGCAGCCTGCTGACCCGCATGGGCACCCAGATCCAGGAGTACGTCTGGATCATGACCGTGATGAGCGCCATGGTCGGGGCGCTATCCTATGCCGTCATGGCCTGGGTCGGGCTCGACTACGCGGCGTTCTGGGCGTTCCTGCTGTTCCTGCTGAACTTCATTCCCAGCATCGGCGTGCTGATCGGCGTTGCCCTGCCGGCGCTGCTGGCGCTGGTGCAGTTCGACACGGTGCAGCCGTTCCTGGTCATCACCACCGTCATCGTCGGCGGCCAGACCATCATCGCCAACGTGATTCAGCCGCGCCTGGCCGGCCGCACGCTCAACCTCAGCCCGCTGGTCGTCATCGTGTCGCTGTTCGCCTGGGGCGCCATGTGGGGCATCCCGGGAATGTTTCTGGCCATCCCGATCATGGCCGTGGCAACCATCGTCCTGTCCTACTTCCCGGCCACCCGGCCGCTGGCCATGATCCTGTCGGAGCGCGGCCGCATCAAGGAGTGAGCGGGCCCGGCGGCAGCGCGGTCGCGTTTGCGCCGGCATGGCATGCTCCGCCAATAGGCAAGAGCCGGTGCCCCGTTTTTTCCCTTCCTGGTCCCCAGCCCCCTTGCGACCCTTGGCCGCTTGCGGCATGGTGCGCGCGCTGCGGGCGCCCAGGGGCTCCTGGCGGCCCCGTACGGCCCCTCACCGGCTAACCCCTAGGGAAAGAAGCCCATGAAAGTCGCTGTCCCCAAGGAACGCCGACCCGGAGAGGCGCGCGTTGCCGCCTCGCCTGACACCGTCAAGAAGCTCATCGGCCTCGGCCTCGACGTGGTGATCGAGTCCGGTGCCGGCGCGGGTGCGGCCTATACCGACGAAGCCTATGAAAAAAATGGCGCCAAGATCGCCAAGGATCTGCAGGAGACGCTGAGCGACGCCGACATCGTGCTGAAGGTGCGCCGCCCGCTCCTGCCCGGCGAGGGCGAGGTTGACGAGCTGGCGTCGATCAAGCGCGGCGCCGTTCTCGTCGCCATCCTCGACCCGTACGACGCGCCGCAGTCGGTCAACGCGTACGCCGAGGCCGGCATCGAGAGCTTCGCCATGGAGCTGATGCCGCGCATCACCCGGGCGCAGGTCATGGACGTGCTGTCCAGCCAGGCCAACCTGGCCGGCTACAAGGCCGTCATCAACGCAGCGGCGCAGTTCAGCAGCGCCTTTCCGATGATGATGACCGCCGCCGGCACCGTGCCGCCGGCCCGCGTCCTGGTCATGGGCGCCGGCGTCGCCGGTCTGCAGGCGATCGCCACGGCCAAGCGCCTGGGCGGCATCGTCTCGGCGACGGACGTGCGCCCGGCCGCCAAGGAAGAGGTGCAGAGCCTGGGAGGCACCTTCGTCGCCGTCGAGGACGAGGAGTTCCAGCAGGCCCAGACCGCCGGCGGCTACGCCAAGGAGATGAGCGAGGCCTACAAGAAGAAGCAGGCCGAGCTGCTTCTGGAGACGCTGAAGAAGCAGGACGTCGTCATCTGCACCGCGCTGATTCCCGGCAAGAAGGCGCCGGTCCTGGTCAGCGAGGACATGGTCAAGGTGATGAAGCCGGGTGCGGTGATCGTCGACCTGGCGGCCGAGCGCGGCGGCAACTGTGCGCTCAGCGAGCCGGGCAAGGTGGTCCACAAGCACGGCGTCACCATCATTGGCGAGGCCAACACGCCGTCGAGCCTGGCCACCGCCTCGTCATCGCTGTACGCGCGCAACCTGACGTCGTTCCTGACGCCACTGATCGACAAGGAAACGAAGGCGCTGAAGATCGACTTCAATGACGAGGTCGTGTCCGGCACGTGCCTGACCCACGAGGGCAAGATCGTGCATCCTTCCTTCGCCGAGGCGGCCAGGCAGGCCGCGGCACCGGCGGCGGAAGAGACGCCGGCTGCGAGCCAAAGCTAGGGGGGCGGAACAAAAGCCATGGAACCGCAAGACATCATCGAAGCCTCGCGGCAGCTCTTGGC
The DNA here is from genome assembly GCA_964526565.1 of uncultured Mycobacteriaceae bacterium. Classification (GTDB taxonomy): domain Bacteria; phylum Pseudomonadota; class Alphaproteobacteria; order DSM-16000; family Inquilinaceae; genus CAZGMC01. Next base: position 12,756 of record CAZGMC010000012.1, read on the forward strand.
GGAGGCGCAGGTCCTCGCCGACCGCGCGGCACTGCTGGCCCGGGAGGCGGAGCTCACGGCGGCTCAGGCCATGACCGGCGCGCCGGTGGAGAGCGGCGACAGCCACGGCCTGTTCTTCGTCATGCTGCTGACCGTGTTCGCGCTCGCCTGCTTCGTCGGATACTATGTGGTATGGCGCGTCACGCCGGCCCTGCACTCGCCGCTGATGAGCGTCACCAATGCCGTGTCGTCGGTGATCATCGTCGGCGCCCTGATCGCCGCTTCGCCCGCCGGGGGCGGCTACGGCTTCAGCGCCGCCATGGGCTTCTTCGGCGTGGTGCTGGCGTCGGTCAACATCTTCGGCGGGTTCATTGTCACGCAGCGCATGCTGCAGATGTACAAGAAGAAGAAATAGGGGCGTGGGAGACCGATCATGATTATCGCAGCCTACCTCGCCTACATTGTCGCAGCGATCTGCTTCATCATGGCGCTGCGCGGCCTGTCGTCGCCGGAGACGGCGCGGGCGGGCAACTTCTACGGCATCACCGGCATGGTCATCGCCATCGTCGTGACCATGATCGCCATGCCGCAGATTCTGCCGGAAGGCACGCAAACGCGCTATTGGCTGATCATTCTGGGCATCCTCATCGGCGCCCCGATCGGCACGGTCATCGCGCTGCGCATCCAGATGACGGCGCTGCCGCAGCTGGTCGCCGCCTTTCACAGCCTGGTCGGCCTGGCCGCGGTCTTCGTCGCCATCGCCGCCTTCTACAATCCCAGCGCCTATGGCATCGGCCAGGCGGGTGCCGTCGCGGTGGGCAGCCTGATCGAGATGTCGATCGGCGTCGCCATCGGTGCCATCACCTTCACCGGCTCGATCGTCGCGTTTGCCAAGCTGCAGGGGCTGGTGTCCGGCAACCCGCTGGTCTTCCCGATGCAGCATCCGCTCAATGCGGCACTGGGCATCGCCATCGTGCTGCTGGTCATCTGGATGTGCGCGACCAACTCGCCGCTGGCGTTCTGGCTGGTCGTCATCCTGGCGCTGGCGCTGGGCTTCCTGCTGATCGTGCCGATCGGCGGGGCGGACATGCCGGTCGTCATCTCGATGCTGAACAGCTATTCGGGCTGGGCGGCGGCCGGCATCGGCTTCACGCTGCAGAATCAGCTTCTCATCATCACCGGCGCCCTGGTCGGCGCGTCGGGCGCGATCCTGTCCTACATCATGTGCAAGGGCATGAACCGCTCGATCTTCAACGTGATCCTGGGCGGCTTCGGCGGCGAGAGCGTCGGCCCGTCGGCAGCCGGCGGCCCGCGCAACGTCAAACAGGGCTCGGCCGACGATGCGGCCTTCATCATGAAGAACGCGCAGAGCGTGATCGTCGTGCCGGGCTACGGCATGGCCGTGGCGCAGGCCCAGCACGCGCTGCGCGAGATGGGCGACCTGCTCAAGGCGGAGGGCGTGACCGTCAAGTACGCCATCCATCCGGTCGCCGGCCGCATGCCCGGTCACATGAATGTGCTGCTGGCCGAGGCCAGCGTGCCCTATGAAGACGTGGTCGAACTGGAGGACATCAACCGCGACTTCGCCACATGCGATGTCGCCTATGTGATCGGCGCCAACGACGTGACCAACCCGGCGGCGAAGACCGATCCGACCAGCTCGATCTACGGCATGCCGATCCTCGAGGTGGAAAAGGCCAAGACAATCCTCTTCGTCAAGCGCTCGCTCGGCTCCGGCTATGCCGGCGTCGACAACGAGCTGTTCTTCCGCGACAACACAATGATGCTCTTCGGCGACGCCAAGAAGATGACCGAGGAAATCGTCAAGAACCTGGACTAGGCCGCACCGCCGGCCGCAGGGATGACGGCGGGGTCCACGGGCCCCGCCGTTTTGCCGTCCGCAGGTGCGGCATCCGGTGCGGCGCGACGCGCCTGCGGACGGCCTCGCGCATCGTCGTCCGGTTGCGGCCTTCCCTTCGGCGCCGCGGCTGGTATCTTCTCTGGCGGCGACCCCCTCCCTGAGCCCGAGCCGGCAAGGAGTACACGCATGATGGGCGACAAAACTGTCATCGCACAGCTCAATCGCATCCTCACCAACGAGCTGACCGCGATCAATCAATACTTCCTGCATGCGCGCATGCTGAAGAACTGGGGCCTGCAGCGCCTCGCCGACAAGGTATACGAAGAATCGATCGGTGAGATGAAGCACGCCGACTACCTGATCGAAAGGATCCTGTTCCTGGACGGCCTGCCAAACCTGCAGGACATGCACAAGATCAACATTGGCGAGACATTGCCAGAGATCTTCCAGTGTGATATCGGTGCCGAGCAGAACAACCAGGCCTGCCTGAAGGAGGCGATCGCCGTCTGCGAGCAGGCGCGCGACTTCATCTCGCGCCAGATCCTGACCACCATCCTTGACGACACCGAGGAGCATATCGACTGGCTGGAGACCCAGATCAACCTGCTGCAGCGGGTCGGCCTGCAGAACTACCAGCAGGAGCAGATGTTCGGCGACGACGGCGGCGGCGAGGACTAGCCCTCGTGTAGCGGGGGCGGCAGCGGGGCGCTGTGTCCAAGGCCGGGACTGGCCGCCCGCCCCGGTGCTGCCGAACATCCGCGGGCAATACGCAATGGGCATGCCCGTTCCGGCGTCGCCGGGACGGGCATTTCTTCATCTTGCATAAACGGCTTGGCCTTTAGGGTTGCGCGGCCGGAGCGGATCCCACAGCGGAAACCGACGGCCGCTCTATCCCAGGTTTGCGAGCAGGCTGGCATGACCGCGGAACTCGCCGATGACGGACTTGTGACGGCTGCCCTGACGGCGGCGGGCGATGCCGTTTACCGCTGGGACCTGGGCAGCGATGCCATGGCCTGGGCTGGCCACCTGGGCCCGGCGTTCGGCGCGCCACCGCAAACCCTGTTCGCCACCGGCGAATCCTTTCACGCGCGCATCAATCCAGAGGATCTGCCCGCCCGGCTGCGGGCGCTGTCGGACCATTACGTGACGCGGCGGCCGTTCGACTGCGAATACCGCGTGCGCCGCCCCGACGGGGAGTTCTCATGGGTCCACGACCGCGGCGGCGCCGAGTTCGGCCCGTCCGGCGAGCCGGTGTGTCTGCACGGCGTCCTGCGCATCATCGACCGGCGCAAGCGGCACGAGGCGCGGCTGGAGCACCTCGCCACCTTCGATGAGCTGACCGGCCATTTCAACCGCGTCCGGCTGCGCCAGGCGCTGCAGCAGATGATCGTCCACAGCCAGCGCTACGGCCTGCCCGGCGCCTATCTCAGCATCGGCATCGACAAGCTGACGCTGGTCAACGATGCGTACGGCCATGTCACCGCCGACGCCGTGATCGTCGCCGCCGGCCAGCGCCTGGAGCGGGTCATGCGGGCCAGCGACGTGATGGGCCGGATCGGCGGCAACGTGTTCGGCATCGTGCTCAGCCAGTGCCCCGAGAGCGAGACCGGCACGGTGGCGGAGAAGATCCTGCGCGTCTTCCGCGAGCATCCCATCCACACCCCGTCGGGTCCGATCCACGTCACCGTCACCGTCGGCGGCGTCGCCTTCCCCAGCCAGGTCCAGACCGCCGCCGACGCGATGACCCGCGCCGAAGCGGCCATGCACGACGGCAAGCACCAGGGCCGCGACCGGTTCCACGCGTACCGGATGAACGAGGCCCAGCGGCGCGAGCACCGCCGCTCGATCACCATATGCGAACAGGTCACCGAGGCGCTGCGCGACGACCGCCTGATGCTGGCCTTCCAGCCGGTCGTGGCGCGGTCCACCTTCGACGTCCAGTTCCACGAGTGCCTGATCCGCATGCGCGTTGACGGCGGCGGCATCGTGCCGGCGGCCGAGTTCGTGCCGATCGTCGAGCGGCTCGGCCTCGTGCGCCTGCTCGACCGGCACGTGCTCGACCTGGCGGTGGAGGAGCTGACGCGGCACTGCGATGTCCACCTGGCGCTCAACATCTCCGGACTGACCGCCACTGAACATGTCTGGCTCAGGGCGCTGATGGCGACGGTCGGCACGCGCCGCGACCTGGCACGGCGGCTGATCGTCGAGATCACCGAGACGGCGGCGATCCAGGACATCGAGGAGACGGCGCGGTTCGTGTCGACGGTGCGCGGGCTCGGCTGCCGGGTCGCGCTGGACGACTTCGGCGCCGGCTATACGTCCTTCCGGCACCTCAAGGCGCTGCCGGTGGATATCGTCAAGATCGACGGCTCGTTCGTCACCGACATCGCCACCAACGACGACAACCGGCTGTTCGTGCGGACGCTGGTCGGGCTGGCGCGCAATTTCGGCCTGCAGACCGTGGCCGAGCGCGTCGAGACCGAAGCGGATGCCGCCATACTGGCTGGCCTGGGCGTGGACAGCCTGCAGGGCTATTTCTTCGGCAAGCCAACGCTGGACCCGCCGTGGACCGCCGCCGGCCGCACCGGCCCCGCCCCGCGCCGCCAGACGCTGGCCGCAGCGGGCGCCGCCACACCGCCGCCCATGGCCATCGCCGTGCGTTCCGGCGGCTCCTGATCACGCAGCGGCTGAAACCACGGCACCGCGTCAGGCCAGCCCGCGCCGGCCGGTGCGCAGGGTGAGCATGACCGGGGCGACCTGACCGGGGCGACCTGACCGGGGCGACCGGAAATCAGCCGCCGTCGGACCGCTTGCCGTTCCCGCCGGCACCGCGGCCGGAAGCCTCGCCGGTCATGGACTCGAGCTGCGACTGCAACTCCTCCAACCGCTTCTGCAGCTGCTCGATATCCTGCCCGGCGTCTGGCGACTCGGCGGGCAGCGGCTCAGCCGGCGGCAGCTCGGCGGCGCCGTTGCGCGCCCACATCGAGGTGTCCGGGAACGGCGAGAAGATCTTCATCGCCCGTTCGAACATCGCCATCTGCTGCTTGCCGACCTCTTCCAGGGTGCCGAACGGAAAGATGCCCGTCATCGTATCCTGGAAATACTGCCGGATCTGATCCTGGTTGCGGGCGAACGCCTTCATGGAATAGTCAAGATAGTTCGGGACCATCCATTGAAGATTGTCGCCGTACAGGCTGATCAGTTGTCGCAGAAAACTGATGGGCAGCAGGTGCTGGCCCTTGTTCTCTTCCTCGACGATGATCTGGGTCAGCACCGAGCGGGTGATATCCTCGTGCGTCTTGGCGTCCTCGACAGCGAACTCCTTGCCCTCCTTGACCATCTGGCTGAGGTGGTCCAAGGTCACATAGCTGCTCGTCGCCGTGTTGTAGAGGCGGCGATTCGCATACTTTTTGATCTTGATGGGCGCGGCGTCCGCGGATCCGGAATTCGGCATCTCGTCTTTTCTGCCTTTTCGGCGTCGCGACTTTTCAGCCCTTTCGCCGTTGCGAAATGTGCACCCGCAATACGTCACCCCTGGACCCTGATTTGTCAAGCATAACGCCGCAGTGTGCGGTGCGACGAAGGCTCCCGCCCCCCGGTCCGGGGTCAGCAATTGGGTGCTGGCCAAACGGTGGCATCGCCGCATATACTTCCGGTCATGGTCGACACACCGGACATCGACGAGCTTGCCCGCCGCTATCTCGATCTCTGGCAGGACCAGTGGTCGACGATGATGACGGACCCCAGGACGGCCGAGGCGATGACGCGCTTCTTCGAATTGATGCGCGATCAGATGCCCGGCATGGCGCCGTTCGGCGGCGTCTTTGCGGCGGGGGCAAAAAAAGATCGGGAGGACAATGACCCAGGCGCGTCCGCGGCGGGGCCGCGCCCCGGCCCGGCAGGGGCCGCGCCCCGTGGCGCTCCATCTCATGGCGGCGCAGAACGCATGGATGAGTTCCATCGCCGCCTTGCCGCTGTTGAGGAACGGCTCGCACGACTGGAGGCTCGGCTCGCCGCTGCAGGCAGTTCTTAAGGAAATCAACGGCCTGCCGGCCGACGGCTTCGGCGATGCCGTGAGCGCGGAAATCGTCGCCCGGTTCGACCGGTTCCTGGCGGGGATCGAGCGCTACCGGTCGCACCCCTACCACCGCGAGCTGGCCGATCCGCCGGTGCTGTGGGCGGAGGGCAGCACCCGGCTGCTCGACTATGGCCCCTGTGGCCCTTGTGGCCCTTGTGGCCCGTGCGGCCCCTCGGGCGCCGAGGCGCGGCCCGTGCTGTTCGTTCCGTCCCTGGTCAACCGGGCCTACATCCTGGACCTGTCGGCGCGGCGCAGCCTGCTGCGCTGGCTGCCCGCGTGCGGCCTGCGCCCGCTGCTGGTCGACTGGGACGCGCCGGGCGAGGCCGAACGGGATTTCGGGCTGACCGAGTACATCGCCGGCCGCCTTGGGCGGGCGCTCGACGCGGCGCTGGCCGCCGCCGGCGGCCCGATGCCGGTGGTCGGCTACTGCATGGGCGGGCTGTTGGCCGCAGCGCTGGCCCAGCTCCGCCCGGCGGCGGTGAGCAGCCTGGTCTTCCTGGCAACGCCGTGGGACTTCCACGCCGAGAATGCCGAGCTGATCCGCATGCGCGCCTCGGCCCTGGGCGCCGCCGTGCCGCTCCTTGAGCGTTGGGGCGAGATGCCGGTGGACGCCCTGCAGGCCCTGTTCGCCGGCCTCGACCCGCTGCTGGCGGTGCGCAAGTTCGAGCATTTCGAGGGCCTCGACCCGGCCTCGCCGCAGGCCGAGAGCTTCGTCGCCCTGGAGGACTGGCTGAACGACGGGGTGGCGCTGACCGCCCGTGTCGCCGCCGAGTGCATCGAGGGCTGGTACGGCCGCAACGAACCGGCGCGCGGGCAGTGGCGCGTCGCCGGCCAGGCGATCCGGCCCGAACGCCTCGGCTGTCCCAGCCTGCACCTCATCCCGGCGCACGACCGCATCGTGCCGCCGGCCAGCGCCCGCGCCCTGGCCGACATCATGCCCGGCGCCGACCGGCTCGAGCCGGCGCTGGGCCACATCGGCATGATGGTCGGCGGCGGCGCCCGCGGCGCCGTCTGGGCACCGCTGGCGGACTGGCTGGGGGCGCGGTGCTGATGCGGCCCGTGCAGCCGGCAGACGGCTTTGCAAACGACTCGCATTGCGCCAGATCAATGCACCCCTTATCGTGGGCGGCAAGAGTGCGGCTCGGCACCGCGGCCGGCGGACCCAGGCTCACCGGTCCGCCTGCGGTTGCCCACGAATGCCCGAGCCCAGGGAGCGCGTCCATGCCGAAGCTGTCGCCCGGCCCACCGCCGCCGCGCCAGGCCCTGTCCGACCGGCTCGCCTGCTGAGCCGGCCGGCCGGGTCGATGCCCGCCGTGCCCCTGGGCCGCGGGTGGTACGATCCGCCCCCGGCGGTTCGGCAGTGTCCCGGCGCCTCTTTCCACGGATGCCGGCGCCGCACGGCCGGATCGGGTGCCGCACGGCCGGATCGGGTGCCGCCCTGGCGCCCGACCGTCCACTCCCGCAAGCCGCAAGCACCATCTCAAGAAGCAGCAACAGGAATCGGAACCATGGAAACCAACGAAGTGGTGATGGTCGGTGCCGCCCGCACGGCGATCGGCAAGTTCATGGGCAGCCTGAAGGACGTGCCGGCCCGTGACCTGGCGATGACCGCCGGCAAGGCGGCGATCGAGCGGTCCGGCGTGCCAGCCGACCAGATCGACGAGATCTGCATGGGCCAGCTCTACACCGGCATGCAGGGCTCGCTGCCGGCCAACCAGGTCGGCAAGCGTCTCGGCCTGCCGCACCATGCCGGTGCCGTGTCGGTCAACCAGAACTGCTCGTCGGGCATGCGGGCGCTGGAGATCGCCGCCCACAACATCATGCTGGGCAAGACCGACATCGGCCTGGTCGTCGGCGTCGAGAGCATGACCAACGCGCCGTACCTGATCCCCAACGCCCGCCTGGGCTATCGCATGGGGCCGGGCCAGATCGAGGACAGCATGCTGCATGACGGCCTGGTCGACGAGCTCGTCCCCGGCCACATGGGCCTGACCGCCGAGAACGTCGCCGAGCGCTACCAGATCACCCGGCTGGAGTGCGACGAGCTGGCCCTGACCAGCCACACCCGTGCTCGCGAGGCGATCGACGCCGGCCACTTCAAGCGCGAGATCGTGCCGGTGCCGCTGAAGGCCAAGAGGGGCCCCAAGGAGTTCGACACCGACGAGCACCTGATCCGCGACGCCAGCCTGGAGGGTCTGCAGGCCCTGCGCGCGGCGTTCAAGAAGGACGGCGTGGTCACGGCCGGCAACGCCTCGGGCATCAATGACGGCGCCTCGGCGGCGGTGCTGATGTCCAAGAAGAAGGCGCAGGAGCTCGGCATCAAGCCGCTGATGCGGCTGATCTCGGTCTGCACCGAAGGCGTCGACGCCCAGGTCATGGGCATCGGCCCGGCCTATTCCATGCCGAAGGCGCTGAAGCAGGCCGGCATGGCGTTCGGCGACATCGAGTACTGGGAGATCAACGAGGCGTTCGCCGCGCAGTGGCTGGGCGTCGGCCGCGTCCTGAAGAACGAGTTCGGCATGGAACTCGACATGGACAAGGTCAACCACAACGGCTCGGGCATCGCGCTGGGTCACCCGGTCGGCTCCACCGGCCTGCGCATCATCGTGACCCTGTACTACGAGATGGAGCGCAGCGGCTACACCACCGGCGGTGCCTCGCTGTGCGTCGGCGGCGGCCCGTCCATGGCCTCGCTGTGGACCCGCGACATCTGAGCTTGAGCTGACGGTCCCGGACACCGGATCCCGGCTCCGGCCCGGCCGGCACCGCCCCCCGCGGCTCCGTCATGCCCGGGGGGCGGTGGCACCGCCCGCGGCCGGCGGGACCCGGTTCCGCATCCCCTTCGTATCCCGGTTCGGCAACACACGGCTCCTTGACTGGAGGAAACGCACGATCGAAACGACCGGATTGAACCCCACGGCCGGCGGGCCTATGCTTCGCGCCAAAAGCCGGGAGGAGAGCGGCACGTCGGGAATCCGCAAAGGTTATCCAGTCCCAGGGAGTGAACATTCATGACCGACGTTGTCATTGCCGGTGCCTGCCGCACGCCCGTCGGGTCGTTCAACGGCGTGCTCAGCGCGCTGACGGCCCACGCGCTGGGCGAGGTGGTGGTCCGCGAGGCCCTGCAGCGCACCGCGGTCGACCCGGCCGAGGTCGACGAGGTCGTCCTGGGCCAGGTTCTGACCGCGGCGCAGGGGCAGAACCCGGCCCGCCAGACCGCCATCAACGCCGGCATCCCCATCGACAAGACGGCCTACACCATCAACCAGGTGTGCGGTTCGGGGCTGCGCTCGGTGGCGCTCGGCACCCAGGCCATCCAGTGCGGCGACGCCGCCGTGGTGCTGGCCGGCGGCCAGGAGAGCATGAGCCAGGCGCCGCATGCCGTGCACCTGCGCAACGGCACGCGCATGGGCGACGCGCGCATGGTCGACACCATGATCCTGGACGGCCTGTTCGAGGCGTTCAACCACTACCACATGGGCGTGACCGCCGAGAACATAGCCCAGAAGTGGCAGATCACCCGTGAGGAGCAGGATCGCTTCGCGCTGGACTCGCAGCACAAGGCCGGCGTCGCCCTGCGCGAGGGCCGCTTCAAGGACGAGATCGTCCCGGTCGTCATCAAGGGGCGCAAGGGCGATGTCACCGTCGCTACCGACGAGCACCCGAAGCCCGAGACGACGATGGAGTCGCTGGCCAAGCTGCGCCCGGCCTTCAACAAGGACGGCACGGTGACAGCCGGCAACGCCTCCGGCATCAACGACGGCGCCGGCATCGTCGTGCTGATGAGCCGGGCCGACGCCGAGCGGCGCGGTGTCAAGCCGCTGGCGCGCGTGGCCGGCTGGGCCACCGCCGGCGTCGAGCCGAAGATCATGGGCACCGGCCCGATCGCGGCGACCCGCAAGGCGCTGGAGAAGGCCGGCTGGTCGATCGGCGACCTGGACCTGGTCGAGGCCAACGAGGCCTTCGCTGCCCAGGCCATCTCCGTCAACAGGGAGCTCGGCTGGGACACGGCCAAGGTCAACGTCAACGGCGGGGCGATCGCGCTGGGCCATCCGATCGGGGCCAGCGGCACCCGCGTCCTGATCACGCTTCTTTACGAGATGCAGCGCCGTGACGCCAAGAAGGGGCTGGCGACGCTGTGCATCGGCGGCGGCATGGGCATTGCCCTGTGCGTCGAACGCGACTGACCTCAACCCCAACCTTTCGTAACCCCACGGCCGGCGGGCGGCCCGGGGGGGCTTGGACCGCCCGACCGCCGCAACCATTCAACAACCTGAGAAACTGGAGGACATCATGGCACGTGTGGCAGTGGTCACGGGCGGCACCCGCGGTCTTGGCGCGGCAATTGCCAAAGGCCTGAAGGCGGCCGGGCATAATGTCGCGGTCTGCGACGTGGTCGACGATCAGATCGCCAAGTTCAAGGACGAGACCGGGATCCCCGGCTACAACATCGACGTGGCCAGCTTCGAGGCGGTCGAGGCCGGGTTCAAGCAGATCGAGTCCGAGGTGGGCCCGGTCGACATCCTGGTCAACAACGCCGGCATCACCCGCGACGGCCAGATGTTCAAGATGGACCCGGTCAAGCAGTGGGAGTCGGTGCTGAAGGTCAACCTCTTCTCCGTCTTCTACACCTGCCGCGTCACGGCGCCGGGCATGCGCGAGCGCAAATGGGGCCGGATCATCAACATCAGCTCGATGAACGGCCAGCGCGGCCAGTTCGGCCAGTCGAACTACGGTGCGTCGAAGGCCGGCGTGATCGGCTTCACGCGCGCCATCGCGCTGGAGCTGGCGGCGCGCGGCGTCACCTGCAACTGCGTCGCACCGGGCTTCATCAAGACCGCGATGACCTCGCAGATGCCGGATGAGGTGCTCGCGGGCGAGGTCAAGAAGATCCCGGTCGGCCGCATCGGCGAGCCCGACGACATCGCCAACATGTGCGTCTATCTGGCCAGCGACGCCGCCAGCTTCATCACCGGCGCCACCATGTCGGTCAATGGCGGCCAGCTTCAGGACTGACGTCCGCTCCGCACCCGCCGGGCCGCCATCCTTCGGCAGCCCGGCCAACCGCCCCGCCGCGGCGCCCTTTCCAAAGAAGGGTGCCGCGGTGCCGTTTCGGGCTCTGGACCTATGCAGTGCAGGCCGTCGCAACGAAGCCCGCCGGGCTGGACGGGCGCATCCATGCGGCCGAGGCGGCCGCGATGCCGGTCTCCAGGAGCGCTGCGCCGGCCGCCGCGGCGGCGGGAAGCGCGATCGAGCGCCCCTCCAGCCGGCACAGGTCGAGCCACAGACTGCCCTTGTTGGTGATCGCCATCCACACGTCGGGACGCTCCTCCCGGACACGCTTGAGCATGGCGTGCAGCGAGACGACGCAGGGCTGGCGCCGGCCGTGATAGTCGACCAGCGGCCCGACCGGATCGAACTCGATGCCGAGCTGACGCAGCAGCCGCAGCAGCCATGGCTCCATGACGGCGCACCAGTGCGTCAGTCCGTGCTGGACCGTCATGCCGATCGCGGCACGGATCAGCCCCAGCTTGGCCTGCCCGACCTGGTGGCGCTGGCGATAGGCCTTGGAAATACAGAATCGCGAGACTTCGACATGGCGGGCCAGCGGCAGCAGTGCCGGGTCGTGAAAACGTCGGTCCGGGCAAACCTGCTGCAGCGGAAAGCTGCGCTCGAGCGCCCCCGGCCGCGGCAGCACGATGCGGACCGCACCGACGGAGGCACCGCTGAACCGGTCCACCATCAGGCTGTGCGCCGCATGCGCGTCATACGCGTCCCGTTCCAGGCCGTCGGGATGGGTCGCCGGATCCTCGTAGGCATTCTCGACGCAATAGACCTGATAGCGCAGCCGGAAGACCCTCTCCCGAAGCGCCGGCGTATCTGCTGCCAGGACGCGAAATTGCTTCTCATAGCTCGCAAACAAGGATTTCCTCCTATCCGTCCGCCCGCCCGTACACGTCTTCCGTGCGGACGATATCGTCCTCGCCCAGATACGAACCGGACTGCACTTCGATGATGTCCAGCGGGATCTTGCCGGGGTTGCGGATACGGTGCTCGACTCCCATGGGAATGTAGATCGATTCGTTTTCGCAGACGATGTGGAGCTCGCCGTTGCGCACCACTTCCGCCGTCCCCTTCACGACCACCCAGTGCTCGGCCCGGTGATAGTGCTTCTGCAGTGACAGCTTGGCGCCGGGCTCCACGGTCAGGCGCTTGACCTTGTAGCGGTGGGACTGGTCGACGGTCTGGTAGCAGCCCCACGGGCGGTAGACCCGGCGGTGGGTCAGCGCCTCGGTCCGCCTCGTCGCCTTGAGGGTGGCGACGATGTCCTTGATCTCTTGCACCTTGTCCATGGCGGCGACCAGCACGGCGTCGTCGCTGACCACGACCACGACGCCGTCCAGCCCAACCACGGCGGTCAGCATGTGGTCGCCGCGCACATAGCTGTTGCGCGTGTCGACGGTCAGCGCGTCGCCGATCAGGGCATTGCCGTTGGTATCGCGCGACGTGAGCTGCCACAGCGCGGCCCAGGATCCCACGTCCGCCCAGCCCACATTGATTGGCACCATGGCCGCATCATGGGTCCGCTCCATCACGCCGTAATCGATCGACGTGCTGGGGGCCGCGGCGAAACAGGCTTCGTCCAGGCGGAAGAAATCCAGGTCGCGGTAGCCCTTGGTCACGGCGCGCAGGCACGCCGAGAGGACTTCCGGCTCGTGGCGGCCCAGCTCCTCAAGGAACTTTGCGGGCCGGAACAGGAACATGCCGCTGTTCCAGTAGTGCTCGCCGTCGTCGAAATACGCGTCGGCGCGTTCCTGCGTCGGCTTCTCGACGAACTCGGCGACGCGAAAGACAGTGTTGGCACCGTCCAGCGGCTCGCCACGACGGATGTAGCCGTACCCCGTCTCCGCCGCCGTCGGCGTGACACCGAACGTCACCAGGGCCCCGTCCATGGCCATCGGCGCCGCCATCTTGACCGCCTCGACGAACGGCTCGACGTCATGGATCGCATGGTCGGCCGGCACGACCAGCATCAGCGCCTCGGCATCCGCCTCGCCGACCATGATCGCCGCCGCCGCCGCCGCCGCCGCCGTGTTCCGCCCCACCGGCTCAAGCACGATGGCGGCCGGTCGGGTGCCGATCTGGCGGAGCTGCTCGGCAATGAGGAAGCGATGCTCGTTGCTGCAGACGATGAGCGGCGGGCCGAACACGCCGTCGGCTTTGCCGTTGAACCGCAGGGCCGTCTCCTGGATCATGGTCCGGTCCGACAGCAGCGGCAGCAGCTGCTTCGGATAGCTCTCCCGCGACAGCGGCCACAGCCGAGTCCCGGCTCCGCCGGACAGGATCACGGGAGATATGCGCGCTTCAGAGGTGCTTGGCATGGTCGCTTGTCAACTCTCGCAAGGGCCGAAGCCCGGTTTCAATCAAGCAAAAGGTATGCCGCACGTTTCAAGGTTGTGGGCACACGGTCTTCCCTGCGACGATGCGGCTGCCGGGTCATATCATGCCGCCATGAACAAGGACGATTGGCAGTTGGGATGAAGCGCCGCCGACCGCCGCATCGCGGATGCCGGCCCGGCCGCTGCCCGGTGGCTGCCCGGTGGCTGCCCGGTGGCTGCCCGGTGGCTGCCCCCGGTGGCTGCCCGGTGGCTGCCCGGTACCGGCCGGGCGGCCTCAGGTGCGGCCGAAGGGGTCGGCCTTCAGCCCGCCCAGCCGGAACAATTGGCGGATGTCGTCCAGGTCGCGTCTGACGGCGCGCGGCAGATTGCGACGCAGATCGCAAAGCCGTTCGCGCACCGCATCGGGCAGCGGCCGGTCGGCCGTCTTCAACACGATCAGCACCGGCAGCGGCCGCGTGGTGATCACCTCGACGCCGGCCGGCAGGGCCGCCGCTGCGGCGGCGAACTCGCTGCGCGAGAAGGCCGCCCGCAGCGAGCACTCATAGTCCCGGCAAAACGCCTCGGGCAGGTGCGGGTCCATCCAGGCGATATAGCGTACCGAGCGGGCCGAGCCGAGGCGGTTGAAGTCGACCAGATAGAGCGCCCCGCCCGGCCGCAGCACCCGGTCCACCGCCTGCAGGCAGGCGTGCAGCGCCGCCGGCGTCGGCAGGTGGTGCAGGGTCATCGTGCTGATGACGGCGTCGGCCGAGTCGTCGGGCACCCCGTCCAGACGGGTGATGTCGCCGACGGCGAAGTCGACATTGGCCAGTCCGCGCCCGGCGGCCCGCTGCCGCGCCAGCGCCAGCATCTCCTGCGACAGGTCGATGCCAAGGAACCGGACGCCGGGATTGAGCTCGGCGACTCGCGCCATCTGCACCGCCGGACCGCAGCCCAGGTCGACCACCTGCGTGCAGCCCTGGATGACCTGGGAAATGCGCGCCGCATGGAAGACGTGCGCGGCGGCCACCGCCCCCGGCAGCTCGCCGGCCGCTGCAAAGGCTGCCACCTGCCCCGCCTCGTCCATCACCTCCGGCTCCGGCTCGCGCGGCAGCGGTGTCCGGGCGAACACTTCGCGGACGACGGTGGGCAGCATGGACAGGCGCGGCATGGCGGGCATCCCGATCAAGGCCGTCGCCGCCGCGGCACCGCGCAGGGGCGAGAGCGGCACGGCCGGTTGCACCCTGACGGGTGGACCCGCAGCGGGCCCGATGTCAAGTCGCCGCCTCACGGTGCCGCACGGGCGCCGCGGCGCGGGCTTCGGCCGGGCTGTAGCGGCCCGGCGCGATGATGCCGCGCGGATCGAGGGCGTGACGGACGGCGGCGACTGTGTCCCAATAGCCCTCCGAGCCGCGGTCGAGGTCGCCCATGGACTGGATGCCGACCCGGTAGGGAACGTAGCCGGCGTCCATGATCGCTGCCCACAGCGCCTCGTAGCAGCGCGCGGCGCGTTCGGTCTCGGCGGAGTCGTCGCGGTCGTAGGCGACGGTCATCACCGCGCCGAGGGCGCGATCGGTCACCGTGCTCAGCGTGACCAGGCAGTCGAACCCGTGCGCCTCGTATACCGGCTCGATCAAGGCGAGAAACGCCCGGACCGCGGCCCCTGACATCGGCACGACCGGCGACAGCCACAGCATCCCGCAATTGTCCTGGGCCGGGTCGCAGCCGTCGGGGAAGTGCGGCGGCAGGCCGTCGCGGTGGCGCCAGTAGGCGCCGGCCAGGAAGTGGCCGGTCGGAATGCCGCAGTTCAGGTCGAGCACCTTGCGCGGCCGCAGCATCTTCTCGGTCAGCCGCGGTCCCCACGGGGTGAAGCGGAGCGCCCGCGCCACCGCATCGCCGACCCTGAGCAGTTCCGGTGTCAGGAAGTGCAGCTCGCGACCGCGGCGCTTCAGCGCCCGCGCCACGGCGCGCCGCGCTGCCGCCACCTGGTCCTTGCGACCGTACAGCCCGGCCGTGATCGTCCAGGCGCCGACCCCCGCCTCGCGGCGCAGCCGCTCGCGCCAGGCAGGCGACAGCGGTGCCCGGTCGCCGGCCGGTCCACGCGGGAACGGCCGGCCGCTGGACACCGCGCGCAGGTCGTTGGCGACGTGGGCGACGCTGCGGATCGTCCCGTCCAGGCGCAGGCGGCGCAGCGTGTCGATGGCCGGCACCACGTCGTCCGGATCGTGCAGGAAGCAGACGACGAAGCAGAACCGTTCCGGCTCGGGCATCAGCCACAGGCCGAGGCGGGTGACGATGCCGATGCCGGCCTGGGTGAGCAGCCCGTCGAGCACCGGGCCGGGACCGTACGGGTAGAGGTGGGCCGCCTGCGCCGCCCGGTAATGACCGAAACCGGTGCGCAGCAGCCGCCCGTCGCCGAGCACGGCCTCCAGGCCACTGACGTGGTGGAAGCGCTGGCCGTACGGAGTGTGGCCGAAGCCGCGTTCGAGCACATTGCCGACGATGCTGGCCTCCGGTCCGGCCCCGGTGCAGTCGAGCCACAGGCGGTGGCCGTTGCCGCGCAGGAAGGCCGAGAGCTGCCCCTGGGTCACGCCGGGTTCGATGACCGCGTAGGCCAGCTCCTCGTTGACCTCGAGGATGCGGTCCATGCGGCCGAGATCGACCACGACCTGCCCCTCGGTCGGCGGGCAGGCGTCGCCATAGCCCCAGTTCCTGCCGCGGCTGATCGGGTAGAGCGGCACGCCGTGCGCGTTGGCGATGCGCACCACCCCGGCGACCTCGGCGGTGGCGGCGGGGCGCACGACCGCGGCCGGCCGCGGGCTGGCGGGCAGCGTGGTGCGGCCATAGGGCGCCAACGCGGCCGCGTCCGTCAGGACATGATCCGGCCCCAGAACCGCCGCCCAGGCCGTCACCGCCGCGGCCAGCGCCGATGGCGGTTCGATCGCCAATGCACCCTCCGCCGGGTCCTTCATGGCCATGCCCTTCTTCTGTCGCCCGTGAGCGCGGCGAACGCCGTCCGCCGGGCATCGCGGCGGTGATGGGAGCAACCCACGGGTTGCCGTCGTGCATGCCCGGTGCGCCAAGCGTGGCGAGCCGGACCGGGCCGAAGCAATATCCAGAATCGCACGAGAAGCACAATCGATACGGTTGCGCGCCTCGTCGGCGGATGGCATGAGGTAATTTTCGGATAATGACAGGGGTGCAGCCAGCAACCTTCCTTCGGTTTCATAGCATGTTATGGGAGAATGCGAAGATACAATTTCACTTATTAATCAAAAAATTTGGGTATTTTTTAACCTTTATGGGTATGAGTTAACTCGTTAGCTCCCTTTACGAGTCCTCCCCCCAAACACGAAAATCAGGTGTCATCGTCATGCTGCGAGATTCCTACCCCCATGACTCAGCCAGCACGCTCGCCGCCCTGTACAACGAACACTTCAAGGTCGTGCCTGTCGATACACCAGCCCTGCTGGACGAAGTATATCGCCTCCGCTATCAGGTCTATTGCGTCGAGCATCGTTTCGAGCAGCCGCCGGACGACTTGCCGAAGCGCGAGATCGACCATTACGACTCGCACTCGGTCCATTCGGCACTGATTCACAGGCAGTCCGGTACGGTCGTGGGGGCGGTCCGCCTGATCCTTCCGCGGCCCGATGAAGGCAGCGACGATCTGCCGATCCGCAACCTGCTGGAGCCGGAGGCGCGGCAGGCGTTTGACCGGTTCCCGCGCAACCGGACGGCGGAGGCGTCACGCTATGCGGTGTCGAAGCTGTTCCGGCAGAGGCAGGGCGAGTACCGCTATCCCGACGTCAACGCCGACCTGGGGCCGCTGGCCGCCGAGCGGCGCGTCATGCCCTATATCACGCTGGGCCTGATGCGGGCGGTCATCGAGATGAGCATCGCCCACGGCATCGAGTACATCGCCGCAGTCATGGAGCCGACACTGATCCGCCTGCTGCACCGGTTCGGCATGGAGTTCGATCCGGTCGGCCCGCAGGTCGATTATCACGGGCGACGGCAGCCGGCGATCATCACGCCGCACCGCATGCTCATGGCGCTGAGCCAGCGCCAGCTCGACTATTGGCAGGCGGATTTCGCGCCGGCCGGCGCGACGTCGGACGAGGCGCGCCTCGTGCCCTGAGCGGGACGGCCTGCGACGCGCTCAGCCGTAGAAGTCGCGGTACCAGGCCACGAACCTCGGGATGCCTTGCTCGATCGACGTCGTCGGCAGGAACCCGAGGTCGGCCGTGCTCGCCACGATGTCGGCGTAGGTCTCCGGCACGTCGCCCGGCTGCATGGGCTCGAACTGCTTGACGGCCTCGCGGCCGATGGCCCGTTCGAGCACGGCGATGAAGTCGGTCAGCTTCTCCGAGCGGTGGTTGCCCAGATTGTAGACCCGGTGGGGCACCTCGCCCAGGGCCACCGCCGGCGGCCGGTCGACCGCCGCCAGGACGCCGGACACCACGTCGTCGACATAGGTGAAGTCGCGGCGCATCTTGCCGTGGTTGAACACGCGTATCGGCTCGCCGGCCAGGATCGCGCGGGTGAAGATGAAGGCGGCCATGTCGGGCCGCCCCCACGGCCCGTACACCGTGAAGAAGCGCAGCCCGATCTGGCGGATGCCGTACAGGTGGGCGTAGGCGTGGCCCATCAGCTCGTCCATGCGCTTGGTCGCGGCATAGATCGAGACCGGCGTGTCGACCCGGTCGTCGACCGAGAACGGCAGCCGGGTGTTGCCGCCGTACACGGACGACGAGCTGGCGTAGACAATGTGGCTCAACCCGTCCATCCGCCGGGCCAGTTCCAGCAGCACCAGCTGACCGACGACGTTGCTTTCCACGTAGGCGAACGGGTTCTCCAGCGAATAGCGGACGCCGGCCTGGGCCGCCAGGTGCACGATCACCCGGACATGGCGATGGGCGGACACCACCTTCGCCATCGCCGGCCGGTCGGCCAGATCGACGCGATGGAACGTGAAGCCGTCGCGCGCCTTAAGCCGGTCCAGCCGCGCCTGTTTCAGGGCGACGTCATAGTAGTCGTTGACGTTGTCCACGCCGACCACCCGCTCCCCCCGGTCGAGCAGCGCCGCGGCCGTGTGGAACCCGATGAAGCCGGCCACGCCGGTGACGAGGACGGTCATGCGACGGTCCCCGCGGCAGTTGTCAAAGAAGTCATGATCGTCGCCGCCGAAGTGTTGCTGCGCCTACGATAACCATCGAACCCTGCGGGGCAAGCGATCACCCGTGTGACGATCGCAACCGTGTGCCGGCGGCGTCCGCCGACGGCGCCGGTCCCCGCCCGTCAGGTCCCCGCCCGTCAGGCCCCCGCCCGTCAGGCCCCCGCCCGTCAGGCGCCATGCACCTTGCGCAGAAAGCCGTCGAACATCAACAGCGTCCACAGCGCCGGACCGTCGTCGCGGTCGCCCGACTGGTGGCGGTCGACCAGCCGGCGCAGCGCCGCCGGGTCGAACAGGCCGGTACCGGCCAGCGTCGGCCCCAGCACGGCGTCGCGCACGCGCTGCCGCAGCGGCCCGCGGAACCAGGCATCGAGCGGCACGCCGAAGCCCATCTTGCGCCGGTAGATCAGGTCGTGCGGCAGGTAGGGCTCGATGGCCCGCTTGAGGATGCGCTTGCCCTCGCCGCCGTCCAGCTTGGCCGCCGGCGGCAGGCCGTGCGCCCATTCCACGAACGGATGGTCCAGGACCGGCACCCGCACCTCCAGGGCATGGGCCATGCTGACGCGGTCCACCTTGGTCAGGATGTCGCCGGGCAGGTAGGTCATCAGGTCGACGTACTGGACGCGGCCGACCGGATGGTCGGTGGGGGCGGCGTCATGGTGGCCGCGAATGACCTCGAAGGCGCGATACCCGTTCAGCTCGCGGCGGAAGGCATCGCTGTAGAGGCCGGAGCGGACGCTGTCGTCGATGACCGCCATCGTGTGGAAGAACGCCTCGGCCGGCGGCCGCCCCAGCGTCTCCAGGGTCTGGGCGACGCGGCCAGACAGCGGCAGCCAGGGCAGGCGCGGGCACAGTCCGGCGCCCAGCCGCGCCAGGCGACCGCCGCCGAACGGGCCCAGCCGCGCCCGCAGGCGGTTCTCGTCGTCATGCCAGCGATAGCGCAGATAGCCCCAGAACACCTCGTCGCCGCCGTCGCCGGACAGCGCCACGGTGACGCGCTCGCGGGCCAGGCCACAGACCCGGTAGGTGGGCAGCGCCGAGCTGTCGGCGAACGGCTCGTCATAGGCCTCGACCAGCCGGTCGATCAGGTCGAAGGCCGCCGCGTCGACGGTGCGAACGTGGTGGTTGGTGCCGTAGCGCTCGGCCACCCTGGCGGCATAGCCCGTCTCGTCAAACGCCGCATGGTCGAAGCCGATCGAGCAGGTGTTGACCGGCTCGTCGGACAGCCCGGCCATCATCGCCACGACGGCGCTCGAATCGATGCCGCCGGACAGGAAGGCGCCGAGCGGCACCTCGGAGACCAGACGGATGCGCACCGCCTCGCGCAGCCGCTCGATCAGCTCGCCCGGCCCGTCGGCCGGCGGCACCGGGTCGGGGTCGGCCGCCGGCAGCTGCCAGTAGCGGCGCGGCTCGACCGCATTGTCGCCGCGCCGGGCCAGCAGCGTGTGGGCCGGCGGCAGCTTGGCGACAGTGGTGTAGATCGTCTTCGGGTCGGGCACGTAGCCCAGGGCGAAGTACTCCTCGACCGCGCTGGCATCGAGCCGGCGCTCCACGCCGGGGTGGACCAGCAGGGCCTTGAGCTCGGAGCCGAACAGCAGCTGCCGGTCGGGCAGGACCGCATAGTAGACCGGCTTGATGCCCAGCCGGTCGCGGGCCAGGAACAGGGTCTCGCGGGTGCGGTCCCACAGGGCGAAGGCGAACATGCCGCGGAACCGCTCGACGCAACGCTCGCCCCACTCTTCCCAGCCGTGGACGATCACCTCGGTGTCGGAGCGGGTGCGGAAGCGGTGGCCGCAGGCCTCCAGCTCGCGGGTCAGCTCCCGGTAATTGTAGATCTCGCCGTTGAACACGACGCAGACCGAATCGTCCTCGTTGTAGAGCGGCTGGTCGCCGCCGGCCAGGTCGATGATGGCCAGCCGCCGGTGGGCCAGCGCGCAGCCCGGCTCGTTGTGGAAGCCCTCGCCGTCGGGGCCGCGATGGGCCAGCCGGCCGTTCATCCGCGCCAGCAGGGCGTGGTCGAACGGGCGCCGTCCGGTCAGGTCGAAAAGGCCGGCAATGCCGCACATGGGTGGGTGTCCCGTGGCTGCAGGGATTGCGAACGGGGTCCTATTGCGCCGCTGCCGCAGTCAGCGCCTGCCGCAGCGCCGGCAGCGCCGCCGCGAAGTCGCCAAGGGCGGCCGCGGCGACGGCCGGGGTCTCGGTGAACGGCGCGGAGACGACGATGGCCGCCGCCTCGCTGGTGCCGGTGAAGACCGCCGCCACCTCCAGCAGCTTGGCCTCGAGCCGGCTCTGCGTGATCTCGCCGTTGACCCAGTAGAGCGGCAGGACGAGGCGCCGGCGGCCGTCGCTCGAGACGATGTGCGTGGCCCACACCGGCAGCGGCCGCCCCGCCACGTCCAGCGTCAGTGCATGGCTGCCGACGCGCATCCAGGGCAGCCCGGCCAGCGGCGGGGCGGGTACCGTCGGATCCTCCGGCAGCGTCTCGAACAGGGCGTTGGCCGCGTTGACCGCCTCGGCGCCCTGGCGCTGCTGCCGGTAGAAGGCGACGTACACGTCGACGGTCCGGCCGCCGTCGCCATAGGCCATCAGGGCCTCGCCGTGGGCACCGGCGAACACGGGGCGCCAGAGGCCACCGGCCGGGCCCTGCAGCGTCCAGCCGCCGGCCGTCTGCGGCAGGGCCAGGGGCGCGACCATCGGCGCCGGCGCCTGGCTGTCGCGCCACAGCGCGTAGCCGGGACCGGTCAGCAGCAGCACGACCGCCGCAGCCGTGCTGGCCAGCAGGGCGGTGCGCGACGCCGGGCGCCGCGGCGGCAGCGGGCGGTCGCCGTCATCGCCGCCGTCGGCCGACTCCTGCTCGCGCAGCAGCATCCCGGCGCCCAGCACCAGAATCATGACGAATGTCAGGAAGATCCAGCCGTAGACGATGTGGTCGATGCCGACGGCCACGGTGTGGTCCGTCCAGTGGGCGACCAGCACGATCATCAGCGCGCGGAAGCCGTTGGCGATGATCGGGATCGTCACGGCCATGAGCATGAACACGATCCGCCGCCACCACTGCGTGTAGGTCACGTGCGCGAACAGCAGGCCCAGCACGATCATGGCGATCAGGAAGCGCAGGCCGGCGCAGGCCTCGGCCACCTCGAAGGCGCCGCCGGGGATGTACAGGAAGATCCCGTCGCGGAAGATCGGGATGCCGATGAGCTGCAGCCACCAGACGACGAAGTCGGCCGTGACATCCTGCAGCGGCGGGATCAGGAACTCGCCGAACGGCACCATGAAGACCAGGAAGAACAGCGGGAACACGATCGCCCGCACCACCTGCCAGCCCATGATCGCCAGCACCAGGGACTGCAGGATGCCGACGAAGGCGAGCTGCTCGACGACCGCGATGCCGGCAATGCGGGCCACGAACCAGACGAGCGACAGGCCGGTCACCGCAACCAGGCCCAGCAGGCTCGGCTGCGGCACGAGCACCGCCAGCCGGTGCCGGCTGCGCCAGACCAGAAAGCCGCTGATCAACGGGATCAGGAAGCCGTGGCTGAAGGTGTCGGAGCGGGCCCAGATCGACACCAGGCTGAACACCGTCTCGTGGAATGCGGCCAGCGCGATCAGGGCCGCCGCCGCGCAGCATGCCGCCGCCAGCGGCCATGCCTGCGCCCGCCCCCGGCCCCGCTCCCGGCCCCGCGCCGTGTCGTGCCGCGCCAGCGTCGCCGGCTCTGCATGGTCGATCATCTTGCGACTGCCTGTGGTTGCATCGTTCGCGGGGCGCCAAGCCCGAGCAGCGCATCGACGCGGGCCAGGCTGCTCGCCCAGCTGTAGCTCTGCTCGACGCGGCGGCGGGCCCGGCCGCCCAGCGCCGCAGCCCGGTCGGGCGCCGCCAGCAGGCCCTGGACCGCGGCGGCGAAGGCGGCCGGCGTATCGGCGACCAGCAGGTCCGCGCCGGCCTCGGCGGCCTCGATGCCGGCGGCAGCGGCCTGGGTCGTCACCACCGGCCGGCCCATGGCCATCCCCTCCAGCACCTTGTTCTGGGTGCCGCGGGCGATCCGCAGCGGGGCCACCACCACGGCGGCGTGCGCCAGGTACGGCCGCGTGTCCGGCACGCGGCCGGTGACGTGCACGCCGTCATGCCCGGCCAGCCGCGCCACCGTCGGGTCCGGGTTGGCCCCGACGATCCAGAACGAGGCCCGGCCGTGGCTGCGCCGGACGGCCGGCAACACCTCCTCGGCGAACCAGGTGACGGCGTCGGCATTGGCCCAGTAGTCCATGGCCCCGGTGAAGACCAGGGCCGCCTCGCCCGCCGCGAACGGCGACGGCAGGGCGACCGCCGGCGAGAAGTGGTCCAGGTCGACGCCGTTGGGCACGGCATGGGTCCGCGCCGCCGCCTCGGGCGCAAGGCGGCGGAACAGCGCCGCCTCGTTGGCCGTGACGAACAGCGAGGCATCGAAGGCCGCGGCCATGCGACGCTCGAAGGTGAGCAGGGTGTTGGCCTCGCGGGCATAGACCCAGCGCGCCGGCGGCCGCCGCCGCGCCGCGTACTGGCGCCACTTGTCGCTGTCCACGTCGACGAAGTCGATGACCCGCCGCGCCGCGGGCACGGCCAGCCCGTATGCCGCCATGGCCGAAGAGAACACGAACACGCCGTCGAGCGAACGCCGCGCCAGGCCGGCGACGAACGCCGCCATGCCGCGGCGCCTGTAGTGGCGGATCGTCACCGGCTCGCCCGTCGCCAGCACGGTGGCGTTGCGCGCCTGCAGCGGCGAGCGCGGCAGGGCCTCGCAATGACACTCGCCGCTCAGGGCGCGCAACACCGGCTCGTGGGCCCAGTCGGTCGGGTCGTCGATGAAGCAGCCCAGATGGACCACATGGCGCTGCGCCAGGTGCTCGAACAGGTGCCACGAGCGGATCTTGTCGCCCTTGTTCGGCGGATAGGGGATGCGGTGGGCAAGGAACAGCAGCTCGGCCACGGCCGTCACCCCAGGCTCCGGGCGATCGGCGGCCCGATCACCTTGGTGAGCGGCAGCGGCAGGCGCTGCCAGGTGGCAATCAACAGCCGGTATTTCGGGTTCAGCGGGTTGATGTCCGGCACCGTGCCGCCTTTGGGCAGGTGGAAGCCGTAGGTCAGCGGCTCGGCGGGAAAGCCCCAGTGCTTCTTGAAGGCATAGGCACCGGTGCCCTCCTTGCTGCGCCCGAAGTCGAACCGGCGACAGCCGCGTTCGCAGGCCCGGCGCATCACCTCCCAGTACATGAAGTCGTTGGCCGCCCAGTCACGCGCCTCGTGGGTGGCGCCGCCGTAGTACGGCAGGACCTCATCACGAAAGTAGAAGTTCATCACGCTGGCCACCGCCTCGCCTTCCCGCTCCACGGTAACGATATCGCACCGGTCGCCGAATTCCTCTTTAAGGCTGAGGAAATAGCGCCTGGCGAACACCGGCGTGCCGAGGTTGCGCACGCTGACGGCATAGATGTGGTGAAGCCGGTCGACGCCCTCGTCCAGGACGCTGGTCAGGGCCGCTTTCATCCCCTTGCGCACCATGGCCCGCTGCTTGCGCGGGATGGCGCGCATGTTGACCTCCGGATCCGGATCGAGCGCCTTGCGGAACGACACGTACAGGCCGGTCCTGGCCTGCCACGGCCCGTCCACCGGCGGCGGGCAGCGGTATTCCAGGAAGTCGACGCCGAGCCGTCCGGCCAGGTCCACGGCGGCGGCGTCCAGTGCGGCGCGGGCCGCCGGGTCGGTCGCCACCGGCCCGCCATGCACGCAGAACGCGTTGGAGATCAGCGCCCGGCCGAACAGCCGGCTGCGGATGTGGACGAGCGGCAGCACCCCGGCGACGCGGCCGCCGCGCTCCGCCACAAGGTTGTACGTGTCGTGGCCGAAGCTGCGCGCGACGACCCGGCGCCAGCCCGACAGGTGAAAGAAGGTCGCCGCCGGGCAGGCCTCGACAAAGGCGTCCCAGCGGCCGGCATCGGCCTCGTCCGACATGCGGACGTGCAGATCGTCACCCGGTCCGTGCATCGGCTCAGGCCCCGTCGAGGTCGGCGGCGAAGGCGCGGTCCATGCGGTCCCAGGCGAAGTCCCGCATCAGGGCGCGCATGCGGTCGGCCATGCGGTGCAGGTTCAAGTAGTGACGGAACGCAGACCGCGCGCCGGCGCGGCGCTGGCGCGGCTGGTCCGGGTCGATCTCCCAGGGATGGCAATAGAAGATGCACGGCCGGCGGTCGCGCCGGTTGACGCGGCGCATCGCGGTGCGCGACACGGCGTAGGGCAGCAGGCGGAAATAGCCGCCGCCGCCGCAGGGCAGCTTGCGGCCCAGCGCCTCGACCGTGGTGATGGGCACCTCGATGACCCCGTCGGCCGCGGGTGCGAACGTGAACCGCGGCGCCTCGGGCATGCCGTACAGGTCGTGGCGGATCGGATAGATGCTGGAGCTGTAGCGGTAGCCCGCCTCGCGCAGCACCGCGTGCGCCCACGGCGTGTCGCGGCCGATGGAGAAGCTGGCGGCGCGGTAGCCGGTCACCGGCGTGCCCGACAGGTCTTCCAGCAGGTGGCGGGTGCGGCGCACGTCCTGGCGGAAGGCGTCGGGGCTCTGGCGGAACACCTGGACGTGGCTCCAGCCGTGGCTGGCGACCTCGTGCCCGGCGGCGGCGATGTCGCCGACCAGCCAAGGGAACCGCTCCGCCACCCAGCCCAGCACGAAGAACGTGGCCCGGACCCCCGAATCGGCGAACAGGTCGAGCATGGCCCGCGTGTTATGCTCGACGCGACTCGGCAGGCCGTCCCAGTCCTCCGGGCGGATGAAACCGGCGAAGGCCTGGACGTGAAAATAGTCCTCCACGTCCACCGTCATCGCATTGATGATGCCGGCACCGGCGGCACCGGCGGCACCTTCGGCCGGCTGCGGCGCGGATGGCCGTGCCGGTGCCGGTGCCGGTGCCGGTGCCGGTGCCGGTGCCGGGCGCAGCGCCTCAGACCGGGGCATCGGCGTCGCGGTCGTCGGGTTCATGGTCCGCCCCCTGCCGGTTCGGAGCCCGGTGGAACTGCGAGAGCAGCCGCCCGTCACTGAAGTAACGCGCCGCGATGTCCAGGGCGCGCTGGATGGTGCGCTCATGGGCGGCGACATAGCGCTCCAGCACGGCGACGCGGTCGGCCAGCGCATCGATCGTCAGCGTGTCGTCGACGGACGGCGCAGTGCCGTCACCGCGCTGGGTGAACGTGCCGGCACTGTGGCGGCCGGCGCCGTCGGCGGTCTCCCGGCGCAGCTCGTCGGCGACGGTCCGGACCACCGCTTCGTCCAGGCTGTGCAACTCGTCGAGGAATCCGAACAGCAGCAGGCGCGAGCACAACGTGTTGATCCGCCGCGGGATGCCGTTGGTCTCCTCGTAGATCATGCGATAAGCGCCTTCGGTGAACGTCGGGTCGCCGCGCCAGTCCACCAGGCGCAGCCGATGCTCCACATAGGCGCGGGTGTCGGCGAAGTTCAGCGGCCCGAGGTGGAACGAGGCGACCACCCGCTGGCGCAGCTGCTCCAGGTCCGGGCTGGCCAGCATGGGACGGAACTGATCCTGGCCGGCCAGCAGGGTCTGGATCGCCACCTGCCCGTCGACCTGGAAGTTCGACAGCATCCGCAGCTCCTCCAGGGAGCGCGTCGGCATGTTCTGCGCTTCGTCGATGACCAGCAGGGCACGGCGCCCGGCGCGATGCGCGGTCTTCAGGAAGTCGTCGATCTTGCGCAGCAGCGTCGCCTTGTCGTCGCCGACGCACGGGATCTTGAAGGCCGTCGCCACCATGCGCAGCGTATCGGCGGGATCGAGCTGCGACGAGACGATGGTGCCGGCCGTGTACTTCGCCTCGTCCAGCTCGGCCAGCAGGTGATTGATCAGCGTCGTCTTGCCAGCCCCGACATTGCCGGTGATGACGACGAAGCCTTCGCCCTGGTTCAGGCCATAGGCGAGGTAGGCCATCGCCTTGCGATGGTTCTCGCTGGCGAACCAGAAGCGCGGATCCGGGCTGAGCTGGAACGGCAGGGCCCGCAGTTTGTAGAAATCGGTGTACACGGCGCCTCAGAAGGTCTTGATCAGGCTGATGGTCACGGCATTCTCGGAAATGCCGTCCTCCGAATCGAGTGTGGACTGCTGCACGCGATAGAGGTAGTTGCCCGAAAGTGAAAACCCGTCGCCCAGGGCATGAGACAGCGAAGCCCTCACCGTGTAGCGGGTGTCCTCCCGGCCATCGTCTTCCTCACCAAAATCGATGACCCGGTACTCGAATCCGAGGTTCGAATTTGTCCGCCGCGTCAGTCGACGGCTCCATGTTGCCCTGCCGCCATAGCTCGTTTCGGTATCCTCCGGCGGATCCAGGAACTCCCGCTGCTCCCAGAACGCGGAAAACCCATAGAAGTTGCGCCGCCGGGTGAGGTCGAGCGTCGCATTGAACCGGTCCCTGAGGAACGTACGATCGGTGATGCCGAACGACTCGGTGTCGGTGACGAAGGGATCACCGGTCCGGACGTCGATCAACTGGCCCTGGGGATCGACACCCAGGAATGACAGGTCTTCAAGAAACAGGGTGTCTTCGGTATCGAAGGTCCGGTTGAAGTTGGCGCGGAACACAGAAACTGGTGATATCGCGTAGCTCACTTCGCCGAAAAAGTTCGGTTCTCCATAGCGCTGGCCGCCGGTGAACGTCAGCGAGAAGGTGCGGCTGGGCCGCGCGGTGAACCCCAGATCCCAGCGCACACCGTCAAGCTCGCTGCCGGACTCGCGGTCGACGTCATCGTAGCCGATGTTGGCGAGCAGCGAGAACTGCCGCACGATGGGCATTTCGGTGCTGAGAACCGTCGAGAACTCCTTGAGCTCGTCGGCGGCGTCGAAGTCGGTGATGCGGTAGAACGTCGTGAACGCCCACAGCACGTTGGTGAAGTCGCTGCCGCTCAGGAAATCCGTGCGCGCCTCCAGCGTGATCGAGTCGTCTTCACCCGTTCCGTCCGCGCTGTCGCCGCTCCGCACGTACCCCGCCGCCAGGCGCGTCTCGTTGGTCGCAAACTGGCCGAACCGATAGACCACGAATGGGCTGGCCAGGTAGCGCTGGACCAGCGCCCGGTTCTCGTCATCGAAGTCCCGCCCGCTGGTGCCGATCTGGTTGTCGACGATCTCGCGGCTGAGGGCGGCGTTGAAATCGAAGAACAGCAGGTTGTCGACCAGCTCGAACGTGTTGGCCGAGCGCAGGTTGGTGTCGACAAGCTGGCGGATGTCAAAGCCCCCTTCGTCCGTCGAATAGCCGGCCTCGAACCCATAGTCGACGGCCAGGTTGGCGCGCCGCCCGACCAGGCGCAGCCCGGCCTCGGGCCGGATGAACACGAACAGATCGGAGCGCGCGTCCTGCTCGAAATCGACATTGTCCGTGTAGGTCAGGCCGATGGCGACGGACGAGGTGAAGTCGATCCGGTCGATGATGGCATCGGGAATCGCCCGATCCACGGCATCCACGGAGAGTTCCTGCGCAACCGCGGCAGGCACCGCCGCCAGCACCATCATCAGGGCAGCCGCCACACCGCGACCACAGGCCATGCGTGCGGCGCAGAGCACGCGCCGACAAAAGTTTCGGGTCCTTGCCTGCATCGGGACCGCCGTCACTTCTCGTCGTGCCGTCGGCCGCGACGGCGGCCCTCGTAACGGCTGAAATACTGGCCAAAGGACGACCGCGCGAACAGCGAGCTGCTCTTGTTGAGGACCAGGGAGACATTCGGGCAGTCGTCGATCAGATCCATCGCCGCGCGCACCTCGCTCTCGCTGGTCCGGTCGGCCTCGACGACGAAGATGATCCGGCCGACGAGGTGGGCCAGCACGGACGGCTCGCTGCGGGCGAGCAGGGGCGGCGAATCGAAGATGATGATCCGGTCCTTGTAGCGCGACGCCAGCTCCAGCACGAACTGGCGCATCCGCTCACTGGCCAGAAGCTCGGTCGAAAAGGCATGCGACGTGCCCGCCGACATGATCGACAGCTTCTCTATGTTGGTGCGCATGATGACATCCGAGGCATCCAGCGTCGGATTGGCCAGCAGGTCGATCAGGCCCGGCCGCTCCTCCAGGCCCAGCGTCCCGAAGATGCCCGGCTGCACGACATCGGCGTCGATCAGCAGGACATAGACATCGCGCTCGATGGCCATGCTGATGGCCAGGTTGGTGGCGACGAACGTCTTGCCCTCGTTGGGGGCCGAACTCGTCACCATCAGCACGTTGCCGACGTCCGTGCCGTTGGTCTCGGCAAAGGCGTGCCGCAGCAGGGGCCGCTTGACGAGGCGCATCTCCTCGGCGACCCGCGTCGTCGGCTTGTTCGGCGAGATGTACCCCCATCGCTCGAGCCGCGCGATGTCGATCTCGGCCATGCCGTGGTCGATCGGCGGCCGGTGCGGCGGCGCTGTCTCATCGGCCTGTTCGGCAGGCTGCGCCGGGGCCACGGCGCCGGCCAGCCGATCGCCGAATCCCGGCGGCGGCGCGGCATCGTCGCCGGCCGTGTCCGGTACGGGCGGCAGGACGGCAGGACAAGGCGCGGTCGCCGCCGGTCCATTGGAGCGCCCGGCAGGCGCGGCAGCGGCCTCGGCCACCGGCGGGACGTGGGGCTCGACCGGCCTGTCGGCGTCGATCCTGCGTTCGCCAACGCGCAGTTCGAGCAGACGTCCGGCCCGTTCCACCGTGGTCACGCCGTTGAACGGCGGCTTGCCGGCCGGCGTGGGGTCTTCCTCCCTGGCCCGGCCGCCCCCGGTCAGGTTGCCGGCGCGTTCTATGGTGCTCATCGGCGTTCCTTTCGATTACGCACCGCGCAGGAGTGCCGACAACGGACCGGCCGCCATGCCCGAGACGATGCCGGCATAGGCCCCGAACAGGCCGAACAGGATCAAGGCGAACCCTGCCAGCTCCACCCAGCGACGCCGCTGCTCCTGCGGCAGGCGCACCCTGGTGACCGAGCCGATGACGGGGCGTTGTGCCAGCTGCTCCAGGCGCTGGGTGGTGGCCACCGTATTGGCCAGGAACCCGAGCAGCAGGGCGAACGCCGCCCCGGCGCCCAGGCCGCCGACCAGCACGCCGGAGCGCAGCAGGAAGCGGTCGGGGCCGCTCGGCGCCAGCGGCATGGTCGGCGGATCGATGACCCGGAACTCGACGGCCTCGGTGTTGGTGTCGACCTCTGCGGCGAACCGCGCCTGCTCCCGGCGTCGGACCAGGGCATTGTGATTGTCGCGGACCAGATCAAGCTCCCGCTCCAGCCGCCGCCGTTCCGCGATGACGTCGGGCATCTGGTCGACGAGCGCCTCCAGCTCGGCGATCCTCGTGCTGAGGCTGTCGATGCGCTGCGTGTACGACTCGATCGCCGCCTCCTGGCGACCGATCATCGACCGCGTCTGTTCAATCATCGGGCTGCTCTCGACAGCCGCGCCGCTCGCCGCATCCCCGTCGCGAAGCGCCTGTTCGCGCTGCAAAAGGCGCCGCGTCAGGATGACCTCGGGGTGCCGGTCGGTGTAGCGCAACTGCAGTTCCGCAAGATAGGCCTCGAGCTCCGCCACCCGCGCCGCCCGCGGCGACAGGGCCGCCCCGGCGCTGCCCAGGCTCTCCGTGATGCGCGCCAGGTCCTGGTTCAACTCGTCGCGTGCGGCAATCGCATCGGTCCGCTCCTGTTCCAACCGCGCCAGGTCGGTGCGGGCGGCGCCCAGGCGCGCCTCGTAGCTGTTGCCGCCGGGCATGAACCCGCGGTTCTGGATGTCGAATTCCGACAGGGCCCGCTCCCTCTGGGCCAATTGCTGTGCCAGCGCCCGGATCTGGTCATCGAGGAAGCGCATCGTCGAGGTCAGATCCTCGCGGCTCGCGCCCAGGTTGGCCTCCACGAACACCGTGCGGACGGCTTCAACGACGTTGTAGGCCACGGCCGGATCGGGGTCGGTGAACGAGATCGAGAACATGCCGTCGCGGCTGGCGTTGACGCTGAGGCGGTTCCTGATGGAGTTGATGATCGCCTCCTCCTGCTCCGGCGTCTGCGCGTCCAGGTCGAGGTCGGTCATGCGCATGACGCGCTCCAGCGTCGGCCGGCTGGTCAGCGAGCGCCTGACCAGGGCGAGCTCCGACAGCACGCTCTCGCTCATGTCCGCAGCGATGCCGCGCATCAGCGGCTCAAGCATCGACTGCGTGTTGATATAGATGCGTGTCGAGGCGGAATAGGTGTCCGGAATGCGCTCCACCAGGACCCACCCGGCCGCGCACACCAGCCAGGCGACGATCAACCCCAGCCAGCGCCGGCGCCAGGCGGCGACGACGTAGCCTTTTACCTGTTGCAGAATGTCGTCAAACATGGGCTGCACCGTATTCCGATCGCTACCGCAGCGCGCCGTGGGCGGCATCGGGCTGGCGCGGTCGCCGGGATCGTCTCCGCCATGGCCGTGCCCGCGCCCCGCCCGGCTGGCGCCGTTCAGGACGCCAGTCTAGAACCAGGTTTCCGGCACGATGATGACATCGCCGGGCTGAACCAGCACGTTCGCGCTGATGTCGCCATCCTGCAGCAGGTCGTTGAGCCGCACCCGGAACTGCTGCTGGTCGCCATCGACGACACGCACCAGCGTGGTCTGGTTTCCCGCCGCGAATTCGGTCAGGCCGCCCACCGCGATCATGACGTCGAGGATCGTCATGTTGGCCCGATACGGGATCGCCTGGGGCTGGGCCGCTTCGCCGACGATGCGGATCTGCTGCTCGAACGGTCCGACGAACCCGCCCACCGTGACCGAGACGAACGGGTCCAGGATGTATTCGCTCAACGCCTGCTCGATGTCGCGCGCCAGTTCGGCCGCGGTCTTGCCGGCTGCCGGCATCTCCTCGACCAGGGGCAGCGTGACGCGCCCGTCCGGCCGCACCGTGGCGGTGGTGGAGATTTCCGGATTGCGCCAGACGAACACGCTGATGGAGTCGAGCGGACCGATTACGTAGATCGGCGCCTCGACACGGGCGTCGGCCGTGGCCGGGGGCAGCTGCTCCCTCGGACCGGCGCAGCCGGCCAGGATCACAAGGCCGAAACAGATCGCGAGACACCGCTTTACCCGCACCACGAATCCTCCGTTGGCTGGCATCTTCTCCCGGAAACAATAAAAAATTTACTGACTCCCGGTACATCTTGTCGCGTGCGGGGCGAAATCTCCTGCAATGCCCTGACAGGCACCGGAAACGACCGCCCCGATGTTGGAAGGTTGTTGCGTATTTTTACGGGACAATCGTTCATGGGTTCAAGTAGCGGAAGGTCTGAACGGCGTTTCCTGACCGGGACTATAGCATTCAGGTGACACCTCGCGACCTCAACCAAAGTTCGAGAACGATTGCATACCAGATCAACTGTCCATAAAGCCTGGCTTCTTCCGGATTCCAGTCATGCAAGATTCGGTCCAGAAATCCGGCCTGCAGGATGCCGCGCGCCTTGAACGCGTCGAGCACATCGGCCGCGAAATCGCGCAACGGACCCGGCGAGGCCAGCCAGACGCGGAACGGCAGGCCGAAGCCCTGCTTTGTCTTGGTGATGATTTCGTCCGGCAGGAAGCCGCGCATCGCCTGCTTGTAGAAGTGGCGCAGCTTCAAGCCGCGGATCAGCAGGCCTGGCGGGACCCGCGCCGAGAACGCGACCACATCGTCGTCGAGGAACGGATAGCGCACCGCCACGCCGGCCAGCCGGGCCATCCGGTCGACCTTGCGCAGGTCGTTGTCCGCCAGTGTGACATGCAAATCGAAATGCAGCATGCGCTGCAGCAGGTCGGGGCTGTCGCAGCGGTCATAGATCTCGCGCAGGCGCCGCGCCGGCCCGTGCCCGTCGACACGGGCCAGGAAGTCGGGCGCGAGGACGTCGCCATAGGTCGTCTCGTTCAGATAGTTGTACGTCTCCATGCGCTCGGGCATCGGCACCGAGGCGCGGCGCACGTACCCCTGCACGCGGCGCAACGGCGGTACAAGGGCGGCCAGCGGCAGGCCGCTGAGCGCCGGCCCGAGCACCCGCCGCAGCCCGCCCGGCAGCCGCCCGTACAGGCCGAACCGCTTCTGCATGACGTAGCGGTCATTGCCGGCAAAGATCTCGTCGCCGCCGTCGCCGGCAATCATCAGGTCGATCCCGTGCTCCCGCGCCAGCCGGGCACAATGGTACGCCGGCACGGCCGACGCGTTGCCGAACGGCTCGTCGTACGCTTCGGCCAGGCTCGGCAGCAGGTCCGCGGTGTCCGCCGGCGTCACGGCATAGGTGTGGTGCGCCGACCCGAAGTGCCCGGCGGCAAGGCGTGCATACCGGCTTTCGTCGAATGCCTCGGCATCGAACACGATGGTGAAGCTGGGCACCGGCTGCGACAGCGTCTCACCGGCCAGGCCGACCACCGTGGAGCTGTCCAGCCCGCCGCTCAGGAAGGCGCCGACACGCCCGGGCGGCACGCCGGCGACGGCGCGCCCCACGGCCTCGCGCAACCGGGCGAACAGCTCCGCCGTCAGGGCGCCGGCGTCGCCGGGGCCGTCGGCGATGTATGGCATGCGCCAATAGGCGGCACCGGTCGTGCGGCCGGCCCGCACCGACAGCTGCTGCGCCGGCAGCATCTTGTGCACGTCGCGGAACACGGTCTCCGGCGCCGGCACGGTCGAGAAATGCAGGTAGTCGAACAGGGCGTCCGGCGACAGCTCCGCCGGCGCGGCCGGATGCCGGGTCAGGCCGTCCAGCGTCGAGGCGAACACCAGGCCGCGTCCGTCGACGACCCGGTAGGTCATCGTCTCCAGGCCGATCCGATCGATGGCAACCAGGCCGTCGTCCCCGTTGGGCTCGACCAGGGCCACGGCGAAGCGGCCGTGCAGGCGCTCCAGGATCGCACCGCCGTATCGGCGATAGCCGCCGGCGAAGGCGGCAGCATGGCCGTGCGCCGCCGCCGCCGCGGCCAGCGCCGGATCCTCCCAGCGTGGCTCGCCGCACACGGCGCAGGTGGTGCCGTCCTCACCCTCGAACCAGTCGCCGGGGCCGCCGCCGCTGAGCGCCAGCCCGCCGGTCGCCGTGGCTCGGCTGCGGGTCGTCGTGCCCGGCACCGGGCGCAATGCCGCCACCATCGCCTCCAGCGTATGGCCGGGCGCCGCCGGCGTCAGCGGGCCGATCCAGCCGGCCAGGCCGCTCACCGGCACCTCCGCCCAGGTGCACGGCGATGGCCCAGTGCACGGCGATGGCCGGCCCGGCTGGCATCATGCCGCGGCGGCCTGGTCTGCTGCTCGTTCGGTAATCCTGTCATTCGCTGTCGTCAGTGGCCGCTTGCCGGTGGCACCGCACGGCGCCGCCGGGACGCGTCGGGTCCCTTGCGGATGCTTTCCGAATCGCAGCGCGCGACGGCTCACTGGCCGATGGCCGCACCGGCGATCCAGCGGGCAGGCGCGCCCTAGATGCCGGAGGGGCGGCCATGCTGCAAGAGCGAACACCGACCCCTAGACCATTTGACGGAGTCGATCGGCAATCGCATACGGACGTCTTTGCGCGGCCGGGAACCCGGCACCGCCACATCCCATGGAAGAAGCCCGGTGCCGGGGCGACCCGGCTTGGTCGTGCAGGAGGCTGCCATGATGGACCGGACAGGCCGTCGGAACCGGCCGATCCGGCCGCCCGGCAAGCTCCGGGCGCTGATCCGCGAGCTCGGTCCGGCGACGGCCGCAGCCTACGGCCTGCACCGGCTGCTGCTGGCGGCCAGCGGCGGCCGGTGCGCTCTTCATTGCTACCGCGTGGTCGTGCAGCCCGTCGCCGACCGGGACCGGCTGGCGCCGCGGTGGCGGCGGGGGCTTGCGGTGCGGCAACTCGCGGCGGGCGAGGCGGCAGGCGCGGCGCTGGACGCGCCGCCGGCGGTGCTGGCCGGGCGCCTGACGCAGGGGCATGTCTGTTTCGCGGTATTTGCCGGAACGGAGCCGGCGGGGTACCATTGGCTGTCATTCGGCCCGTTCGAGGAGACCGAGGTGCGGTGCCGCTTCACGCCCGACCCGGCGGCCGCCATGGCCTGGGACTACGACCTGTTCATCGCGCCGCGCTTCCGCGGCGGCCCGGTGTTCGCCGTCCTGTGGGACGCGAGCAACGCCGCCCTGCGTGCCGCCGGCCGTTGCTGGACCAGCAGCCGCATCTCCGCCTACAATCGCAGGTCGCTCGAGGCGCACCGGCGGCTCGGTGCGCGCGTGACCGGCACTCTGCTGTTTCTGCGCGCCGGGCCGTGGCAGCTCATGATCGGCACGCTTGCCCCGTACCTGCACCTCTCCCTGTCGTCGCGGCAGGTGCCGCAGGTCACCGTGCGGCCGCCGCCGGCCCCGGCCGGTACCGGCGCGGGATGACCGCCCCGGTGGCGGACGGACCGACGGTCAGCGTCGTGATCCCGGCCTACAACGCCGCCGGCACCATCCGCCGCGCCCTCGCCTCCGTGGCCGTCCAGGACCATACGCCGCTGGAGATCGTCGTCGTCGACGATGCCAGCAGCGATGCCACCCGCGAGGTCGCCGCGGCATGGCCGGACCATCCGGTCCGGCTGATCGGGCACGCGCGCAACCGCGGACCCGCGGCGGCGCGCAATACCGGCATCGGCGCCGCCACCGGCATCTGCGTCGCCTTCCTCGACGCCGACGACGAGTGGCGCCCCGGCAAGATCGCCGCCCAGGCTGCCTGCCTGCGGCGCCAGCCGGCGGCCGGCTTCGTGGCCTGCAACGGCACCTTTCTCGACCGCGCCGGCCGCCCCTACCGCGACATGTACGGCGACACTCCGCCGGTGGCCGGAGCGGAGGCCTGGCGCACCCTGCTGGCCTACTCGTTCACGTCGCTCAGCTGCATCATGGCGCGGCGCGACCTGCTGCTGGCGATCGGCGGCTTCGACGAGACCCTGACGGTGGGCGAGGACCAGGACCTGTGGATCCGGCTGGCACTGGCGGCGCCGGTGGCCGTGCTGGACGAGGACTTCGTCGTCATCCACGAGTCGTCGGGCAGCCACATGCCGACCAACGCGGCCCGAGCCGTCTCTGACCTGACCGGCCTGATCGAACGCCACGTCCGTGCCCAGGCCGACCGGCTCGGTCGGCGCGAGGCCAACCGGATCCTGGCGCGGCGCTGCGCCGAGATCGGGCGCGACGCCTATGCCGCCGGGCTGACCGGGCCGGGGGCACGCCTGCTGCTGCGCGCCGCGGCGCTGGGCCACCGGCCGGGCGGCACCCTGGCCTTCCTCGCCCACGCCTCGCCGCCGGGACAATGGCTGAAGCGCCGGCTGCGCGCCGGGCGGGCCGGGCGGGCCGGGCGGGCCGGGCGGCAGTAGCCCGGCATGACCAGGCACCCCGCACCGCCAACAGCCTCGCCCCGGCTGCCAGCGGCGTGATACGCCCAGACCCTGTCCAGACCCTGTCCCCGGCCGGCAGGCGCCGGCCTGCCGCCGCAACCCGACCCGCACGCCATGCCAACCTTTGCCACCGCTCCGCCGCCGCTCGTCTGCCACGTCATCTACCGGCTGGACTATGGCGGGCTGGAGAACGGCGTCGTCAACCTGATCAACACCATGCCGGCGGAGCGCTACCGCCACGCCGTGCTGTGCCTGACCGAGGCGACGGACTTCCGCCATCGCATCCGGCGACCCGATGTGACGGTGCTGGAGGCGCACAAGCGGAGCGGCAAGGATTTTGCCGCCTATGGCCGCGTCCGGCGGCTGCTGCGCGGCCTGCGGCCGGACATCGTGCACACCCGCAACCTGCCGACGGTCGACCTGGCGGTGCCGGCCAGGCTGGCCGGGGTGCGCCGGCTGGTGCACGGCGAGCACGGCCTCGACGTCTTCGAGCTGGACGGCGGCAACGCCCGTTACAATCGCCTGCGCCGGCTGCTGCGCCCGGTCGTCGACCGGTACGTGGCGGTGTCGCGCGACCTGGCGGGCTGGCTGGAGCAGACGATCCGGGTGCCGCCGCGGCGGCTGAGCCTGATCTACAACGGCGTGGACACCGGCCGCTTCCGGCCGCAGCCGCGTCCGGCCGGCCTGCTGCCGCCGGACTTCGCGCCGGACGACGCGGTGGTGATCGGCACCATCGGCCGCCTGGAGCCGGTCAAGGACCAGGTCACGCTGGCCCGCGCCTTCGCCCGCCTGCTGCAGGAGCGACCGGATCTGCGCCGCCGCGCCCGGCTGGTCATGATCGGCGACGGCAGCCTGCGCCCGGCGGTCGAGCAGGTGCTGGCCGAGGCCGGCGCGGCGCAGCTGGCCTGGCTGCCCGGCTACCGCGACGACGCCGCCGCCCTGTACGGCTGCCTGGACGTGTTCACCCTGCCGTCGCGCCGCGAGGGCGTGTCCAACACGGTGCTGGAGGCCATGGCCAGCGGCCTGCCGGTGGTCGCCACCGCCGTCGGCGGCAATCCGGAGATCGTCGTCGCGGGCGAGACCGGCCGGCTGGTGCCGCCCGCCAACCCCGACGCCCTGGCCGCGGCGCTGGCCGGCTACATGGATGCGCCGCAGGCCGCACAGGCCCACGGCACAGCCGGGCGCCGCCGCGTCGAGCAGACCTTCAGCCTCGCCGCCATGGTGGCCGGCTACCTGGCGGTCTACGATGCGCTCACCAGTCCGCCGGGCTCATGAGGGGCGCTGGCGCCCGCCCCATTTTGCGTGTATCGGCGTCCGGAACAAACGCCTTCAACCAGTGCATTCGTTCTGGATTCCACCAGAGCGTGCCAACCGGCCACCACGCCGGCTGACCGGCCCAGGCAATCATGATGGACCATTCAAAAAAACTTTCGGTCGGGCACGTACACCCTCACCTGCTGGGGCGCTCCGACGCAACAAGTGGAGTTGATGATGTCGCCGGTGGCGGCTGCGAGCCGGTAGATCCAGGCGACGCAGAGTGCGGACGGCTGTCGCCGCGGCCGCTTTGCTGACCGATGCCCGATGCCATCCTGGCCACAGCCAAGGGGGCGGTCCCGACCAGCGGTCAGGGAAGTGGGCAGAACGCTGCGCTGCTGCCGCCCGCAAGACCTTGAAGACATCATCCTGCTGGTGGGACGGGCACCGACCATCCCGCCGCAGCCGACCTGCGTCCCGCACGGCATCAGGCGGCGGCCAGGGCCAGGCGCCGGCGACGCCCTCGCCTTCATGCCGACCCGTCGTGGCGGCGCACGTTGGCCGCGGCAGCGGCCCGCCGTTGCCGCCTGGGAGGCGGCGCTTGAGGCTGGCCGACGCCTGATGCCACCCTGGCCGCCAGGTCGGGGAGACAGCCGTCTGCGGCTGGCGGGCTCCGGCTCCCCAACACGGCGAAGCCCGCCAGCTGCGGCGCCAAGGCATGGGGTCCGCCCGGTGTGACCCGGTGCGACCCGCCGAATCCATTCGGAACGTCGAGGAGCCAGACTTTTCACAGTGTTGACATTAACAGCGACGACTTGAGTCGACCTGCCGCGCCCTCCGCTCTGGCTAGCCCGGCGAACCTGATGGATGGTGAGCGTCATCGCCGTGCTCCTGAGCCGCGCCTTTCTTGAACCCGCAAGCGCCGGTGTAAATCGTGAAGATCACACGTCCGCTGGGCATATTCAGACACTGACTGGATATTTTCGGACAGCATGCGTACTTCATTGCATCAGGGCCCTGCCCAATATGGCGGGCAATGGCGGCAAGCGTTCGGACTGGATCATGTTCAGATCAGAATCGCAGCTTTTCAAATCAGTCTGCACGTGGCACCACCTTCCTGTAATAATGTGCCAATTGCCGCGCGACGCATTGTCCGTGCGGCTGGCGACCGAAATTCTCATTTCATTAGATCATTTTTTGTGGGATGGTACCATTCGCTGTTGCCGGCAAGCAACGATTGCCGAGGCAATTGCCGAGGCATTCGTGCGGCCCCAAGAAGCCGAGACGGCGGCATCAGGCGAGGGCTAAGTCATGCGTAAACCGTTGTTTCGAAGTCTGCTTGTCATGACCGTGGTGGCCGGGCTCGGCCAGGGCTGCGCGCTGCCGACCCGGCTGGACGCCGTGCCGAACGATATGACCACGGCGGCGACCATTCCGGGCATCCCGCACGCGCGCTTCTGGGTCGGCGACAATCCGGAAGACCTGATCGCCGCCGCCGAGGCCGGCAGCCTGCGGCAGCGGGCCTATCTGCGCAGCATCGGGCACACCGGCCCGCTGCCCAAGGCATCGTTCCTCGCCGTCTCGGGCGGCGGCGAGGACGGGGCGTTCGGCGCCGGCCTGCTGGTCGGCTGGACCGAGGCTGGCGACCGGCCGGAGTTCACCCTCGTCACCGGCATCAGCACCGGTGCCCTGACCGCGCCGTTCGCCTTCCTGGGGCCGGAGTACGACGACGAGTTGCGCGAGGTCTATACCGGCCTCACCTCGGCCGACATCTTCGAGCCGCGGCGTGTCACGGCGGCGCTGTTCAACGACGCCATGACCGACACGTTACCGTTGCGGCGGACCATTGCGCACTATGCCGACGAGGAGATGCTGCGCCGTGTCTGCGAGGAGTACCAGCGCGGCCGCTTCCTGCTGATCGCCACGACCAACCTCGACGCGCGCCGGCCGGTCATCTGGAACATGGGCCAGATCGCCTGCAGCGGCCAGCCGCACGCCCTGGACCTGTTCCACAGCATCCTGGTCGCCTCGGCGGCCGTGCCGGGGGCCTTCCCGCCGGTGATGATCGACGTCGAGGTGAACGGCGAGCCGCACCAGGAGATGCACGTCGACGGCGGCGCCACGGCCCAGGTGTTCGTCTATCCGCCGGCGCTGGAAGTACGGGCGATGTCGGAGCGGCAGGGCGTGGTCCGCGATCGGTCGCTTTACGTCATCCGCAATGCCCGGCTGGATCCCGACTGGGCCTCGACCAGGCGCAGCACCATGGACATCGCCGGCCGCGCCATCTCGTCGCTGATCCAGACCCAGGGGGTGGGCGACCTCTACATAATCTACCTGATCGCCGAGCGCGACGGCCTGGACTACAACCTCGCCTACATCGGCGACGAGTTCAACGTCCAGCTCCAGGAGCCGTTCGACCAGCACTACATGCGTGCCCTGTTCGACTACGGCTACCGGCTCGCCCGCAACGGCTATCCCTGGCGCGACGTCCCGCCCGGCTGGGAGACCATAACGGAGACCGCAACGGAGGGACCGTCCTCCTGAGCGGCCCGATCGCGGCGGCCGGACCGCCGGCGCGACGCGGCGGACAAGGCAGCGGCCATTGCCGCCGCGACAGATCTCCCCGTTCAATGCGTTCGTAGAAGATCAACAAAGCCGGCATGGAGCAGACAGTGCCTCAGAAACGTTGGTTCTGAACTTTGCAACTGTCCGGAACGGAGCGGGAGACGGACGCATGAAGATCGGCATTGTGGGCGCCGGCATGGTCGGCAGCAGTGCGGCCTATGCCATGGTGCTGCGCGGCGTGGGGAGCGAGGTGGTCATGGTCGACCGCAACGAGGCGCTGGCCCACGCCCAGGCCCAGGACATCATTCACGCCACGCCGTTCGCCTATCCGCTGCAGGTTCGCGCCGGCGACTACGGCCGGCTGGACGGCGCGGCGGTGGTCATCCTCTCGGCCGGTGTCGGCCAGCGGCCGGGCGAGACGCGCATCCAGCTGCTCGACCGCAATGCCGCGGTGTTCCAGGACATCATCCCGCGCGTGCTGGCGGTGGCGCCGGACGCCGTGCTGCTGGTCGCCACCAACCCGGTCGACATCATGACCCAGATCGCCACCGCCGTGTCCGGCCTGCCGCCGGAGCGCGTGGTCGGGTCGGGCACGATCCTCGATACGGCACGGTTCCGCACCCTGCTCGGCGAGCACCTCGACGTCTCGCCGCGCTCGGTCCAGGCCTATGTGATCGGTGAGCATGGCGACACCGAGGTGCTCGTCTGGTCGGGTGCGGAGGCCGGCGGCATCCCGGTACGCGCCTTCGCCGCGCAGATGCGCATGGCCCTGACCGACTCCGAGATGGCGCGGATCGACGACGGCGTGCGCCGCGCCGCCTATCGCATCATCGAGGGCAAGGGCGCCACCTATTACGGCATCGGCGCCGGTCTGGCCCGCATCACCCAGTCGATCCTGTCGGACTTCCGCACCGTCATGACGGTGTCGATCGTCAACCCCGACATCGAGGGCGTCCCGGACGTGGCGTTGTCGCTGCCGCGCATCGTCGGCGCCGGTGGCGTGTGCGAGACGCTCGACCCCGGCCTCGACGCCGCCGAACGCGCGGCTCTGCGGCGCAGTGCCGAGGCGCTCAAGGAGGCATCCGCCGGCGTGGCCGTTCTGTAGCGCTGCGGCGGCGGCGCCGGTCCGCAAGCTTCGTGAGCCGGCGAGGGTCGTCACGAGTCACCGCCGGAATGGCCAAAACCTGTTGCGACCGGACGGTGAATGGCTATATTGGGGCCTAGCATCCCATACGGTGGCTCAGGTTCGCTAAGGCGCTGCATGAACACAGTGCGGCCTCCGGACCTCACCGCTGAAAGGGTGGGCAGCGTGCCCGCCTTTTTTGTTATGTGTCGCCCGTTCGCGACGCGCTTGACCTGAGCGAGGCATGGAACTGCTGGACCGCGTTCACGACATCATCGCGCCGACGATCGAGGCCACGGGTTACGAGCTCGTCCGCCTGCACCACTCCGGGGGCCGCCGGCCGGTGCTGCAGGTGATGGTGGAGCGGACCGACCGGGCCGCGATGACCGTCGATGATTGCGCCGAGGTCAGCCGCACCGTCTCCGCCCTGCTCGATGTGGAGGATCCCATCCCCGGCGAGTATTTCCTGGAGGTCTCGTCGCCCGGCATCGACCGGCCGCTGACCCGGCTCCAGGACTTCGACCGGTTCGCCGGCTTCGAGGCCCGGCTTGAGACCCAGGCACCTGTTGACGGCCGCAAGCGGTTCCGCGGGCGGCTTGAGGGCCTGGACGGCAACCGGGTGCGGATCGCCGTCGACAGCGGCGGTGAGACGGTGACGGTGGCGGTGCCGTTCGCGACGATCCACCGCGCCAGGCTGGTGCTGACCGACGACCTGATCGCCGCCGCCGGCCGCGGATGACGGGCGCGATTGGCGAGGATTGGGCAAAGGCCGGCCGCGGGCCGGCAATCGCAAGACAGACTAATCGCAAGACAGACTAACGGGAACGTCAGGGATGGAATTGCTGCAAGTGGCCGACGCGGTGGCCCGCGAGAAAAACATCGACCGGGACGAGGTCCTGGAGGCGATGGAGCAGGCCATCCAGAAGGCCGGTCGGTCGAAGTACGGCCTGGAGCACGACATCCGCGCCCACATCGACCGCAGGACGGGCGACATCGCCCTGGCCCGCTACCGGCTCGTCACCGACGAGGTCGAGGACGAGGCGACCCAGATCCCGTTGGACGTTGCACGCCGGAAGAAATCCGACGCCGAGCTCGGCGAGTATCTGGTCGACGCCCTGCCGCCCATCGACTTTGGCCGCATCGCCGCCCAGACCGCCAAGCAGGTGATCGTGCAAAAGGTGCGCGAGGCCGAGCGCAAGCGCCAGTTCGAGGAATACAAGGACCGCGTCGGCGAGATCGTCAACGGCCTGGTCAAGCGCGTCGAGTACGGCAATGTCACCGTCGACCTGGGCCGGGCCGAGGCCACCCTGCGCCGCGACGAGCTGCTGCCGCGGGAGCACTACAAGGTCGGCGACCGTGTCCGCGCCTACATCTATGACGTGCGTCCGGAGGCCCGCGGCCCGCAGATCTTCCTGTCGCGCACGCACCCGCAGTACATGGCCAAGCTGTTCGCCATGGAGGTGCCGGAGATCTACGACGGCATCATCGAGATCAAGGCCGTGGCCCGCGACCCCGGCAGTCGCGCCAAGATCGCGGTGCTGTCCCACGACAGCCTGATCGATCCCGTCGGCGCCTGTGTCGGCATGCGCGGCAGCCGCGTCCAGGCCGTGGTGGGCGAACTGCAGGGTGAGAAGATCGACATCATCCCCTGGTCGCCCGACCCGGCGACGTTCGTCGTCAACGCACTGGCCCCGGCGGAGGTGTCCAAGGTGGTGCTCGACGACGAGCAGCACCGGATCGAGGTCGTCGTTCCCGACGAGCAGCTGTCGCTGGCCATCGGCCGGCGCGGCCAGAACGTGCGCCTCGCCTCGATGCTGACCGGCTGGGACATCGACATCCTGACCGAGGCCGAGGAGTCCGAACGGCGCACTGCCGACATGTACCAGCGCAGCCAGTTGTTCATGGAGGCACTGGACGTGGACGACGTGATCGCCCACCTGCTGGTCGCCGAAGGGTTCGGCAGCCTGGAAGAGATCGCCTTCGTCACGGTCGAGGAACTGACCGAGATTGAAGGCTTCGACGAGGACATCGCCCAGGAGCTGCAGGACCGCGCCAGGGTCTATCTGGAGGAGCAGAACCGCGTCAACGTCGAGCGCTATCACGAACTGGGGGTGAGCGACGAGTTGGCCGAGATCGAGCCGCTGACACCGGCAATGATCGTCAAGCTGGGCGAGAACGGCGTCAAGACGCTCGACGACCTGGCCGACCTGGCCAGCGACGAGTTGATCGAGATCGTCGGACGTGGCGGCCTGACCGCCGAGGAGGCCAACGAGGTGATCATGGCGGCGCGGGCGCACTGGTTCGAGGGCGAGGAGGAGCCGGCCGCGGAGGCCGCGCCGGCGGGTTCGGCCAAGGCCGAGCCCCA
Source organism: uncultured Mycobacteriaceae bacterium (assembly GCA_964526565.1). Taxonomy (GTDB): domain Bacteria; phylum Pseudomonadota; class Alphaproteobacteria; order DSM-16000; family Inquilinaceae; genus CAZGMC01. Next base: position 55,866 of record CAZGMC010000012.1, read on the forward strand.
CCGCCCGGCGGCCGGGTCCTAAGGCCGTGGCCGGACCGGAGACGCGCGGATGCTGCAGGCAGCGCCCCACCCCGCCCCGCCGTCGGCGCGCGCCGCCGATGCCGACCGGGCACCGACCCGGCGGTGCATCGCGACGCGCCGCGTGCTGCCCAAGGCCGCGCTGGTCCGCTTCGTCGTCGCGCCCGACGGCACGGTAACGCCCGATCTGGCCGGCGACCTGCCCGGCCGCGGGCTGTGGGTGACGGCGGACCGGACGGCCCTGGCGCAGGCCGTAAAACGGAACCTTTTCGCCCGCGCCGCCAAGGCGCCGGTGCGCGTGCCCGCCGACCTGGCGGAGCGTACGGCGACTCTGCTGCGGCAGCGCTGCCTGCACCTGATCGGGCTGGCCCGCCGTGCCGGCCAGGCGGTGGCGGGCTACGAGAAGGTGCGCGGCTGGCTCGCCGCCGGCCGCACTGCGGTGCTGCTCGCCGCGTCGGACGGCGCTGCCGATGGCCGCACCAGGCTGGCCCGGTTGGCGGACGGGGTGCCGATCCTCACGGTCTTCACGGCTGCCGAATTGGGGGAGGTGTTCGGCCGGGACATCGCGGTGCATGCCGCGCTGGCGCCCGGCGGGCTGGCGCGGCGACTCGTCGACGAGACGGCGCGGCTGGAAGGGGTGACGGGCCACGCGCCCGAACGTCAAAACGACAGGGTCGCCGCTGCAAAGGGCCGGCGGCCGGCAAACGCTGGATGACGATGACGGATCAGAAGGAACAGGATCGCAAGACGCTCAGCCTCGGCAACCGCGGCCGGCTGTCCATCGGCCGCGGCGGCGAGCCCGGCCAGCAGGTGCGGCAGAGCTTTTCCCACGGCCGCACCAAGACGGTGCAGGTCGAGGTCAAGCGCAAACGGCACGTCGAAACGAGCGCCGCCGGGCTCGCCGACGGCGGTGCCGCCGCGCGTCTGGCCGCCGAAGGGCAGTCGCCCAAGGGTGTCGTCAAGTCCCGCGGCCGCGGCGGCGCGGCACCGCGCACGCTGACCAAGGCCGAGCGCGATGCCCGCGAGCGGGCCCTGCGCACCGCCATGCTGGAGGAGGAGACGCGCCGCACGCTCGAGCCGGAGGTGCCCGTCCTGGTGGCGGAGCCCGAGGTCATTGAGGTGGAGTCCGTCGAGGTCGTCGACGCCGAGACCCTGCGCGAGCGCGAGGTCGCCGAGATGCGCCGCATCGAGGACGAGCGCAAGCGCCAGGTGGACGAGGAGCGTGCCCGCCTCGAGGAGGACGAGCGCAAGCGCCGCGACGAGGAATCCAAGACCCGCGAGGCGGAGCAGAAGCGCAAGCAGGACGAGGAAGACCGGCGCAAGATGGCCGATCGCGCCGGCCGCGCCGCCGCCGCCAAGGTTGGCACCGCCGCCCCGGCCGAGCCCTCCGGGGAGGCCGAGGAGGCTCCGGCGCGCGGGCGCAGCAAGGCGGCCAAGGAACCGAAGCGTGTGGCTCAGCCGCGCGCCGCCAAGAGCGAGCCGCGCCGCCGCTCGAGCAAGATGACGGTGACCCAGGCGCTCAGCTCCGATGAGCAGGAGCGCACGCGCAGCCTTGCCTCGGTGCGCCGTGCCCGCGAGCGCGAACGCCGCGCCGCGGCCGCCCTCCAGGCCCAGGAGAAACCGGCCCGCGAGGTCGTGGTGCCCGAGACCATCACCGTCCAGGAGCTGTCCAACCGCATGGCGGCACGCGGCGGCGACGTGATCAAGGCCCTGATGAAAATGGGCGTGATGGCGACGATCAACCAGACGATCGACGCCGACACGGCGGAGCTGGTGGTCGCCGAGTTCGGCCACCGGGCCAAGCGCGTGTCGGAGGCCGACGTCGAGATCGGCATGCGCGGCGAGCAGGACCGGCTCGACGAGCTGCTGCCGCGGCCGCCGGTGGTCACCGTCATGGGCCACGTCGACCACGGCAAGACATCGCTGCTCGACGCCCTGCGTCAGACCGACGTCGCTGCCCACGAGGCTGGCGGCATCACCCAGCACATCGGCGCCTACCAGGTGGAGATGCACCACGGCGGCCGGATCACCTTCATCGACACGCCGGGCCACGCCGCCTTTACCGAGATGCGCGCCCGCGGTGCCCACACCACCGACATTGTGGTGCTGGTCGTCGCCGCCGACGACGGCGTCATGCCGCAGACGATCGA
>CAZGMC010000013.1:0-5638 GCA_964526565.1 uncultured Mycobacteriaceae bacterium
GTCGCGCCAGCGGCGCCACTGGGTTGCTTCGCTGCGCTCGCAAAGACGGGTGGGGACGTTTCCCGGTATGCGCCCGGCGCCGTGCGCCCGCGGTCAGTACACCGGCTTGCCGGCCGGCGTCAGGTAGCCGAGCTTTGTCATGTACGCGCGATGGTTGTTGATGATCCGCTCGGCCTGGGCCGGGGTCAGCTCCTTGCGCCAGCCGCCCGCCTTGCCCTGGCGGAAGAACCGGTCGGCCTTCAGCGATTTTTCCACGAAGCCCTGGCGCTTCTCCTGGGCCGACACCGTTTCGAACGCGCTGAAGCGGATCGCCTTGCGCAACCTTTGCGGGTCGGGGCGCACGCGCAGGAATTTTTCGACCATGCCGAACGCCGGTTCCGGCCGGTTCAGCATGTCCTCGTAGCGCAGGACCAGGGGCCTGAGGCCGGGCGCGGTCGTCCAGCTCAGCACGTGGTCGCTCCAGCTTCCCAGCAACTGGAAAGCGAACTTGTCGGTGGTGGCGAGCTGGTTGTCGGAGTTGCCCAGGGCCGCCACCGCCTCGTCATAGCCGATGCCGAGGTGATGGGCATAGGACACGGCCACGTCGAGCGGGTTGCGGACGATGTAGATGGCGCCCTCGGTGACCTCCGGCAGGATCGTCGGGATGCTGTTCAGGGCGTTGATCGCGCTGTGGGTCTTGGTGAAGGCGACGCCCTTCGCCTCGCGGTGGATCAGGCGCTGCACCTCGGGCCTGAGGCGGTTGATCTCGACGTCGTCGAGCTGGTCGCGCGGCCGGCCGGCGACGCGCTCGAAGTATTCGAGCTGGTGCTCGCCGAACGTGAAGTTCTTCAGGTCGTTGATTTCCACCGGCTGTGGCCGGTTGCTGACGTAGTTGGCGAGGAAGATCCGCATCCAGGTGTTGCCGGACTTGGGATACGACGCCAGCCACACGATGCCCACAATCTGCTCCCGTTTCCGCCTTGCCACCCCGGTTCGAGGCCCACCGATGTAGCGGAACGGCGAAAGGGGGGCAACGCCGTTGCCCCCCTTCCGGTCGTTCGCAGGATCGGAACGCGCGTCGATCAGAAGCTGATCGCCACGCCGCCGGTCACCAGCACGCCTTCGTTGTCCAGGTTGACGGTGCCGGTATCGGCCGCGTCGAGGACGCCGTTGGCGTTGGAGTCGATGCGCAGGCCGGTCGATTCGCTCTCGAATTCGACGAAGCCGACCGAGCCGACCAGGGCGATGCTGGAGCCCAGATTGTAGCGGGCGCCGCCCATATAGGCGGTGTACTGGTCCTCACCCGGCACGGTGATCAGGCCGTCGCTCTCGCCGTCATAGTAGGTAAAGCTGACCGACCAGGGACCCTGCTCGTAGGCGATACCGACATCCCAGCCCTGGCTCTCGGTGGTGCGGATGCCGGTGCTCGAATACGCCGTGCTGGTCGTCGGATCGATCAGCGTGGTCAGGGTGGACGCGCCCACGGTGCCGGCACCGCCACCGGTGGTGGTCCGGCCCGCGGTCAGGCGGCCGTCGAGCACCTCGGCATAGGAGCCGCCCAGCGTGAACCCGCCGTAGCTCATGGTCGCGCCGAGCGAATAGGCCTGGAAGTCCTCGTCGAGGTCGACCAGCGTGGTGCCGTCGGCACCAGTGCAGCTGACCGAGCTGCCGCAGGTGTTGAAGTTGAACTGGTCCGGTGCCTCGGCATAGTAGTAGCCGCCGGAGACGATGAATTCGACGCCGCTGAACGCGCCCTCGTAGTTCAGGCCGACCGACCAGCCGTTCATGTAGTCGGCCTGGTCGGAGATCAGCCCATTGCGGTCGCCGCCGGTCGGATCGATGTCCGGCAGATAGGAGAAGCCCAGCTGGAAGCCCTGGCCCTCTTCCGGACCGAACAGGCGCGGCGTGAAGTAGGTGACCTTCTGGCCGTCGTTGTCGCCGGCCGGCGTGATGAAGGTGCTGCCGAACGGGTTGCGGAAGACGCTGCTGCCGGTGGTGTTGGCGATGTGCTGGGTCTGCGAGCCGGAGTTGACCGGCAGCGCCACGGCCGGGGCGGCCACCTGCATCAGATAGGCGGCGTCGTTTTCGCTGCCGAGCTGGATGGTGCCGAAGCGGTCGCTGCTGACGAACAGGAACGATTCGTCGATGGTGTCGCCGCTCGTGTTGCCCTCGAGCTGGACGTTGACACCGAACACCAGACCGTTGTCGGTGACGCCGCGGCCCAGGAAGAACACCTCGGTGTTCGACCACTGGTCGACTTCCTGGAGGTTGTACTGGCCGTCGTTGTCGCCGTAGCCGAACCACTGTTGCATGAAGCCGCCCAGCCGCATCTCGATCTGGGCATTCGCCGCGCCGGAGACCAGCGCCGCGGTGGCGAGAGCGGTCGTGCCGAGCAGAAGCCGCTTCTTCATTTCAAGTCCTCCTCGTGAACCATCCCGGTGAAGGTCCCCTGACCGCCCCCCTTCGGGCATCCGGGATGACCTCAACTGCTGAAGTTGTGCCTACAGGATTACGAGTGCGGCGGAACAGGGTCAAGAAACGCCTGCCCCCATCGCGACAGAAATGCAGCACAGTGGCACAGGCGCAACACACCGCCCCGGCCCCCCGCCGCCCTGCCCCGTCACCGCGAGCGCAGCGACGCGGCTTAAGGCCCGGCGGTGCCGCCCTTCCCCGTCACCGCGAGCGCAGCGACGCGGCCCAGGCCCGGCGGTGCCGGTTTGCAAATGACACGGATCGCCCGCGCGGCGCCACTGGGTTGCTTCGCTGCGCTCGCAATGACGCCCTGGGCCGGCAGCCGGACCGGATCGACGACGCCCCCATGGTCCTTCAAACGCACTCACTCCCGTCACCGCGAGCGCAGCGAAGCGGCCCAGGCCCGGCATCGCCGGTTTGCAAATGACACGGATCGCCCGCGCGGCGCCACTGGGTTGCTTCGCTGCGCTCGCAATGACGCCCTGGGCCGGCAGCCGGACCGGATCGACGACGCCCCCATGGTCCTTCAAACGCACTCACTCCGTCACCGCGAGCGCAGCGACGCGGCTTAAGGCCCGGCGGTGCCGATTTTCAAATGACACGGATCGCCCGCGCGGCGCCACTGGGTTGCTTCGCTGCGCTCGCAATGACGGGGGTATAACACTTGGGGAGGCACTTCGACGGCCTAAATCAAATCCGGATACAAATCCCGCCAGGTCGGGTTCATGCCTTCGATAAGCGCCAGCTTTTTCTTCCTGGATCCGCCCTTGATCTGCTTCTCCCGCGCGATGGCGTCGGCCATTTCGTCGAACGATTCGTGATAGACCAGCAGCGTGCAGCCGTATCTGGCGGTGAAGCCCCCGGTCAGGCCCTCCTTGTGCTGGTAGACCCGCCGGGTCAGGTTCGACGTCACGCCCGTGTACAACGTGCCGTTCCGCCTGCTGGCCATGATGTAGACCGCGGGCTGTTTCACGACCTGCCTCCCCGTGCGTCCCGACCTCGCCACTCCCGTCACCGCGAGCGCAGCGACGCGGCCCAGGCCCGGCGGTGCCGATTTTCAAATGACACGGATCGCCCGCGCGGCGCCACTGGGTTGCTTCGCTGCGCTCGCAATGACGCCCTGGGCCGGCAGCCGGACCGGATCGACGACGCCACTGGGTTGCTTCGCTGCGCTCGCAAAGGCGCACCAATGGCCCGAATGGTTGCTGCCGAGGAGAGTTGCAAACCGCCCGGCAGACGCCTATACGGTCGTGCCAATCGGTATCGGCTTCATGCGGCGCCCTGCGGCGCCCTGCGGCGGCGGTCACGGGAATGGCGTGGACGATGATTGATCAGGGATTGCCGAGGCTTCTGGCGACACTTGCAGTGGTGACGGTCGCCCTGGGCCTGCTGCCCGGCTGCAGCGGCGTGCGCGGCGATGCGGACATGCCGGAGCAGCGCGGCAACAGCCCCACCTTTCAATACCCCGAGGGCAGCATCTTCGGCCCCGGCGGGCTGAGCCTGTCCCTGTTCGGCAGCGGCGAGGAGGAGGGCGGCCCCGGTGAGCCCGGCATCGGCGTCAACAGCTTCCTGTGGCGGGCCTCGCTGGACACCGTGTCGTTCATGCCGATCACCTCGGCCGATCCGTTCGGTGGCGTGATCCTGACCGACTGGTACAGCCCGAACGGGTCGGACGAGGAACGCTTCAAGGTCAATGTCTACATCCTCGACCGCCAGTTGCGCGCCGACGGCCTGCGCGTCGCCGTGTTCCGCCAGGTCCGCGAGCCCGGCGGCGGCTGGGTCGATGCCGAGGTGGATGTCGAGACCGGGACGCTGCTTGAGGACACCATCCTGACCCGCGCCCGCGAGCTGCGCCTGGCCGCCGTCGGTTGACGCGGGCGCCGTTCCCCGGCACACCATTGGGTCGATGGCGCCGCCGCTGGCGGCGCCGGGCCTGTTTCCGCCGTCAGCGAACGCCTGCGCCATGTCGCGATACAATTTCAGGGAAGCCGAAGCCAGGTGGCAGCGCGTCTGGGACCAGCGCGGCACCTTCCGCGCCGTCGAGGACCCGGCACGGCCGAAATACTACGTCCTGGAGATGTTCCCCTATCCGTCGGGACGGCTCCATGTCGGCCATGCCCGCAACTACACCATCGGCGACGTCATCGCCCGCTACCGGCGCGCCAAAGGCTTCAACGTGCTGCACCCGATGGGCTGGGACGCCTTCGGCCTGCCGGCCGAGAATGCCGCCCTGGCCAACAAGGTGCACCCACGCGACTGGACGTTCGAGAACATCCGCGTCATGGGCGACCAGCTGCGCCTGCTCGGCCTGTCCTATGACTGGGACCGTGAGTTCGCCACCTGCACCCCGGACTACTACCGGCACGAGCAGAAGATGTTCCTCGACCTGCTCGAGGCCGGCCTCGCCTACCGGCGCGAGTCGTGGGTCAACTGGGATCCGGTCGAGCACACCGTGCTGGCCAACGAGCAGGTCATCGACGGCTGCGGCTGGCGCTCCGGTGCGCCGGTCGAGCGGCGCAAGCTGACCCAGTGGTTCCTGCGCACCACCGCCTTCGCCGACGCGCTGCTCGACGCCCTGGCCACGCTGGAGCGCTGGCCGGAGCGCGTGCGCCTGATGCAGGAGCGCTGGATCGGCCGCTCGGTCGGCGCCCGCATGCTGTTCGACCTGGCCGGCCGCGACGACCGGCTGGAGGTGTTCACCACCCGTCCCGACACGATCTTCGGCGCCAGCTTCTGCGCCATCGCCGCCGACCACCCGCTGGCCGAGGACCTGGCCGCCGGCGACCCCGCCCTGGCGGAGTTCATCGCCGAGTGCCGGCGCCTGGGCACCAGCGAGGAGGCCATCGAGACGGCGGAGAAGCGCGGCCACGACACCGGCCTCAGGGCGCGCCACCCGTTCGAGCCGGACCGGCTGCTGCCGGTGTACGTCGCCAACTTCGTGCTGATGGAGTACGGCACCGGCGCCATCTTCGGCTGCCCGGCCCACGACCAGCGCGACCTGGACTTCGCCCGCCGCTACGGCCTGCCCGTGCGGCCGGTGCTGTGGCCGCCCGACGCGAAGGTGCTGGACGACGCCGCCGTGACGGCGCTGCCGGCCGCAGTGCGCGCCCGCTTCGACGAGAACCCGGTGCAGAGCCTGACCGAGCTGGGCCCAGGGTTGGGCCCAGGGTTGGGCCCCGAGCTGGGC
>CAZGMC010000013.1:5738-18637 GCA_964526565.1 uncultured Mycobacteriaceae bacterium
CCGAGCTGGGCCCCGACTGGGGCAAGGTCTTCCACGTCGGCGCCACCGCCTACACCGACACCGACCTGCCGGCTTTCGGCTATGACCTGGGCGGGCTGACCGGGCACGACCGGCTGTCGGTCGACGAGGCCAAGGACGTGGCCATCGCCGCCCTGGCCGACCGCCATGCCGGCGAGGCGGCGATCCGCTACCGCCTGCGCGACTGGGGCGTGTCGCGTCAGCGCTACTGGGGCTGCCCGATCCCGGTGCTGTACCGCGCCGACGGCACCATGGTGCCGGTGCCGGCCGAGGACCTGCCGGTCACCCTGCCCGACGACATCGACCTGACGCAGCCGGGCAACCCGCTGGACAACCACCCCACCTGGAAACACACCACCTGTCCCTACACCGGCCAGCCGGCGGTGCGCGAGACCGACACCTTCGACACCTTCTTCGAGTCGTCCTGGTACTTCGCCCGGTTCTGTTCGCCGCACGCCGCCGGTGCCTTCGACGAGGCCGCCGTGCGCTACTGGCTGCCGGTCGACCAGTACATCGGCGGCATCGAGCACGCCGTGCTGCACCTGCTCTATTCCCGCTTCTTCATGCGGGCGCTCAAGCAGTGCGGCTATCCGGTGGTGGCCGAGCCGTTCGCCGGCCTGATGACCCAGGGCATGGTCTGCCACGAGACCTATCGCGGCCCCGACGGCCAATGGCTGTTCCCCGAGGAGGTCGAGGCGCGCGACGGCGGCATGGTGCGCCGGTCCGACGGTGCCCCGGTCACTGTCGGCCGCCTGGAGAAGATGAGCAAGTCGCGCAAGAACGTGGTCGGCCTCGAGTCGGTGGTCGATGCCTACGGTGCCGACACCGCCCGGCTGCTGCTGCTTTCTGACAGCCCGCCCGAGCGCGACCTGGAATGGACCGCGGCCGGCATTGAAGGCGCCTGGCGCTACGTCAACCGCCTGTGGCGATCAGTCACCGCGCCGGCCGTGCCGCTGCCGCCGCCCGGCACGCCGGCGCCGGCGGAGTGGGACGCCGCCGCCGCGGCCTTGCGCACCCGCACCCACCAGACGATCGCCGCCGTCGACGACGACCTCGACAGTTTTCGGCTCAACCGCGCCGTGGCCCGCGTCCGCGAGCTGACCAATGCGATCGCCGAGCTGGACGGCGAGGGTCCGGGCCGCGGCTGGGCGTTGCGCGAGGCGCTGGAGACCGCCACCCTGCTGGCCGGCCCGATGATGCCGCACCTGGCCGAGGAGCTGTGGCAGGCGTTGGGCCACGACACCCTGGTGACGGACACGCCGTGGCCTGTCGCCGATCCCGCCCTGACCGTGGAGGAGTCCGTGACCCTGGCCGTACAGGTCAACGGCAAGCTGCGCGCCACCGTGTCGCTGCCCCGCGACGCCGACCGGGCCGCCGCCGAGCGCGCCGCCCTGACCGACCCGGCCGTCGCCCGCGCCATTGGCGGCAAGCCGGTGCGCAAGGTCATCGTCGTGCCGAATCGGGTGGTCAATGTCGTGGCGTAACGCCGTGGCGGTCGCGGCGCTGCTCGCCCTGGGGCCGGCGCTGGCTGGCTGCGGCTGGCGCCCGATGTACGGCGACCTGGGCGGCCGGGAGAGCGTCGCCCACGCCGCCTTCCAGGAGATCCAGGTCGGCGTCATTCCGGACCGCTCCGGCCAGATCCTGCGCAACTTCCTGATCCGGCAGTTGAACCCGGCCGGCCGGCCGACCGATCCCAGATACCGGCTGGACGTGACCGTGGCCGAATCGGTTCAGGATCTCGGCGTGCTTCAGGACGATACGGCGACACGCGCCAACGTCATTGTCAACGCCTCCTACCGGCTCACCGAGATCGACACGGGCACCGCGCTGACCTCGGGAAGCCTCACCGCGATCACCAGCTCCAACATTCTGCGGGACGAGTATGCGACCCGGGTCGCCACCGAGAGTGCCCGGGACCGGGGCCTGCGCGAGTTGAGCAACCTGATCCGGTTGCGGCTCGGACTGTATTTCAATCGCATGGAACCGCAGTCGGCGGCCGCCGGAACACCGGCCGGGCGATGAAGCTGGCTGCCAACCGTATCGACGCCTTCGTCCGCTCGCCCGATCCCGCCGTCCGCGCCGCGCTCGTCTACGGTCCCGATGGCGGCCTGGTCCGCGACCGCGGTGCCGCCCTGGTGCGGGCCGTCGCCGGCAGCACTGATGACCCGTTCCGTGTCGTCCTCCTGACCGGCGCCGACGTGGTCCGCGATCCGCCGCGTCTGGGCGACGAGTTCACCGCCATTTCGCTGATGGGCGGCCGCCGCGCCGTGCGGGTGCGCGAGGCCGGTGACGCCATGGCCGCTGCCTTGGGGCGCGTCCTCGACGGCCCGGCCAGCGACTGCCTGGTCGTCGTGGAGGCCGGCGAGCTGACGCCGCGTTCGGCCCTGCGCAAGCTGTGCGAGGAGGCGCCCGCCGCCGCCGTCCTGCCCTGCTACCTGCCCGACGCTGCGGCCATGACACGGCTCGTCCATGACGCGCTGGGCGAGGCCGGCCTGACCGCCGACCGCGACGCCGAGGCGCACCTGGCCGAAAGCCTGGCCGGCGACCGGCAGCTGGCCCGGCGCGAGCTGGAGAAGCTGATCGCCTTCATGGGCGACGAGCGCCGCGTCACCCTGGAAGCGGCGCTGGCCTGCGTCGGCGACAGCACCCAGCAGTCGCTGACCGACCTGGTTCTGGCGGTGGCCGACGGGGATGCGGCGGCGACCGACCGGATCCTGGCCAGGCTGACCGCCGAGGGCGCCTCGCCGGTCGGCGTGCTGCGCGCCGCCCAGCGGCATTTCACGCGGCTGCACCTGGCGAGCCATGCCGTGGCCGCCGGCGAGCCCGCCGATCGCGCCATGGCCCGTCTGCGGCCGCCAGTGTTCTACAAGGAGCAGCCGCGTTTCCGCACCCAGCTGCGCCGCTGGCCGCCGGGCCGGGCGGCGCGGGCCCTGGGCCTGCTGACCGAGGCCGAGCGCGACTGCAAGCGGACGGGGATGCCGGACGATGCGGTCTGCGGACACGTCCTGCTCCGCCTGTGCCGCGCCGGCTCCGCGCCGGCGGCCGACGCGCCACGGCGGTGACGCTGCCGCCGAACGCTGTCAGCCGCGCGTCGTCGCGCTTAGCCGCTGCAGCACATGATCGAGCTGCTCAAGACTGCCATAGTGGATGGTCAGGTTGCCGCCCTGGCCGCGGCCGGGATTGATCGACACCCGCAGACCCAGCAGGGTGGAGACCTCGCGCTCCAGAGCAACCGTGTCGGCATCCTTGCCCGACGCCGCCGCGAGCACCGGTGCGGCCGGTGTCGCAGCCCAGGCCGTCGGTGCTGGATGGCCCGGCTCGCCATCGCCGGCCGACCCGTTGCCCGGCGTCCCGTTCAACGTGCCGTCTAGCGACGCCGCCGTGGTGCGGCGGGGCCGGTGCGGCGTTTGCGACTGCTCGCGCGCCAGCGCCTCCGTCTGGCGGACATTGAGCCCTTCCTCGACGACGCGCCGGGCCGCCGCCACCGGATCGGGGCAGCCGAGCAGGGCGCGGGCGTGGCCGGCCGTCAGCTGGCCCGACTGCAGCAGCGCCTGCACCTCCCCGGGCAGGTCGAGCAGACGCAGGGTGTTGGCGATGTGGCTGCGGCTCTTGCCGACGAGGCGGCCGAGATCTTCCTGGGTGTGACCGAACTCGGCCATCAGCCGCCGGTAGCCCTCCGCCTCCTCAAGGGGACCCAGGTCCTGGCGCTGGACGTTCTCGATCAGCGCGATCTGCAGCGCCTCGACATCGGAAATGTCGCGGACGACGACGGGGACCTCGTGCAGCAGGGCCTGCTGGGCGGCGCGCCAGCGGCGTTCGCCGGCAATGATCTGGTAGTGGCTGTCGCTGCCCGGCACGGTGCGGACCAGGATTGGCTGCAGGATGCCCTGCTGGCGGATCGAATCGACCAGGCCCGCCAGTGCCGCCTCGTCGAACTGGCGACGCGGCTGATAGGGGTTGGGGCTGAGGAACTCGATCCGCACCAGCCGCGACTGCCGGACCTTGTCGAGGGTCGCGTACGATTCGTCCTCGCCGAACAGGGCATCCAGTCCGCGGCCGAGACTGGTGCGTCGCCGGCTGCGCTCCTCCTCGCTCACGCCGTCAACCTCTTCTCGCGCTTCAGCAGCTCGCTGGCCAGGTGCACATAGGCCTGCGACCCGGCGCAGTTCAGGTCGTAGAGCAGCACCGGCTTGCCGTGCGACGGCGCCTCCGACACCCGGACATTGCGCGGGATCACCGTCTCGTAGACCTTGGCGCCGAGATGACCCCGGACATCCTGGGCCACCAGCTCCGACAGATTGTTCCGGCGGTCGAACATTGTCAGGACGACGCCCTGCACTTCCAGCGCCGGGTTGAACGAGCGCCGCACCCGCTCGATGGTGCGCAGCAGGTGGCTCAGGCCTTCCAGCGCGTAGAACTCGCACTGCAGCGGCACGAGCACGGCATCCGCGGCCACCAGAGCGTTGAGCGTCAACAGGCCCAGCGCCGGCGGGCAGTCGATCAGAATGAAGTCGTGCGACACGTGGCCGGCGCGCAGTGCCTCGCGCAGACGGGATTCGCGTCGCTCGGCCGAGACCAGCTCGAGCTCGGCGCCCGACAGGTCGACCGACGCGGGCACCACGGACAGGCGGGGGATCGACGTCTGCACGGTCGCCGCGGCGACCGGCATTTCCCCGAACAGGACGTGATAGGTGCCGCGCTCCCGCTGCGGCCGCGACAGCCCGATGCCGGTGCTGGCATTGCCCTGGGCATCGAGGTCGATGATCAGGACATGCTTGCCGGCGGCGGCCAGGGCCGTGCCGAGGTTGATGGCGGTGGTCGTCTTGCCGACCCCGCCCTTCTGGTTGGCGACGGCCAGGATCCGGGTCGTCGTCCGTCCGGCCGAGACGATGGCCTCGGCCGGGTCGAGGGGGGCTGTATCAGGCACGACCAATCCTCTCGATGCGCAGAATGATACCGCCGGAGCCGCTGCGGCTGGGCAACGAATCGACGCGCATCGTCGCGACTTCAGTGGCAGCGGTCAATTCCTTCCCTGCATCCTGTCCCTTAAGAAACAGGCAGACGGTACGATCGGCCATGAACGGCGCGGCGAGCGTGACGAGGCGGTCGAGCGGCGCCAGGGCGCGGGCCGTGATGGCATCCGCCGGGAACCGCTCAAGTGTCTCGATGCGGCAGGCACGGACGGTGACCGACGTGTCTGTTTCACGTGAAACTTCGCGCAGAAAGGCGCACTTGCGCTGATCGCTTTCCACCAGGTGCACCTCCGGCACGCCCAGAATGGCCAGGACCATGCCCGGAAATCCGGCCCCGCTGCCCATGTCGACCAGCACCCGCGTTCGCTCGGGCAGCAGCGGCCGCAGTTGCGCCGAGTCCCACATGTGCCGGCCCCACAGATCTTGCAGTGACGCCGCGCTGACGAGGTTGATGGCCCGCTGCCATTTCTCGAGCAACTGCGCATACCGCTCGAGGCGCGCCAGCGTTTCACGTGAAACCCCGGAAACGCGCGCGAACTCTGCCGGGTCCATTCGGGCCGGCCGGTTCATCATGCGCTCAAACGCTCGTCCCGCTTCTTCACGTGGCGCAGCAGGGCGACGATCGCTGCCGGAGTGACGCCGGGCAGCCGGGCAGCCGCGCCGAGGGTTGCGGGCCGCGCCGCCTCGAGACGCTGCCGCACCTCGGTGGACAGGCTGCCGACGGCCCCGTAGTCCAGGTCGCCCGGCAGCTCCAGCGATTCGTCGCGGCGAAAGGCGATGATGTCCGCCTCCTGCCGCGCGATATAGCCCGTATAGCGCGCGTCGATCTCCACCTGCTCGGCGATCTCCGCCGGCAGGGCGCCGAGCTCCGGCCACACCGCCGCGAGCCGGCCGAGGTCGATACCCGGATAGCGCAGCAGGTCGGTGGCCGACCGCGGTACCCCATCCTGGTTCACTGCAAGACCGTGCCGCTGCGCCTCGCGCGGGGTCAGACGCAGCGCCGCCATCCTCTCCCGCGCCGCAGCCAGCGCCGCCGCCTTCCGGGCGAACACCGCCGCCCGGTGCGACCCGACGCAGCCAACGGCCAGCCCCTTCGGCGTCAGGCGCTGGTCGGCGTTGTCGGCCCGCAGCGTCAGCCGGTACTCGGCGCGTGACGTGAACATGCGGTACGGCTCGGTCACGCCGCGGCTGACCAGGTCGTCGATCAGCACGCCGATATAGCCGTCGGCCCGGTCCAGGGTAAACATGCCGCCGCCGCTGCCGCCCGCGATCCCGGCTGACAGCGCGGCGTTGACCCCGGCCATCAGCCCCTGCGCCGCCGCCTCCTCGTAGCCGGTGGTGCCATTGATCTGGCCGGCCAGGAACAGGCCCGGCAGCCGCCGTACCTCCAGCGTTGGCAGCAGCTCCCGCGGGTCGACATGGTCGTACTCAATGGCATAGCCGGGTCGCAGCATGACGGCCCGCTCCAGGCCCGGAATGACCGCGAGCACGGCCGCCTGCACGTCCCGCGGCAGCGAGGTCGAGATGCCGTTGGGATAGACTGTGTGGTCGTCCAGCCCCTCCGGCTCCAGGAAGATCTGGTGGCGCGCCTTGTCGGCGAAGCGCACCACCTTGTCCTCGATCGACGGGCAATAGCGCGGCCCGATGCTGTTGATCTGCCCCGAGTACAACGGCGCCCGGTGCAGGTTGGCGCGGATCGCCTGGTGCGCCGCCGCCGTGGTGTAGGTGATGTGACACGCCACCTGCGGCGTCGTGATGCGCCGGGTCAGATGGGAGAACGGCTCCGGCGGGTCGTCACCCGGCTGCACCTCCAGCTGGTCATGGTCGATGGTCCGGCCATCCAGGCGCGGCGGCGTGCCCGTCTTGAGCCGGCCCATGCGCAGGCCGAGGCCATGAAGCGTCCGCGCCAGGCCGATCGCCGGCGCCTCGCCGACGCGTCCCGCCGGCCACGTCTCCTCGCCCAGATGGATCATGCCCCGCAGGAAGGTGCCGGTGGTCAGCACCAGCGCTGGTGCCGTGATCGCCTCGCCACTGGCCAGGACGATGCCAGCCAGGCGCCCATCCGGGCCGCGCACCACGTCCTCCACCGTACCGGCGCGGATCGACAGGCCGGATTGCGCCTCCAGCAGCGCCCGCATGGCCTGACGATACAGCGCCCGGTCGGCCTGGGCCCGCGGGCCACGCACGGCCGGCCCCTTGCTGCGGTTCAGCACACGGAACTGGATCCCGGCGCGGTCGATGGCGCGGCCCATGACCCCGTCCAGCGCATCGATCTCGCGCACCAGATGTCCCTTGCCCAGACCGCCTATCGCCGGGTTGCACGACATCTCGCCGATCGTCTCCACCTTGTGGGTGAGCAGCAGCGTCCGCGCCCCGACGCGTGCGGCCGCAGCCGCAGCCTCGCACCCGGCATGGCCGCCGCCGACGACGATCACCTCGCAATCCGTCATGGTCCGTCCCGTCTCCGTTGCCCAGCCTCTATCCGTGTCCGGTGTCCGTACCGGAGCGCGGTCCTTGTTTCACGTGAAACGCTACTTGCCGATGCAGAAGTCGCGGAAGATTACGTCGAGCACGTCCTCCACGTCCACCGTCCCGGTGATGCGGCCCAGCGCCCGCGCCGCCAGCCGCACGTCCTCCGCCATCAGCTCCGGCAAGGGCGCGGCGAGCGCCCGCTCCAGGGCCGCCCGACACTCCTCCAGGGCCGTCCGGTGGCGTTCGCGGGTCAGGACCGGATCCGCCCCCGCGCTGAACCGCTCGCCGATCCACTCGCTCACCACCTCCAGCAGCGCCGGCAGCCCCTCACCCGTTCGCACCGACACTGCCAGGGCCGGTCGCCCGGCCACGGCCGTCGCGCCCTCCGGCCGGATCAGGTCGCACTTGTTGAGCACGATGAGGCTGTCCCGGTCGGCCAGTGCCAGCGTTTCCTCGTCCAGCCCCGGCCATGTCCGGGCATCGAACAGCAGCAGCTTGAGGTCCGCCGACGCCGCCCGCGCCCTGGCGCGGCGCACCCCTTCGGCCTCGATCTCGTCCGCCACCGCGCGCAGCCCGGCGGTATCCAGCAGCACCGCCGGGAACCCGCCCAGATCGGCCTGGACCTCGATGACGTCCCGCGTCGTTCCGGCCCGCTCCGACACGATGGCCGCATCGCGCCGCGCGATGGCGTTCAGCAGGCTCGACTTGCCGGCATTGGGCGGGCCCAGGATGGCCACGTGCACGCCCTCGCGCAGCCGCTCGCCGCGGCGATCGTCGCCCAGGTGCGTGGCCATTTCGGCCGCCAGTCCGTGCAGGACCGGACGCACCGCCGCCGCCGCATCCTGCGGGAGGTCGTCATCGGGAAAATCAAGGTCGGCCTCGAGATGGGCCAGCGCCCGCAGCAGCCGCCCGCGCCACGCCTCACAGGTCCGGCCCAGAGCGCCATCAAGCTGTCGCAGCGCCTGGCGTTGCTGCGCCCGGGTCTGGGCATCGACCAGGTCGGCGAGTCCTTCCGCAGCGCTCAGATCCATCCGGCCATTGAGGAAGGCACGCCGCGTGAACTCACCCGGCTCGGCCGGCCGTGCCCCGGCGGCGGCCAGGGCCTCGCCGACCGAGGCGACCACCGCCCGGCCGCCGTGCAGGTGAAACTCGACGACATCCTCGCCGGTGAAGCTGCGCGGCGCCGGGAACCACAGTATCAGGCCGCGGTCGAGGACCTCGCCGCGGTCCGGGTGCCGGACCCTGCGCACCGTGGCCAGCCGTGCGGGCGGCGGCGGCCGCCCGGTCAGCGCCGCCACCACAAGCCCGGCCGCCGCTCCCGACACGCGGATCACCGCCACCCCGGCCCGCCCCGCCCCGCTGGCCAGGGCGAAAATCGTCCCGGTCATGCCCGGCCGGTCATGCCCGGCCGGTCATTCCTGGCCCTCCGGCCCGCCGCTGCGCGTCATCTGGCTCCAGAAGAACCGCTGCAGCTGTTCCAGGTTCTGCAGGCTGAGCGGCAGCCAGGTCTTCACCATGGTCTCCGGATCCATTGCCGCCAGGTTGTTGCTCATGCGCTCCTGGACCTGGGCCAGCAGCACCTTCTGCATCGGCTGGACATCCGGCAGACCCAGGAACACACGGGCCTCTTCCGGCGTGCAGTCTATGTTGATGGTCACCTTCATCACCAATCCCCCGGAGTCTTTATGGTTGAGGCCGGGCGGGCCCCGTCCCCACTATATGCAGGGTCCGCGCCGGGGCAATGCCGTCGGCGCGCGGCCGCCCCGATTCGAGGAGACGATCGATGGCCCAGAACCGCCTGGCCGGGGAGACCAGCCCCTATCTGCTCCAGCATGCCGCCAACCCGGTCGACTGGATGCCCTGGAGCCCCGAGGCCCTGGCGCTGGCCCAGGCCGAGGACAAGCCGATCCTGCTGTCGATCGGCTACGCCGCCTGTCACTGGTGCCACGTCATGGCCCACGAATCATTCGAGGACGAGGCGATCGCTTCGGTCATGAACCGGCTGTTCGTCAACATCAAGGTCGACCGTGAGGAACGGCCCGATCTGGACGCCATCTACCAGGGCGCTCTGGCGGTGCTCGGCCAGCAGGGCGGCTGGCCCCTGACCATGTTCCTGACCCCGGCGGGGGTGCCGTTCTGGGGCGGCACCTATTTTCCGCCGGCGCCGCGCTTCGGCCGCCCGGCCTTCCCTGAGGTGCTCGAGGCGATCGCCGACGTCTACCGGCGGGAGCCGGGCCGGGTCTCGAAGAACGTCGATACGCTGCGCGCCGCCCTGGACGAGATCGCCGTCAACCAGCCGGCCGGCCTGCCGCGGCGCGAGGTGCTGGACCACGTGGCGCAGCGCCTGCTTGGCGCCGTCGACATGGAGCACGGCGGCATCGGCGGCCCGCCCAAGTTCCCGCAGCCGTCGATCCTGATGCTGCTGTGGCGCGCCTGGTGCCGCACCGGCGAGGTGGGCTATCGCGACGCCGTGACCTTGAGCCTGACGCGCATGTGCCAGGGCGGCATCTATGACCATGTCGGCGGCGGCTTCGCCCGGTATGCGGTGGACGCCGACTGGCTCGTTCCGCACTTCGAGAAGATGCTGTACGACAACGCGCAGCTCATCGAGGTACTGACCGCGGCGTGGCAGGGCACGCGCGAGCCGCTCTACGAGGTGCGCGTGCGCGAGACCGTCGGCTGGCTGCTGCGCGAGATGATCGCCGAGGGCGGCGCCTTCGCCGCAACCCTGGACGCCGACAGCGAGGGCGAGGAGGGCAGGTACTATGTCTGGACCGAGGCGGAGATCGACGACACCCTTGGTGCCGACGCCGCCCTGTTCAAGCAGGTCTATGACGTCCGGCCCGGCGGCAACTGGGAAGGAAAGACCATCCTGAACCGCAGCGACCAGGCCGGCCTCGCCGATCCGCAGACCGAGGCCGCCCTGGCCGACATGCGCGACCGGCTGTGGCAGGTGCGCGAGCGGCGGGTCCGGCCGGGCTGGGACGACAAGGTCCTGGCCGACTGGAACGGCCTGATGATCGCCGCGCTGGCCGAGGCCTCGCTGGTGTTCGACGAGCCCGCCTGGCGCCGCGCCGCCATGACGGCCTTCGCCTTCGTCCGCGACCGGATGACGGTGGACGGCCGCCTGCACCACGCCTGCCGCAAGGGCATCGTCAAGCACCCAGCCATGCTCGACGACTACGCCGGCATGACGCGTGCCGCCCTGGCCCTGTTCGAGGCTGATGGCGACCTCGCCTATCTCGACCAGGCGCGGGCGTGGGCGGAGACGGTCCACGCCCACTACTGGGACGACGACAACGGCGGCTACTTCTTTACGGCCGACGACGCCGAGGCCTTGATCGTGCGCACCAAGAGCGTCCATGACAACGCCACACCGGCGGGGAACGGCATCTTGGTCGGCGTCCTGGCCCGCCTGTTCTACCTGACCGGCGACGATACCTATCGGGCCCGCTGCGAGGCGCTGATCGGCGCGTTCTCCGGCGAGCTGATGCGCAACTTCTTTCCGCTGTCGACCTTCCTCAACAATCTGGACCTGTTCACCGATCCGCTGCAGGTGGTCGTCGCCGGCGACCGCGCCGATCCCGACACGGCGGCCCTGGTCCGCACGGTGCTCGACCGGCCCCTGCCCAATCGAATGCTGGCCGTGATTGCAGACGGGCAGACGCTGCCGCCCGGCCATCCCGCCGCCGGCAAGGGGCGGACGGGTGGACGGGCAACCGCCCATGTCTGCCGCGGCCTGACCTGTCAGCCGCCGGCCGCCGACCCCGACAGCCTGGCCGCGCAGCTCGACGCGGACTGACACCGCCATGGTCCGCCGGTACACGGTGGACGGCCCGCTCGGGCCACTGACGCTGAGCGCCGCGGATGGGGCACTGTGCGCGCTCGACTGGGGCGGCGGCGGCATCGACGGGGACAACCCGCTGCTCGCCCGGGCCGCCGACGCACTGGCCGCCTATTTCGCCGGCCGGCTGACGCGGTTCGACCTGCCGCTGCAGCCGGCCGGCACAGCGTTCCAGCTCGGCGTCTGGCAGGCGATGGCCGCCATCCCTTGCGGCTCGACCGTCAACTACGGCGTCCTGGCCGCCCGCCTGGGCAGCGGTCCGCGCGCCGTCGCCGGGGCGTGCGCCCGCAACCCGATCCCCATCCTTATTCCCTGCCATCGGGTGGTGGCAGGGACCGGCCCTGGCGGCTATTCCGGCGGGGCCGGCCTGGCCACCAAGCAGTGGCTGCTGGCCCACGAACGCGCCGTGGCGTCGTGACAGGCGTGGCGGCTCCGCTATCGTTCGGGGTATGCTGGAAGCGGTCGGTCTCATCCGGCCGCGGCCATCCGCTGGTCCCCGGCAACGCAGGGAGTGCACCCATGGTCCATGCCATCCGCATCCATGAGACCGGCGGGCCGGAGGTGCTCCGCTGGGAGGATGTCGACGTCGGCGAGCCCGGCGTCGGCGAGGTGCGGCTGCGCCAGACGGCCGTCGGCCTCAACTACATAGACACCTATCACCGCACGGGACTCTACCCCCTGCCCTTGCCGGCGGTGATCGGCATGGAGGGTGCCGGCGAGGTGACCGCCGTCGGTCCGGGCGTCGACGCGGTATCGGTCGGGCAGCGGGTCGCCTATGCCGGGCTGCCGGTCGGCGCCTATGCCGAGGAACGGCTGATCCCGGCGCAGCGCCTGGTGCCCCTGCCGGACGGCATCGACGACCGCCAGGCGGCAGCCATGATGCTGCAGGGCATGACGGCGCAGTACCTGCTGCGCGCCACCTATCGGGTGCAGCCGGGCGACCCGATCCTGATCCATGCCGCGGCCGGCGGTGTCGGCCTGATCGTCTGCCAGTGGGCGCGGCACCTGGGCGCCACCGTCATCGGCACCGTCGGGTCCGAGGAGAAGGCCGCGCTGGCCCGCGCCCACGGCTGTGAGCATCCCATCCTGTACAGGCAGGAGAATGTCGTCGAGCGGGTGCGGCAGATCACCGGCGGCGCCGGCCTGCCGGTTGTCTACGACAGCGTCGGCGCCGATACCTACATGGCCTCACTGGACTGCCTGCGGCCGCGCGGCGTGCTGGTGCTGTTCGGCCAGTCCTCGGGGCCGGTGCCGCCGTTCGACCTGGGCCTGCTGGCGGCCAAGGGCTCGCTCTATGTGACCCGGCCGACCCTGATGACCTACACGGCCGACCGCACCGACCTGCTGGCGAGTGCGGCCGAGCTGTTCGCGGTGGTCTCGAGTGGTGCCGTCCGCATCGCGGTCAACCAGTCCTTCGCCCTGACCGACGCCGCCGAGGCCCATCGCGCCCTGGAGGGCCGCCGGACCACGGGATCGACCGTGCTGCTGCCTTGATTGGACGTGAGACTGCGGCAACTCTGCCGTTGCTCATTGGCCACGCCGTAGGCTGGGCCGGACGGCCCAGCATCCGGCCCCGCAGCAGGGACCGACTG
>CAZGMC010000013.1:18737-32664 GCA_964526565.1 uncultured Mycobacteriaceae bacterium
ATACAGACACGCGTTTCCATCCCGTCTTTGCGAGCGTAGCGAAGCAATCCAGTGGCGCCGCACGCCATGTCTATGGGCTTTCGGACGCGGCGCCGCCGGGACTGGACCGCGTCGTTTCGCTTCGCTCGCGGTGACGACGTGGATGCGAACCATGGACGTCTCGGCCGAGGCCGTGTGGTGTCGTCGCGGCTTCCCCGTATCTTCGCAAGTCGCCGGCGCCCGGCCGGGTCCGCTGGATGAAACGGTAGGGAGGCGGGCGGCCGCCGCGTCGTTTCTTGTTGGGGCAGTGCCGCGATGGATCGATCCGTCGGGATCGGCTGGAGCGCGGTACCAGCCGGGTGGTTTCACGTGAAACAGCCGTCCCTGCCCTACTGGTTCATGCTCTGGAAGAAGTCCGCGTTGGTCTTGGTCTGGCGCAGCTTCTCGAGCAGGAACTCCATGGCGTCGGTCGTGCCCATCGGCATGAGGATGCGCCGCAGCACCCACATCTTGCCCAAGGTGTTCTTGTCGACGAGCAGCTCCTCCTTGCGCGTGCCGGATTTGCTGATGTCGATCGACGGGAAGGTGCGCCGGTCGGCGATCTTGCGGTCGAGCACGATCTCGGAGTTGCCGGTGCCCTTGAACTCCTCGAAGATCACCTCGTCCATGCGGCTGCCGGTGTCGATCAGCGCCGTCGAGATGATGGTCAGGCTGCCGCCCTCCTCGATGTTGCGCGCCGCGCCGAAGAAGCGCTTCGGCCGCTGCAGGGCGTTGGCGTCGACGCCGCCGGTCAGCACCTTGCCCGACGACGGCACGACGGTGTTGTAGGCACGGGCCAGCCGCGTGATGCTGTCGAGCAGGATCACCACATCCTTCTTGTGCTCGACCAGCCGCTTGGCCTTCTCGATCACCATCTCGGCGACCTGGACGTGACGCGCCGCCGGCTCGTCAAAGGTCGAAGAGATCACCTCACCCTTCACCGACCGCTCCATGTCGGTCACCTCCTCGGGCCGCTCGTCGATGAGCAGCACGATGAGATATCCCTCGGGATGGTTGGTGGCGATTGAATGGGCGATGTTCTGGAGCATGACTGTCTTGCCGGTGCGTGGCGGCGCCACGACCAGGGCGCGCTGCCCCTTGCCCAGGGGCGCCACCAGATCGATCACCCGCGACGTGAAATTCTTCCTGGTCGGATCTTCGACCTCCATGTGCAGCGCTTCGTCCGGATAGAGCGGCGTCAGGTTGTCGAAGTTGATGCGGTGACGGACCCGGTCCGGATCGTCGAAGTTGATGGTGTTCACCTTGGTCAAGGCGAAGTACCGCTCGCCGTCCTTGGGCGAGCGGATCTGTCCCTCCACGGTGTCACCGGTGCGCAGGCCGAATCGCCGGACCTGGCTCGGCGACACGTAGATGTCGTCCGGACCCGGCAGATAGTTCGCCTCGGGCGAGCGGAGGAAGCCGAAGCTGTCCGGCAGCACCTCAAGGACACCGACCCCGAAGATCGGAACGTCGTTCTCGGCAAGCTGCTTGAGTATCGCGAACATCATGTCCTGCTTGCGCAGGTTGCTCGCGTTCTCGATTTCCAGATCTTCCGCGTAGGCCAGCAGTTCCGCCGGCGACTTGATTTTCAGTTCCTGAAGATGCATGGGTAGCCCCGAAAGAACGGTGCCAGGACGCGCCAGAAAGGATCGGCACGAACAGGTCGCGAGGAAGGCGGCAGCACGCTACGGGCGAGCGGCATGGGCCGCCGGGCAGGAGAGACCGACCCCCGACGGGGCCGGCCTTTTATTGACTATCTCGTGGGAAATGAGCCTCGGACGGTTAGATGGGTATCCGAACGCTTGCGACAAGTCAATCCATCCGGATTGTCTACCCATTCTGCCGTCCATACCCGAATGCCATGGCGCGCCTTACGAAATCGTTAACCCGCCGGCGGCCTTCCAGGTCCGCTGACTGCTCCGCACCGGCCTAGAACGGCTTGACCACGACCAGGATCACGATCGCGATCAGCAGCACCGTCGGCACCTCGTTCACCCACCGATAGAACCGGTGCGAGCGCGTGTTGCGGTCTTCGGCGAACACCCGCCGCCAGTACGCCAGCACCATGTGCAGCGCCGTCAGCAGCACGACCAGCAGCAGCTTGCCGTGCAGCCAGCCATCCTGCAGCCAGCCGGGCTGCAGCACCAGCAGCCAGATGCCGAGCCCCCAGCTGGCGATCATCGCCGGGTTCATGATGATTCGCAGCAGCTTCCGCTCCATCACCTTGAACGTTTCCGCCGTCGGCGATCCCGCCGGCTCCGTGGCATGGTACACGTACAGCCGCGGCAGATAGAACAGGCCGGCCATCCACGCGATGATGGCGATCACGTGCAGCGCCTGGATCCAAAGGTACAGCATGGCTCGCCTCCGCCCGCGGGCTGCCGCCCGGCCCGCCCGCCTTATGCCAGTCCCGTGCCGTGCGGGCAACCGCCGCATGCGGGCGGGCAGATCCGCCCGCCGGCCTGCGACACGATCGCCGGCCCGGCGCCGCGCACCCGGCGCACCAGGTCGGCCAGGCCGGCAATGAACACCGGATCGGTCGCCACCGCCGGCACCCGCACGAAGTGCGGCACCCCGCAGCGCGCCGCCAGATGGCGATACTCCTTCTCGATCTCGACCAGCGTCTCGGAATGTTCGGAGACGAAGGCGATCGGCGCGATCACCACTGGCACGCCGTCACGCCCGGCCCGCTCGATCTCCTCGTCGGTGGCCGGCCCGATCCATTTCAGCGGGCCGACCCGGCTCTGGTAGCAGCCGACCCAGTCGCCGCCGTCGATCCCGAGCCGCTCGACGATCGCCGCTGCGGTCCGCTCGCACTGCCACTGGTACGGGTCGCCAGCCTTCACCACCCGTTCCGGCAAGCCATGCGCCGACAGCAGCAGCCGCGGCCGGCCGTGCGCCGACGCCTCGTCCCAGGCCCGCCGGATCAGGCCGGCCTGCGCCTCGATCAGGCCCGGCTCGGTGGGATGGCAGCAGACCAGCCGGGTCGGCCGGTCCAGCCCCACCAGACGTGCCGCCTGCTGCCAGACGCGCAGCGACGAGGCTGTCGTCGTCGTCGAGAACTGCGGATAGAGCGGCAGCAGCACGACCTCGTCGGGATTGAAATCCAGGACCTCGAGCGCCGCCTCCTCGCTCATCGGGTGCCAATAGCGCATGGCGATGACGACACGCACCTCGCCCTGGTCGGCCAGTGCCCGGCCCAGGGCCTCGGCCTGGGCCCTCGTGTTCTCCAGCAGCGGCGACCGGCCGCCAAGCTCGTCATAGATCAGCGTCGCCTCGCGCGCCCGGCGGCGCGAGATCAGCGTCGCCAGCACCGTCCGCAGCGGATTCGGCAGGCGCAGGATCGCGGGGTCGTTGAACAGGTTGAACAGGAACGGCCGGATCGCCTCCGGCCGGTCCGGGCCGCCGAGGTTGAACAGCACCACGGCCAGCCGGCCCGGCGATTTCGCGTTTTTCGTGCCCATGGCCGACGATGTAGCACGACCACCCGCCGCGGCCAGGGCCACCGGTCAGGATCGTCAGGATCGCCAGGATCGCACCTGCTCGACCAGGGCCGCCACGTGGTCCGGCGGCGTCGTCAGGTGCACACCGTGACCCAGGTTGAACACGAACGGGCCGTCCCCCAGGGTCTCCAGGATCGTTGCCGCCGCCCGGTGCATCGCTTCGCCGCCGGCGACCAGGCAGATCGGGTCCAGGTTGCCCTGCACCGGCAGCCGGCCCTGCAGCCGGTCGCGAGCCCAGCGAACAGGTACCGTCGGGTCGAGCCCGATCGCGTCGACCCCCGTCTCGGCGGCATAGGCCTCATAGAGCAGCCCGGCGCCGCGCGGGAAACCGATCACCGGCACCCCCGGCGCCGCCGCCCGGACCCGCTCGACGATCCGCTGCGTCGGTGCGATGACCAGCCGGCGGAAGGCCGCCTCCGGCAGCACTCCGGCCCAGCTGTCGAACAGCTGCAGCACCTCGGCGCCGGCGGCGGCCTGGCGGATCAGGTAGGCCGCCGTCGTCTCCACCAGCAACTCGATCAGCCGGTCGAAGCCGGCCGGATCGGCAAAAGCGAACGCCTTGACGGCCGCGAAGTCCTTGCTGCCGCCTCCTTCCACCATGTAGCAGGCCACGGTCCACGGCGCCCCGGCGAAACCGATCAGCGCTGCCCCGGCCGGCAGCGCCGTCCTGACCCGCGCCACGGTGTCGTAGACCGGCGCCAGGGTCTCGTGCAGCCGCGCCGGCGACAGCCGGTCCAGCGACGCCGCGTCGGTGACCGGGTCGAGCCGCGGCCCCTCTCCCTCGACGAACGTCACCGCCTGGCCCAGCGCTGCCGGCACCACCAGGATGTCCGAGAACAGGATGGCCGCATCCAGCGGGAACCGGCGCAATGGCTGCAGCGTGACCTCCGCTGCCAGTTCCGGCGTGAAGCACAGGTCCAGGAAGCCGCTGACCCGTTCGCGGACCTGGCGGTACTCCGGCAGGTACCGGCCGGCCTGGCGCATCAGCCATACCGGCGGCGGCTTCCGGCAGGTCCCGGCCAAGGCCGCGGGCAAAGGCTTTACCGCGCCCGGCTGCGTTCCACGTGTCGCTCTGGAGGGCTCGTTCATGCACATGCCTGCATCCACTCTTCTCTTTGTTAAAAAAAGGATGTTGATGTGGTTGGGCCTGGGGAAACCGGGGATCCCCGGTTTACTCACACAATTCACAGGATCCGGTGGAAAACCCTGCCGGGCAGCGCCTGGCGTGGACAGCCGCTGAGTCCCGGCTGCCACGTCCGCGGTGAAGATCGTGGACAACGGGGACGACTCGACGGGACGCGCAGCGGTGCCGAGGCATGGCCAAGGGTTTGAATCTCGTTGTCCACCGCTGTACAAGGTGGCGAGCCCCTGGGAGGGTCGTACCGGATGCCGTCTCGCCGGGCAACGCCATCGCTGCCTTTTCCCTGTTCATCCACAGGTTCCCCTCTGCCGGTTGGTGGGCAACGCAGCCATGACCGACATGAAGTTCTTTCATCTCCATCTGGTGTCCGACGCCACGGGTGAGACGATCCACAGCGTCGCGCGCGCCTGCCTGTCGCAGTTCGAGGACGTGCTCCCGACGGAGCACTTCTGGAACCTGGTGCGCACCGACCGGCAGCTCGACGACGTGATCGAGGGCGTTGCCCGCAACCCCGGTGTCGTCGTGTTCACCCTGGTCGACGAGCACCTGCGCCGCCGGCTCTACGATGCCTGCCGCGACCTCAACGCGCCGTGCATCTCGGTGCTCGACCCGGTCATTGCCACCTTCGGCAACTATCTGGGCCTGCGCAGCCAGATGCGGCCGGGCCGGCAGTACACCCTTGATGCCGCCTATTTCAGCCGCATGGAGGCGGTCGACTTCGCCCTGACGCACGACGACGGCCAGTCCACCTGGGACCTGCACCAGGCCGACGTGGTCCTGGTCGGGGTGTCGCGCACGTCGAAGACGCCGACCTGCCTGTACCTGGCCAACCGCGGCTACAACGCCGCCAACATCCCCTACGTGCCCAACTGTCCGCTGCCGCCGGAGATCGACCAGCTCGTCAAGCCGCTGTTCGTCGGCCTGACCAAGGACCCCGACCAGCTCGTCCAGGTGCGTCGCAACCGCCTGCGCATGCTGCATCAGAGCGAATCGACCGACTACGTCGATCCGGAAGCGGTGCGGGCCGAGGTGCTGGAGGCGCGGCGGTTCTACAACAGCCACGGCTGGCCGGTGATCGATGTGACCCGCCGCGCCATAGAGGAGACGGCGGCGGAGGTGCTGGGCCTGCTGGCCCGCCGCCGCCAGACGAAGGCCTGACCCCATGGCAGCGATCATCCTCGCCTCGGCCAGCCCGGCCCGCCGCGCCATGCTGCAGCGCGCCGGTCTGGACGTGGACGTGGAGCCGGCCGCGGTGGACGAAGGCGAACTCAAGGCGTCGCTGCGGGCGGCCGGGGCCGACGCCGGCGAGGTCGCCGAGGCCCTGGCCGAGCTCAAGGCGCAGCGCATCAGCCGGCGCCGGCCCGGCGTGCTTGTCATCGGCGCCGACCAGATGCTCGAATGCGGTCCCGTCTGGTTCGACAAGCCGCCCGACCGCGACCATGCCCGCGCCCAGCTCATGGCGCTGCGCGGGAGGACGCACCAGCTCGTCTCGTCGGCGGTCACGGTGCGCGACGGCGGACGGCTGTGGCACCACACCGGGCGGGCGCGGCTGACGATGCGCGACTTCACCGACGCCTTCCTCGACGCCTATCTGGACCGGGTCGGCGACGCCGCCCTCGCCTCGGTCGGCGCCTATCAGCTTGAAGGCCTCGGTGCGCAACTGTTCGCCCGCGTCGAAGGCGACCACTTCACGGTGCTCGGCCTGCCGCTGCTGCCGCTGCTGGAGCACCTGCGCCTGCAGGGGCTGCTCGAGACATGACGACCACCGGGCGGGCGGCGGTGGCGGGCGTGATGGGCTGGCCGGTGGCGCATTCGCGCTCGCCGCAGCTGCACGGGCACTGGCTGGCCCGCTACCGGATCGACGGCGCCTATGTGCCGCTGGCGGTGCCGCCGGATGGGCTGTCACGGGCCCTGCATGCGCTGGCGGCACTGGGCCTGTGCGGCTGCAATGTGACGGTCCCGCACAAGGAGGCGGCCGTGGCGCTGATGGACGAGGTCGATCCGGCGGCAGCGCACATCGGTGCGATCAACACGGTGGTCGTCGCCGAAGACGGGCGGCTGCACGGGCGCAATACCGACGGGTTCGGCTTTCTGGAGAACCTGCGCGGCGCCGTGCCCGGCTGGCGCGCGGCAACCGGGCCGGCCGTGGTGATCGGCGCCGGCGGCGCGGCGCGGGCCATCGTCGCCGCCCTGGCCGCGGCGCGGGCGCCCGCCATCCGCCTCGTCAACCGGACACCGGAGCGGGCGGCGGCACTGGCCGACGCGCTGGGGGCACCGGTGACCGTGCACCCCTGGGAGGAACGGGCGGCGGCACTGGCCGGGGCGGCGCTGCTGGTCAACGCGACGACCCAGGGCATGGCCGGTCAGGCGCCGCTGGAGCTGGACCTGACGGCGCTGCCGGCGGCGGCGGTCGTCACCGACATCGTCTACACGCCGCTGCAGACGCCGCTGCTCCATGCGGCGCGGGCGCGGGGCAACCGGACGGTCGACGGGCTCGGCATGCTGCTGCACCAGGCGCGGCCCGGCTTCGCCGCCTGGTTCGGGGTCGAGCCGACCGTCGACGAGGCGCTGCGGGCGGCGATGCTGGCGGAGTAGGGCCATGGTCATCGTCGGGCTGACCGGGTCGATCGGCATGGGCAAGAGCACGGCGGCGCGGATGCTGCGCCGCATGCGGCTGCCGGTCCATGATTCGGACGCCGCGGTGCACCGGCTGCTGACGCGGGGCGGCGCGGCCGTGCCGCGGATCGCCGCGGCGTTCCCCGGCACGGTGCATGACGGGGCAGTGGACCGCAGCATTATGGGCACCCGAGTGTTCGGCGACGCGGCGGCGCTGGCGCAACTCGAGGGCATCCTGCACCCGCTGGTGCGCGCCGACATCGGCACCTTCCTGCGCCGCTCGGCGCGGCAGCGACGACCGGTGGCGGTGCTCGACGTGCCGCTGCTGTTCGAGCGGGGCCTGTGGACGTATTGCGACCTGACCGCCGTGGTCAGCGCGCCGCCGTTCGTGCAGCGGCAGCGCGTGCTGGCGCGGCCGGGCATGACGCCGGAGCAGTTCCGGCGCATCCTGGCGCGGCAGATGCCGGATCATGACAAACGGCGCCGCGCCGACGCGGTGATCCCGAGCGGCCTCGGCCTGGCGGTGACGTGGCGGGCATTGGCACGGCTGGCCGGCCGGGCGCAGGCCACCCGGGCGCGGCACTGGCCGCCCGATCCCTACCGGAGACGGATGGATGCGCGAGATCGTTCTCGATACCGAGACCACCGGGCTTGATCCGCGCAACGGCGACCGGATCGTCGAGATCGGTGCCATCGAGCTGGTCAACCACGTGCCGACCGGCCGCGCCGCCGGCATCTTCCACCGCTACATCAATCCGGAGCGGGACATGCCGGCGGAGGCCGCGGCGGTGCACGGCCTGACCGACGCGTTCCTGGCGGACAAGCCGCTGTTCGCCGATATCTGCGGCGGCTTCCTGGAGTTCATTGGCGACTCGCCGCTGGTCATCCACAACGCGCCGTTCGACATGGGATTCCTGAACGCCGAGCTGCGCCGGCTCGGGCTTGCGGAACTGCCGATGGCGCGGGCGGTGGACACCGTGGCGCTGGCGCGGCAGAGGTTTCCCGGCGCCCAGGCCAGCCTCGATGCGCTGTGCCGGCGCTTCAACATCGACAACTCCAACCGGACGCTGCACGGCGCCCTGCTCGACGCCGAGCTGCTGGCCGAGGTCTATCTGGAGCTGTGCGGCGGCCGCCAGCCGGGCCTGATCCTGATGGGCCAGCCCGGTGCCGCGCTTGCCGCAGCGGCGGCCGGCCCGGCGGCGCCGCGCCGCCACCGCGAGCCCCGCCCCCACGCGCCGACCCCGGAGGAGCTGGCGGCGCACGAGGCGTTCGTGGGACAGCTGGCAGCTCCGATCTGGCGGATGTGAGCGGATGGGTCCGGGTGCGCATGTGCGACACCTCGCCACCCAGCCGTGGGGAGCGGGGCGGCAACATGCTTGCACTTCGGCCCGCGTCCAGAGAATCGGCCCGCATTCAGAGAACTGCGAGCACTCAACTAACCGATCAGCCAGGGCTGCTGCGTGCGCAGGCGTGCCTCGTAGGTGTCGATGGCGTCGGCGTGGGCCAGGGTCAGGCCGATGTCGTCCAGGCCGTTGAGCAGGCAGTGCTTGCGGAACGGATCGACGTCGAACCGGATCACGCCACCGTCGGGGCCGCGGATCTCCTGCGCCTCCAGGTCGACGGTGATCGTGGCGTTGGCGCCGCGGGAGGCGTCGTCGAGCAGCTTGTCAATCTCCGCCGGCGGCAGGACGATCGGCAGGATGCCGTTCTTGAAGCAGTTGTTGTAGAAGATGTCGGCGAAGCTCGGCGCGATGACGCAGCGGATGCCGAAGTCCAGCAGCGCCCACGGCGCGTGCTCCCGCGACGACCCGCAGCCGAAGTTCTCGCCGGCGATCAGGATGCCGGCCTTGCGGTAGGCCGGCCTGTTGAGCACGAACTCAGGGTTCTCCGTGCCATCAGGAGTGTAGCGCATCTCGTCGAACAGGTTCCGGCCCAGGCCGGTGCGCTTGATCGTCTTCAGGTACTGCTTGGGGATGATCATGTCGGTGTCGACGTTGATCATCGGCAGCGGCGCGGCAACGCCGGTCAGCGTGGTGAAGGGCTGCATGGCTGGTCGCGTCTCGGGTGGAACGTCTGCCAGGGACTATGGCCGGCCGCCATGGTGCCAGGCAAGATGCAAAACGGGCCCCGCGGCGCGCCGCCGCGAGGCCCGTCTGGCGGCGGCGCGCCGGACCCGGCGTCAACCGGGCCGGCCGGCGATCTGTTCGTAGGTGCGGACTAGGTTCTCGGCCTGCTTGATCGAGGCGATGTCGATCAGCTTGCCGTCCAGCGTGACCGCCCCGGCTCCTTCCTTCTGCGCCTTCTCCATGGCTTCCAGGATGCGGCGGGCCTGCTCCAGGTCCTTCTCGGCCGGGCTGAACACCTCGTTGGCCAGGTCGGTCTGGCTGGGATGGATGCTCCACTTGCCCTCGCAGCCCAGCACCGCGGCACGCCGCGCCTGGGCGACATAGCCGTCGGCGTCGCGGATGTCGCCGAACGGCCCATCGATCGGGCGCAGGCCGTGGGCACGGGCGGCGATGACCATGCGCGAGATGGCGTAGTGCCACATGTCCTGCCAGTGCGTCTGCCGCCCGGCGGGATCGTCGGCGTCGGTCAGCACCACATAGTCCGGATGCGGGCCGCCGATGCGCACGGTCCGGGCGCGCGTCGAGGCGGCATAGTCGGCCACGCCGAAGTGCAGCGATTCAAGGCGCGGCGAGGCACCGGCAATCTCGTCGATGTTCATCATGCCAAGCGCCGTCTCGATGATCAGTTCGAGACCGATGCGTTTCTTGAAGCCCTTGGCCTGCTCGATCTGGGTGAGGAGCATGTCGATGGCGTAGACGTCGGCGGCGGTGCCGACCTTGGGGATCATGATCAGGTCGAGCTTGTCGCCGGCCTGCTCGACCACGTCGACCACGTCGCGATAGCAGTAGTGGGTGTCGAGGCCGTTGATCCGCACCGACATGGTGTGGCCGCTCCAGTCCTGGTCATGAAGCGCCTCGATGATGTTCTTGCGCGCCTGCTCCTTGTCGGGTGGCGCCACGGCGTCCTCGAGGTCCAGAAAGATCACGTCGGCCGGGCTCGACGGTGCCTTCTGCAGGAACTTGGGGTTGGACCCCGGCACCGCCAGTTCGGAGCGGTTGAGCCGTGGCGTGCATTGCTCGACGATCTTGAAGCTCATGGTTTCCTCCCGGCACCGTGTCGTGGATTTCGTTGAAGTACGGGCCCCGCATCCGTTTATACCGGAAGGGCCTGAACGGGGCCAGCCCTTCACGTTGCATGGTTATCGCACTGCGGGATCGGCAGGGGCCGGCACGAACACTTCGTGCGGGCCGGAAATGCCGCGCAGGTCGAACAGGCCGAGCGTTTCGGTGGGCCGCCGGCTGGCCTGGGCGAAGGCCCTGGACAGCAGCGGCCGCCGGCCCAGTGCCTTGCACAGCGCCTCCAGCCGCTGGGCGAGGTTGACCGCCGGGCCGATCACCGTGAAGTCGAGCCGTTTGGCGGCGCCGACATTGCCGTACATCACCTCGCCCAGGTGCAGGGCGATGCCGTAGTTCAGCGGTGCCGCGCCGCTGCCCTCACGGCGGCAATTCAGCGCGGCCATGCGTTCCTCCGCATCCATTGCCGCGTCCAGGGCCCGGTCGCAGGCCAGCCCCGAAGGACATCCGGTGCCGGCCGGGGCGCAGCGGCCGTCGACGGGAAACACGGCGAGCATGGCGTCGCCCATGAACTTGAGCACCTCGCCGCCGTGCTCCTGCACCGGCACCGCGATGGCGTCGAAATAGTCGTTGAGCAGGCCGATCAGCGCGTCGCGGGGCAGCGCCTCGCTCAGGGCCGTGAAGTTGCGCAGGTCGGCGTACCAGATGGCAGCGAACAGGGTCTCGCCGCTGCCGCGGGTGATCTGCCCATCAAGAATGTGCCGGCCGGCATTGCGGCCGACATAGGTGTCCAGAACGTTCTGTGCCGTGCTGCGCAGCGTCTCGCGCTCGATCAGCCGTGCCAGCACCGGCACCAGGTCGTAGACCTCCTTCAGGTTGGCGGCGGAGAAGCCGTCCGGGCCGTCCGAGGTGAACGATACGGCGGTCCGGCCGCCCGTGCTGAACTCGAGCGGGAGGCAGACATAGTCGGTGGCGCCGGCCTCGGTGAGCTCGTCGAGCAGCGGGAACTCGCCGCGCCCCTCGCCCCGCGCGAGACGCCGGCGCACCGCGCCATAGCCCTCGTCCATGACCAGCCTGAGCGGATTGTCGGCGAAGGCCGAGCGCCGGCGCAAACCATGCTCGCCGAAGCCCTGGACCATCTCCGCCTCGCCGCGGGTCCAGCGGTGGGCGCAGCCGACATAGACCGGGTGCAGCGTCGGCACCAGGCAGAACAGCCGCCACAGCGGCACGCCCTCCCCGACCAGCCGTTCGGCCAGGGCGCGCAACAGGTCCGGCACCGACTCGATGCGCCACGCCTCCAGGATCAGCCATTCGATGACGGGCGTTGACGTCCACGCGGACGGCCCGGGCACGGTGCGGTCGGCGGAGCTGGTTACGGTCATGGCGGGCGGGTCCGGACCTCGGCAGTGTGACAGGGATGTTTCAGTCATTAGCTGGGGCAAGTCCGGCTGTCCCGCAAGGCGCCGCGCAACTTCGGATTGTCGCATGTCTGGGCTCAAGACAGACCGTTTCCGGCCCGTGGCCTGCGGGTGCCCGATCCTGGCGGCCTTTCGGCCCGCTTGCGTCAGGAGTCGTGACTGCCGGTGGAGTGGATGTCCTGAAGTGGATGTCCCGCCAATGCGCATGAAAAAAGCCCGGCGCCACTGGCGCCGGGCTTCCGCTGCGGGCGGATGTGGCAATCAGATGTCCTTAACCTTCCGCCTGCATCTTGCTGGCGATGGAGACCAGCTCCTTCACCGAATTGACCGAGTGGTCGAACATGGCCTTCTCGTCGGCATTCAGCTCGATCTCGATGATGCGCTCGACGCCGCCGGCGCCGATGATCACCGGCACGCCGACATACATGCCGTCCACGCCGTATTGGCCGCTCAGGTAGGCCGCGCACGGCAGCAGGCGCTTCTTGTCCTTCAGGTAGGAGTCGGCCATGGCGATGGCCGAGGCGGCCGGGGCGTAGAACGCCGAGCCGGTCTTGAGCAGCTTGACGATCTCGCCGCCGCCATTGCGCGTCCGGTTGACGATGGCGTCGATGCGCTCCTGCGTGGTCCAGCCCATCTTGACCAGATCGGGCAGCGGGATGCCGGCGACGGTGGAATAGCGCACCAGCGGCACCATGGTGTCGCCGTGGCCGCCGAGCACGAACGCCGTCACGTCCTCCACCGAGACCTTGAACTCGTCGGCCAGGAAGCAGCGGAAGCGGGCGCTGTCGAGGACGCCGGCCATGCCGCAGACCATGTGCGCCGGCAGGCCCGCAGCCTCCTGCAGCACCTTGACCATGGCATCGAGCGGATTGGTGATGCAGATGACGAAGGCGTTCGGGCAGCGCTGCTTGATGTTCTCGCCGACCGTGACCATCACCTTGGTGTTGACGCCGATCAGGTCGTCACGGCTCATGCCCGGCTTGCGCGGCACGCCGGCGGTGACGATGACCACGTCGGCGCCGTCGATCACGCTGTAGTCGCTGCCACCGGCATAGACGGCATCGAACCCTTCGACGGGGGCGGTCTGGGCGATGTCCAGCGCCTTGCCGTCAGGCACGCCGTCGACGATGTCGAACAGCGTCACGTCGCCGAGCTCCTTCAGGCCGGCGAGCAGCGCCAATGTGCCGCCGATCTGGCCTGCACCGACCAGCGCAACCTTGCTTCGTGCCATGGATTCCCCCCTTTGTTGGGTTGATGGATTGGATGACGACCGGCGACGCTGGCAACCTTGGGCGGTGCCGGGCCGCCGCAAGAACGGATGCGGCCCTTGTTACCGGGATCCGCCGAACGGGGCAAGCCTTGCGCGGAAGCTGTGTCCGCGGATGGTGCCTGCTGCGGTCAGAACACCGTGATCAGAACGGAAAGGATGCCGAGGGAAACTGCCATCATGGCGCCGAGGCGAATGGTCATTCTTTGCTCCAAGGCAGCAAGCTTCATGTCGATGCGGGCTTCCAATTCCTCCAGCCGACGCTCGAGGCCGTCCATGCGGTGATCCAGGCCGTCAAGCCGGCGGTCGATCCCCTGGAAACGCTTATCAACCGACTGGAAACGCTCGTCAATTTTTTGAAAGCGGTCATCGATAGCCTGAAAGTGGTCATCGATAGCCTGAAAGCGGTCATCGATAGCCTGAAAGCGATGCTCAAGGTCGCTTCGCAGCGCACCGATGGCATCATGAAATTCGTGCCGCAGCGCCTGGACCGCCTCGTCCAGGTCCGACCTGGTGACCACCGCCTCGCGCAAGGCAAGGTCAAGGGCGTCGGCATGCAGGCGCGCCTGCCCCTCCGTCACCCCGCCGGCCGTCAAACGGTCCATGTAGGCGAGCCTGTCGAACAAGACGGTCATCGCAGCCCTGCGCCGGCTCCCTGGATGCGACACGCTCCAGTATGGCAGATGGATCATACCATGGTTGTGCCAGCCGGTACAGCGACCACGACCGCCGCGGGGTCGCAGGCGGCCGGCCCGTCCGGTGCTGCTGCCCGGTGCTGCTGCCCGGTGCTGCTGCCCGGTGCTGCTGCCCGGTGCTGCTGCCCG
>CAZGMC010000013.1:32764-57370 GCA_964526565.1 uncultured Mycobacteriaceae bacterium
CGGTGCTGCTGCCCGGTGCTGCTGCCCGGTGCTGCTGCCCGGTGCTGCTGCCCGGCCGCAAAGAATTGAGCATAGTCTTTATCCGCCGCATCCCCTATATATCGGTGCAACGACGGCCGCGCCGGCGGGCGGCGAACCGTTTTGTTTCGGGTTCGCTCCGGACGGCGGGTGCCCGGGAGGAACCCTTCGCGTGCCAGAGAAAGGGAAGCGGGCGCGGGTGTGCGCCTGCTCGGATCGGAGCCATGGGAAATCAGCAGGCTGAGCAGACCTCGTTCCTTTTTGCCCAGAACGCCGCCTTCATCGCCGACCTCTACAGCCGATACAAGCAGGGTCCCGGCTCCATCGACCCGACCTGGGCCACGTTCTTCGGCTCGCTCGGCGACGACGCCGACGCCATCATGCACGAGTTTCTCGGTCCCAGCTGGAGCCGGCGCAACGGCGGCCCGGTCATTGAAGAGACGCCGGCCGTTCGTGCCCCGGCCGCGCCGGCCCCGGCCCCGGCCCCGGCCGCCGGCCCGTCGACGGAGCAGCTGCGCCGGGCGACGATCGACAGCATCCGGGCGCTGATGCTGATCCGCACCTATCGCGTGCGCGGCCATCTGTACGCCAGGCTCGACCCGCTGGGCCTGGAAATGCGCCCCCATCATCCGGAGCTCGATCCCAAGAGCTACGGCTTCACCGAGGCCGACTGGGACCGGCCCATCTTCACCAACTCGGTGCTGGGCTTCGAGACCGCCACCCTGCGCGAGATCATGCGGCGCCTGGAGGAGACCTATTGCGGTCACATCGGCGTCGAGTTCATGCACATCCAGGATCCCGACCAGAAGGCCTGGATCCAGCAGCGCATCGAAAACATCCACAACCGTACCGATTTCACACCGGAAGGCCGGCGCGCCATCCTTGAGCGTCTGACGGCGGCGGAATCGTTCGAACGCTTTCTGAATCTGAAATACACTGGCACCAAGCGCTTCGGTCTGGACGGCGGCGAGGCGCTGGTTCCCGGCCTGGAGCAGATCCTCAAGCGCGGCGGCCAGCTCGGCATCAAGGAGGTGGTCATCGGCATGCCCCACCGCGGCCGGCTCAACTTGCTCGCCAATGTCATCGGCAAACCGTTCGCGGCGATCTTCTCCGAGTTCCAGGGCAACCCGGCCAACCCCGAGGACGTGCAGGGGTCGGGCGACGTCAAGTACCACCTGGGCACCTCGTCCGACCGTGACTTTGACGGCCATCCGGTGCACCTGTCGCTGACCGCCAACCCCTCCCACCTGGAGGCGGTCAACCCGGTCGTGTGCGGCAAGGTGCGGGCCAAGCAGATGCAGCGCGGCGACCTGGAGCGCGAGCAGGTGCTGGGCATCCTGCTGCACGGCGACGCCGCGTTCGCCGGCCAGGGCATCGTCGGCGAGACGCTGATGCTGTCGGAGCTCAAGGGCTACCGTGTCGGCGGCACCATCCACTTCGTCGTCAACAACCAGATCGGCTTCACCACCGCACCCAGCTATGCGCGGTCCAGCCCCTATCCCACGGACATCGCCAAATCGATCCAGGCGCCGATCTTCCATGTCAACGGTGATGATCCGGAGGCGGTCGTTCACGTCTGCCGCATTGCCACCGAATTCCGCCAGCGGTTCAAGAAGGACGTGGTGGTGGACATGTTCTGCTACCGCCGCTTCGGCCACAACGAGGCCGACGAGCCGGCCTTCACCCAGCCGCTGATGTACCGCAACATCGCCGGCCATCCGTCGGTGCGCCAGATCTATGGTCAGCGGCTGGTCGGGCAGGGCCTGCTCCAGGCCGACGAGCCGGAACAGGTGGTCCGCGCCTTCCATGACCGGCTGGAGGAGGAGTTCGAGGGCGCCGGCGGCTACAAGCCCAACCAGGCCGACTGGCTGGGCGGCGCCTGGTCGGGCCTGACCATGGCCAGGCCGGGCGACCGGCGCGGCTCGACGTCGGTCGAGGAGGCGGTGCTGAAGGAGGTCGGGCGCGGCCTGGTGACGGTCCCTGACGGCTTCCAGCTCAACTCCAAGCTGGTCCGCCTGTTGCGCAACCGCGAGCGCATGATCGACACCGGCAAGGGCCTGGACTGGGCCACGGCCGAGGCGCTGGCCTTCGGCACGCTGGTGCGCGAGGGTGTGCCGGTGCGCCTGTCCGGGCAGGACTCCGGACGCGGCACCTTTTCCCAGCGCCACGCCGTGCTGGTCGACCAGGACAGCGAGGCGCGCTACGTTCCGCTCAACAACCTCCACCCCGATCAGGCGACCTTCGAGGTCCACGACAGCCCGCTGTCGGAATACGGCGTGCTCGGTTTCGAGTACGGCTTCAGCCTGGCCGAGCCGTGGGCGCTGGTGCTGTGGGAGGCGCAGTTCGGCGATTTCGCCAACGGCGCCCAGCCGATGATCGACCAGTTCATCTCGTCCGGCGAGAGCAAGTGGCTGCGCATGTCAGGGCTGGTGCTGCTGCTGCCCCACGGCTACGAAGGGCAGGGGCCGGAGCACTCGTCGGCACGGCTGGAGCGGTTCCTGCAGATGTCCGGCGAGGACAACTGGCAGGTGGTCAACCTGACCACCCCGGCCAACTACTTCCACGCGCTGCGCCGCCAGATCCACCGCGAATTCCGCAAGCCGCTGGTGGTGATGACGCCCAAGTCGCTGCTGCGCCACAAGGAGTGCATCTCCGACCTGGACATGTTCGCCAACGGCAGCAGCTTCCACCGCGTGCTCTACGAAGACGTCGACCTGGTGGCGCCGGACGAGATCCGGCGGGTGGTGCTGTGCTCCGGCAAGGTCTATTACGACCTGAAGCGCGAGCGCGACCAGCGCGGCATCCGCGACGTCACCATGCTGCGTCTGGAGCAGCTCTACCCGTTCCCGAAAGAGGTGCTGGCCGAGGAGCTGGCCAGGTTCCCCAACGCCGACGTGGTGTGGTGCCAGGAGGAGCCGGAGAACATGGGCGCCTGGTTCTACGTTGACCGCAAGATCGAGCGCATCCTCGCCGACCTGAACCACAAGGCGGCGCGGCCGAGTTATGCCGGCCGTGCCGAGGCTGCGTCACCGGCCACCGGCCTGCTGCGGCGGCACAACCAGGAGCAGGCGCGCCTGGTCGACGCGGCACTGACCGTGGCGTAGGATGGCGGGCGCCGGGCCGCCGTGCAGCGCGGCCCGGCTTCGACGACCGGGTGGATATGCCCGGTCATGTCTCGGATGGCCGGCCTCGGATGGCCGGCACGGCGACCAAGAAGAACAGGTGGGCGGTCATGAGCATCGAGATCAAGGTGCCGGCTCTGGGTGAATCGGTGACCGAGGCGACGGTGGCGCGCTGGCTGAAGAAGGCCGGCGAGCCGGTCGGCCGCGACGAGCCGCTGGTCGAGCTTGAGACCGACAAGGCCACGCTGGAGGTGAACGCCCCGCAGAGCGGCGTGCTGTCCGAGGTCCGCGCCGAAGAGGGCCAGGATGTCGAGGTCGGCGCCGTGCTGGGCGTGATCGAGGAGGCCGAAGCAGCGGCCGGGAAGGCCGCCCCGCCACCGAGGACCGAGGCCGCGCCGGCCGCCGCGCCTGCCGAGAAGCCGGCGACTGAAGAGCCGGCGGCCGAGGCGCCGAAGGCGGAAGAGCCGAAGGCGGAAGAGCCGACCGCCGCCGAGACCTTCGAACTCAAGGTGCCGGCGCTCGGCGAATCTGTCACGTCCGCCACCATCGCCAAGTGGCTCAAGCAGGCCGGCGACCGCATCGAGCGCGACGAGCCGCTGGTGGAACTCGAAACCGACAAGGCGACCCTGGAGGTCAACGCGCCCGAGGCCGGCGTGCTGCTGGAGGTGCGCGCCGAGACCGGCCAGGACGTGGAGGTGGGTGCCGTGCTCGCCCTGATCGGCGTCGGCGCAGGCGCACCGGCGACCGCACCGGCGCCGGAGGAGGAAGCCTTCATCATGCCGGCGGCGCGCAAGCTGATCGAGGACCACGGCCTCGATGCCGCGACGGTCGAAGGCACCGGCAAGGGCGGCCGGATCACCAAGGAGGACGTCCTGTCCCATCTGGAACGGGGGCCGGGCGCCGCTCCGTCCCGACCCGCCGCCGCCCCGGCTCCCGCAGCGGCCGCCGGCCCGGCAACGATCGAGGTGCCCGCCTTCCAGCGCCCGGAAACGCCGCCCGCGCCGCGCCGCGACCGCGAGGAGCGGGTGCGCATGAGCAAGCTGCGCAAGACCATCGCCGCGCGGCTCAAGCAGGCGCAGAACACCGCCGCCATGCTGACCACCTTCAACGAAGTGGACATGACCGCGGTCATGGACCTGCGCGGCCGCTATCGCGATGTCTTTGAAAAGCGGCACGGCGTGCGCCTTGGCTTCATGGGCTTCTTCGTGAAGGCGGTGGTCGACGCGCTGCAGGAGTTCCCCGCCGTCAACGCCGAGATCGACGGCGACGAGCTGGTCTACAAGAACTACTACGACATCGGCGTCGCCGTCGGCACGCCGCAGGGCCTGGTCGTGCCGGTGGTGCGCGATGTGGACCGGCTTGGCTTCGCCGACATTGAAAAGACCATCGGCGACCTTGGTCGCCGCGCCCGCGACGGCAAGCTGACCATCACCGAGCTGACCGGCGGCACGTTCACGATCACCAATGGCGGCATCTATGGCTCGCTGATGTCGACACCGATCCTCAACCCGCCGCAGTCGGGCATCCTGGGCATGCACAAGGTGATGCAGCGGCCGATGGTGGTGAACGGGGCGATCGAGCCGCGGCCGATGATGTACGTGGCGCTCAGCTACGACCACCGCATCATCGACGGTTCGGAGGCGGTCAGCTTCCTGGTCCGCGTCAAGGACTGCATCGAGGATCCCGAGCGGCTGCTGCTGGCGGTGTGATAACAACGGGGGTAAAATGCCTAACTACTATACGGCTGCCAACCGACATATAATAGATTCGTCACACCTATATTTGCATGGTCGCATTGACAATGCGGACCACTTATGTGGCATTGCCGCAGAGTGTGCATTGAAACACATACTTATTATTAACGGAGCCCATGTATCTCCGGATGGAACTATAAATAATCCCTATAGGGAACACATAAATAAGCTTTGGGACAATGCCGTGCTTTACTTGCACAATCGATCCGGCGCCCGTTCTTTCCCTTTTTTATCGCTCGCGTCTACTCCTTTTCAACATTGGACGATAAATAACCGTTATGAAGACGATGGCCATGCCCAAGACACCGACTATCAAGACCGATACCAGCTTGCCAGGACACTTGTCGGGAGCATGCCATGACGGATACATCTAAAGTTAGTTTCTCGG
Organism: uncultured Mycobacteriaceae bacterium; assembly: GCA_964526565.1. GTDB lineage: Bacteria > Pseudomonadota > Alphaproteobacteria > DSM-16000 > Inquilinaceae > CAZGMC01. The sequence goes on from CAZGMC010000013.1 coordinate 38,047, forward strand.
CAGCCATACCGCGGCTGATTAATCTCATAAATGAGAATGCTCAGTCCAGAAGCGTTGACGTCGCATTAATTCGAGATTTAGCCGGCAGGATTACTATTGCAGTCAATACAGAAAATGCCGGTTGCTACGTGGAACTTTCCGAAAAGGCTACTCGCTTGCTGGGACGATATCTTTCGCCAAGCCCCCTCAAGTCGCTTGCCGATTTAATCGACGCAGATAGTATATTTAACTCTAAAGAGAGCATAATTCTTCAAGAAACTCCTGTGAGGGTTAAATTGGTTGATCGTTTGATTATTGGACAAGACTGGCTTCGGGATCCCATTGTTATTAATCCGAGCCCTCCTCGTGCCACGCTATATAGCGTTAAAGGTGGAGTTGGTAGAAGTACTGCCCTGGCAGTGTGGGCCCGTTATTTGAGTTCTAAGGGACATCGCGTGTTTATATCGGACCTGGATTTGGAGGCTCCTGGCGTTGGCTCAATGCTCCTCCCAAAAGAGATGACGCCTCGTTTCGGCATTATTGATTGGTTAGTTGAAAGCGGCTTAGGCACCGCTTCGGAATCGATAATTGAAGAAATGTATGCCCGAAGTCCACTCTCCGAAGACAGCGAAATCTTTGTGCTGCCCGCGGGGGGGCGCGATATTGAAGACTATATGCCAAAATTGTCGCGCGCCTATTTGGAAATTCTGGACCCGAAAGGTGAGCTTTTAGGCTTTGCAGACCGCTTGAATGAGATTCTTAATGCAATTTCGGATATTGTTCGTCCTGATATAATACTTATTGATAGCAGAGCTGGTCTCCATGACATTGGAGCATCTGCAGTCTCAAGGCTGGGAGCTAGTGTTTTTTGTTTTGCATTAAATACACCGCAAAACTGGAGCGGATACGAGATACTGTTCGATTATATCCGGAACAATAGGGCCGTCGAGTTTGGAAAATTTGACGAACTTCGCTCGAATATAAAAATGGTGTCTGCGCAGACTTTGCCAACCGAACAAGATTTTCAGTCTTTTCTTCAGTTTTCTTATGAACTTTGGACAAAAACTCTCTATGATGACGAATCGTCGGTTTATCAGGACGATTTCCCCGGAGAGGTATTCAACTTTTCCAGAAATGCTACTGATGCCCCACATTTCCCTCTACGGACCTATTGGGATGAGAATTTACAACGTTACAATCCTGTGGGCACAGAGGACAAGGTTCTTTGGAACAGAATTTATAGCTCCTTTAAGGATTTTTGCGAAGGCGCTACAGATATCTGCCTGAACACTCATGACAATGATGAGGCAGCCGATGAAACCTGAGATAAGGGCTGAGATTCGGCGGGCACTGCAGACTTTACCGAGTTCTCCGGCGGAGACCACAGTGGAACCTCCGATGCTTAAGACACTTTATGTACCCCAACATCATGCGCGAGCGCTAGATCCGGATTTGCCGCTTGTTACTGGAATGCGTGGCGCAGGAAAAAGTTTTTGGTGTGCTGCATTAACTAGCGCGGATCACCGGAGACTGTTGGCACATCGACTACGGAGAATTTTGCCAACAATGGGGACAGCCCCTGTAAGAAAGCAGCTTTTGCGGTCAAAAGTAGCATGGGGATTTGGCGAGGCAAAAAGAAATTCTGAATACCCGGACGCTCGAATTATGAATGAATTGTGTAAGAATGGGGCTGATGAAGAGGACATATGGCGGACTATAATATTGTGGCAACTCTCCGATAAGGATCAGCAACTTTTGCCAGGCGCAAATTGGCGCGAGCGTGTCGAGAATTTGGCCAATGATGTTGAGAGATCTGAAGCGGCGTTCTCGCAATTTGATAAGCATCTATCGTCTCAAGGAATGACGACATTGATCGTTTTTGATGCGCTTGACAGGCTGGCTGATGATTGGAAATCGGTGCGACAATTTGTAAGGGCGCTCTTAAGACTAGCCCTTGAATTTCGAGCATATCGGTCAATTCGATTGAAAGTATTCATGCGACAGGACATGTTTGAGGATGAGATGATATGGCAGTTTTCTGATTCTTCTAAATTGCATTTAACCAAGGTGGATTTAGCTTGGACCGCGCGAGATCTTTTTGGGTTATTATGGCAATACCTAGCGAATGCTGACGAGACAGGGCACGTTTTCCGTCAGCACGTGCATGATACTGTCGGATATACTTTTATGGAGCAAGGCGGTATGTTTGAGGTCGACAGGGTTCTACAAATCAATGAGAATTTCCAACGAAGAATATTCCAATCTATAGCAGGCGAGTTTATGGGACGTGATAGACGGAGAGGACGCACATACACATGGCTGCCCAACCATCTTGGCGATGCAGCTGGACATGCGAGCCCGAGGAGCTTTTTAGTGGCTCTTAGGACTGCTGCTGATGAGAGCAAGGATCTTGAGCACCGGCATCCGCTTCATTATGAGGCCATCAAACGAGGCGTAGTAAAAGCTTCGGAAGTTCGCCGCATAGAAATGCGGGAAGATTATCCGTGGATTGCGGCACTACTTGAGCAACTTCGCGGAGTGGCTCTGCCCTGCCATGAGACTGATGTATATAGGATATGGAAGAACGCTGGCGTTCTGTCTTCAATTCAAGAAAGTTTTGCTATTGAAGACGATGAACTAGCCAGTGCGCGACTGCCGCCGAGGAAGCTCGATCAAGGAGAACAGGGAATAATGGATGATCTGATCCGGCTTAATGTTGTATATAGAACAAGTGATAAGAGAATTAATATCCCGGACGTTTATAGAATAGGTTTTGGATTGGTTCGTAGAGGAGGTGTGCGGCCGACTCGGTAAGCATGATGCCTCATCATAATAGGCCTCTTGCCACGGTAGATGGCTGGCACCGCTGGCTGCTCGCCGAGCGCCGCGCCTCGCGGCACACGGTGCGGGCCTACTTGGCCGACGTGCACGCCTTTCTGGGGTTCGCAGCCGAGCATCTGGGCGGGCCGCCTGGACCGGACGATCTGGCCAATCTCACCCTGGCCGACTTTCGTGCCTGGCTCGCCCGGCGGGCACGGGAGGGGGCGGATGCGGGGACGCGGGCGCGGGCCTTGTCCGCGGTGCGCAGCTTCTTCCGGTATCTGGACCGCACCGGCGCCGTGCCCAACGCCGCGCTGGGCGCCGTGCGCACGCCGAAGATTGCGAAAAGCCTGCCCAGGCCGCTGACGCCGCAGGACGCGCTGGCCGCGCTCGATGCCGCCGGCGAGCTGGACCCGCGCGACTGGGTCGGCCGGCGCGACCGGGCGCTGCTGGCGCTGCTGTACGGCTGCGGCCTGCGCCTGGCCGAGGCGCTGGCGCTCACGCCGCGCACCCTGCCCCGCAGCGGCGAGCTCATCGTCACCGGCAAGGGCGGCAGGCAGCGGGCCGTGCCGGTGCTGCCGGCGGTGGCCGCGGCGCTGGAGGCTTACGCCGCGACCTGCCCGTTCCCGGTCGGCCCGGACGAGCCGCTGTTCCGCGGCGTGCGCGGCGGGCCGCTCAACCCCGGCGTCGCGGAACGGCAGGTGCGCCGGCTGCGTGCCCTGCTCGGCCTGCCGGAGACGGTGACGCCGCACGCCTTCCGGCACAGCTTTGCCACGCATCTGCTGGCCGACGGCGGCGACCTGCGCGCCATCCAGGAGCTGCTGGGCCACGCCTCGCTGTCGACCACCCAGCGCTACACCGAGGTGGACACCGCCCGCCTGTACGCCGTCTACGACAAGGCCCACCCGCGCGCCCGGACCCGCTAGCGGCCCGCGGGGTCTGCAGCCGGAGGGTCTATTGCCGGAGGGCCGGGCCGGTCTCCTCGAGCAGCGGCGGCGGGGCCGGCAGGCATGGCGGCAATGACGAGGCAGAGCATGGTGCCGGTGGTGCCGACGCTGCCGTGGCCCCGCCGCGCCGAGAATGCAGGACAGCGCGGACATGGCAGTACGCCCGGTTCAGCCGGCGCCAGCGCCGCCGCGACCGCACCACGATCGCCCGCGCCCAGGGATGCACCTGCGCCAGCAGCAGCAGGCCGATGACGGCAATGGTCGTGCTGGGGATCAGCGGCACCGGAAACGTAACGATGCCGAAGATCACCATCGGCCAGCCGAGGCTCATCAAGACATAACGCCGGATCCGGTCGCCCCGCCTGGTCATGGCCGGCCGTTCTCCCCCGCCCCGGCAGCCGTCCGCCTGGCGGCGCGCAATGCTGCCCTGGCGGCGGCGCGCTCCCGCCGCGGACGCGGGTCGGTCAGCTCGATGACGCGCCGGGCGAAGCCGGGCGCATACTGCCTGGCCTTCACCAGCCAGCCCTCGGCACGCGGATAGCGCGCCCGCAGCCGGCGCACGCCACGGCGGACGAACCGGCTCTCGTGCACCAGGATGGCCAAGCCGAACACGATCAGAACATAGCCGATGGGAATCGGAGTCGGTGCCGTGATCGCGCCCATGACGACCAGGAACCAGCCGGCCCACAGGCGGGCGTATCGCAGAATGCGCGTTCTCACGGTCCCCTCCCCGCGAGCCCGTATCGTAGCAAAAGACCCCGGAAAGGCACGTGACAATTCGCGAACACCCCGGTGCGGCAGCCGGGCTGCCGAACCCGGGTGCACCGCTCAGATATGGAGAGCGCGCCCGGCCACGTCGAGGGCCGCCTCGCGCACCACTTCGTTCAGGGTGGGATGGGCGTGGCAGGTGCGGGCGATGTCCTCGGCCGAGGCGCCGAACTCCATGGCCAGGGCGCATTCGGCGATCATGGTGCCGGCCTCCGCGCCCAGGATGTGCACGCCCAGCACGCGGTCGGTCTTGGCGTCCGCCAGGATTTTCACGAAGCCGTCGGTCAGTGCCATGGCGCGGGCACGGCCGTTGGCGCTGTAGGGAAACCTGCCCGCCTTGTAGGCGATGCCGGCCTGCTTGAGTTCCTCCTCGGTGCGGCCGACCTGGGCCGCCTCGGGTGCGGTGTAGACCACCGCCGGGATCGCCGCGTAGTTCACGTGGCCGGACTGGCCGGCGATGATCTCGGCCGCCGCCACGCCCTCGTCCTCGGCCTTGTGCGCCAGCATGGCCCCGGCAATGCAGTCGCCGATGGCATAGATGCCGGGCACGCTGGTGGCGAAGTGCCCGTCGGTCTTGACCCGGCCGCGGTCGTCCAGGGCCACGCCGGCGCCGTCCAGGCCCAGGGCCTCCGTGTACGGCTTGCGGCCGATGGCAACCAGCACGACATCGGCGCTCAGCTTTTCGGCCTCGCCGCCCTTGGCCGGCTCCATGGTCAGGACGACACCCTCGCTGCTCTGCTCCGCCCCGGTGACCTTGGTGGCGAGGCGGAACGTCAGGCCCTGGCGGGTGAGGATTCGCTGCATCTGCCTGGACAGCTCGCCGTCCATGCCGGGCAGGATGCGGTCCAGGAACTCGACCACGGTGACCTCGGCGCCGAGCCGGTGCCAGACCGAACCCATCTCCAGGCCGATATAACCGCCGCCGATCACCACCATGTGCCTGGGCACCTCGGGCAGCGCCAGCGCGCCGGTGGATGAGACGATGCGGCGCTCGTCGATCTCCACGCCCGGCAGGGTGGCGTGGTCCGACCCGGTGGCGATGACGATGTTTTTCGTCTTGTACGTCTGCGAGCCGTCGGCGCCGGACACCTCGATCATGCCCGCTTCGGCAACGCGGCCGGCGCCCTTCAGCCAGTCGATCTTGTGCTTGCGGAACAGGAACTCGATGCCCTTGACGTTGTCGGTGACGGTCTTGTCCTTGTGCTTCAGCAGCGCACCCAGGTCGAGCTGCACGTCGCCGACGATGACGCCGTGCTTCGCCAGATGGCTCTTGCTCTCCTCGAACAGCTCGGAGCTCTGCAGCAGTGCCTTGGAGGGGATGCAGCCGACGTTCAGGCAGGTGCCGCCCAGCGTCTCCCGCTTCTCGACGCAGGCCGTGCGCAGGCCAAGCTGCGCGCAGCGGATCGCGCACACATAGCCGCCCGGCCCTGCGCCGATGACGATCACGTCGTAGGCCTGGTCGCTCATCTTCAGTCCTCCCTGTTCCTTCCGCGGCCGAGGGTTCGCGCACCTTGCCCCAAGCCTGTGGCGGCGGCAAGGCGCCGGCCGCCGCAGGCCGGGGCAGGCGCACGCGGCGCCCGTCCCGGCGCTGCTCAATACGACCGCGGCAGGCCCAGAACGTGCTCGGCCAGGTGGGCCAGGATCAGGTTGGTGGAGATCGGCGCCACCTGGTACAGGCGGGTCTCGCGGAACTTGCGCTCGACGTCGTACTCCTCGGCGAAGCCGAAGCCGCCGTGGGTCTGCAGGCAGGTGTCGGCGGCGTGCCACGAGGCGTCGGCGGCGAGCAGCTTGGCCATGTTGGCCTCGGCCCCGCACGGCCGGCCGGCGTCGAACAGGCCGGCGGCGCGGGCCACCATCAGCGCCGCCGCCTCGGTCTCGGCGTGGCAGCGGGCGATCGGCAACTGGATGCCCTGGTTCTGGCCGATGGCGCGGCCGAACACGTGGCGCTCGCGGGCATAGGCGCAGGCGCGGTCGATGAACCAGCGGGCGTCGCCCAGGCACTCCGCGGCGATCAGGATCCGTTCCGCGTTCATGCCGTCCAGGATGTAGCGGAAGCCGCGGCCCTCCTCGCCGATCAGGTTGTCCGCCGGGACGGCCAGGTCGTCGAAGAACAGCTCGGTGGTGTGGTGGTTCATCATGGTGCGGATCGGCCGCACCGTCAGGCCGTGGCCGATCGCGTGCCGCAGGTCGACCACGAAGGTGCTCAGCCCCTCGGTGCGGCGGGCGACCTTGTCGCGCGGCGTGGTGCGGGCCAGCAGCAGCATCAGGTCGGAGTGCTCGACGCGCGAGATCCACACCTTCTGGCCGCTGACCAGATAGCGGTCGCCGTCGCGGCGGGCGAAGGTGCGGATGCTGGTTGTATCGGTGCCGGCGCCGGGCTCGGTCACGCCGAACGCCTGCAGGCGCAGCTCGCCCCGCGCGATGGCCGGCAGGTAGCGCTGCTTCTGCGCCTCGCTGCCGTGGCGCAGGATGGTGCCCATGGTGTACATCTGCGCGTGGCAGGCGGCCGGGTTGCCGCCGGACTTCGCGATCTCTTCCAGGATCGCCGCCGCGGCGCTCAGCGGCAGGCCGGCGCCGCCGTACGCCTCGGGGATCAGCACGGCCAGGAAGCCGGCCTCGGTCAGCTCCTTGACGAAGGCCGTGGGATAGCCGCGCTCGCGGTCCAACTCGCGCCAGTACGCGTCCGGATAGCGGGCGCACAGCGCGCGGACGGAGGCGCGGATGTCGTCGTAGGTCGGGTCGTCCATGGGCAGCACCCCTGGCGGGCGGCGGGCATGACCGGTTGACGAAAGCACGGGAGGCGGAGGCCCGGCAACCCGGCGGCGCGGGTTGCGGCGCGGGGCGCAGGGCGCGATAAGGGCCGCGGACACGAGACGGGGAGGGGAGGGCGGCCGGCATGCGCGAGGCCGACGAGGATCTGCTGCGGTTCGCCGCCGGCCGCCGGTTTGCCACGGTGCTGGCCGACCCGCCCTGGCAGTTCGTCAACCGCACCGGCAAGATGGCGCCGGAGCACCGCCGCCTGCGCCGCTATGCCACCATGACGCTGGACGACATCTGCGCCCTGCCGGTGGCGGCGGTCGCCGCGACTCCGGCGCACCTCTATCTGTGGGTGCCGAACGCGCTGCTGCCCGAGGGGCTGGCGGTGCTCACCGCCTGGGGATTTGCCTACAAGTCCAACCTGGTCTGGTACAAGGTGCGCCGCGACGGCGGGCCGGACCGGCGCGGCGTCGGGTTCTATTTCCGCAACGTCACCGAATTGCTGCTGTTCGGCGTGCGCGGTGCGGGCGCGCGCACCCTGGCCCCCGGCCGGACCATGCCGAACCTGGTCCAGACGCGAAAGCGCGAGCACAGCCGCAAGCCCGACGAGGCCTACGGCATCGTCGAGGCGTGCAGCCCCGGCCCCTGGCTGGAGCTGTTCGCCCGCCACCCGCGCCCCGGCTGGGCGCAGTGGGGCGACGAGCTGGCCGGCGATCCGCAGGCGGAGCCCGCCGCCCCGCCCCGCCCGGCCGCCGCGGCGGCGATGCCGTGATCCGGCCGCGGCTGGTCGGCGGGCCGGCCGGTTGATCGAGCCGGTCGGGTCCCCACTTCCAGGCTCAAGGGTTTCGGGCCGCCATCCGCACCGGCCCATCGCGCTCGCCATCCGCAACGGGAGGATCCCATGCGCCTGCTCCGCGTCCTCGTGCCGACCCTCGCACTCGGCCTGCTGCCCGCCGCCGCCGGCGCGCAGACGGTGGACCTCGTCACCCGCGGCAGCCCGCACGGCGTGACCGAGACGCTGGACCGGCTGGAGGCGGCGCTGGAAGAGGCCGGGATCACCGTGTTCGCCCGCATCGACCACGGCGGCAACGCCGAGGCCGCCGGGCTGGAGCTGGCGCCGATGCAGCTGCTGATCTTCGGCAACCCGCGCATCGGTGCGCCGCTGATGCGCGAGGCGCCGTCGATCGGCCTGGACCTGCCCCTGCGCGCCCTGGCCTGGGAGGACCAGAACGGCGACGTCTGGCTGCAGTACACCCCGGCCGCCGAGCTGCAGGAGCGCTACGCCGTCATGGGCCAGGACGAGGTCTTCGCCCGCATGTCCGCCGCCCTGGAGCGCTTCACGACCGAGGCGGTGGCCGAAGACTAGGTCCGGGGGACAGGATCGGGGGGACCAGGTCCGGGGGGCGGCGCCAGCACGCGGTCGAGCGCCGCCTCGTCGGCCCACACCACGCTGACCGCCAGGACGCGGACCAGGGCGCGGGCCTCGTCGGGCAGGCGGGCATAGTCCTTGGCGGTGGTCACCAGCAGGGCGCCGGCGGCGTCGGCCAGGTCGGCCATCTGCATCAGCTCGTCCGGCGTGTAGCGGTGGTGATCGTCGTAGGAGAACCGCGCCACGATGCGGGCGCCGATGCGCTCCAGCGTCCGATAGAACCTGGCCGGCCGGGCAATGCCGGCAAAGGCCACCACCGAGACGCCGCGGAACTGCCGCGCCGACGGCTCCGGCTCCAGCCGCGCCCGCAGCACCGGCAGCCCGGGCGCCGCCGCCGCCAGCCAGCGGCGCAGCCCCTGCGCGTCTTCGCCCACCAGCACCGCCGCGTCGGCACGGGCCAGCCCGTCCTGCGGCCGCTCGCGCAGCGGCCCGGCCGGCACCAGGCGGCCGTTGCCCAGGCCCCCGGCACCGTCCAGCGCCAGCAGCGACACGTCCTTGGCCAGGTAAGGGTTCTGGAAGCCGTCGTCCATGACCAGGGCGCCGGCTCCGGCCGCCACCGCCGCCCGCGCCCCGGCCACCCGGTCGGGCGAGCGCCACGTCGGGAAGTGCGCCGCCAGCAGCAGCGCCTCGTCGCCCACATCGTCGGCGTCGTGCCGGCCCAGGTCGACCTGCAGCGGTCCCGGCAGGCGGCCCCCATAGCCGCGCGTCAGGAACTGCGGCGCCAGCCCGGCCGCCGCCAGGCGCCGCGCCACGGCGATGGCCAACGGCGTCTTGCCGGCGCCGCCGACGGTCAGGTTGCCGATGCACACCACCGGCACGCCGGCGGCTTCCGGCCGCGCCCGGCGGTGGCGCAGCCGCCCGACGGCGCCATAGACGCCGCCCAGCGGGCTCAGCAGCCGGGCCTTGAGGCCCGGCGGCCGGTACCAGAAACCTGGAGTCCGCATGGGCTCAGGCCGCCTTGTCGTGCCCGGCCGCCGGCAGCAGCGGCTCCAGCGCCGCCAGCACCTGCTCCAGCATGCCGGCATTGCGCCGTGCCACCGCCGCGGCGGCGTCGATCATGCGCTGCCGCTCCGCCGGGTCGCCGAGCAGCCCCGTCAGCACGCCCGGCAGTGCCGTGGCGTCGGCCACGCGCACGGCGCCGCCCGCCGCCTCCAGTTCGCCGGCGATGTCGTGGAAATTGGTCATGTGCGGGCCATACAGGATGGCCGAGCCGAGCTGCGCCGCCTCGATCGGGTTGTGCCCGCCATGGGGCACCAGCGAGCCGCCGACCAGCACCACCGGCGCCAGCCGCAGGAACACGCCCATCTCGCCCATGGTGTCGGCCAGGTAGACCTGTGTGCCAACGGCCGGCAGCGCCCCGGCCGAGCGCCGCGCCGGTGCCACGCCCAGCGCCGCCAGCGCCTCGGCAATGGCACCGCCGCGCGCCGGGTGGCGCGGCACGACCACCGTCAGCAGGCCGCCCACCGCCCCGGCCAGGGTCTGGTGGGCGCGGGCGCACATCGCCTCCTCGCCGTCGTGGGTGCTGGCCGCCAGCCACAGCGGCCGGTCGCCGACGGCACCGCGCAGGGCGGCCAGCGCCTCAGGGTCGGCGGCCGGCGGCTGCGACGAGAACTTCAGGTTGCCGGACGGCCCCAGCCGGTGCACGCCCAGCGCCCGCAGCTTGGCCGCCTCGCCGTCGTCCCACGGCAGCACCGCGCCGAACACGCGCAGCAGCCGGCCGATGGTCGCCGGCGCCCGCCGCCAGCGCCGGAACGAGCGCTCCGACATGCGCGCGTTGATCATCGCCGCCGGAATGCCGCGGCGGCCGACCTCGGTCAGCAGGTTGGGCCAGACCTCCGATTCGACCCACAGCACCAGGTCGGGCCGCCAGTGATCGAGAAAGCGGCGCACATAGGCCATGCGGTCGACCGGCACGAACTGGTGCACGGCGCGCGGCGGCAGCCGCTCGCTCATCATCCGCGCCGAGGTCACGGTGCCCGTGGTCAGCAGGACATGGCCGTCCGGGTCGCGCTCCAGCAGCCGGCGGATCAGCGTCTGCACCGACAGCGCCTCGCCGACACTGGCGCCATGCACCCACACCAGCCGGCCCGGCGGCCGCGTCAGCGCCGGCCGGCCGAGCCGTTCGCCGCGCCGCTGCGGATCCTCCTTGCCGGCCGCCTGGCGGCGGTCGAGCAGCAGGGGGACGAGCGGGCTGGCGAGGTCGGACAGGCCGCGATAGAGCGCGTAGAGCATGGGGCCCTCGGGCCGGGCCAGGGATGGCCGGCAGCGCGGCACGGGCCGGGGCCGGCGGGCCCGGCAGTCCGCCGGCATGGAGCGCAACGCTACCATGGCACCGGACGCTCGCAAACGGGCTGTAGTACCGGCGCGGACGGATTACCGCACGACGATGCACGTGCTGCGGGCGTGGGTGGACACCTTCAGCGACACGCTGCCGAGCAGCAGCCCGCGCAGCTCGCCCAGGCCACGGCTGCCGACGATGATGACATCGATGCCGTGCCGGTCGGCGTACTCGATGATGGCCTTGGCCGGCTCGCCAAACGAGAGGATCGAGCGCACCTCGGTCAGCCCGGTCTGGCGGGCGGTATGCTCTGCCGTCTCCAGAATGCTCTCGCCGATGACCTGATAGATTGCCGGGCCGGTCTCGGGAACGTGCTCGGAGCGGGCGAAGCTGCGCAGCGCCTCCGACGGCGCCCCGGTCGGCGCCACGTGCAGGATGTCCAGCGGGGCCCGAAAGCGTTCGCAGAAGTCGATGGCGAACTGCAGGGCACGGAACGACGGGTCGGAACCGTCGACGGCAAGCAGCGTCTTGAGTGCCATGACTGTTCCCTCTCTCGCTCTGGTCCGTTGCCGGCGGCCGGGAGCCGGGTCCGGTGTCAGTCACGGTGGAAAGCGCTGTCGCCGGAGTCAATTCCGCGAAAGGGCCAGGGTCCCGCGCGGCGGCCTCGCCTCGCGAAACGGTCGCGCATTTCCGTCCCGTTTGTTGTATGGATCGGCTGTCGCTCGCCTTCGCTCGCTGTTGCCGGTGCCGGCATGGACCTGTCCGCGCTGATCCTCGACCTCCGCATTCCGCTGGTCGTCGTGCTCGCCTTCACCATTGCCGCCAACGACGCCGCGGCCAGCATGGCAACCGCCGTCGGCAGCGGTACACTGCCGCTGCGCGTGGCGCTGGTCGCGGCGGCAACGGCAGCGGTCATCCCGATGCTGCTGCTGGTCGCGCCGACGACAGGCGGCGTGCTCCAGCCATTCCTGCCCGAAGATGGCGGTCCGGCCGCCGTCCATGCCGTCGGTCTGGCGGCGGCGGCAACGGTGCTGGTGGTGTTGGCGGCGACGGCGCTGGGCCTGCCGGTGCCGGCGCTGGCGGTGATGGCCGGGGCGCTGGCCGGCCCGGTGCTGCTGGCGACGCCCCAGGGCACGGACTTGGCGCCGCCGCTGGCGCCGCTGGCGGCGCTGGCCTGGCTGGCGGGGCCGGCACTGCTGCTGCCGGCGGTGGCGGCGGTGCTGGCCGGGCTCGTTTTCAATCGGCTCGAGCGGCGCGTGCTGGTCGACCCGCGGCCGCGCGACCGCATGCGCCGCGCCCTGCCGCTGCTGGTCGCGGCCACCCTGGCCGCTGCGGCCTGGCTGTGCGTCGTCACCTTCGCCGCCGGGCCGGGCGTCGTTGTCTGGGCCGGGGCGCCGGCGGCGGCGCTGGTTGCGGGCGGTATCGGCCATGCCGTGGTGCACACGATGATTGCCCGAACACCGTTCTGGGTGACCAATGACGTCGACGGGACAGAGCGCAGCCACCACAGCCTGCAGGTCGGCGGCTCGCTGGTGCTGGCGTTCCTCCAGGGCGGCCATCAGACGGGGCTGGTCGCGGTGCCGGTGGCGCTGGTCCTGCTCGAACCGGCCCGTTCCGCTGTTCCGGCGATGGCCGCGATGGGACAGTCGGGAGCCGCCGCGTGGGCGGCCGTGGCGCTGCCGGTGGCCCTGGGGGCCTGTGCCGGGATCCTGGTGCTGGGCCAGCGCACGGTACGCCGCGTCGCCAGCGGCCTGGCGCCGCTCAGCCCGACGCGGGGGGCGGCCGCCAACCTGGCCGTGCTGGTGGTGCTGGCCGGTGCCGGCACGGGCGGACTGCCGGCGTATGGCGGGCCGGCGGCGGCCGCTGCGGTCGCCGGGGTCGGCGCCGGCGGCGGCGGGGTGCGCGGGCGCGGCACGCTGGCCGGCATGGTCCTGGCCTGGGCGGTCGCCGCGCCGCTTGGCGCCGCGGTGGCCGTGGCCCTCAAGGCGCTGGCCGCGCCGGTCACGGCGTAGCGGTCGCCTCCGCTCCGTCCGTTGCCGCCACCTCCTCGCTGGGCAGGACGGCGCTGTCGATACCGGCGAAGCGGGCCGCGGCGTACTGGTAGAAGTCGCGCACCGTGGTGGTCTCGGTATAGGCCGGCGCGTTCTGCTCGATGATCGCCTCGGCGAGGTCGGGCAGCAGGCGCCGCACCACGTCGCGGATCGGCTCGTCGGGGTTGGTCTCCCGGTTGTCCTTGACATAAGCCGCCATCTGCGGCCCGGCGAAGTGCGCCAGGTAGACGATGGCCGGGTCGTACGAGCCGGTGTAGGCGACGTTGTCGAGGGTCAGCAGGGCGCCCATGACGGCGTTGAGCTCCGCATCGTTGCGCGGGTCGGTCTCGCGGCCGCGGTTGTCGCGGGTCACCGGCACGAACGCGTGGCCGATCTCGGCCAGGCGGTCGGCGTAGCGCGAGCCGACGTCGTTCCAGGTCGCCGGCATGAACTGGAACAGGCCGCGCGCCCCGGACTCGGGGTTGGCGATCGTCGAATCGAAGCCGCTCTCGACGCCGGAGACGCGGGCGAAGAACTCGGGGTTCAGCCCGTACTGCTGGGCGACACGGCGGACCAGCTCCTCGTTGCTGACGGTCAGGTGCTCGTAGACCTCCTCATAGCGCGAGCGCAGGGCGGCGAGCTCGGTCTCGTAGCCCTCGCGCAGCCGCTGCAGCTCCAGCGCGTGGGTCTGCTCCATCAGCCGCATGGCGTGATCGTACATGCGTTCACGGTAGTGGAACGTACGTTGGATTACGGCCGGGCTGTTGAAGCCGAGAGCATAGCGGTCGACCTGCTGGTAGACGACGACCGTGGCCAGCGCGCACAGCGCCGCGGCGACGGCGGTCGCCGCCAGCGCCGACAGCACCAGCCGGCGCTGCGGCCGGGCGGCCAGCATCGCCCACGAATCGGCGCGGGCACCGCCGGCCGCGGCCGGCACCGGCCGGACCAGCAGGGCGCCGGCTGCCACAAGGGCGGTCAGGAGCAGGGCCACGAGAACGGTCAGTCCTTGGCTTTCACGCAGAAGTTCAGCAAGCATGATCGAGACTTCCCGTCCCTGTGCGGTGCGCGTAATGCTACCCTAGCGCACGACCGCGGCCGCGGGAATCGCCCGCTGTCCCGGTGAACGTTGGCAAATGTCATGGCTCTCTCGGACGTCGCACAGGCGCTGCCCCCCGACGCGGCCGACCCCGGCACCGGCCGGCTGCCGGTCGGGCTGACCGGACCGATCGCCGGCGCCGTGACGCTGATGACGCAGTCGCGGCGCTTCACGGTGGCCGGCGAGCCGCTGGCGGCGCTGCCCTGGTTCCTGGTCTTCGGCGACGGCGCCGATAGCCGTGCGCTGCTGGCCGCCGCTGCGCACGGCTCGCCGTTCCCGCCGCCGCAGCGCCGTACCGACGACACCGCCGGCTGGCACTGGTGGTTCACCGAGGAGCTGGCGGCGGTGGAGCTGGCTCCGGCGCTGTTCTGTCCGGCCGGGGACCGGCCGGCCTGGGCGCTGCTGGAGGCGGCGCTGGGCCTGCTGGTGACGCACCGGCGCGCGCTGCCGCTGAACGGCATGGTGCTGGTCGTCAACGCCGCTGCCGTGGCGCGGCGGCCCGCTGACCTGGGCGACCTGGGCGGGCGCCTGCGGCGGATCGCCGACGAGGCGGCGCGGACCATCGGCCTGCGCTTCCCGGTCTACGTGGTCGTGACCGGGCTCGACCTTCTTCCGGGACACGCCGCCCTGTTCGCCGCCCTGCCGTCCGAGGCCGGCGACCAGGCCATCGGCCACCGCTTCGACCCGGATCGGCCGGGGGCGGCGACGGCGGAACTGACCGCCTTCCTGGCCGGGTTCCGGGAGCGGCTGCGGCGGCTGCGGCTGAGCCTGCTGGTGCACGGCCGCGACTCCGGCCCGGCCGCCGGCATCTTCCGGTTCCCGGAGGAGTTCGCCGGCCTGAGGCCCGGCCTGGGTGCGCTGGTCGAGGCGCTGACGGGGGCCGACGCGACGCTGCAACCGGCACGGCTGCGTGCGGTGTTCTTCACGGCGCCGGGCGCGGCCGCCGCACACGTCACCGACGTGTTCAAGCGCTTCCTGCCGGCCGACGCGCCCTTGGCCCGCCGCGACTGATCGGCGATTGGCGGGGCCGGGCGAAGCAGGGCCGGGCGAAGCAGGGCCGGGCGAAGCAGGGCCGGGCGAAGCAGGGCCGGGCCGCTCGCAGCCTGCCCGCAATACGCCCGTCAGAAGACCAGCATCAGCCCGCCGGCCACCAGCAGCCAAAGCACCGCATTGCAACTGGCCATGACGATCAGCGCCCGCAGCGGCGGCAGGCGCATCAGGTTCGGGGATGGCACCAGCGGAAATGCGGCCGGGCAGTCATCGGCGGTCGTGATATCGGAAGCCTCGATCCTGTCCATCGTCGTCCCGATCATGCTTGGTGGTTGGCCCAGGCGCCGCGCCGTCGGGCGGGCGCCTGCCTGGACATGTTCGATGGGCAGTGTTCACGAATGGTAAATGCGGCGAAAGGCCCTTGTTGCATGGCTCCGTCTGCCCCGGCGGCGCGGCCGTGATCCGGCGGGGCGGGCAGAGGCCGGAGCGCCCTGCACCGGCTACTCGATGACGATCTGGGCCCGTTCCAGCAGCTGCGGCGGGATCGTCAGGCCCATGGCCGCGGCGGTGGCCGGATTGACGACCAGCTCGCTGCCCTCGGCGAAGGCGACGGGGATGGTGCCGGGGTCCTCGCCGGCCAGCACGCGCAGGACCAGCTCACCGGTGCGGCGGCCGACGGCGTAGTAGTCGAAGCCCAGGCTGGCGACGGTGCCGCGGCGAACACTGTCGGTGTCGCCGCTGAACACCGGGGTCCCGGTCTGGCGGCCCACCGCCACCACCGCCTCCAGCGCCGTGACGATGGTGTTGTCGGTGGGTACGTAGATCACGTCGGCGCGGCCGGCCAGGGACTGGGCGGCGGCCTGCACGTCGGCCGACCGCGGCGCCGACGCTTCGACCACGGAAAACCCGTACTGCGGCGCCAGCTCCTGGATGATCCCAAGCAGGGCGACGGCGTTGGCCTCGCCGGGATTGTACGGCACGCCCAACGTCGCGGCCGTCGGCATCATCTGCCGGATCAAGGTCAGGTGGTCGCCGATGGGCGTCAGGTCGGACACGCCGGTGACGTTGCCGCCGGGCCGGTCGAGGTTCATGACCAGCTCGGCGACGAGCGGATCGGTGACGGCGCTGAACACGACCGGGATGTCTGCCGTGGCGGCGACCACGGCCTGGGCCGAGGGTGTGGAGATCGGCACGATCACGTCGGGCGACAGGCCGACGAACTGGCGGGCGATCTGCACCGCCGTGGCCGGGTTGCCCTGCGCCGTCTGGTAGACGAAGGTGAGGTTCTCGCCGACCGTGTAGCCGTTCTCTTCCAGAACGTCGCGCACGCCGTCGCGCACCGCATCGAGCGAAGGATGCTCGACGATGGCGGTGACGGCCACGGTTGCCGGCTCCTGGGCCCCTGCACCGGCGCCGCCGGCAAGGGCGAGCGCCACGGCGGCCGCCGCGGCCAGGCGGAATACAGGCATGGGTGGGACTCCCTGTCCGAATCGGTTGACGGCCCAAGCCGTCAGGGCCGGGCCCGGCCTTGGGAGTGGTGACGGTGCGGCGGTGAAACGTCAAGAGCGTGGATCCTGAGGGACCGGGTTACGTTCCGTTCTGTTGGACGGCGTTGATGACCTCGGTGGAGACGTAGTCGTAGATGCGGTTGGTCTCGTCGGCGAACAGCGTCAGCGCTGCAACCATTCCGAACACCAGGAAGCCCGCGATCAGCGCGTATTCGATGGCCGTCGCCGCACGCTCGTCGGCGCAAAAGGCATTCAGCGGGCCGATCATGCCTCGCCCTCCCCTCCAGGTCCCTCCATGCCGGCGCAGCCTGCCGAAAATGCGCGAGGAGTTCGCGATAAACGCGAAGCTAAATCAGAATATTGACGCATATCCGGGGAGAACTGCCCGCACCATGGTGCCGGGCGCAAGTAAAGCGACGGTTAAGACCGCCCCCGCGCGGCGCCGCCCCCGCGCGGCGCCGCGTCGCCGCGTCGGGCAGCCCGTTCAGGCCCTGTTCCTTCGGATTGAGGCCAAGGGCGGTGCACGATTCGTGCAGACCCATGACACGCTTCCCGCCTGTCCCATCTGTCCCGCCTGTCCCGCCTGTCCCGCCTGTCCCGCCTGTCCCGCCTGTCCCGTCTGTCCCACCTGGGCGCGCACCGATGGCGCCAGGGATGGCCCGACACGACAGGCACACCCGGCGATCGGGTCGGGCCGGCGGCGACTCAATGCTCGCGGAGCGGCGCGCCGGGCGGGAACGCTTCGGGATCAAATGGTTCGCCGGTGGCCAGGCTGCGCGCCCGCTGGATGTGGTGGACGACGGTGTCGCGGTAGGCCTGCGCCGCCAGGTCGTTGAGCGACGCGGACACGCCCGGCAGCCGCACCGGCTGGACGGTCGCCTCGACCAGCTGGAGCAGCTGCTCCGCCGCCGCCGCCGGCTTGCCGGTCTGGGCGAAATGCGCGGCCAGGAGGAGATCGATCAGATATCCCTGCGCCATAAGCTGGGCCGTGTGCACGATGTCCGCCTGCTGGTCGTCGGCCAAGACAGCCTCCTTCGAATGCGGTCGCGGGGATGTTAGAGGAGAGGCCCGGCGGTGTCACGGCCGGGGACGGCGCGTGCCGTCTCCACCCCGGCGGCACCGGCGCACAGACGACGAAAGCGATATATGGGGCGCCGGGCAGCGGTCCAGGCCGGCCGGCGCGGCGGCTCGGGATGCATGCCATGAACCGGCAGGAGCGCAGGCGGCAGCGCAGGCTTTCCGACGGCGCGGCCGTCCGCGACGGCCCGCCGCCGCTGGCGGAGGCGGCGCGGCTCGTCGCCGCCGGCCGGCTCGACCAGGCGGCGCGGCTGCTGGCGCGGGCCGATGGCGGCGGCGATGCGGCCGTCGCCCATCTGCGCGGCGCCATCGCCCTGCGGCAGGAGCGCTGGGCCGAGGCGGCGGAGCATCTGTACCGGGCCGCGGCAGCGTTGCCGGACGACCCCGCCGTGCTGACCAATCTGGGCATCGCCCTGGACCGCGCCGGCGACCCGGCCGCGGCCGAGGCGGTGCTGCGCCGCGCCATCGCCGCCGGGCCGGACTTCGCGCCGGCCCATTTCAATCTCGGCGTGCTGTTGCGCCGGCTGGGTCGCGGCGAGGCGGCAGTCGCGGCGTTGCGCCGCGCCGTGGCGCTGCAGCCGGGCTATGCCAGGGCGCAGGCCGAACTCGCCGCGGTGCTGCTGGATGGCGGTGATGCGGCAGCGGCGTTCGACTGCTGCACGGCGGCGCTGGCGGCCGGCGCCGGTGATGCCGACATGCACTGTACCGCCGGCGCCGCGGCCCGGGCGCTGGGCCGTTGCGCCGAGGCGGCGGACCATTACCGCGCCGCCCTGGCCGTCAGCCCCGGCCACAGCGACGCCGCATTGGGGCTTGGCGCCTGCCTGCAGGAGCTGGGCGAGATCGACGCCGCGGTCGAGGTCTATCGTCGCGCCCTGCGGACCGACCCGGCCCTGTACGCCGCCGTGCTCAAGGCGCTGACCTCGGCGTCGAGTGGCCGGTTGTGGCTCAGCCCGGCGGCCCTGCGCCGGGCTTTGCTCGAGTGATCACCGGCCGCCGCCGCAGTCGGGCGCGGTGCCGTGATCTGGTCAAGAATGGGGCTCGCTTCGCCTCATGATGGCCCGCATTGGCTGTCAGGGTAGACTCGTCGCACGCACCGGCCTGCCGAGACCGGCCCGCCAACATCGGCCCGCCAACATCGGCCTGCCCCCAATCTGTCTGCCCACATCTGCCTGCCCACATCTGCCTGCCATGACCGACTCCCGCGCCACCGACACATCCCGCCGCCGCTGCCGGGCCGTGGCGGCGTTGTGGGCGGGCCTGCTGGTGCTGCTGGCGGCCGGCGCGTGGCGGGTGCTGGACGGCTGCGGCGTGGCGTGGCCGGGTGGCGGGCCACTGCTCAGCTACTGCCCGGCGGCGGCGCAGCAGACCGACGGGCGCCTCGACGTGCTGCTGGCCGAGCGGGCCCGCGAGCGCGACCTGGAGCAGCGGCTCGAGCGCCTGCAACTGGCCCTGCTGGAGGCGCCGCCGTGCCCCGCCCCGCCGATCGCCGCGGCAGAGCCCGCACCGGAGCCCGAACCGCCGGTCGAGGTGGTGCAACTGCCGCCGGAGCCGCCGCCCGAGGCGCCGCGGCCGGGCCACCGGCCGGAACCGCCGCCGCTGCCGCCGCCGCCACCGCCACCGCCACCGCCGCCACCCGAGCCTGAGC
>CAZGMC010000014.1:0-5205 GCA_964526565.1 uncultured Mycobacteriaceae bacterium
GCCCCCCTCAGAACGGGGGCGTCACCGACTCGGAGCCAACTGGGGACCAGGGAAGTCTGGATCGCCACGCTTCGTTCGCGATGACGGTCCTTCTGGCAGATATATCTTGCTGGTTACAAAATATCATTTCAAATGCCGAAGCGGTCGACCTGTACCATGCATGCCCGCTTTGGCACCAGCCGGTGCCGTCGTCCGCTCATGAGGAAGGGCCGCTGATATGACACAGCCGAGGCGCTTGATCCTGGGAATAATTTCCGATACATCGCACCCCCAGGTGCGCACCAGGGGCCAGGAAGCCGGTCCATGACACTCAACGAGCCTCGACACCACGATGCGGCGTTGCCGGGAAACAGCCGGTACGATTGGGATCTGGCGGCGGCGATGCTGGCGCGCGGGTCGGGGGTGGCGAATGCGGCGCGGGCGCACTCCGGGGCGCGGCGGGGGCGCCCGGATGCAACCTCCGGCGGGGCCGATGCAGATGTTGCACCTGCCCGGATCGGCAAATGCTCTCAACATCTTGCCGCGCAACGGCCCGGTTGCGGCAGGGATGCAGGGGCGGTGCATGCGTTGCGTTGACCGGCACCGGACCTGCCTTGCCCCCCGAGCGGCCCGGCCTGCGCAAGCCTGCCTGCGCCGGCTTCACGCGGTACGGCCCGGCCCGGGCCCGGCACCGTGGTGCATGTCTCCGGCTGGCAATGCCCGCTACTCCGCCGCCTCCTTGACCGGCTCCGCCGGGCGCCAGCGCAGGACCGGCTTGCGGGCCGCCGTGGTCTCGTCCAGGCGGGTGCGCGGGGCCAGGCGCGGGGCCGCGTGGAAGAACTCGGCGTCGCCGGCCTTGGCCCGTGCGGCCAGGGCGCGCATGGCGGCAATGAAGCGGTCCAGGGTCTCGCGGCTCTCGCTCTCGGTGGGCTCGACCAGCATGGCGCCGTGGACGACCAGCGGGAAGTACACCGTCATCGGGTGGAAGCCCTCGTCGATCAGTGCCTTGGCGATGTCCAGGGTCTGCACGCCGGTGCCGCGCAGGAAGCGGTCGTCGAACAGCGCCTCGTGCATGCACGGGCCCGCGAACGACGGCGTCACCACGTCCTTGAGCCGGGCCAGCACGTAGTTGGCGTTCAGCACGGCATCCTCCGCCGCCTGGCGCAGGCCGTCGGCGCCGTGGCTGAGGATATAGGAGAGCGCCCGTACGAACATGCCCATCTGGCCGTGGAAGCCCTTCATCCGGCCGAAGCCGTGGGCCGGCGCGCCCTCCGCCCCGGCATGCTCGGCCAGGCGGAAGCCGTCGGGCCCGTGCACCACCGCCGGCAGCGGGGCGAACGGCGCCAGCGCCGCCGACAGCACCACCGGCCCCGCCCCCGGCCCGCCGCCGCCGTGCGGCGTGGAGAAGGTCTTGTGCAGGTTGATGTGCATGGCGTCGATGCCCAGGTCGCCGGGTCGCACCCGCCCGACGATGGCGTTGAAGTTGGCGCCGTCGCAGTAGAAGTAGCCGCCGGCCCGATGGATGGCGTCGGCGATCTGCTGGATGTCGGTCTCGAACAGGCCGCAGGTGTTGGGATTGGTCAGCATGACCGCGGCCACGTCGTCGTCCAGCTTGTCGAGCAGCACGCCCAGGTCGACCCGGCCGCGGTCGTCGCCGGGGATGGCATCGACGGCATAGCCCAGCGCCGCCGCCGTCGCCGGGTTGGTGCCGTGCGCCGATTCCGGCACCAGCACGCGCCGCCGCCGCTCGCCGCGCTCGTCCAGGGCGGCGTGGATCGCCATCATGCCGCACAGCTCGCCGTGGGCGCCGGCGCCGGGCGTCATGGCCACCGCCGGCATGCCGGTCAGCGCCTTGAGCCAGCCGGCCAGCTCGTCGATCAGCGCCAGCGCGCCCTGCACCGTGCCCTCCGGCTGCAGCGGGTGCAGGTCGGCGAAGCCGGGCAGGCGGGCCATCTTCTCGTTGAGCCGCGGGTTGTGCTTCATGGTGCACGAGCCCAGCGGGTACATGGTGCTGTCGATGCCGAAGTTCTTCTGCGACAGCCGCGTGTAGTGGCGCACCACCTGCGGCTCGGCCAGCCCCGGCAGGCCGACCGGCCCGCGCCGGGCGACGCCGCCCAGCCGCGGCGCCACCGCCGGCGGCTCGGGCAGGTCGACGCCGCTGCGGCCGGGCGCGTCCTGCTCGAAGATCAGCGGCTCCTCGAGCTGCAGGCCGCGGTGGGCCGTGACGATCGGATCGGATGGGTGATGAGTCATGAGCCGAGCCGCGCCAGCGCAACCGCCAGCGCCTCCATGTCATTGTCGGTGGTGGTCTCGGTGGCGGCGACCAGCAGCAGGTCGGCCAGCTCCGGCCGCTCTGGATGCAACCGGCTGACCGGCACGCCGGCCAGCACGCCCTGCCGCGCCAGTGCCGCGACGGCTGGCGCCGCCGGCACCGGCAGCCGCACCGTGAACTCGTTGAAGAAGCCGTCGTTGAGCACTTCCACGCCCGGCACCGCCGCCAGCCGGTCGGCCAGCCGCACCGCCTGGGCGTGGTTCAGCTCGGCCAGCCGCGTGAAGCCGGCCTCGCCAAGGAGGGTCAGGTGAATGGTGAAGGCCAGGGCACACAGACCGCTGTTGGTGCAGATGTTGCTGGTCGCCTTCTCGCGGCGGATGTGCTGCTCGCGGGTCGACAGGGTCAGCACGAAGCCGCGCCGGCCCTCGCCGTCGACCGTCTGGCCGCACAGCCGCCCCGGCATCTGCCGCATGTACCGCTCGCGCGTGGCGAACAGGCCGACATGGGGACCGCCGAAGCCGAGCGGGTTGCCCAGCGACTGGCCCTCGGCGGCAACGATGTCGGCGCCCATGGCCCCCGGCGGCATCAGCAGGCCGAGCGACACCGCCTCGGTCACCACCACCACCAGCAGCGCCTTCCTCGCATGGCAGGCCCGGGCCAGCGCCGACAGGTCGTGGACGCGGCCGAACAGGTCCGGGTTCTGCACGACGACGCAGGACGTGGCGTCGTCGATCAGCGCCGCCAGGTCGTCGCCGCCCCCCTCGCCGCCCCCCTCGCCGCGCCCCTCGGCACCCGGCGGCGCCGGGTCGGCCACGACCAGCTCGAACCCGGTGAACCGGGCCAGGGTGGCAACGGTCTCGGCGTAGTGCGGGTGCAGGTTGCCGGACAGGACCGCCTTGCCGCGGCGGGTGACGCGGTTGGCCATCATCACCGCCTCGGCGCAGGCGGTGGCGCCGTCGTACATGGAGGCGTTGGCCACGTCCATGCCGGTCAGCAGGGCGACCTGGGTCTGGAACTCGAACAGCGCCTGCAGCGTGCCCTGCGACACCTCCGGCTGGTACGGCGTGTACGAGGTCAGGAACTCGCCGCGCTGGATCAGGTGGTCGACCGTGGCCGGGATGTGGTGGCGGTAGGCGCCGGCACCGAGAAAGAACGGCACCGCGCCGGCCGGCACGTTGCGCGCCGCCAGTGCCGCCAGCCGGCGCTCGACCGCCATCTCGCCGGCGTGGAGCGGCAGCCCCTCGATCGGTCCGTCGAGCCGCGCCGCCTCCGGCACGTCGGCGTAGAGGGCATCGATCGACGGCGCGCCGATGGCGTCCAGCATGGCGCGGCGGTCGGTGTCGGTCAGCGGCAGGTAACGCATCTAGTCAAGCCCCTCCAGAAACGTCTTGTAGGCGTCCTCGTCCATCAGGTCGTCCAGCTCGGCCGGGTCGTCGATGCGCAGCTTGAGGAACCAGCCCTTGCCCATGGGGTCGCCGTTGACGATGGCCGGGTCCTCGTTCAGCGCCTCGTTGACCTCGGTCACCTCGCCGGATACGGGTGCGTAGAGCTCGCTTGCCGCCTTGACCGATTCGACGACCGCGGCCTCGCCGCCCTGCTCGACCTGGCGGCCGATCTCGGGCAGCTCGACGAAGACGATGTCGCCGAGCTGCTGCTGGGCGTAGTCGGTGATGCCGACGGTGCCGATGTCGCCGTCGACGCGGATCCATTCGTGCTCTTCGGTGAACCTGAGCGTGGTCATGGTGCCTGAGCCTCCCCCCTGGGTCGTGTCCTGGCGCGGGTGCCGCGCATCGCCGGCGCCCGATGCCCCTCTTCTAGCCGCGATGGTAGCCGGGCGGCACGAACGGCAGCGCCGCCACCGCCCCCGGCACCGGCCTGCCGCGCACGATGAAGCGCACCGGCGTGCCGGGTTCGGCGTAGGGCGTGGCGACATAGCCCATGGCCACCGGACCGCCCACCGTCGGGCCGTAGCCGCCGCTGGTGACCGTGCCGATGGCCGCCCCTTCGATGTCGTCGACCGCCGCGCCCTCGCGCACCGGCGCCCGGCCCTCGGGGTGCAGGCCGACGCGGCGGCGCGGCACGCCCTCCTCGAGCTGGCGGCGAATCGCCTCGTAGCCGGGGAAGCCGCCTTCGGCGCGGCGGCGCCTGCCGATGGTCCAGGCCAGCGAGGCCTCGACCGGCGTCGTCGTCTCGGTGATGTCGTGGCCGTAGAGGCACAGCCCGGCCTCCAGCCGCAGCGAATCGCGGGCGCCCAGGCCGACCGGCCGTACCTCCGGCGCGGCCAGCAGGGCCCGCGCCAGATCTTCGGCCTGCCCGGCCGGGACCGAGATCTCGAAGCCGTCCTCGCCGGTGTAGCCCGAGCGGCTGACCAGGCAGCCGGCGCCGCGCAGCGGCATGGTGGCCGCCTGCATGAACCGAAGGTCCGTCACCGCCGGTGCCAGCCGGGCCAGCACCGTCGCCGCCTGCGGTCCCTGCAGCGCCAGCAGGGCGCGGTCCTCGGCCAGGCGCAGCTCGGCGACGCCGGCCAGGCGGGCGGCAATGTGGGCGAAGTCCGCCTCCTTGCAGGCGGCATTGACGACCAGGAACAGCCGGCGCGGCGGCTCGCCGGCGTCGACCGGGCGGGCCACCATCAGGTCGTCCAGGATGCCGCCCTGCTCGTTGAGCAGCAGGGTGTAGCGCATGTGTCCCGGCTTGAGCCCGCGGATGTCGCCGGGCACCAGCCGCTCGAGCGCCGCCGCCGGGTCGTCGCCGGCCAGCTCGGCCTGGCCCATGTGCGAGACGTCGAACAGGCCGGCGGCGTTGCGCGTATGGGTGTGCTCGGCGATGATGCCGGCGGGATACTGCACCGGCATGTCATAGCCGGCGAACGGCACCATGCGGGCGCCCAGCTCGCGGTGCAGCGCGTTGAGCGGCGTGGTGCGGAGGCCGGTCGGGCCAGTGGTCGAGCCGGTGGT
>CAZGMC010000014.1:5305-55340 GCA_964526565.1 uncultured Mycobacteriaceae bacterium
GCCGGTGGTCGGGGCATTGGTCGGGTCAGCGGGCACGTCCGGAACGCTCCTCGGCGATGGCGGCAGGGCGCGCGGAATGATCCCGCACGGTCTGCCCCCTCTGTCCGAGTCCCTGAGAGATTCACCGGGTGCGCGCAACGGCGATCCGGTTTACTCCTTCGGTGAGGCCCCGCCGTGCCACTTCCGTGGTCCCGGCGTGCCTGCTTTCCAGAGGTACCTCCCCTTGCGGTCCGTTTGCCTGAGAGTTTCCGGGGCGGTTGCTCCTTCGGCGCCGGCCGGGGACCATCTGTTGAGGCCCCGCCGATCTCTCCCGCAAGGTTCGTCGGCGTTTGCGGATGGGGCGCTGCCGCCCTCACCCGTGCGTCAAAGGCTAGTCACCGCATTGCAAAAGTCAACGACCATGAATCCCTGCCGGGGTCAGCCGGACCGGCCATGACGGACGAAGCGCACGTCGCCGGGAAGGGACCGCGGCCGCTGCCGCGGCTGATGACGCGCGTCGCGGCGATCGGCTTCGTCGCCGGGCTGGCGCTGGTCATCGCGCTGGTCGCCTGGCAGGGCGCCGGGGTGATCGCCGACGCGCTGGCCGAGGCGGGCTGGCAGCTGCTGTGGCTGGCCCCCTGGTTCCTGGCATGGCTGCTGCCGACGACGGCGGGCTGGCGCCTGCTGATGCAAGGCGCCGCGCGGCCGCCACTGCCGGCCATGCTGGTGGCCGCGTGGATCGGCTATGCCATCAACTGGCTGCTGCCGGTGGCCCAGCTTGGCGGCGACGTGGCGCGCACCCTGTGGCTGACGCGGCGCTATCCGGCCAAGGCGGAGATCGGCGGCAGCGTCGTCGTCGACAAGACGCTGCAGGCGGTGACCCAGGTGCCGGTGGCGATCACCGGCGCCGTCGTGTTCGTCGCCCTCACCGGCAGCGGCGAGTTCGTGCCGGTGGCGGCGGTGTTCTCGGTGGTGCTGCTGGTGCTGCTGCTGGCCTTCGTACGGCTGCAGCGGCGCGGCCTGTTCGGACCGCTGATGACACGGATGGCGCGCCTGCTGCCGCGCGGCGGCGACGAGCGGCAGGCCGGCGCCGAGCGCATCGACGCGGCCGTGCGCGCCATGTACGCCGCCCCCGGCCGGCTGGCCGCCTCGCTGGCGCTGCGCCTGCTGTCGCGGCTGACCATGGCCGGCGAGGTCTGGCTGATCCTGTGGTTCATGGGCCACCCGGTCGGGCTGGCCGAGGCCGTGGTGCTGGAGTTCCTGGGCCAGACGATGCGTGCCGCCGCGTTCTTCGTGCCCGGCGCCTACGGCATTCAGGAGGGCGGCTACGTGCTGCTCGGCACCGCGATCGGCCTGCCGCCGCCGGTGGCGCTGGCGGTGTCGCTGGCCAAGCGCGGCCGCGAGCTGCTGGTCGGCCTGCCGGCCCTGCTGGTCTGGCAGCTCGGCGACGGCCGCGCCGCCCTGCGCGCCGTCACCGGCGGCAGGGCGGAGCCCGGTGCCGGTGGGCAGGACTCCCGCCCGTGACGGTCAGCGCCGGTTGAACTCCAACTGCTGCGGAGAAAGCTGGAAACCGACCAGAATGTAGTAGGCGCGGCCCAGGGCCGCGTTGTCGAGCGGGATGCGCTGGACCAGTGCCTCGCTGGTGCCGGCGGTGGCGCCACCCGCCGGGAAGACGATGTCCGTCTGGAAGATCTCCTTGGCCAGGACCTGCTGCTGCGGATCGGCCACGGCGACGAAGTAGTCGAAGGCCGCCTCGTCGCTGGTGGCGGCCGGGCCGCGCTCGGCAACGATGTTGAGGATCAGGTCGACATCGACGCCGCTGTCGTCGTACTCGCAGCCGCCACCGAAGCCGGCGAAGGCGGCCCGCCATTCCACGTCCGTCAGGTCGCGTCCCGGCCCCGGCCGGAACCGCACCTCCTGCGCCGCCTCGTCGACGAACAGGATGCGCGGGCAGCCGGTCGGCTGCGGCTCGGCGACGACCACCTCCCGCGCCGGCGGCGCCTCCTCCGGGTTGTCGTCGCCGCTGCAGGCGGCCAGCCCCGCCAGCAGCGCCGCCGCCAGGGCGACGCGGCCGGCGTGCGCCGCCATCGCGAAAAAACCGGACTCACCGACGCCTGTATTTCCGGGCCGCGAGTCTATATGAGGGGGGCTGTTCTGACGCATGGCCGGGCGGCCGCCTTTCACAATCCGACAACGGGCTGGGGGACTTTAGGGAATGGAGTCAGTCGGGACAAGAGCGGGCGACGACACCGCGCCGGTGGCGTCCGTGGACGGCAGGCCGCCGCTGACCGTGCTGCTGGCCAATCCGCGCGGCTTCTGTGCCGGCGTCGAACGGGCCATCCAGATCGTCGAGCGGGCGTTGCAGCGGTTCGGGGCCCCGGTCTATGTCCGCCACGAGATCGTCCACAACCGTTACGTCGTCGAGATGCTGGAGCAGAAGGGCGCGGTGTTCGTCGAGGAGCTGGACGAAGTGCCCGACGACGTGCCGGTGGTCTTCTCCGCCCACGGCGTGCCCAAGGCGGTGCCGGCCGAGGCGGAACGGCGCAACCTGTTCTACGTCGACGCCACCTGTCCGCTGGTCAGCAAGGTCCACCGCGAGGCCGAGCGCCACCACAAGAACGGCCAGCAGATCCTGCTGGTCGGCCACGCCGGCCACCCGGAGGTGATCGGCACCATCGGCCAGCTGCCGGACGGTGCCGTGCTTCTGGTCGAATCGGTGGAGGACGTGGCGACCGTGGCGGTGGACGATCCCGAAAATGTCGCCTTCGTCACCCAGACGACCCTGTCGGTGGACGACACCGCGGCGATCGTCGCGGCGATCCGCCGGCGCTTTCCCGGCGTCGATGCGCCGAAGAAGGAAGACATCTGCTACGCCACGACCAACCGCCAGGAGGCGGTCAAGGCGATCGCCACGGACTGCGACGCCATTCTGGTGGTCGGTGCGCCGAACTCGTCGAACTCGCGGCGGCTGGTCGAGGTGGCGGCCAAGTTCGGTTGCCCGAAGGCGCGCATGGTGCAGCGTGCCGCCGACATCGACTGGGACTGGCTGGCCGGGGTCGAGCGGCTGGGGCTGACCGCCGGCGCCTCGGCCCCCGAGGTGCTGGTCGAGGAGGTGCTGGCGGCCTGCCGCGAGCGCTTTGACGTCCGCCTGGAGCAGGTGTCGATCACCGAGGAGGACGTGTTCTTCAAGCTGCCGCGGGTCCTGGAACAGGCGTGACGACCCCGGACCGGCCCACGGCGATCGGCGACACGACGCGCGGCGGCGGCAATGACGGGCTGGCCGGCCTCGTCGACGCCGGGCTGCTGACGCACGAAGCGGCTGCGGCTCTGGAAACGGTGGTCCGCCGTCATGCCGTGGCGGTGACATCGGCCCTGGGTGCACTGATCGATCCGGCCGATCCGGCCGACCCCATCGCCCGCCAGTTCCTGCCGGACCCCGCCGAGTCGCTCGTCCGGCCGGAGGAGCGCGCCGACCCGATCGGCGACGCCGCGCACATGCCCGTCAAGGGCCTGGTCCACCGCTATCCCGACCGTGTGCTGCTGATGCCGGCCGGGATCTGTGCGGCCTACTGCCGGTTCTGCTTCCGCCGCACCCGTGTCGGCAGCAACGCGGCGGTGCTCACGGCGGCCGAGCTGGCGGCCTGCCTGGACTACGTCCGCGCCCGCCCCGCCATCTGGGAGGTCATCCTCAGCGGCGGCGATCCGCTGGTGCTGGCACCGCGCCGGCTCGGCAACCTGGTCACTGCACTGAACGCGATCGGCCATGTGGATGTCGTCCGGGTGCACACCCGCCTGCCGGTGGCCGACCCGCAGCGGGTGACGCCGGCACTCGCCGCCGCCCTGCGCGCGCCGGACACGGCGGTCTGGGCGGCGCTGCACGTCAACCATCCGCGCGAGCTGACGCCGGCGGCGCTGGCGGCGATCCGCCGGCTGCGCGACGCCGGGGTGGCGCTGGTCAGCCAGACGGTGCTGCTGCGTGGCGTCAACGACGACGCGGCGGTGCTGGAGGCGCTGTTCCGAGCCCTGGTCAAGGCACAGGTCAAGCCCTACTACCTGCACCATGCCGATCTGGCGCCGGGCACCGGTCATTTCCGCAGCGGGGTCGAGGACGGCCGGGCCCTGGTGCGTGCCCTGCGGGGGCGCGTCTCCGGTCTGTGCCAGCCGACCTACGTGCTCGATCTGCCCGGCGGCCACGGCAAGGTGCCGGCCGGGCCATGCTGGCTGGACGGTTCGGATGCGGCAGGCTGGCACGCCACGGCGCCCGACGGCAGCGTGCACCGCTATCCGCCGGCAGCCGGCGACGCCGTCACGAGCGGGGACGGAGCCGGGTGACGTGGCCCATCTTGCGGCCGGGGCGCGCCTCGACCTTGCCGTAGAGGTGCAGCCGGGCCCCCGGCTCGGCCACGATCTCCGGCCAGCGATCGATATCGTCGCCGAGCAGGTTGGTCATCACCGCATCGGCCAGCCGTTCCACCGAGCCCAGCGGCAGGCCGCAGATGGCGCGGACGAGCTGCTCGAACTGGCTGGTGGCGCAGGCATCAATGGTCCAGTGCCCGGAATTGTGCGGCCGCGGCGCCAGCTCGTTGACCAGCACGCGGCCGTCGGTGGTGAGGAACATCTCCACTGCCAGCAGGCCGATCACGTCGAGCGCCTCGGTGATGCGGCGGGCGATGTCCTCCGCCTCGGCCGCGATTTCGGCGCCGTACGGGGCCGGCACCACCGTCTCGGCCAGGATGTGGTTCTCGTGGCGGTTGGCGACCGCCGGATAGCAGGCCATGGCGCCGTCGAAGCCGCGCCCGACGATGACCGACAGCTCGCCGGCCAGGTCCAGGAACCGCTCCAGCACGGCCGGGCGGGCGCCGATTCGCTCCCAAGCCTCGTCGACCATCCTGGCATCGGAGACCAGCACCTGAGCCTTGCCGTCATAGCCCAGGGTCGCCGCCTTGAGCACGGCCGGGACCCCGACCTGGCCCAGGGCCGACTCCAGCACCGCCGGCTCCGGCACGACGGCGAACGGCGCCGTGCCGATGCCCAGGCTATTGACGAAGCGCTTTTCCTCGCGCCGGTCCTGGCATACGCCCAGCACGCGCGGCCCCGGCCGCACCGGCACACGCATGGCCAAAAACGCCACCGCATCATGGGGCACGTTCTCGAACTCGTAGGTGGCCACGTCGACCGCCTCGGCGAAGCGGGCCAGTGCCGCCCGGTCACCGTACGACGACAGGGTCTGGCGATCGGTGACCTGGCCGCACGGGCTGTCGGCATCCGGACAGAATACGTGGGTCCGGTAACCGAGACGGGCGGCCGCCAGCGCCGTCATGCGGCCGAGCTGGCCGCCGCCGAGCATGCCGATCACGCTGCCGGGTGGCAGTTGCCTGGGTGAGCGCCGCTTCATGGTTCGCCTGCCGAATCGGTCGGTTCGTCGGCGACGCCGGCGGTCTGCTCGGCGCGATACCGGTCGAGCGCCGCGGCCACCGCCGGATCGCCCAGGGCCACGATCGCCGCCGCCAGCAGCGCCGCGTTGACGGCGCCGGCGCGGCCTATGGCCAGCGTGCCGACGGGTACGCCGGCCGGCATCTGCACGATCGACAGCAGGCTGTCCAGGCCACTCAATGTCTTGCTCTCCACCGGCACGCCCAGGACCGGCAGCGGCGTCATTGCCGCCGTCATACCGGGCAGATGGGCGGCCCCGCCGGCACCGGCAATGATGACCTTGACCCCGCGGCCGCGCGCCCCGGCGGCGTAGTCGTAGAGCCGGCGCGGCGTGCGGTGGGCGGAGACGATCCGGGCCTCGTACGACACGCCGAGGCGGTCGAGCGTGGCCGCGGCATGCCGCATGGTCGCCCAGTCGGACTGGCTGCCCATGATGATGCCGACGGCCGGCGGATCAACGGACATGATTGGCCTCAGGGCGGAAGAGACGGCAATGGCACATCAAGGACACGCGACAACGGGACATTAAGGACAGGTGGAGTATAGGCATGCGAACGAAATCCGGCAAACCGGCGATAGCGGCATTTTCCTTGGCAATCAGTGCGGGTAAGATGAGCCGGTCGGATTCGCGGTGGCCATCCGGCGGTGCGCCGCGCGGAGTGATCGAGCGCCCATGAAGATAACCGACAACAGGCCGGCTGCCGGCGTCACCAGGCCGCGCGGCACCACCGCCGCCAGCGCCGCCAGCGCCGCGACAGCCGCGACAGCCGTGGACGAGGCCG
Organism: uncultured Mycobacteriaceae bacterium; assembly: GCA_964526565.1. Lineage (GTDB taxonomy): Bacteria > Pseudomonadota > Alphaproteobacteria > DSM-16000 > Inquilinaceae > CAZGMC01. The sequence continues at coordinate 11,500 of CAZGMC010000014.1, forward strand.
CCGCCTCACCGATCCGGGCGCGCTCCATCAACGACGTGGCCAGCTTCCTCGGCATCACGCCGGCGGAACTCACCCCGAACGTGCGCGAGGGCCTGGCCAAGCTGATCGCCGAGGTGCGCCGCCTGCGCCGCGACATCGAGGACCGCAACCGCCGCATCGCCTATCTGGAGCAGCTCGCCGACGAGGACCCGCTCACGCCCATTCTCAACCGCCGCGCCTTCGTGCGCGAGCTGTCGCGGATGATGGCCTTTGCCGAGCGCTACGGCACCCCGTCCAGCGTGCTGTACTTCGACGTCAACGGCATGAAGCGCATCAACGACCAGTACGGCCACAATGCCGGCGACGCGGCGCTGACCCATGTCGCCAACCTCCTGGTCGGCCACGTGCGCGCCTCCGACGTGGTCGGCCGGCTGGGCGGCGACGAGTTCGGCATCGTCCTGGCCCAGGCCGACGAGGGCGTGGCAGCGATGAAGGGCACATACTTGTGCAGCCTGATCCACAAAACGCCGTTCGTGTGGGACGGCGACAGGGTCGCCGTGGATCTGTCGTTCGGCGCCTCCACCTTCTATGGCCGCAGCGAGCCCGATGAAGCCCTGAGTCGCGCCGACCAGGCCATGTACGAGCAGAAGCGCGCCCGCGGATCCAATCGCCGCGAATGACGGCCTGCGGCGTCGCATCCTTCTTTCCTGCCAACCCTTCGCCCTGACCATGTCGCAACTTTCGCGTGGGCTTGCCTCGGAATGCCTCTTGATGGAAAAGTGCCGCGCTCATGGTGCAGACGAACGTGCAGACGAGCCAGGGAGGCGGGCGTGCTTCAGGCGTCGCGATGGCTGTTTCTCGGTTTGACGGCCCTAAGGCTGGCCGCGGTGGCGACACTGGCCGTGCTGGCCGGAACCGCGTGGGCCGGAAATCAGGCAGCGCGGGCGGCGGCGCCGGCCGGTGCACAGGGGGCAACGACCATCCTCGTCATCGGCGACTCGGTGGCCCAGCAGATCGGCCACGGCCTGACCCAGGTGCTCGCCACGGTGCCGGGCGTGGAAGTGATCAACCGTGGTCGCGCCAGCACGGGCCTGGTCCGGGATGACTTCTATGACTGGCCGGCCCGGCTCGACGCGCTCCTGGCGCAGCGTCGGCCCGACGTGGCGGTGGTCGCCATCGGCATGAACGATCGCCAGCCGATCACCCAGGGCGGCACCCATTACGAGCGCTTCAGCGACGCCTGGCGCGCCCTCTATGGCGAACGGGCCGGCATGATGATGGAACGGTTGACGGCGGCCGGGGTGCCGGTGATCTGGCTGGGCATGCCCATCGCCCGCAGCGGACACTTTTCCGAGGGCATGCGCGTCATCAATGCCGTGTTCCAAGACACGGCGGCAGGCCGGCCGGGCGTCACCTATCTCCCGATCTGGGACCTGACCACCGACGAGGCCGGCCGCTATACTGCCCACGTTCGCGATGCCAGCGGCCGGCTTCGCTCGATTCGCACCGATGACGGCATGCATTTCACGGTACACGGCAGCATGATGATCGCCGCGCACGTGCTGGCGGTCATGGACCGGGAACTTGGCCTGTCCCTGATTCATTGAACGGTTCCGCAGACGCCGGCATGACCCCAGTGCCATGACCCCAGTGCCATGACCCCAGTGCCATGACCCAGGTGCAGAACCATGCACCGACCCGTCGCAACGTGTCCCGCCAGGACCGTTTCGCGGTTCTCATGGTCATTGGCCGGACGATGCCATCGGGCGGCGGTTGACAGGCGGGGCTCACCTGCACGACTGTGAGGTGCTTGCCGAGGCCTGCCAGCCCGCCGGACCATGGTGCCTTGCCTCATGGGGCCGTGCCTAAGCGAAGACCGGATTGTCGGACGAGAACACGATGACCTCGAAGACCTTCCTGCGCGCCGCCGTCGCCGCCGCGGCACTGCTCGCCGTTACCGGGACGCCTGGTTTCGCCCAGCGCCCCCCGGACGAGTTCACGATCAACGTGCAGGGGTGGACGGGCGGCGCCTTCGGTCGCGAGGATACGCGCCAGTTCAGCCACTGCGGCGTCTCCCGGGAGTTTGACAACGGCGTGACCGTGGCCTTCCAGACCAATACGGAGTTCCAGACGGTCATGGCGTTGCGCAACCCGGACTGGGCGCTGGAAGAGGATGACGGCTCGGTCGTCCAGCTTTCGGTCGACGGCGAGTTCCGACGCCAGTACCCGATCGTTGCTGCGGCGCCGCCGGTGGCGGTCGTGCCGCTCGGCGCCGATATCGACGTGATCGGGGCCCTGCGCCGTGGCCGGGAGCTGACCGTTACCTTCACCGGCTGGCAGTCGTTCCAGGCCGGCGATACGCTGCGCTTCCCCCTCACCGGGACGTCGGCCAGCCTGCGGCAGTTGCGCACCTGCGTGGAGACGGCCAACCGGCTCATCGCCGCCAATCCGGAAGCCATGGCGCCAAACGAGGGACAGGCGCCGCAGGACCGCATGATGACCATCGAAGGCTTGGCCAGTCTGCTGAATGCGGCGGGGTTTGAGAATGTCGAGCTGCTGGACCCCGAGGCGGTGCCGGACAACGCGCTGGATCTGCGCTTCGTGTGGCGGATGAATGGCATCACCGGCGCCTTGCATCAGGAACCGCGCGGACCCGAGGTGGCGATCGACGACTTCGCGCAACGCTATCTCGATGTGCTTGAGGAGACGTGCACCGAAGGCTTCGAGCCGGACGTCGGCGAGAGCGAGGTGATCCGGGACATGTGGGCACTCAAGCGCGGCACGGCCGTCTGCGAGGCCGAAGACGGCACGTCGTTCATGGCGCTGTTCTTCGCCCTTGATGACTACAACTACTCGGTCTTCTATCATCTGGGGCCGGAAGACAGGCGCGAGGACATCGCCGCTGCCACCGACCGCGTCGCAGCGCTGGTGGGAGACCTGGCCCGCGACGTGGCGGCCGGCGGCGCGCCGCCCGGAGAAGGCGAGGCGGCCGTCCCCGCCCCCGGAGGCGAAGCAGACGCGCCGGCGTCCGACGCGGCGCCACCGTCTGCCGCCGACGGGACCGAGGCACCGCCAACCGCCGAACCGGAAGCCGCGCAATAGGGTGCCGGGAGTCTCGAAACCCCCGGCAAGACGGGCAGAAGGGAATCCTGGAACGGGAATCCTGGAGCAAGACCCCCCGAACACTGCGCGGCGCCGGATTCGGCTGAGCACGGAGCCGGCGGCGTCACCGCCTGATCCGGAGCGCTTGAGGCCATCCAGGCCGCGTTGACAAGGGAGGAAAGGTCGGCTTCGTGCCGCCGCCGGGCAGCGCCATGACGGCTTTTTCCATGAGCAGATCAGCACCGTATGAGGCCCGACGCCCATGCCTGACATCCTGCGCACCAACCGTCCCCTGAGCCAGGAATCGGCCGCACGGCTGGAGAAGCTGGCGCCGCACCGGTTCGTCATCGAAGCGGTCGAGCCCGAGATCAACGACGGCCGCTTCCCCATCAAGCGCGAGGTCGGCGACGAGATCGAGGTCCAAGCCGACATCGTCTGCGACGGCCATGCCGTGATTTCGGCGGCAGTTCTTTACCGTGCCGAGGACGAGGGCACCTGGCATGAAGCGGCCATGCGCTTCTGGGACAACGACCGCTGGGTGGGCAGCTTCCGCGTCGACCGCAACACACGCTACCTCTACACAATCAGCGCCTGGGTCGACACGTTCCGGACACTGCGCAGCGACATGGTCAAGAAGGCCAATGCCGGGCAGCAGATCGACGTCGACCTGGTTGAGGCGCGCGCGCAGCTGCAGGCTGCCCACGACAACGCCAGGGGCCCTGACCGGCAGACGCTGCTCGAGTTGCTTGAGGAGTTCGACGAGGCCGGCGACAATCTGGCCATCAAGATGGACATGCTGCTGGCCAAGAGTACCGAGGCGATCATGCGCCGGTGCGAGCCGCGCTCGGGCCAGACCTTCTACGTGAACGAGCTGGAGGTCATCGTCGACCGGATCGGCGCCCGCTATGCGGCATGGTACGAGATGTTCTGGCGGTCGCAGGGCACCAATCCCATGCGTGGCGCGACGATGGATGAATGCATCGCCCGTCTGCCCTATGTTCGCGACATGGGGTTCGACGTCGTCTACCTGGTGCCGATCCATCCCATCGGCCACACCAACCGCAAGGGCCGCAACAATGCGGTCCGCGCCGAGCCCGGCGATCCTGGCAGCCCCTATGCCATCGGCTCCGCGGCCGGCGGTCACACCGCGATCAACCCGGAATGGGGCACGCTGGAGGACTTCCAGCGCTTCGTTGCTGCGGTCAAGCGGCACGGCATGGAGGTGGCAATCGACTTCGCCATCCAATGCTCGCCCGACCACCCGTGGATCAAGGAGCACCCGGACTGGTTCAAGTGGCGGCCCGACGGCTCGATCCGCTTCGCCGAGAACCCGCCGAAGAAATACGAGGACATCGTCAACGTTGAATTCTACGAGCTGGACGGCACGACATACAAGGAAGACCTGTGGATCGAGATGCGCGACGTCGTCCAGTTCTGGGTGGACCAGGGCGTCAAGATCTTCCGCGTCGACAACCCGCATACCAAGGCGTTGCCGTTCTGGGAGTGGCTGATCCGCGACATCCAGGACCGGCATCCGGAGACGATCTTCCTGGCGGAAGCGTTCACCCGGCCGAAGCTGATGAAGGCGCTGGCCAAGCTGGGCTTCACGCAGAGCTACAGCTACTTCACCTGGCGCACGGCGAAGTGGGAACTGACGGAATATCTGAAGGAGCTGACCCAGTCCGAGGCCAAGGAATACATGCGGGCCAATTTCTTCACCAACACGCCGGACATCCTGCCCTACCACCTGCAGACCGGCGGCCGCCCGATGTTCATGATCCGCGCCGTGCTGGCGGCCACGCTGTCCAGCGTCTACGGCATCTATAACGGCTTCGAGCTTTGCGAGGCGACTCCGGTGCCGGGCAAGGAGGAGTACCTCAATTCCGAGAAGTACCAGTACAAGGTCTGGGACTGGGACCGCCCCGGCAACATCCGCGAGTGGATCACGCAGCTCAACCTGATACGCCGTGAGAACCCGGCCCTGCACGAATACGAAAACCTGCGGTTCTATAACGCCTCGGACGACAACATCCTGGTCTATGGCAAGATCACCAGGGACCGGTCGAACTTCATCCTGATTGCGCTTAACCTCGATCCGCACAAGCCGCACGATGCCCGCTTCGAGTTGCCGCTGTGGGAGCTGAACCTGCCCGACTGGGCGACCGTTCGGATGGAGGAGTTGTTCAGCGGCCACCAGTTCAAATGGACCGGCAAGATGCAGCACATCTGGATCGACAACAACCGCCCCGCCTTTGTCTGGCGCCTGAGCGCGCCCTGAGTCGAAACGCCGGGACCCGTCCTGTCCGCCCGTGCCAATACGGGCGGGCGCCCGACGGGGCTTGCCATGGCCCTGTCATTGTCATAAAAAAATGAGTTAATCCCGCCGTAAACGGCCGCTGTTCCCCATGACGCCTGGAACCGGGCGACCCCGACGTGCGTTTGACGGTCTGCAACCGGTATCGTACCGACCTGCTCGCAATCCGAATGCAGCCTTGAAACGTTCAATGGATGCCGCCGCCGGCCCCCGTCACTGCCACAAACATCCAATGGCCTCATGATCGACCGTTCCGACCCCCTCTGGTACAAGGACGCCATCTTCTATCAGCTTCACGTCAAGGCGTTCTTCGACGCCAACAGCGACGGTGTCGGCGACTTCCGCGGGCTGATGGAGAAGCTGGACTACATCAAGGAGCTCGGCGTCACGGCCATCTGGCTGCTGCCATTCTATCCGTCGCCTCTGCGCGACGATGGTTACGATATTTCCGACTACCGCGACATCCATCCCAGCTACGGTTCGATGCGCGACTTCCGCAATTTCGTCAAGGCGGCGCACCAGCGCGGGCTGCGCGTCATCAACGAGCTCGTCGTCAACCATACCTCCGACCAGCACCCCTGGTTCCAGCGCGCCCGCCGCGCCAGAAAGGGATCGAAGGCGCGGAACTGGTATGTCTGGTCCGACGATGACAAGAAGTGGTCGGAAACCCGGATCATCTTTACCGACACCGAGCAGTCGAACTGGGCCTGGGACCCCGTCGCGCAGCAGTACTACTGGCACCGCTTCTTCAGCCACCAGCCGGACCTGAACTTCGACAACCCGCGCGTGGTCCAGGCCGTGATCGACATCATGCGCTTCTGGCTGGAGGCGGGAGTGGACGGCATGCGCCTCGACGCGATTCCCTACCTCGTCGAGCGCGACGGCACCAACAACGAGAACCTGCCGGAGACGCACGCCATCCTGAAGAGCCTGCGCACGGCCATGGACGAACGCCACCCCAGCGCCTTCTTCCTTGGCGAAGTCAACCAGTGGCCGGAGGACACGGCGCCGTATTTCGGCGACGGCGACGAATGCCAGATGGCATTCCACTTCCCGCTGATGCCGCGCATGTACATGTCGATCGCGCTGGAGGACCGGCACCCCATCACGGACATCATGCGGCAGACGCCGGAGATCCCGTCCAACTGCCAGTGGGCCATCTTTCTGCGCAATCATGACGAGTTGACGCTGGAGATGGTGACCGACCGCGAGCGCGACTACCTGTGGAATTTCTATGCCGCAGAGAGGCGCGCCCGCATCAACCTGGGCATCCGCCGCCGGCTGGCGCCGCTGATGGACAACGACCGGCGCAAGATCGAGCTTATGAACAGCCTGCTGTTCTCGATGCCGGGCACGCCGATCATGTACTATGGCGACGAGATCGGCATGGGCGACAACATCTTCCTGGGCGATCGCGACGGTGTGCGTACCCCCATGCAGTGGTCGCCCGACCGCAACGGCGGTTTCTCAAGGGCCGACCCGCAGAACCTGTACCTGCCGGCGGTGATGAGTTCGCTGTACGGCTACGACGCGGTCAATGTCGAGGCCCAGCAGCGCAGCGCCTCGTCGCTGCTCAACTGGATGAAGCGCATCATCACGGTGCGGCAGGGCTACCGCGCCTTCGGCCGCGGCACGATGACATTCCTGTATCCCGGCAACCGGAAGATCCTGGCCTATCTGCGCGAGTATGATGGCGAGGCGGTGCTGTGCGTCGCCAACCTGTCGCGCCAGGCGCAGGCCGTCGAGCTCGACCTGTCACGCTTCAAGGGACGCGTGCCGATCGAGATGATGGGACGCAGCACGTTCCCGCCGATCGGCGACCTGACCTACCTGCTGACCCTGCAGGCGTACGGCTTCTACTGGTTTCTGCTGGCCGAAGAGGCCGAGCTGCCGCGCTGGCACGAGCCCATCCCGGAGCCGGTGCCCGACATGGTGACGCTGGTCCTGACCGAGGGCTGGAGCAGCCTGCAGAGCGGCCGCGTCGCCGTCGAGTTCGCCCAAGACGTGCTGCCGGAATACCTGCCGAAGCAACGCTGGTTCGCCGCCAAGGAGTTCTGGATTCAGGCAACCCGCCTGGTGGAGGCGGCGCGCCTGCCCACTGCCGAAGGACGCAACCTGCTCGCCGCGGTCATTGAGGTCGATCTGGCCGGAGACCCGCTGCCGCAGCGCTACTTCCTGCCGCTGGCCACCCACTGGGACGAGTCTGCCGCCACCCGGCAGTCGCCGCTGCTGCCCTATACGCTGGCCAAGATCCGGCGCGGTCCCCGAGTGGGCGCGCTGACCGACGCGACCGCCGACGGCGCACCGCTGGCCTTGGCCATTTTCGAGCAGATTCGCGGTGCCACCGATCTGCCCTCAACGACCGGCACGATTCGCTTCCGCCCGAGCGCCGCCCTGGCCGAGGTCAAGCTGGCGGAGGACGCACAGATCCGGCGCCTCGGTGTCGAGCAGAGCAACACGTCGGTCCTGATGGGCGACCAGATGGTGATGAAGCTGTATCGCCGCCTGACGCCCGGCGTCCACCCCGAGGTGGAGATCGGCCGGTTCCTCACCGAAGTGGCCCACTACCGCAACATTCCGGCCCTGGTCGGTGCGGTCGAGCACGTCTCCGAAGACGGCACGCCGACCGCTCTGGTCATCGTCCAGCGTTTCGTCCGCAACCAGGGCGATGGCTGGCGCTACACCCTGGAACACCTGGAACGATCCCTTGAAGATCTCCGCCTTGGCGTCGAGAAGCTGGACACGACGATCGCCGACCCGCACGAAATCTACCGGCAGCGGGCAGCGACGCTGGGTCGGCGCACCGCCGAGCTGCACTGTGCCTTCGCCCTGGAGACGGGCGATCCGGCCTTCGACCCCGAACCGATGAGCGAGGCCGACATGGCCGCCCTGCGCGCCGACGTCCATGGCCAGGCCGACAAGGCGTTTGCCTCGCTGCACCGTGCCCGGACCCGGGTCGAGGGCCCGATCCTCGGTCAGGTCGAGGCCCTGCTGGCCCGTCAGGAGGAGGTCCGCGCGCTGATCGAGCGACTCGGAGCCATGCTGCCCGACGCCGCCAAGACGCGCCACCACGGGGATTACCACCTGGGCCAGGTGCTGCTGGAGCGCGACGACTTCATCCTGGTGGATTTCGAGGGCGAGCCGGCCCGGCCGCTGGAGGAGCGGCGCATCAAGAAGACGCCGTTGCGCGACGTGGCCGGCATGCTGCGGTCGTTCGACTATGCGGCCGGCGCCGCCGTAAAGGACCTCAGCCAGACCCACCCGGATTGGCACGACCGTCTGATGGAAGACGCCACGCGCTGGCTGGACATGGCCAAGAGTGCGTTCCTGGGCACCTACATCGAGGTCATCGGCGACTGCGTCAGTTACCCGCAGGATCCGGCCGCGGCCAGTCAGTTGCTCGACTTGCTCGTGCTCGAGAAGGCGCTGTACGAAGTGGCCTACGAGGCGGCGAATCGGCCCGGCTGGCTGACCATTCCCGTCGGTGGAGTCATCGACATCCTCGATGCGGCGCGGAGTGGTTCTGCGGCGCCGGAATAGCCGGGATCCGATCCGCTCCCTGGTCAGACGGCTCAAGTCCACTCGCCGCCACAGCGCGGCGCGGCGATGCCAAAACGGAGAAGGACGAATGAAGACCGAGACCCACAGGCCCGAAGTCGAGGCAATTGTCCGCGCCGACCACGCCGACCCGTTCAGCGTCCTCGGCATGCACATGGTCCGGCGCGAGCCGCCGCCGACAAAGGGCCGGGCGGCCAAGGGTGCGGCCGCCGAGGCCGAAGCGGCCGGCAGGGTCGAGGTGGTGGTGCGGGCCTTCCAGCCCCGCGCCCGGACGGTCACGGTTGTCGATGCGGGCACCGGCCAGGACGTGGCCGAACTCGAACGGATCCATCCCGACGGGTTCTTTGAGGGCGTCATGCCCGACCGCGACGGCGAGTTCACCTATCGGCTGCGCCTGGACCTGCCCGAAGGTCCGGCGGTGATCGAGGACGCCTACCGGTTCCCGCCGGTCCTCGGCGACCTCGACCGCTACCTGCTGGGCGAGGGCAGCCACCTGCGCAGCTTCGAGAAGCTCGGCGCCCACCCCATGGAGTTGGACGGCGTCCCGGGTACGGCCTTCGCCGTGTGGGCGCCGAACGCCCGTCGCGTCTCCGTGGTCGGCAATTTCAACGGCTGGGACGGCCGCATCCATCCGATGCGCGTACATCCCGCCAACGGCCTCTGGGACATCTTCATCCCCGGCATCGGCAAGGGCGAGGTCTACAAGTTCGAGATCCGCAGCCCCAACGGCCAGCTTCTGCCGCTCAAGGCCGACCCGCAGGCGTTCTACGCGGAGCAGCCGCCGAAGACCGCCTCGATCGTCCACGGCAAGCCGCAGCACGACTGGCAGGATGGGGAGTGGATGGCCAGCCGCGCCCAGCGCAACGCGCGCGACGCGCCGATGACCATCTATGAGGTCCATCTCGGGTCATGGCAGCGGGTTCCGGAGGAGTATCACCGCTACCTCACCTACCGCGAGATGGCGGAGCGGCTGGTGCCTTATGTGCGCGACCTGGGTTTCACGCACATCGAGCTGATGCCGATCAATGAGTTTCCCTTCGACGGCTCGTGGGGCTATCAGCCGATCGGACTGTTCGCACCGACGAGCCGTTTCGGCGAGCCCGAGGACTTTCAGTATTTCATAGACACCTGCCATCAGAACGGGATTGGCGTGCTGGTCGACTGGGTGCCGGGACACTTCCCGAGCGACCAGCACGGCCTGGGCCTGTTCGACGGAACCCACCTGTACGAGCACGCCGACCCGCGCAAGGGCTTCCACATGGACTGGAACACGCTGATCTACAACTACGGTCGGCGTGAGGTGGCCAACTTCCTGCTCAGCAACGCCCTGTTCTGGATGGAGTTCTACCACCTGGACGGGCTGCGCGTGGACGCCGTGGCATCCATGCTGTACCTCGACTACAGCCGCAAGCAGGGTGAATGGATCCCCAACCAGTACGGCGGCAACGAGAACATCGAGGCGATCGAGTTCATCAAGCGCATGAACATGGAGGTGTTCGGCAAGTTCCCGGGCGCCACCACCATCGCCGAGGAATCCACGGCGTGGCCGGCGGTGTCGCGGCCGATCTACGCCGGCGGCCTGGGCTTCGGGTTCAAATGGAACATGGGGTGGATGCACGACACACTGCGCTACATGACCAAGCAGTCGATCCACCGCCAGTGGCATCACAACGACCTGACCTTCGGCCTGCTCTACGCGTTCTCGGAAAACTTCATCCTGCCGCTCAGCCACGACGAGGTGGTCCATGGCAAGGGCTCGCTGATCGGCAAGATGTCTGGCGACGACTGGCAGAAGTTCGCCACGCTGCGCGCCTATTACGGCTTCATGTGGACCATGCCAGGCAAGAAGTTGTTGTTCATGGGCGCCGAGTTCGCCCAGTGGCGCGAGTGGTCGCACGACAGCAGCCTCGACTGGCACCTGCTGGACTTCGAACCTCACAAGGGCGTGCATACCTGCGTCAGCGACCTCAACCGGCTTTACAAGGATACGCCGGCGCTGTGGCAGCTTGACAGCGAATGGACCGGGTTTGAGTGGATCGAGCCGAACGACATCCAGAACTCGGTGATCTCATACATCCGCAAGGGCCGGGAGGGCAGCAGGCCGGTCGTCACCGTGTGCAACTACACGCCGGTGCCACGCCAGAACTACCGCGTCGGCGTGCCTCAGCCGGGCTACTACGTGGAGGCGCTGAACACCGATGCAGCGATCTACGGTGGCAGCAATGTCGGCAACTCGGGGGGCGTCATGGCGGAGATGGTGCCCTCGCACGGCCGCCCGTATTCGCTGTCGCTGACCGTGCCGCCACTGGCCACGGTCATCCTGATCCCGCGCGACGGGGACTAGGACGATCATGGCAACGGATCGGGCTTCGGTCCTGCCGGGTCGGCCGTATCCACTCGGTGCGACCTGGGACGGGATGGGCGTGAATTTTGCTCTGTTCTCGGCGCACGCCGAGAAGGTGGAGTTGTGCCTGTTCGATCCCTCGGGCCAGCGGGAGGTGCGCCGCGTCCCGCTGGTCGAGCCGATCGATCACGTCTGGCATGTCTATCTGACCGACGCCCGGCCGGGTCAGCTCTACGGGTACCGCGTGTACGGCCCGTACGATCCGACCCGCGGCCACCGGTTCAACCACCACAAGCTGCTGATCGATCCCTATGCCCGGGCACTGGTCGGGCCGCTCCGGTGGTCGGATGCGCACCACAGCTATCGCCCTGAGTCCAGCCGCGCCGACCTGTCCTTCGACCGCCGCGACAGCGCCCGCGCGATGCCCAAATGCCGTGTTGTTGAGCAGGCGTTCTCGTGGGGCGACGACGCGCCGCCGCGCGTGCCGTGGTCACAGACGGTGCTCTACGAGGCCCACCTGCGCGGCTTCACCATGCAACATCCCCGGGTGCCGAAGCCCCTGCGCGGCACCTATGCCGGCCTGTCCACAGAACCGGTCATCGACCACCTCAAGGCGCTCGGCGTGACCTCCGTGGAGCTGCTGCCGATCCAGTCGTTCGTCGATGACCGCTTCCTGGTGCGGCGGGGACTGCGCAATTACTGGGGTTATTCGACGCTGTGCTATTTCGCGCCGGAGCAGCGCTACTTTTCCTCGACCAGCCTTGGCGAGATCAAGACCATGGTCAAGCGGCTGCACGACGCCGGCCTCGAGGTGATCCTTGACGTGGTCTACAACCACACCTGCGAGGGCAGCGAGCTGGGCCCTACCCTGAGCTTCCGCGGCATCGACAATGCGTCCTATTACAGGTTGAACCCCGGCAACCCGCGCTATTACGTTGACGAGACGGGGTGCGGCAACACCCTGAACCTCAGCCACCCGCGCGTCCTGCAGATGGTCATGGACAGCCTGCGCTACTGGGTGACCGAAATGCACGTCGACGGCTTCCGGTTCGATCTGGCGACGACACTGGGGCGGGAGCCGGCCGGATTCGACCCCGGCTCCGGCTTCTTCGACGCCGTGCGCCAGGATCCGGTGCTGTCCAACGTCAAGCTGATCGCCGAGCCGTGGGACGTCGGCCCCGGCGGCTATCGCCTGGGCCAGTTCCCCGGCGGCTGGGCCGAGTGGAACGACCGCTTCCGCGACACCGTGCGCCGCTTCTGGCGCGGCGACCACGGCATGATGCCCGAGCTGGCGCGCAGCCTGAGCGGCTCGTCGGACCTGTTCGAGCACAACGGCCGGCGCCCCTGGTGCGGGATCAATTTCGTCGCCTGTCATGACGGGTTCACGCTGCACGACGTCGTCTCCTATGACACCAAGCACAACGAACTGAACCAGGAAGGCGGGCGCGACGGCGCCAACGAGAACTGCTCGGACAACCATGGTGTTGAAGGGCCGACCGGCGACCCGGCCATCCTCACCCTGCGCGCCCGCCAGGTGCGTAACATGCTGGCGACCGTGCTGCTGTCCCAGGGCACGCCCATGCTGTTGGCCGGCGACGAGTTCGGCAACACGCAGAACGGCAACAACAATGCCTACTGCCAGGACAACGAAATGTCGTGGCTGGACTGGCACGACACCTTTCATGCCAATGCCGCCCTGCCCGCCTTTGTCAGGCGCCTGATCCGGCTGCGCCACGACCACCCTGCCCTGCGCCGGTCGCGTCACCTGCACGGCCGCATCCTGTCGCCGAAAGGCGTGCCGGACATCGCCTGGTACTCGCCGCACGGCGAGGCGGTGACCGAGCGGCAATGGCAGGACTTTTACGCCCGCTGCCTGGGCATGATGCTGGCCGGCGATGCCGGCGCGGAGCTGCTGCCGGAGGGCCAGCACCTCTCCGACGAGGTGCTGTTCGTCATCCTCAACGCCCACAGCGATCTGGTGCCGTTCACCATGCCCGGCATCGACGGCGGCATCGCCTGGTCGTGCCTGCTCGACACCGCGGTGCCGGACCGGCCCGGCGGCGAACTGTCGGTCGGGCCGGCCGAGGTGTTGCCGGTACCCGCCCATACCTTGATGGTCTTTATTCTCGTCCGGGAGCACTGATGGACACCACCGCTGCACCGGCACCGGCGATCGACCGGCTGGCCGAACTTGTCGGCATCGAGCCCCGCTACTACGACATCTGGGGCAATGAGCACCGCACAACGCCAGAGACCAACGCTGCCATCCTCGAGTCGCTGGGCCTGCCGGTCGGCGACGAGGCCACCGCGGCGCGGACGCTGACCGCCTTCGAGGAGCGGCCGTGGCGCCGCCTGGTCGAGCCGGCGACGATCGTCCCGGCCGAGGCCCAGCCGGGCACGGTGCCGGTCTCGCTGACCGCGGCCATGGCTGCGGCGGATCGGGCGCTGGTCTGGACCCTGGTGACGGAGGGCGGTGAGACCACGCGTGGCCGCCAGCCGGTCAAGGACATGGCGCTCGTCAACAGCCGCATCATTGACGGCGAGGCCTTGGAGCGCCGGCTGTTCGTCCTGCCGCAGACCCTGCCCGAGGGCTATCACGTCATGATCGTCGCCCTTGACGGGCAGACGCCGTATGAAACACGGCTGATCGTGGCGCCGCCGCGCGCCTGGCTGCCGCCGGAGATGGCCGGCGACAGGCGCCTGTGGGGCATCGTCTGCCAGCTCTATTCGCTCCGCTCATCGCGCAACTGGGGCATGGGCAATTTCGGCGATCTGGCGGAAGTTGCCCGCCACGCGGCGGAGCAGGGCGCCGACATCATCGGCATCAACCCGTTGCACGCCCTGTTCCCGATCAACCCCGAGCACGCCAGCCCCTATTCGCCTTCCAGCCGTGAATTCCTGAACACGATCTACATCGACGTGGAGGCGGTGCCCGATTTCGCCGAATGCGCCGAGGCCCGGGATCTGGTCGCCATGCCGGACTTCCAGGCACGGATGCAGGCGGCGCGGGCCACGGAGCTGGTCGACTACACCGCGGTCAGCGGCCTGGTCATGCCGGTGCTGGAACTGCTCTATGCCAGCTTCCGCACCCTTCACCTGAACAAGGGAACGGAGCGGGCGCGCGCCTTCCACGCCTTCCGGCGCAGCTACGAGCAGGGCGCCGATCCGCGGGTGCTGGAGAATTTCGCGGTCTTCATGGCGCTGCAGGAGTCGTTCGTGGCGACCGACCGCGCCCTGTTCGACTGGCAGAAATGGCCGGAGGAGTATCACGACCCGGAGTCCCCGGCCGTACACACCTTTGCCGCCGACCATGTCGAGCGGATCGAGTTCCATATCTATCTGCAATGGGTTGCCGACACCCAGCTTGGCGAGGCCATGGCCGCCGCCAACCGCGCCACGAACGGCACCATTCGCCTGTACCTGGATCGGGCGGTCGGCGTCGGTGCCGACAGCGCCGCGGCCTGGGGCGACCACGTCTCGCGCATCCTGTCGATGTCGGTCGGCGCGCCGCCCGACCCGTTCAATCAGCTCGGCCAGGACTGGGGGCTGAAGCCGTACAGCCCGATCCGCATGCGCGAGGATGCCTTCAAGTCGTACATCGCCGTCCTGCGCGCCAACATGCGCCACGCCGGCGCCCTGCGCATCGACCACATCGCCGGCATGCGCCGGCTCTACTGGGTGCCGGTGGGCCAGGGCGCCGCCCGCGGCGCCTATGTCCGCTACCCGCTCGACGAGATGCTGCGCATCCTGGCGCTGGAGTCGCAGCGGGAGAAGTGCCTCGTCATCGGCGAGGACCTGGGCACCATTCCCGAGGGCCTGTCGGAGGCGCTCAACGCCGCCAATGTCCTGTCGTACCGCGTGCTCCGCTTTGAGCGGTACGACAACGGCCTGTTCCGTGATGCCCGCGGTTATCCCCGCGCGGCGCTGGTCACCGCCGGCACGCACGACCTGCCGACCCTCGCCGGCATGTGGACCGGCCGCGACCTGGAGTGGCGGCAGAAGCTGAACCTCTATCCGGACAACGAGGCGCAGCAGCAGGAGGCCGCCAGCCGGGTGCGTGAGCGGCGCCTGCTGGTCGACGCGCTGATCCACGCCGGGCTGTGGCCGGCCGAGCCGCCGATCGACACGGACTCCTATCCACTGGACGAGGCGCTGCTGGTCGCCATCCATACCTTCCTGTCCCGCACCCCTTGCGCCCTGATGATGGTGGCGCTGGAGGACGTGCTGGGCCAGGTGGAGCAGATGAACCTGCCCGGCACGATCGACGAACACCCCAATTGGCGCCGCAAGCTGGACCGGCCGGTCGAGGCCGTCTTTGCCGACCCGACGGTGCGGGCGGTGCTGGCCGCGGTGCGGGACGAGCGCGGCAGCAATGCGGGCCATGCCGACTGACGCGAGGCAGGCATCAGGGACCGTCGGCTGAGCGGCTTGAGCGTGAGTTTGCACTGCGGCATGCGCGCCACGATCACCCTTTTTTGACCGCTTTACTCGGGTAAAGGGGTTGCGTCGGGGACGCGCTCCCGGCAAAACGCAACAGTGAACAAAGCATCATGCGGGCCACGGGCGGCCCGGAAAAACCAAGCTTGTTGGAGGGTATCTTGGGCGTTCCAGTGCGGCAGCAGATCCGGGTCGGCGCCTACATCCTCAAGCAGCGCCTGAAGGGCCGCGACAAGTATCCCCTGGTGCTGATGCTGGAACCGCTGTTCCGGTGCAACCTGGCCTGCGCCGGCTGCGGCAAGATCGACTATCCGAACGCCATCCTGAACAAGCGCCTGTCGCTGCAGGAGTGCCTGGATGCGGTCGACGAATGCGGCGCGCCGATCGTCTCGATCCCCGGCGGCGAGCCGCTGCTGCACAAGGAGATCGGCCAGATCGTTGAGGGCATCGTCGCCCGCAAGAAGTTTGTCTATCTGTGCACCAACGCGCTGCTGCTGGAAAAGCGGCTGGACCTGTTCAAGCCCAACCCCTACCTGACCTTCTCAGTCCACCTGGACGGCCTGCGCGAGCACCACGACAAGTCTGTCTGCCAGGAAGGCGTGTTCGATCGCGCCGTGTCGGCGATCAGGGCGGCACGCGCCCGCGGTTTCCGCGTCAACTGCAACGCCACGGTCTTCGACGGCATGCCGGCGGAGGACATCGCAGCGTTCCTGGACTACGCGAAGGAGCTCGATGTCGAGGGCGTGACCATCTCGCCCGGCTATGCCTATGAGCGCGCCCCGGACCAGGAACACTTCCTCAACCGCCGCAAGACCAAGGAGCTGTTCCGCAGGGTCTTCAGCCTGGGCAAGGGCCGCAAGTGGCGGCTCAGCCACTCGACCCTGTACCTGGACTTCCTGGCCGGCAACCAGACCTACCGCTGCACGCCGTGGGGCAACCCGACCCGCAACATCTTCGGCTGGCAGCGCCCCTGCTACCTGTTGAACGAGGGCTACGCCCGGACCTTCCAGGAGCTGATGGAGACCACGGACTGGGACAGCTACGGCACCGGCAACTACGAGAAGTGCGCCGATTGCATGGCCCATTGCGGCTACGAGCCGACCGCCGTCACCGACGCCGTGCGCAACCCGCTCAAGGCCGCCTGGACTGCCCTGCGCGGGCCCCGCACCACCGGCGAAATGGCGCCGGAGATCCCGCTGGAGCACCAGCGCCCGGCGCGATACGTCTTCGACAAGCTGGTCGCCGGCGCCATGCAAGACATGCACGCCAACCGCGACGCACCCCGCCGCGCCAAGGCCGGGCGTTGATCCCGCGAATTCATCGGCCTTCTGAAAGATCGGAAAACACAGAACCGTCATATTTGCAGCGGCGCGGCCTCTCGCCGCAGCCGCTGAAACTTTCCGCGGGCGTGTATCCAGACAGATGACTGTCGGCACGCCGCTCTGGTCGGCACCTCCTGCCGCGATGTCGCCGGCATTTGTCGGAAAATTCGACCGATTGGCAGACGTAACCGATTGGCAGACGTAACCGATTGGCAGACGTAGCGGCCAATCGATCCAAATATCATAACACGAAATTTGATGATTTTGAAGGTGCCAATTCAAGGAGATTACACGTAGCCTCTTCCGCGCAATCCCGGCGGGATGCCGGTTGCGAACACGGCCGTAAAGAGCCGACCGCCGCCGCTCCGCCTCGTCCTTCCGGCGAGGGTCCCGTCTTGAGCCGCACCAG
Organism: uncultured Mycobacteriaceae bacterium; assembly: GCA_964526565.1. Taxonomy (GTDB): domain Bacteria; phylum Pseudomonadota; class Alphaproteobacteria; order DSM-16000; family Inquilinaceae; genus CAZGMC01. The sequence goes on from CAZGMC010000014.1 coordinate 28,965, forward strand.
CCCTGCGGCACCGCGCCGGCCATAACGACGCAAGAAACCATCCCGGCAGCGACTTTCGCCTGCAACCGCCTCGCGGCGGCTGCCTGCGCGCCTGTGCGATTGAGGAAACGCCTTAGAAGAAGAACACCGACGTGCCGGTCCCGCACGACACGCCGAATAAAAGGGGAGAAATACCAGTGACCCGTTCCTATCTGTTCACATCCGAATCCGTCGGCTCCGGTCATCCGGACAAGATGGCCGATACCATATCCGACGCTGTTCTCGACGCCATTCTGACCCAGGATCCGACGGCCCGGGTCGCCTGCGAGACGATGGTCACAACCGGCATGGTCGTCATCGCCGGCGAGATCACCACGACAGCGATCGTCGACTACACAGACGTGGTCCGCTCGACAATTCGCGACATCGGCTACAACGACCCCCGCTACGGCTTCGACGGCAGCCAGTGCGCCGTGCTCGTCGCCCTCGACAAGCAGTCGCCCGACATCGCCCAGGGCGTCAACGAGGGCGACGGCCTGTACCTCGACCAGGGCGCCGGCGACCAGGGCCTGATGTTCGGCTTTGCCTGCCGTGAGACCGACGCGCTGATGCCGCTGCCGATCCAGCTGGCCCATCGGCTCACCGCCCGGCAGGAAGCGGTGCGCAAGAGCGGCGCCCTGCCGTGGCTGCGCCCCGACGCCAAGTCGCAGGTCACCGTCCGCTACGAGGACGACACGCCGCTCGGCATCGACACGGTGGTGCTGTCCACCCAGCACGACGAGGACGTGGCCTACGAGACCCTGCGCGAGGCGGTGGTCGAGGAGATCATCAAGCCCGAGCTGCCCGCCGCCCATGTCACCGCCGACACCAGGTTCCTGGTCAACCCGACCGGCCGGTTCGTGATCGGCGGCCCCGTCGGCGACTGCGGCCTGACCGGGCGCAAGATCATCGTCGACACCTATGGCGGTGTCGGCCGTCACGGCGGCGGTGCCTTTTCCGGCAAGGACCCGTCCAAGGTCGACCGCTCCGCCGCCTATGCCGGCCGCTACGTGGCCAGGACGATCGTCGCCGCCGGACTGGCCGACATCTGCGAGGTGCAGCTGGCCTACGCCATCGGCGTCGCCGAGCCGGTGTCGGTCCACGTCAACACCTTCGGCACCCACCGCATCCCCGAGGCCCGCATCGAGCAGCTGGTGCGCAAGCACTTCGACCTGCGCCCCAAGGGCATCATCATGATGCTTGACCTGCTCCGCCCGATCTACCGCAAGACGGCGTCCAACGGCCATTTCGGCCGCAGCGACCCGGACTTCACCTGGGAGGCCGACGACCGCGCCGCCGCACTGCGCGGCGAGGTTGGCGACCTGGCCGCCGAGTAAGGGAGAGAGCCGATGCATTCGCAAGGACAGCAACGCGCCGCCACCACGGCCGCGCGAACCAATGTCAGCCGCCGCCTTGACCTCATTCCCGACCGGCAGGTGTACGGACGGGATCCGCTGGCGGTACGCAAGACCGACCACTACCAGGCCGAATACGTCCAGAGCTTCGTCGAGAAGTGGGACGAGTTGATCGACTGGTCGGCCCGTGCCGAGGGCGAGGGCCGCTTCTTCATCGACATGCTGCGCGCCCGCGACAGGCACAAGGTACTCGACGCCGCCACCGGCACCGGCTTCCATTCCGTCCAGTTGCTGCACGCCGGCTTCGACGTGACCAGCGTCGACGGCAGTGCGCCGATGCTGGCCAAGGCGTTCGACAACGCCAGGGCGCGCGGCTATCTGCTGCACACCGCCCTGGCCGACTGGCGCTGGCTGACGAAGGACGTGCCGGCCGGCGAGTTCGACGCCATCATCTGTCTGGGCAACTCGTTCACCCACCTGTTCCAGGAGGCCGATCGGCGGCGGGCGCTGGCCGAGTTCTATGCCGCGCTCAAGCCCGATGGCCTGCTGATCGTCGATCAGCGCAACTACGATGCCATCCTCGACCACGGCTTCTCGTCCAAACACAAGTACTACTACTGCGGTGACCGCGTCGTGGCCGAGCCCGAGCACGTCGACGACGGCCTGGCCCGCTTCAAGTACGCCTTCCCGGACGGCAGCGCCTACACGCTGAACATGTTCCCGCTGCGCAAGAACTACATGCGCCGGCTGGTCACCGAGGCCGGGTTCCAGCGGGTCACCACCTACGGCGACTTCAAGGAGACCTACCAGGAGGACGATCCCGACTTTTTCGTGCACATCGCCGAGAAGACCTACGTCGCCGAAGGGGGGCAGACATGACCGATCGCTCACTGGACGCGGCCGAACGGGTGCGCCGCGTCGCCGAAACCTATTACGACAGCAGCGACGCCGACGCCTTCTACATGAATATCTGGGGCGGCGAGGACATCCACATCGGCCTGTACGCCCATCCGCAGGAGAGCATCTTCGACGCCAGCCGGCGCACCGTCGAGCGCATGGCCGAACTGGTCGGCGGCCTGTCGGAGCGGTCGCGGGTGCTCGACCTGGGGTCCGGCTACGGCGGCTCGGCCCGCTTCCTGGCAGCCAGCTTCGGCTGCCCGGTGGCGTGCCTCAATGTCAGCGAAACCCAGAACGCCTACAACCGGCGGCTCAACAGGGAGCACGGCCTGGACGGCAAGATCGAGGTGGTCCACGGCACCTTCGAGGAGGTGCCGGTGCCCGACGCCAGCGTCGACGTGGTCTGGTCGCAGGACGCCTTCCTGCACTCCGGCGACCGCGAGCGGGTCATGGACGAGGTCGACCGGGTGCTGCGCCCGGGCGGCCGGCTGGTGTTCACCGACCCGATGCAGGCCGACGACTGCCCGCCCGGCGTCCTGCAGCCGGTCTATGACCGCATCCACCTGGACAGCCTGGGCTCGTTCGCCTTCTACCGGACCCAGGCGCGCGAGCGCGGCTGGCGCGAGGCCGCGGCGGAGGAGATGACCCACCAGCTCCGCACCCACTATGCGCGGGTGCGCGCCGAGCTGCTGTCGCGCCATGACGAGATGTGCGAGGTCAGCTCCAAGGCCTATGTCGACCGCATGCTGACGGGCCTGCAGAACTGGGTCACCGCCGCCGACAACGGCTACCTGGCCTGGGGCATCCTGCTGTTCGAGAAACCGGCCGGGTGACGGGGCGAGGGTCTTCGATCCTTCCCGACCAGACCCCGGCCACAAGACCGAACTCTCCTCCCCCGCTCGCGGGGGAGGGGCCAGGGAGGGGGAACCCTCCGCCGGCGCGGTGCTGTCGTCAGGGATGAAGCACCGCGCCGACGGTGCCCGGGGGGGCGTTCGGATCAGTAGCAGTCCAGCAGCGGACCGATCTGGCCGATGCGCGCGGCAATGGTGCGGGCATGTCGCGCCAGCCGCGGCGACGGTTGCGCCGCCGAGCGCTCGCGCGGATTGGGCAGGATGACGGCCAGCCGCGCCGCCTCGGCCGCCGTCACGGCGGTGACCGGGCGGCCGAGGTGGTGGCGGGCGGCAGCGCCGATGCCATACACGCCCGGCCCCCATTCGGCGATGTTCAGGTACACCTCCAGGATGCGGTGCTTGGACCAAAGTCCCTCGAGCAGCAGGGTCAGCCAGGCCTCCAGCCCTTTTCGCAGCCAGTCCCGGCCCGGCCACAGGAACAGGTTGCGAGCGGTCTGCATCGAGATGGTGCTGGCACCGCGCAGCCGGCCGCCGGCGCGGTACTCGACGACGGCGTGGCGCACCGCCTGCCAGTCGATACCGCCGTGCCGACAGTAGGTGTTGTCCTCGGCCGCCAGCACCGCAGCCGGCACGTGCGCCGGCAGCGAGTCGAGCGCCACCCACTCCCGCTCCAGCCCCTCGCCCTGGACCAGCCGGACCAGCATCAGCGGCGTCACCGGCGGCGGCACGAACCGGAACACCAGCAGCGCTGCCGCCGGCAGCACCACCAGGACGAGCAGCGCCGAAATCAGCGCCGTGCGGGCCACCCTGGTCCAGCGCCAACGGCGGCGCCGGCCGGCCGTCGGTTCGGACCGCCGCACCGGCCGTCGCCTGGCGGCGGGGCGCGGGCGGCTCACGTCTCGCCGGCATCGATGGCAGACAGGTCGGCCATGGCTGTCCTCGCTTTTTCGGGAGCTCCCCTCTACTTTATTGGTACTGCGGACGAAGCCGACGGGCGACCTGTGCAGCGGGCGACGTGTGCGGCGGGCGACGTGTGCAGGCCGCCTGCCGGTATCACAGAAACACCGTCAGCACCCCCGTATACCCGTACAGCCGGTCGTGGCAGATCTCGCCGTTGGCGAAGAAACCGACCAGGGGGACCTCGCCCAGCGCGGCCTGGACCTGGCGCAGCTCTTCGGACTCGCTGCCGAACAGGTTGGGGCCGCGGGCCAGGCACGAGACGTACATTGCGCCCCGGGGCCGGCGGCCGTCGAGACGGCGGGTCAGGCCGGCCAGCATGCGATCCAGGTCGGCCACCGCGGCGGCGCGGTCGCGGCGGGCGAACAGGATCGGGCGGCCGGGCTCGACCTCCTCGCCGATCGCCATCATGCCGCTGGCCGGGTCGATCGCCACGATGTTGCGCACCAGGTAGTCGCCGGTGTCGGACCCGGCCACCGGCAGCGCCACGAAGATGTAGCCGGCCACCCGGCGCAGGTCGCGGGCCAGCAGTTCGCCGATATCCTCCTTGAACACCTCCAGCGCGGGACGGCCGTCGATCTCGGCGATGATGCCGCGCCGCGCCGCCGTTACGGTGCGCGCCGGCCCGATCGGCGAGCAGCCCTGGCTGAGCCCGGTCATCACCGGCACGTCGGCGCCAAACAGCACGCCCGACACGCCGCCGTCGGTGACGCCACCGCAGAACTGCGGGAATGCCGCAGACCCCGAGCTCAGGCCCCCGACCAGGAAGGCACCGCTCTCCGCCGCCAGCCCGGCCACGGCCTCGTTGATGTCGGGGTTCCGCGGGTCGCCGTGGACCAGGCCCAGAACGGGGTGGGCGCGCGCCGCCCAGGCGTCGGTATCGCGCGGCAGGCGGCGGTTGGCCGCCTCGCCGGCCAGCGTCGGCACCAGATGGTAGCCGCCCTCGGGCAGACGCGCCGTCATCACGGCGATCGCCGGCCGGTCGAACAGCTCGCGGTCGCCGGCGCATACGCCCAGGCCGACCGTGCCGACCCAGTCGGCGATGCCGGTTTCGCCGCGCAGCCGCGCCAGGATGTCCGCCGCGGCGTCCTCCAGGGGCGCCGTCACGTACAGCAGGCCCAGATTGGCGCCGTACGTGTTGCCCAGGTCGGCCAGGCAGACGTCCACGGCCTCCCGCCAGTCGGTCGCCACGCCGGCCGCGGCGCGGAACCGGCCCTGCGTCGCCGGCACGTCCACCGCCGTCATCCCGACGAGCCGGCGGCCAGGCCGGCGTCCTCGATAATTTCAATGACGTAAGGCGTGATGTTCTCAACAATCACCTCGACCCCGGCGGCGTTGGGGTGGATGCCGTCGGCCTGATTCAGGCCCGGGACGGTGGCGACGCCCTCCAGGAAGAACGGGTACAGGTGTACGCCGTACGCCTCGGCCAGTGCCGGATAGATGGCGTCGAACGCCTCGGCATAGTCGGCACCGTAGTTGCGCGGCGCGTACATGCCGGCGAGCAGGGTCGGCAGGCCCGCTTCGGTCAGCCGCTCCAGGATGGCGGCGAGGTTGCGCCGTGCCTCGGCCGGATCGATGCCGCGCAGCGCGTCGTTGGCGCCGAGCTCGACCAGCACCATGTCGGGGTCGTCGGTCAGCGCCCAGTCAAGCCGCGCCAGCCCGCCGGCGGTGGTGTCGCCGGAGACGCCGGCGTCGAGCACCTCGACATCGTAGCCGCGATCCTGCAGCGCCCGTTCGAGCTGCCCGGTGAAGGCGTCCTGGGGCGCCAGGCCGTAGCCGGCGGTCAGGCTGTCGCCCAGCGCCAGGATGCGGATCGGCTCGGCCGCGTGGACCGCCGCAGGGGCCGCCGCCGGGACGGCCAGCGCCAGCGCGGCGCTCAGGGCCAGCCGCGGCGTCGCGTTGACAAGCCGGGCCAGGGCGCCATTTAGCCTGACAATCGAGGGCAGAGCCGGAAACGTCATGAGTCTGGTCCAGTCGGCCACGGAGTTGGTGCTTAGCATCGCGCTGCGCGACGTGCACCTTCAATTGGCAAGCGGTGCCGGGCCCGTCAACATCCTGCGCGGCATCGACCTGAACGTGGCGGCGGGCGAGGCGGTCAGCGTGGTCGGGCCGTCCGGGTCCGGCAAGTCGACCATGATGATGATCATCGGCGGCCTGGAGCGGCCGACCCGCGGCGCCGTGCACGTCGCCGGTCACGACCTGACGGCGATGGGCGAGGACGCCCTGGCGCTGTTCCGCCGCGACCATGTCGGCATCGTCTTTCAGAACTTCCACCTGGTGCCGACCATGACGGCGCTGGAGAACGTGGCCATCCCGCTGGAGTTCGCCGGCCGCCGCGACGCCTTCGACCGCGCCGCGGAGGGCCTGACGGCGGTCGGCCTGGGCCACCGCCTGGGCCACTATCCCGGCCAGCTCTCCGGCGGCGAGCAGCAGCGCACCGCACTGGCCCGCGCCTTTGCCGCCGGTCCCGACCTGATCCTGGCCGACGAGCCGACCGGCAACCTGGACGGCCACACCGGCGCCCAGGTCATCGACCTGATGTTCGGCTTGGCCCGCGACCGCGCCACAACCCTGGTGCTGATCACCCACGACCCGGCGCTGGCCGCCCGCTGCGACCGGCAGGTGCAGCTCATCGACGGCCGGATCGTGGACGACGGCCGAGGCGCGGACGGACAGCAGGCGGCCCGGCCCAGCGTGGCGCGGGCGGCGGGATGAGCCGGTTCGGACTGGCCCTCCGCCTCGCCCGGCGGGAGCTGCGCGGCGGGGTCAAGGGGTTTCGCATCTTCCTGGCCTGCCTGGTGCTGGGCGTCGGGGCGATCGCCACGGTGCAGTCGGTGGCCAGCGGCATCACCGCGGCGCTGGGCGAGGACGGCCGCGCCATCCTGGGCGGCGACCTGGCCCTGCGCCTGGTGTTCCAGCCGGCCACGGAGGCGGAGCTCGACTATCTGAATGCCACCGCCGCGGCCGTCTCCACCGTGGTCGACACCCGTGGCATGGCCCGTGCGCCGGACGGCGACACGACGCTGATCGAGCTCAAGGCGGTGGATGACGCCTACCCGCTCTACGGCGAGGTGGAGTTGGCCGACGGCGACGGCCGGCCGATCACGCTCGAGGAGGCACTGGCGCGGCGCGACGGCACGTGGGGCGCGGCGCTGGAGAACACCATCCTGGAGCGGCTCGACCTGGCGGTCGGCGACGTGCTGCGCGTCGGCGAGACCGACTTCGAGATCCGCGCCACCCTGGAGCGCGAGCCGGACCGCGCCGGCGGCGCCACCTTCACCATCGGTCCGCGGCTGATGATCGACCGGGCGGCCCTGGACGACACCGGTCTGGTCCGCCCCGGCAGCATGGTCTACTGGAACTACCGGATAAGCCTGCCGCGGGACGAGGACGTCGGTGCCTATGTCGCCGCGCTGAACGAGCGTTTCCCGGAGGCCGGCTGGCGCATCCGCGACTACACCAACGCCGCGCCGCAACTGCAGCAGATGATCGGCCGGCTGGCGCTGTTCCTGACCCTGGTCGGCCTGACCGCGCTGCTGGTCGGCGGGGTCGGCGTCGGCAATGCCGTCAAGGCCTATCTGGACGGCAAGATTGCGACCATTGCCACGCTGAAATGCGTCGGCGCCACCGGTCCGCTCGTGTTCCGCACCTATTTCGCGCAGATCCTGGTACTGGCGGGGCTGGGCATCGCCCTCGGCTTGGCGCTGGGCACGGCGGCGCCGCCGCTGATCGGGCTGGTGGTGGAGGACCTGCTGCCGGTGCGGGTCGAGCTGGGCGTCTATCCGTGGGCGCTGCTCAACGCCGCGGTGTTCGGCCTGCTGACGGCGCTGACCTTCTCGCTGTGGCCGCTGGCGCGGGCCCGCGACGTGCCGGCGGCGGCGCTGTTCCGCGATCTGGTGGCACCGGCGCGGGGCCGGCCGCGGCCGGTATACTTGGCGGCAACGGCGGCCGCGGCGCTGGCGCTGGCCGGTTTCGCCATTGGCACCGCCGAGCAGCCGCTGTTCGCGCTGTTCTTCGTCATCGGCGCAGCCCTGAGCTTTGCCGCCTTCCGCGGCGCCGCCTGGCTGGCGACGCGGGCGGCACGTGCCGCCGGGCGGCCGCGGCGGCCGGCGCTGCGGCTGGCACTGACCAACCTGCACCGGCCGGGGGCGCCGACCGGCACGGTCGTGCTGTCGCTGGGGCTGGGGCTGACGGTGCTGGTCTGCGTCGCGCTGATCGAGGGCAACATGTCGCGCCTGGTGCAGGACACCCTGCCCGAGGACGCGCCGGCGTTCTTCTTCGTCGACATCCAGCCCGACCAGCTTGAGCCGTTCGTCGAGACCGTTACCGCCATCCCCGGTGTCACCGATCCGGAGAGCGTGCCGATGCTGCGCGGGCGCATCGTCTCGGCGCGCGGCCTGCCGGCGGCCGACGCGGTGGTCGACCCCGAGAACGCCTGGGTCTTGCGCGGCGACCGCGGCGTCACCTACAGCGACGGGCCGCCCGGCGACGAGATCGTGCTGGCCGGCGGCTGGTGGCCCGAGGGCTATGACGGCCCGCCGCGGGTATCGATCTACAAGGACATCGCCCTGGCCCTGGGCCTGGACGTCGGCGACAGCATCACGGTCAACGTGCTGGGCCGCGACATCACCGCCGAGGTGGCCAACATCCGCGAGATCGACTGGGGGTCGCTGGGCATCAACTTCACGATGATCTTCTCGCCGAACCCGCTCAGCGCCGCGCCGCACACCAACCTGGCAACGATCGATGCGCCGCCGTCGGCCGAGGCCGAGGTGCTGCGCGCCGTGACCGAGGCGTTCCCCAACGTCACCGCGGTGCGGGTGCGCGACGCGCTGGACACCATCAACGGCATCGTCGCCCAGGTCGGCGGGGCGGTGCGCGCCGTGGCGGCGATCACCCTGGTCGCCGGCACGCTGGTGCTGGCCGGGGCGCTGGCCGCCGGCCACCGCCGCCGCGTCTACGAGGCGGTGGTGCTGAAGGTGCTCGGCGCGACGCGCGGCACGGTGCTGCGCGCCTATCTGATCGAGTATGGCCTGCTGGGTATCGCCACGGCTTGCATCGCAGCGGTTGTGGGAACGGCCGCGGCGTGGGCCGTGCTGACCCGGATCATGGGCATGGAGTGGACCTTCCTGCCGATGTCCGTCGTGGTCACGGCGGCGGTCAGCACGGCGATCACCGTGGTGTTCGGCCTGATCGGAACATGGTCGGCACTGGGGCGCAAGGCGGCCCCGCTGCTGCGCAACGAATGACCCTGCGTTCAAGACCTTAAGCATTGCTGCGGTTTAGGGACACCGGTTTCGGCATGGCCGGGAACGATTCCGGTTGAACCTGAGGCTGGTTGCCCCAATATTCCGGTCGAATTTGCAACAGCCACCGCGAGGAACACGATGGCTATCGGTCCCCAGAATCGCTACGCGACCTATGCGGGCGGGCAGGCGGTCGATCAGGCAGCGATCGACGAGGGCCTGCGCGCGCACATGCTGCGCATCTACAACTACATGGCCACCGGCCTGGCGATCAGCGGCCTGGTCGCCCTCGCCGTGGCGTACACCGCCCTGGGCGATGTCTTCTTCAACACGGTCCAGGGCTACACCGCCGACGGCCGCTTCATCACGGTGCAGCAGCCGACGATCCTCGGCTGGATTGGCATCTTCGCCCCGCTCGGCATCCTGCTGGTTGCTGCGTTCGCCGGCCGCAACTGGAGCGCCGGGGCGACCCAGGCGATGTATTGGGCGTTCGTGGGCCTGCAGGGCATCGGCCTGTCGATCCTGTTCCACACCTACACCGACGCCAGCATCGCCAGCGTGTTCTTCATCACGGCGGCGGCGTTCGCGGGCCTCAGCCTGTACGGCTACACGACCAGGCGCAGCCTGTCGGGCCTCGGCTCTTTCCTGATCATGGGGCTGATCGGCCTGATCATCGCCGCGGTGGTCAACATCTTCCTGCAGAGCGAGATGATGCAGTTCGTCATCGCCGCCGCGGGTGTGCTGATCTTCTCCGGCCTGATCGCCTACGATACCCAGCGCATCAAGGAAGAGTACGTCGCCGGCATGCACCACGATGCGCAGACCCGGCTGGCCATTTGGGCGGCGCTGTCGCTGTACATCAACTTCATCAACCTCATGCAGTTCCTGCTCTACTTCCTGGGCAACCGCGAGTAACGGCCGCGGCCCGGCCCGATCAAACCGCCCGGCGCAGCGTCGCCGGGCGGTTTTTTTTGTGCGCCGCCGGCGCCCGGTTCACCTCTCAAATCTCGAACGGGCGCTGCCGGTCGTAGACCGGATCGGGCTGGCCGACGACCCAGTGGTTGGGGCTCTGGTGCGGCGGCAGCCGGCGCTGGATTTCGGCATGAAAGCGGCGGTAGTCGCCGGTGAAGCGGCCCTCGCCCCAGACGTCGAGCAGCGCCGCGGTGAACTGGCCATTGGCCAGCCCGTCATAGGAATACTGGTTGTCCTGGCAGCCCGACAGCAGGCGGACGGTGCAGCGCACCGGATGGGTCAGCTCGCGGGTCAGCAGCCGCTCGTCGCCCCACGGCAGGTTCCGCCCCAGCTCGCTGTAGAAGTCGCGGTTCTGGCGGAAGACGCGGGCGGCGATCACGTTCGGCATGGCCCGCCGCGCGAACGGCTCCGGCATGACCTGACCGGGGTCCGAAGCGCCGCCGGTGAGCGCCGCCTTGATCACCGTGCCGCTGTGGCAACTGTCGGAGACGACCAGGACCCGGACGCCTTCGGCGAAACCGGTCCACAGCTGATAGATCTCGTCGTCGATCAGCTGGGCATCGAACAGGCACCAGGTCTCGTCGATGGCGTCCTCTTCGTCGCTGTTGAAGTCCGGCACCTGGCCGCCATGGCCGGAACAGGTCACCAGGAACATGTCGCCGGCCGCCAGTTGGCCGGCCGCCTCCCGGATCGCGCCCGTCACCGCCTCGCGCGTCGCCGCCGCGGTCAGCAGCGTGGTCGTGGCATAGCCCATGGTCGCGGCAATCCGCTGCATGTCCTGCGCATCGAACTCACAGGCCGCCAACGGACCGTCCCAGCCGGCATAATGCTGCGGGTCGACGGCGTTGAGGCCGATATGGAGCGAGATCCCGCGGCGCGGGCGCGGCGCCTCTTCCCCTGCGGCCGGCGGCATGGGCAGGTCCGCGGGAGCGGGCCCGGTGCGTGGCCGCGGCCGGACGGGCACGGGGCGAACTGCCGCGACGGTCGGCGCCAGCCGGTCGACGGCCTGCTCGAAGCGCAGTGCGACGTCCTGGAAACCGGTATCGGTCGGGTGAAGTTCGTCATACCAGCGATCGCGGCCGACGACGCCGCGCACATCGACCAGCTCCGCGCGGCGAAACTGCTGGACCAGGCGGCCGAGCGCGCCGTTGAACCGGTCGATCATCACACCGACAATGGCCTGCTGCAACGCCGGGTCGGTGATGCCGCGCACCTCCATGGGCTCGCCAAGCCAGCGTCCGCCGGCGGGCACCGGGCGGTCATAGCCGTGGCACAGGACCCCGACCTGCGGGAAGGTCCGCTCGATGTCGCGCAGCAGCCGCCCGTAGCCGGCGATCACCTCGGCCAGCACCGCATCGAAAGAGGGCAGCAGATAGTCGGCCGGCGGCAGCGGCGGTGTGGCCGGATCGTACTGGCGCAGATGGCTGGCCAGGTTGCCGCCGCCCAGCAGGTCGTTGCCGCCGGCGCTGAACAGCAGCAGCGAGGCCCCGGTCTCGATCAGCGCCTCGCGGTATTCGGCCTCGTCCAGCATGTTCCCAAGCGTATCGCCGGCCGCATCAAGGCTGAGAATGGCGAACCTCCGGGTCAGGTGGTCGATGACATCGTCGAGCAGGACCGGATACTGGAACCAGGAATCGCCCTCCGACACGATCACCGGGCCGGTGTAGCCCTCGGCGATGCGGCGGTCGAAGGCGGCGCGCCGGCGCATGCTGACCCACCAGTTGAGGGCGTTGAGAGCCAGGGCGCTGCGCGCCGCGGCCTCCTCCGGGGCGGCCGGCAGGACCACCGTGTCCGCGTCGATGGCAAGCGCCGGCGCAAACGCCTGCGACCGCTCGCGGTCGACACGGAAAAAGCGCCGCAGGTCCCGGTCGTCGGTGCCGGCGTCGCCCAGCCGGCGCATCAGGTCTTCGAAAGTGATCCTTTCGTCAGGCATGGCTCGCCTCTTTGAAAAATTGGCAACCAATCAAGTATCAGGGGCACGGGCGCGAAGCCGCGTAGTGATTTCGTCTTAATACAAAATGTGGGCGCGTTCAGTCGCGCCGACACCGTTCAGTACAAGTGAGCCTACAATTATGGGATCGTCATGCAGGATCGCCGACGGCGACATTGGTTGCACCATTGCCGGCGCTTGCAGCATCCGCATCAAGCCGGGCCGCATCCCTCATTTCCAGACAAGCATCGCCCACATTCTGCATATGACGACAACTATAAATCATGCTGCAATCCGTATTTATAGAATCAAGATGTCGATCAGGTCTGCTTTATTGAGCGACCTGATGCACAATTAAATATCCTCTCTTCCAAAACTCTGCCCGTTCTGCGTAGTTGCAATATTCTCCTTAATAAAGAGTGGATTGATGGATATGCGACCAATAACGCTCCATGCACACCAATTATTTCATATTCTCACTGTTGTTGACATATTTTACACTATGCCCTATGACGGGGAACTCCAGTAGTGCATTGATTCTACATGTCTGTGTCAGTAATGGGTTGATTCTGGCGCCACACTTCTTCGTTCTTCAGGTGCATTCATACGTCTTTATGCCTATTAATTTTGTTTACAGCCTGGCCGAGCTTGGGAAAGCGATCTGTCCCCTTCTGAGCGAGAAAGTCCGGCCAGCGGTTTATGGCATGATTCTTGTTCCTCCAATTCGGAGCGGGGGCGGTGAGTGCGATCACCAACCGCAAGGCTCCGAGCGGCAAGGCTTGGGGATGCAGGCACACAATCATGGAGTAACAAAAGTGAAGAAGTACCTTTGCGCCATGATCCTGGTTCCTTGGGTGGCTTTTACAGGAACAGGAGTGAAAGCAGCGCCAGTGCTGGAGTTGGGGCTTGCGCTGGATGCATCTGGCAGCATCAATAACACTGAATTCGCCCTGCAGAGAAATTCTTACATAAATGTGCTCAACGACCCCAATGTACTTCCTCGTGATGGGACCATCGCAGTTGGCGTCTATCAGTTCGCTGGGAATGCAGTACAGGTGTTTCCGACGACTGTTATTGATGAGAATACAATCAACAGCCTGATTGACGCCCTCACAAATTTTACCCGTTTGTCTGGCAGCACGAACATCGGTGCGGCCATCACTGCGCTGCAAACCGACATTTTGCAGAATACCATTGACTCGGCACGTCAGATCATTGACGTTTCTACCGATGGGTTCGGGTCACTCGGCAACCAGCCCGGCGCGGCCCTTGCTGCTGGTATCGATCAGATCAACTGCCTGGGCATTGGTGCCGGAGCGAACTGCAACTTCACCGGCGGCACCGGCTCATTCTCGCTGACGGTCGCTGACTTCGCCGATTTTGAGGATGCACTCCGGCGCAAGATCCAGCGGGAGGTGGGTCCGACGCCCAGCGTACCTGAACCGGCAACCCTTGCTCTTCTCGGGACTGGACTCCTGGGCATGGGCATTGCCAGCCGGCGCCGGCACAGAGCCTGACGACCCGGCTTGCCATTGCAGAAAGCCCCCGCATGGGGGCTTTCTCATTTAAATTGCGCGGCCGGCCGTTCATGACGGCATGGGAAGACAATTGAGGGTCCCCGCCAACCGCTGCGCCCCGCAATGCCGATCCGGGCAGATACAATCTTGAAGCCATGTTTCGCAGGCGCAGCCGGGCTGGCCCCAAGCTGGGCGTCTCCCGCTTCCAGGCCGCTTCTGCTGCGCCGGTGGTCAGCCGGTCAATAAATCAGGATCCCGGTAAACGATCCTTCAAGCTCGCTCCACAACTCCTCCAGCTCTTCGTCCGCGATCAGCCAGCCGTCAGGATCCAAAGGTTCAATATCGTTGCGAGTATCGCGCATCATAATTACGCGAGACCGCGACGATGGCGCCTTGTCGAAGTCCATTGCGATCCTCCGTAATCCATTGCCTAGATACAAAAACCACGCGAAATACTAAGCGCATCTTGATCATGCTGCAAGAACCGGATCTGCTGCAAATTTTCGATAACGTTAGAGCAACCATCCTGGCATGAGCACGGCGCGCAAACCGGTCCGGTTTGCGAGCATCCCGCCCCCTCATGGCGCCTTGCTGCAACGGCCATGGACGCCGCCCCCATGGCCCCGTCAGGCTTGATTTTGCGCGGGTATCCGGCCGGCTGACAGGCTAGGATGGTTGGCGAGAGCGGCCGGCGCCGTGGCCCTGACGGCCGGTGTTGCCGTGTGGACACAGATGCGACGGAAATGCCGCCATGACCGAGCGCCCGTTCTGGCAGGCCAAGCCGCTGTCCGCCCTGACCGAGGCGGAATGGGAATCCCTGTGCGACGGCTGCGGCAAGTGCTGCCTCGTCAAGCTGGAGGACATTGTCACCGGCGCCATCCGGTTCACCGATGCTGCCTGCCGCCTGCTCAACGTCGCGACGTGCCGCTGCGGCGACTACGCCAACCGCCAGCGCCACGTGCCCGACTGCGTGCGGCTGTCGCCTGATGCGCTCAGCCAGCTGACCTGGATGCCCAGCACCTGTGCCTACCGTCTGGTCTATGAGGGGCAGGACCTGCCGTGGTGGCACCCGCTCGTCTCCGGCGATCCTGAAACGGTGCACCTGGCCGCCATGTCGGTGCGCCACCGTGCGGTGTCCGAGGCCGAGGTCGACGAGGACGACCTGCCCGACCGCATCATCGAGTGGGCGACCAACTGAACCGGCGACATTACGGGGACAGTTTGCTTATTTCCCTTGTCTTGCTTGCAACGCTGGGCTGCCTTATGCAGGGAAATAAGCAACCTGTCCCCGTAACGAGGCGAGGCCGGCCGTCACAAGGGCGTGTAGGGGTTCTTGAAGCTCTCCAGGATCTTGATGTAGTTGGCCCGCTCGAAGGCCGAAGGGTCGGCAACGTGCTGCTGGCTCATCGAGCCCTTCATCTGCTCGATCGAGCTGTATTCGCGCCGTTCCATCCAGTCGCGCACATCGTCGACCAGGGTCTTGATGAAGCCGGGGCCGTGCTTGAGCAGGGCTGACGTGGTCATCACTGCATCGGCGCCGGCCATGACGTACTTGATCACCTCGTCCTTGCTGTGCACACCGCGGGTCGCCGCCAGCGAGCAGGTCAGCCGGCCGTGCAGGATGGCGATCCACAGCAGCGGCAGCCGGATCTCCGACGGCGCGCTCAGCTCCAGCGTGTTGACCACCTCCAGGTTTTCCAGGTCGAAGTCCGGCTGGTAGAAACGGTTGAACAGCACCAGGCCATCGGCACCGGCGTCGTCGAACTGCTTGCACATGTCACCGATGGCGCTGAAGAACGGGCTCAGCTTCATGGAAACCGGGATGGTCACTGCCGAGCGCACGGCGCGCAGCACGTTCAGATAGCGCTCCTCCACCGCCCGGCCGGACTCCGACAGGTCGGCCGGGATGTGGTAGACGTTGAGCTCCAGCGCCGCGGCGCCGGCCTGCTGGATCTCCTTGGCGTAGTCGATCCAGCCCTCGCTGGTGACGCCGTTGAGGCTGCCGATGATCGGGACGTCGGTCGCCTCGACGCCCTTGCGCAGCAGCTCGATGTAGCGCTCCGGGCCGACGGCGTAGTCCTCGATCTCGGGGAAATAACTGAGCGATTCCGCGAACCGCTCGGTGCCCTGCTCGAGAACGTGCTCGAACATGGCGTTCTCCTGCCGGATCTGCTCCTCGAACAGCGAGAACATGACGATGGCGGCGGCGCCGCCGTCCTCCATGCGCTTGATCCCGTCCACATCGCTCGACAGCGGCGACGACGACGCCACGATCGGATGTTTCAGCTCGAGACCCAGATACTTGGTGCTGAGGTCCATGGTTCTTGTCCTGTTGCCTGCACCGACCCCGCGTCGGCGGCGGGGCGCCGCCCGATAGACGACGGCGATCCCCGGTCATTGCTCGGGACGCGGGCAGGTCCCCCGGACCCGCCCGCGCCGACGACGACGGTCTAGAGCTGCCCGCGCGGGCCGTGCGTCGCCATCTCCTCGTACAGATCCCACTTCCGCTTGACGCCTTCCTGGGCCATTTTCATCAGCCGTTCGGCCTCGGCCGGATTGGTCCGGGTCAGCATGCGGTAGCGCAGCTCGTTGTAGGCGTAGTCCTTGAGCTGAATGGTCGGCCGCTGGGAGTCGAGCAGGAACGGGTTCTCGCCGGACGGCACGACCTCCGGGTTGTAGCGCAGCAGCGGCCAGTACCCGCTGTGCACCGCCAGGTCCTGCTGCCTGAGCCCGTGGGTCATGTTGATCCCGTGGGCGATGCAATGGCTGTAGGCCAGGATCAGCGACGGCCCCGGATAGGCCTCCGCCTCGCGGAACGCCAGCAGCGTCTGCTGCGGGTTGGCGCCCATGGCGATGCGGGCGACGTAGACGTTGCCGTACGAGATGGCCTGCAGCGCCAGGTCCTTCTTGCCGACCTGCTTGCCGGCCGCGGCGAACTTGGCGATGGCACCGATCGGCGTCGACTTGGACATCTGCCCGCCGGTGTTGGAGTACACCTCGGTGTCGAGCACCAGGATGTTCACGTCGCGGCCGCTGGCCAGCACGTGGTCGACGCCTCCCGAGCCAATGTCATAGGCCCAGCCGTCGCCGCCGACGATCCAGATGCTGCGCCGCACCAGGTGGTCGGCCACCGACAGCAGGTGCTTGGCCTTGTTGGAGCCGATCTCGTGCAGCCGCTCTTTCAGCGCCGTCACCCGCATCCGCTGGGCGCGGAGCTGGGATTCATAGCGCTGCTCGGCAGTGACGATGTCGTCGACCAGGTCGGCGCCGATCTGCTGGCGCAGCTCCATGAGCAGCTCGTTGGCCATCCGCAGGTGCTTGTCGGCGGCCAGCCGGTAGCCGAAGCCGAATTCGGCGTTGTCCTCGAACAGCGAGTTGGCCCAGGCCGGGCCGCGGCCCTCGGCGTTCTGCGTCCACGGCGTGGTTGGCAGGTTGCCGCCATAGATCGACGAGCAGCCGGTGGCATTGGCCACCATCAGCCGGTCACCGAACAGTTGCGACAGCATCTTGACGTACGGCGTCTCGCCGCAGCCGGCACAGGCGCCGGAGAACTCGAACAGCGGCTCCAGGTACTGGATGCCGCGCACCGTCGAGAAATCCACCCGCGAGCGGTCGTTGAACGGGATGGTCTCGAAGAAGTCGACGTTGCCCTTCTCCTCGTCGAGGATCGGTGCCTTGTCGGCCATGTTGATGGCCCTGAAGCCGGCCCGCTCCTTGCTCTTGGCCGGGCAGACCTCGACGCACAGGCCGCAGCCGGTGCAATCCTCCAGGTACACCTGCAGGGTGTAGCGCACCTCCGGGAAGCCGCGGGCGCTGATCTGGGCCGACTTGAAGGCCTCCGGGGCGCCCTCCAGCCGCTCCTCATTGTAGAACTTGGTGCGGATCACGCCATGCGGGCAGACCAGCGAGCAGTTGCCGCACTGGATGCAGATGTCCGGCTCCCAGATCGGCACGATGTCGGAGATGTTGCGTTTCTCCCACTTGGTGGTGCCGCTGGGGAAGGTGCCGTCGACCGGCAGGGCACTGACCGGCAGCTCGTCGCCGCGGCCGGCCATCATCATTGCGGTGATGTTCTGGACGAAGTCGGGCGCCTGGGCCGGGACGATCGGCGGCATCTCGACCTCGCTGTTCACGCGCTCCGGCACCTCGACCTGGGCGAGGTGGGCCAGCGTGTGGTCGACCGCCGCAAAGTTCTTCTGGACGACCTCGTCGCCCTTCTTGGTGTAGGTCTTCTTGATGCTGCTCTTGATCTTCTCGATCGCCTCGTCTCGCGGCATGACGCCGGAAATCGCGAAGAAGCAGGTCTGCATGATGGTGTTGGTGCGGCTGCCCATGCCGGACTCGCGCGCCACCTTGTTGCCGTCGATGACGTAGACCTGCAGCTTCTTGTCGACGATCTGCTGCTGCACCTTGCGCGGCAGCCTGTCCCACACCTCGTCCGGCCCGTACGGGCTGTTGATCAGGAACACCGCACCCGGCGCGGCGTACTGCAGCATGTCGGTGCGCAGGATGAAGTTGAACTGGTGGCAGGCGATGAAATTGGCCGACTTGATCAGGTACGATGACCGGATCGGGTTGTGCCCGAAGCGCACGTGCGACACCGTCTGCGAGCCGGACTTCTTCGAATCATAGACAAAATATCCCTGCGCATAGTAGTCCGGATCATCACCGATGATCTTGATCGAGTTCTTGTTGGCGCCGACCGTGCCGTCCGCGCCAAGACCGAAGAACATCGCCCGGACGACATCCTCGCCCTCGATCATGAAGCTCGGGTCGTATTCGATGCTGCTGAACGACACGTCGTCGTTGATGCCGATCGTGAAGTGGTTCTTGGGCTTGTCCTTGGCCAGCTCGTCGTACACGGCCTTGACCATGGCCGGATCGAATTCCTTCGACGACAGGCCGTAACGGCCGCCGATGATTCGCGGCATGCTGGCGGTTGGCAGGGCGCCGGCGGCCGCGGCTTCGGCCAGGGTGGTGATGATGTCCAAATACATCGGCTCGCCGGTGGCGCCGGGCTCCTTGGTCCGCTCCATCACGGCGATCGACTTCGTCGTCTTCGGCAGCACCCGCAGGAAGTGCTCTGCCGACCACGGCCGGTACAGGTGGATCTGGATCACACCGACCTTCTCGCCGCGGCAGGTCAGGTACTCGACCGTCTCGCGGGTCACGTCGGCGCCCGAGCCCATGATGATGATCACACGCTCGGCGTCATCGGCGCCGAAATAGTTGAACAGCTGGTAATGGCGCCCGGTCAGCTCGGCGAACTTCTTCATCGCCCGCTCGACGATGGCCGGGACGCCGGCATAGAACGGGTTGGCGGCCTCGCGCTCCTGGAAGTACACGTCGGGGTTCTGGGCGGTGCCGCGGATGAACGGGTTGTCGGGGTTGAGTGCCCGCTGCCGATGGGCGATGACCAGGTCGTCGTCGATCATGGCGCCGATCTGCTCGTCCGACAGCATGGTCAGCTTGTTGACCTCGTGCGAGGTGCGGAAGCCGTCGAAGAAGTGGATGAACGGCACCCGCGCCTCGAGCGTCGCCGCCTGGGCAATCAGCGCGTTGTCGTGCGCCTCCTGCACCGAGCTGGAGCCGAGCATGGCGAAGCCGGTGCCGCGCACCGCCATGATGTCCTGGTGGTCGCCGAAGATCGACAGGGCGTGGCTGGCCAGCGCCCGCGCCGCGACGTGGAACACCGCCGGGGTCAGCTCGCCGGCGATCTTGTACATGTTCGGAATCATCAGGAGCAGGCCCTGCGACGCGGTGAACGTCGTGGTCAGCGCTCCCGTCTGCAGCGCGCCGTGGACGGCGCCGGCCGCTCCCGCCTCGCTCTGCATTTCGACGACGTCGGGGATGTTGCCCCAGATGTTCTTCTTGCCCTCGCTGGCCCACTGGTCGGCCAGTTCGGCCATGGTCGATGACGGGGTGATCGGATAGATGGAACACACCTCGTTGACCTTGAAGGCCGTGTAGGCGGCCGCCTCATTGCCTTCCAGGGTGGTGACTGCCGGAGCGCCCATTTGTTCATTCCTCCGTGGCCCGGCGGGGGGTGCCGGGCGAAAGCCCGGCGGGCGTCGCCGCCCGCCTCAATTCTGATCGTCCGTGGCTGCCGTGCCGGCCGGCCCGCGTCTCCCGCGAAGGGGATCACGGCAGGGCCGGTTCGGCGATCATGTCGATGGCGTGGCACGGGCACTGGTCGTGGCAGATCGCGCAGCCGGTGCACAGTTCATAGTTGTACTTGTAGCGCTTGCCGGGTCCCAGCTTGATGATCGCATCCTCGGGGCAGGCGCCGAAGCAGCCGTCGCACTCGAAGCAGTTGCCGCATGACAGGCAGCGCTTGGCCTCGTAGGCGGCCTCCTTCTCGCTGAGGCCGTGGATGACCTCCTCGAAGGTCGTGCGCCGGCGCAGCAGGTCGATATGGCCCTGCGGGCGCTGCAGTGCGTCGGTGTAGAACCACACGTGCAGCTTGTCGAAGGTGGCGATCGGGTGCTTGGGCGCCTTCTCGTAGCTCTCGCCGCGCAGCCAGGCATCGATGTTGTGCGCCGCCTTCTTGCCGTGGCCGATGCCGACGGTGACGGTGCGGTCGGACGGGACCATGTCGCCGCCGGCGAACACGCCGGGGTGGCCGGTCATCATGTTCGGGGCGACCTCGACCGTGCCGTCGCGCTGGAACGTGACGCCGGGCAGGGTGCGCAGGAAACCGGTGTCGGTGTCCTGGCCGAGGGCCAGCACCAGGGAGTCGGCCTCCAGCGTTTCGTACTCGCCGGTCGGCTGCGGCCGGCCGTTCTCGTCGACGCGCATGATCTCGACGGTGAAGCTGGCCTGGTCGACCTGCTTGATGGTGCGCAGCCAGTGGATCTTGACGCCTTCCTCGACCGCCTCATCGGCCTCGAACTCGTGGGCCGGCATGTGGGCGCGGTCGCGGCGGTAGATGATCAGCGGCTCGTGGCCCAGGCGCATGGCGACGCGGGCGGCGTCCATGGCCGTGTTGCCGCCGCCGTAGATGGCGACGCGGCGGCCGATCTTGGGCGGCGTGCCGGCCTCCACATCGCGCAGGAAGCTGACCGCGTCCAGCATCGGCCCGGCATCGCGCGACGGGATCTCGATGCGCTTGCTGAGGTGGGCGCCAACCGCGACGAAGCACGCGTCGAACCTGCCCTCCTCCTTCTCCTTCATCAGGTCTTCGACCTTGTGGTTGAGCGTGATCTTGACGCCCATGTCCTCGATCCGCTTGATCTCGGCGTCGAGGATGTCGCGCGGCAGGCGGTAGGCCGGGATGCCGAAGTGCATCATGCCGCCGGCGACCGGGCCGGCGTCGCGGATCTCCACCTGGTGGCCCAGCCGGGTCAGGTGATAGGCGGCCGACAGCCCGGACGGGCCGGCGCCGACAATCAGCACGCGCTTGCCGGTGGGCGCTTCGGCCATCGGCATCTTCCAGCCTTCCTGGTGCGCCTTGTCGCCCAGGAAGCGCTCGACGGCGTGGATGCTGACCGTGGCGTCCAGATAGGCCCGGTTGCAGCTGGTCTCACACGGATGGTAGCAGACCCGGCCCATGACCGAGGGCATCGGGTTCTCCTCCATCAGCTTCTTCCAGGCCTCCTCGAAGCGCCCCTCCTGGGCGAACGCCAGCCACGCCTGGATGTTCTCCCCGGCGGGGCAGGCGTTGTTGCACGGCGGCAGCAGGTCGACGTAGACGGGGCGCTGGGTCCGGAACGGGCCGGCCGGCCGCTCGTGCGACAGATCCGGCGGGCGCGTCATGTCAGAGGGTTTCGCGGTCATTGTGCTCTGCAGCTCCGGTGTTGGTGGAAACCGCCGGCATCGCCGTCGACGGGCTCCGGTGGGGGTGGGCGAACCCACACGGGCATCGCGCAGGCGGGGGAGGCCGGGGCGGCCGGCGGCGGACACCGGCGGAGGCTCGCGGTGCGGCGGGCGGCCGGGCGGGAAACCCCGCAGGCGACCCGACCCGGGTGGCAGCGGCGGACGCGGGCGGCCACGTGCGGCCGGCGTCCGTCAGCGAGCCGCAGGAATGAAGCCGTCATCCTGTCGGACGGGCATGGCGATCCCGAATGCCGGGTCTGCGATCCATGCTCAAGAGCCTTGCCTCCCGGGGCACATGTGCGAGCGCGCGGCGTCTCGCCTTCCTCCGCTTCAAGTCTTCCTTATGGGGGCGCCACTGGCGCCCGAGTGAGGCCACTATCGCAGCGACACACTCGGAGTTTCATTGATTTCGCTCAATCCGGCCCGATTCAAAAAAGGGGACGTTGCTCTTTTCCTGCAGCGGGACGCAAAGCCCGTCGAAGACAGCCCCGTTGCGCCTGCGAAGGCCTTGTTTCTTTTGCACATGCGAAAGGGGACGCAGCAGCGGGGCCGGCGCGGTCATGTCACCCTGGCCGAGCGGATCCAGCAACCGGATGCGGCGCTGCCGGAGGACCTGCTGATCGCGCTGGACATGCTGGCCGACCAGGTCGACGCGTTGACCGCGCGCATGTGCCCCTCGTCCATCGGTACACTGTAACCAATTGATTTCCCATGATGAAATGCCAATTGGCCGGTTACAACAGCGGCCCATTCTTGTGACCGGACGACGGTTCCGGCTGGTGCCAATGCCGGTGGCGGACGTCGCCCTGTGCGCAATGACGTCTTGCCATGCGGAAATGTCTTGCAGAACATCATTATGAAGCTTCGCTGCCCAAAACCGCAAACACCGCCCCATAGCCCGGCAGGTCCACCGCGCCGCCGTCCAGGTCGCCGGGCAGGCCCGGCCCGTCCAGGCGCCGTGCGGCGGCCGGGATCGGCAGGGAAACCCGCTGGTGCGACCGGCCCAGGTTGAAGGCGCACAGGATGTGCTCGTCGCGGCCGCGGCGGGCAAACGCCAGGACCGGCTCCGGCATGTCGTGGAAGTGGATCGAGCCGTCGATCAGGGCGCGGTGGCGGCGGCGCCACGCCAGGTACCGGCGGGTGAAGTGCAACACCGACGCCGGGTCGGCCTCCTGGCGGTCGACGGCCAGGGCGCGGTGGGCCGGCTCCACCGGCAGCCACGGCTCGGCGGCGCCGGGGATCGCGGCGAAGCCGGCGTGCTCGCGGTCGGCGGCCCAGGGCATCGGCGTGCGGGCGTTGTCGCGGCTTTCGTAGTCGGGCCAGAAGCGGATGCCTTCCGGGTCGCGCAGGCGCTCGTACGGCACCCTGGCCTGGGGCAGGCCCAGCTCCTCGCCCTGGTACAGGAAGATCGTCCCGCGCAGGGCGCCGAGCAGGGCGATCAGCATTTTTGCGAAGGCCGGCGACGGCGGCCCGTCGCTCCAGCGGCTGACCACCCGCATGACATCGTGGTTGCTGAACGCCCACGACGGCCAGGCGTCGGCGGAGGCGGCCAGCATCGTCTCGATGGTCTCGCGGATGTGGCAGGCGCCGAACCGGTCGCGCAGGAAGATGAAGCTGTAGGCAGTGTGCAGCCGGTCGGGCCCGGCGGTGTAGTCGACCATGTCCTCGATCTGGTTGTGGCTGGCGATCTCGCCCACCGCCATGCGGTCGGGATAGTCGTCCAGCAGGCCGCGCAGCCGCGCCATGAAGCCCAGCGTCTCCGGCCGCGAGCGGTTGTAGAGCGGCACCTGCAGGCGGTACGGCTTGACCGGGTCGGGGTGCGCGCACGGCGGGTTGTCGCGCAGCAGCAGGTCGTGCATGTAGAAGTTGGCAACGTCGAGCCGGAAGCCGTCGGTGCCGCGGTCCAGCCAGAAGCGGGCGGCGTCCAGGATCGCCTCCTGGACCGCGACATTGTGCACGTTCAGGTCCGGCTGCTCGGCCAGGAAGTTGTGGAAGTAGTACTGGCGGCGGCGCGGCTCCCAGTCCCAGGCCGGGCCGCCGAACACCGACAGCCAGTTGTTGGGCGGCGTGCCGTCGGGCCGGGGCGGCGCCCAGACGTACCAGGCGGCCCTGGGGTTGGTGCGGTCGGCGCGGCTCTCCTGGAACCAGGCGTGCCGGTCCGACGTGTGGGAATAGACCTGGTCGATGATGACCTTGAGCCCGCGCCGGTGCGCCTCGGCGACCAGCCGGTCGTAGTCGTCCAGCGTGCCGAACATCGGGTCGACGCCGCAGAAGTCGGCCACGTCATAGCCGCCGTCCTTCATCGGCGACGGGAAGAACGGCGAGATCCAGATGCCGTCGACGCCCAGCGAGGCGACGTGGTCGAGCCTGGCGACGATGCCCGGCAGGTCGCCGATGCCATCGCCGTTCGCGTCATGGAAGCTGCGCGGATAGATCTGATAGATCACCGCACCGCGCCACCACTCGGTCATCGCGCTGCCCCCCCTGACGGGCTGCCTGGCCGGCTTCCTGGCCGGATCGTCCGCCGCACCCGGTTGCACCGGACAGGTGGGCTACAGGGTCGGCGGACGCGCGTCAACGGCAGAAGGCCGGGACCGGCGCCCGCAACCCGTCAGCGGGCACGGCACCCCGTCGCGCCGGTCGTCCGGCTGCCTGACCGGACGGTGCGACGCAACCGGTGTGCAACCGGTGTGCAACCGGTGTGTTGCGTGCGAAGCGCCTGATATGGTTGGCATTTCAGGCGAACTGCAGCATCTGCACCGGTGCCGCCGGCCGTTGCAGCCGACGCCGCCGGACCGCGTGCGGCGGCCCAGCCGGCGCCCGCCGCCGCTGCCGGCCCGCACACCGTGAGCGCCACGATGCCAGGGTCTCCATGGTCGGCGAACGCGGCGGTCATGGCGGGGGCGCCAGACCGTTGCCCAGCCTGCTTGTTCCTGTACAGGAATTCTGTCCGGACCGCAAGGCCGCCGGGGGCCGCCGCCTCTCCCGATGCCCGCGAGACCCTGCCGGATGTCCTCGCCGACCTCCGCCCAGCGAAGGCCCAGGGACATGGGCTGAGGCCGGGCGAGGCCGGAAGAGGCAGGACGAGGCCGGCGAGGCCGGGCGAGGCCGACGCCGGCGGGGTGGCCGGCGCCGGCCCCACCAGCAGGATGATGACTTCGAGGCATCGCGCGCCCGCAGACCGGGCCGCAAAGCCCGGCACCTCCCCCCGCCGCAGTCAAAGCTGGGCTTCGCAGGCTCAGCCCAGCCTACAGCTGTTACTGAAGGAATTGTGACGAGTTAAATGGTTTCCGGCGTAATGTACTGAGGATAAGGGGTTCAGGCGCGGGTGGCCGCCATGATTTACTGCTTTTTCACTGCCAGGAGCCCTTCCACATCCACATGCCGCTCCAGATGCTCCGCCAGCGCGTCCAGGATGCGGTCGACTTCGGCCTCGAAGGCCAGTTCGGTGCGCATGCGGGGCTTCAGGCGGTTCAGGAAGGCGTGGCGGAAGGGGTCGGCGGCGAAGATGCCGTGCAGGTAGCAGCCGGCGATGCGGCCGTTGGGGGAGACGGCGCCTTCCGGGCGCTCGCCTGCCGTCGCGCGGTCCCCGGCCCGGCCGCCCCCTGCCACGGCACGTTCACCCTCCGCACTCTCACGGCCGCTCTCTGCAGCAATACCGCCGGCCGGCCGGCCCGGCCCATCCATCGCGGCCAGCCGCAGCATCGGCCTTGCCAACCCCGGCCCGGTCGTCGTGCCGACGTGCATTTCGTAGCCGTAGACGGGCTCGCCGGTGATCACGTCCACGCCGCGGGCCTCGGTCAGGGTCTTGGTGCCGGTCAGAACGGTATCGACCGCCAACAACCCGAGGCCGGGGGCTTCGCCGGGCGGGCCTTCGACGCCGTCGGGGTCGCGCACGACGCGGCCCAGCATCTGGTAGCCGCCGCACAGGCCCAGCACGCTGCCGCCGCGGCGCAGGTGGGCGGCGATGTCCACGTCCCAGCCCTGGGCACGGACGAAGGCCAGGTCAGCCAGCGTCGCTTTGGAGCCGGGCAGCAGCACCAGGTCGACGTCGCCGGGCAGGGCGCGGCCGGGCTCGACCAGGTCCACGGCCACGTCGGGCTCGGCGGCCAGCGGGTCCAGGTCGTCGAAATTGGCAATGCGGGACAACACCGGCACCGCCACCTTGATTGCCCGCGCCTCCGCCGGCGCGCGCCAGCCGGCCACCGCCAGCGCGTCCTCGGCGGGCAGGCGGCGCGCCTCGGCGAACCAGGGGACAACGCCGAAGCAGGGCAGGCCGGTGCGCTCGCCGATCACCAGCACGCCGCCGTCGAACAGGCGCACGTCGCCGCGGAACTTGT
The DNA here is from genome assembly GCA_964526565.1 of uncultured Mycobacteriaceae bacterium. Classification (GTDB taxonomy): domain Bacteria; phylum Pseudomonadota; class Alphaproteobacteria; order DSM-16000; family Inquilinaceae; genus CAZGMC01. The sequence continues at coordinate 54,863 of CAZGMC010000014.1, forward strand.
TGATGATGTAGCCGGCGAGCAGGCGGCGCTCGGCCTCGGGCAGCAGGGCGTGGGTGCCGACCAGGCTGGCGATCACGCCGCCGCGGTCGATGTCGCCGACCAGCACCACCGGCAGGCCGGCCGCCTCGGCGAAGCCCATGTTGGCGATGTCGCCGGCACGCAGGTTGACCTCGGCGGCGCTGCCGGCACCCTCGACCAGCACCAGGTCGGCGTCGGCGGCGAGCCTGTGGAAACTCGCCAGCACCTCGGGCAGCAGCGTCGCCTTGAGCGCCTGGTAGGCGTCGGCGCGGGCGTTGCCGCGCACCCGGCCGCGCACCACCACCTGGGCGCCGGTGTCGGTCTGCGGCTTGAGCAGCACCGGGTTCATGTCGGTCACCGGCGGCACGCCGCAGGCCCGCGCCTGCAAGGCCTGGGCGCGGCCGATCTCGCCGCCGTCGACGGTCACCGCGGCGTTGTTCGACATGTTCTGCGGCTTGAA
>CAZGMC010000015.1:0-2208 GCA_964526565.1 uncultured Mycobacteriaceae bacterium
CCGGCCCGCCCCGGCCCGTCATGCGTTGACACCCGGCGGCTATTGCGCCGCCAGCGCCGGGGCGAAGGCGGCCTCCATCTCACGGCGGGTGCGCACGGCCAGCCCGGCGTCGTCGATGGTCACGTCGCTCCAGCGCACCACCTCGTCGCGCAGCAGGGCGCGGCGCAGGGGCACCCGGTGCGCCAGGCCGATCGGCAGGGCGCCGGCGGCCAGCGACGCGTCGGCCGGCATCAGCTTGCCGTACACGGTGTAGCCGCCTTCGCCGTCGAGGCGCTCGCCGGCGGTCAGGTCGCGCTTGGCCACCGCCACCACATCGCCGCGGAAGCCGGTCGGCACCCCGGTCGGCTGGCGCATCAAGCCGACCGAGGCGATGCTGACGCCGACCTCCAGCCCGATCAGGTGGTATGGCTTGTACATGGCGACGAACCGCCCGGTCGAATCGGTGATCATGCCGTAGTCGACGAAGCAGCGCTTGACGTAGTCGTCGGACGCCTCGATGACGACGTAGACACCCCAGCGCAGGTCGCGGAACACGGGACGGCCATCGCGTTCCAGCGACGACACCACCTCGACGGTGCCGGAATGGGCGAGCTGGCCGCCCAGCGAGCGCGGCCGCAGCAGGTGCGGCAGGTGGTCGACGCCGCAGGCGGGAAAGTTCAGGCCTTCCGACTGCGGCACGAGGTCGCAGGCGTTGGCCACCGCGGCCATCTCGATGGCGGCCTTGGTGCCATCCAGGAACGAATTGAAGATCTGCGGGTTGAGCCCGCCCTCGGCGGCGCGCTGCTCGCTGATGCCATAGTGCTCCCACACCGTTTCCGGCGTCGAGTAGCGGTAGTCGGGATGGTACCTGGTGCCCTTGCCGGCGCACACGACGTGGAAGCCGCTGGTCCGCGCCCAGTCGACCTGCTCGGCGATCAGCGCCGGCTGGTCGCCATAGGCCAGCGAATAGATCAGCCCGGCCTCGGCGAACCGCCGCGCCAGCAGCGGGCCGACCAGCACGTCCGCCTCGACCGTGACGTTGACCAGGTGCTTGCCGTGGTCGATGCAGGCCAGCGCATGCTCGATCGCAGCGGCCGGGCTGCCCGTCGCCTCGACGATCAGGTCGATTCCCGGCGCGGCGATGACCTCGTGCGGGTCCTCGGTGACATGGGTCGCGCCGGTGGCCAGCGCGTTGTCGATGTCGGGCGCGGCATAGCTCTGGTGCGGCCAGCCGGTCAGGGCCAGGGCGCCGCAGGCCTTGTCGACCGACACGTCGACGACGGCGACGACGTGCAGCCCCTCGGTGCGCCGCGCCTGGGCCAGGAACATGGCGCCGAACTTGCCCGCGCCGATCAGCGCCAGCGTCACCGGCCTGCCGGCGGCCGCGCGCTGGGCCAGCAGAAGACTGAGATTCATGGCGTTTCTCTCCGGTTTGGCGATCAGGCTAGCGCATCTGCGGCAGCCGCCGCCACCCTTCTCGCGGCAGGGGCAAGACGCCGGCTGCGACGCATCAGGCTGGCATGGTTCGGAAGTTGCGAAACTGCGATTCCGGTGGCGCGAATGCGGCAAAAGGGCTCGACTTTTCGCGCACCTTTGAGATTATTGCTGCGAAATGATACGTTAACGTATCTCTTCCAGAATTGGCGGACGATGCGACGCTTGGCGGACGGCGACAGGGAGGCGCGGGTGCAACATCCCTACTATCAGACAATTCTGCTGATCGAACGGTTACACCGCCACTTTCTGGAGGTGGTCAAGGCCGAGCTGGACCGGCACGGGATCCAGGACATCAACAACGTCCAGAGCCTGATCCTCTACAACATCGGCAGCGACGAGCTGACCGTGGGCGAGCTCACCGCCCGCGGCTACTATCTCGGCTCGAACGTGTCCTACAACGTCAAGAAGATGGTCGAGAACGGCTATCTGGTGCAGGAACGGTCACTGCACGATCGCCGGTCGGTGCGGCTGCGCCTGTCGGACAAGGGACTGACGCTGCGCGACAGGCTGAGCGAGATGTTCGAACGGCACGTCGGGTCGCTGGGCGGCATCGACATGCCGGCCGAGACGCTGCGCGACGTCAACGAGACCCTGCTGCGGCTGGAGCGCTTCTGGTCCAGCACCGTCGGCTTCCCCGCCGGCGTCACCACCGCCGCCTAGAACCGGCACCTGGAACTGGCGCCCGGAGAACTGGCGCCCGGAGAACTGGCGCCCGGAGAACTGGCGCCCGGA
>CAZGMC010000015.1:2308-14714 GCA_964526565.1 uncultured Mycobacteriaceae bacterium
GAACTGGCGCCCGGAGAACTGGCGCCCGGAGAACTGGCGCCCGGAGAACTGGCGCCGCCCCCTGCCGCATGACGCGCCGGATCTGCCGGCGCCTGTCAGCGGGCCACGGCGATGCCGGTCTGCGCCCGGTCCGGGGTCAGGGCGTGGATGTCGTGCGTGCCCTCGCCGGCGTTAACCGGACGGCAAGGGATGACAGCCATGATCCGACCGGAAACGGACCGACCATTCCCGGCAACAGCCCATGCCAGACCGTGTGCCAGACCGTGAGGTGCTGCTCGAATTCCAGCGGATCGGCCGCGCGGTCAAGGTTACGGCCGTCGATACCGTCACCCTGACCGAGGTCACCATCCAGGGACCGGCAACGCTGCCCGAGACGGCGTTGGAACGGGCGGCCGTGGCCAAGCTGCGCTACGTGCTCGACCGCCGCATGCGGCAGGCGCCGCCGGCACCGCGCGGCATCGTCGCCTGAAGGCTCTGCGCCGACACGGCACCTCGTACGCCCGCTGCCGTCTAGCCGGTCCGCCCGCCAGCATTGCGGCCGCCGCGGCCCAGGCCGATGCGCTTGGCGAAGGCGGAGCGCTGCTCGGCATAGTTGGGTGCCACCATGGGATAGTCCGGCGGCAGACCCCATTTGGCGCGGTACTCATCCGGCGTCATGTTGTAGTTGGTCCGCAGGTGCCGCTTCAGCATTTTCAGCTTCTTGCCGTCTTCCAGGCAAATGATGTAGTCGGCCTGGACCGATTTCCGGATGGGGACAGCCGGCTTCTGCGGCGCCTCCGGCGGCGGCGGCGGGTGCCCGTCGGCGTTCTTCAGCGAGTCGTGCACGGAGTTGATCAAGCCTGGCAGCTGATCCGCCTCCACGGGATTCTGGCTAACATACGACGCCACCACCTCGGCCGTCATGCGCAGAAGCTCGGCATGGGGTACTTTCGCGGCGTCGTCTTGTGCTTGGCTCATTCTTGCTCCCCCGGAACTGGCAAATGTCAGTGTTTGCCGTCGCTTGCGGCGACACCGTCCATTTCCAATATGTTCGGCAGCACGTCAAGAAATTTTTCGCAATTGTGAATAATGGCCGAGGGCTGTGCCGGCGGGTTTTCCACTCCTTACATGTTGGTTTTCCGCCAGGCGAGACGATATTCAATCCGTCCGGGCAACAATCGCGGCGACTTCCTTGCGTCCTCCGGCGGCACAGCGGCCTGCCCGGCCCGGCCGCACCAACCGCAGCGGTGGTGGGGCGCGGGACGCCTCTCCATGTATTGTGTGGGCATATCAATTCCTCGCGATATGTGGTAACAAAGATCGCAACGACCGGAAAGGGGCGGCCATCGTCATGTCCGAACAGATCATTGCCATCGGCGCCGACCATGCCGGCTATGAGCTGAAGGAGGTGCTCAAGCACCATCTGATCGCGCGCGGCTGTCAGGTGCTCGACATGGGCACCGACGGCACGGAGTCGGTGGACTACCCGGATTTCGCCCACGCCGTCAGCGCGGCGGTGCAAAGCGGCCACGCCCTGCGCGGCGTGCTGGTGTGCGGCTCCGGCATCGGCATCAGCATTGCGGCCAACCGCCATCCCGGCATCCGCGCCGCCCCGTGCCGGGATATCACCACCGCGCGCCTGTCGCGTCAGCACAACGATGCCAATATCATAGCCCTGGGCGCCCGGCTCACCGCCCCGGCGGCGGCCATCGAATGTCTCGAAGCCTTCCTGACGACCGACTATGAAGGCGGCCGCCACGATCGCCGGCTGGCCAAGCTGACGCCGGCGCCGCACGACCAGCCGCAAAAGGAAAGGGTTCAGGGCTGATCATGACGACCGTTCTTTCCGCCAGCACCGAGGCCGACCGCCGCCCCGCCGGTGGCAGCCTCGCCGACTCCGATCCGGACGTCTACGCCGCCGTGCAGGACGAGCTGCACCGGCTGCGAGACGGCATCGAGCTGATCGCCAGCGAGAACGTCACCTCGCCGGCCGTGCTCGAGGCGCAGGGGTCGGTGCTGACCAACAAGTACGCCGAGGGCTATCCCGGCCGCCGCTACTACGCCGGCTGCGAGCATGTCGACGTGGCCGAGCGGCTGGCCATCGAGCGGGCCTGCCGGCTGTTCGACTGCGCCTTCGCCAATGTCCAGCCCCATTCCGGCGCCCAGGCGAACCAGGCGGTGTTCCTGGCCCTGCTGCAGCCCGGCGACACCATCATGGGCATGTCGCTGGCCGCCGGCGGCCACCTGACCCACGGCGCGCCGCCCAACCTGTCGGGCAAGTGGTTCAACGCCGTCGGCTACGGCGTGCGCCGCCAGGACAGCGTCATCGACTACGACGACCTGGAACAGCAGGCGCTGCAGCACAGGCCGAAGCTGATCATCGCCGGCGGCTCGGCCTATCCGCGCATCATCGACTTCGCGCGGTTCCGCGAGATCGCCGACAAGGTCGGCGCGTTCCTGATGGTCGACATGGCCCACTTCGCCGGCCTGGTCGCCGGCGGTGTGCATCCGTCGCCGCTGCCCCACGCCCACGTCGTCACCACCACGACGCACAAGACCCTGCGCGGCCCGCGCGGCGGCATGATCCTGTCGGCCGACGCCGACCTGGGCAAGAAGATCAACTCCGCGGTCTTCCCGGGGCTGCAGGGCGGGCCGCTGATGCACGTCATCGCCGGCAAGGCGGTGGCCTTCGGCGAGGCGCTGCAGCCGGCCTTTCGCGCCTATGCCCGCGCCGTCGCGGACAACGCCAGGACGCTGGCCTCGACCCTGCAAGCCGGTGGGCTGGACATCGTCACCGGCGGCACCGACACGCACCTGGCGCTGGTCGACCTGCGGCCCAAGGGCCTGACCGGCAAGGCCGCCGAGGCCAGCCTGGAGCGGGCCGGCATCACCTGCAACAAGAACGCCATCCCGTTCGATCCGGAAAAGCCGATGGTCACCTCCGGCATCCGCGTCGGCAGCCCGGCGGCGACCACGCGCGGCTTTGGCACTGCCGAGTTCCGTCAGGTCGGCGAGATGATGATCGAGGTGCTGGACGGCCTGCACGCCAACCCGGAGGACAACACGGCGGTCGAGCGCGCCGTGCATGAGCGCGTCCTGGCCCTGTGCCGCCGTTTTCCCGTCTATCCGGGTCTGTAACGACAAGAAAAGGAGGAGCGGGTTATCGATGCGCTGTCCCTTCTGCGGCAACGAAGACACGCAGGTGAAGGACTCGCGGCCCACCGAGGACAACTCGGCCATCCGGCGGCGACGGCAGTGCCCGGCGTGCGGGGCCCGCTTCACCACCTTCGAACGGATCCAGCTGCGCGAGCTGACGGTCATCAAGAGCTCGGGCACGCGCGAGCCGTTCGAGCGCGACAAGCTGCTGCGTTCCCTGCAGATCGCCCTGCGCAAGCGGCCAGTCGAGCTGGAGCGCATCGAGCGCGTGGTCAACTCGATGGTGCGTCAACTCGAGAGTTCCGGCGAGAGCGAGATCCCGTCGAAGGTGATCGGTGAGATGGTGATGAAGCACCTGGAGACGCTCGACAAGGTTGCCTATGTCCGCTACGCGTCGGTCTACAGGGACTTCACCGAGCCCGGCGACTTCAACGAGTTCGTCGGCCGCCTGCAGGTGACGACGGAGTGACCGCCGATCCTGCAGCAGGCGCCGCCGTCGATCCCGGGGCCGATCCCGGGGCCGATCCCACCGGCGATGCGCGGTTCATGGACATGGCGCTGGCCCTGGCCGGGCGCGGGCTGGGGCGGGTCTGGCCCAACCCGGCGGTCGGCTGCGTGCTGGTCGCGCCACGCCCCGGCGGCGACGGCCGCGTCATTGCCCGCGGCTGGACCCAGCCCGGCGGCCGGCCCCACGCCGAGACCGAGGCCCTGGCCCGCGCCGCCGGCCAGGCCCGCGGCGCCACCGCCCACGTCTCGTTCGAGCCGTGCAGCCATCACGGCCAGACCGGCCCCTGTGTCGAGGCGCTGATTGCCGCCGGCGTCGCCCGCGCCGTGGTCGCCTGCGAGGACCCCGACCCGCGCGTCTCCGGTGCCGGCCTCGCCCGGCTGCGCGCGGCCGGCGTGGCGGTGACGGAGGGCGTGCGCGCGGCCGAGGCGCGGCGGCTCAATGCCGGGTTCATCAGCCGGGTCCGCCATGGCCGGCCGCTGGTCACGCTCAAGCTGGCGACCACGCTGGATGGCCGCCTCGCCACCCATTCGGGCGACAGCCAGTGGATCACCGGCCCCGCCGCCCGGACCATGGCCCATCGCCTGCGTGCCGAACACGACGCCATCATGGTGGGCGTCACCACCGCAATGGTCGACAATCCGGAGTTGACCTGCCGCCTGCCGGGCATGGCAGGGCGCTCGCCGGTGCGCATCGTCGCCGACAGCCGCCTGCGCCTGCCGCTGACCGCGAATCTGGTGGCGACGGCGGCGGCGACGCCGACCTGGCTCGTCACCCTGGGCAACGGCGACGGCCATCGGGTCGAGGCATTCCGCGGCGCCGGGGTCGAGGTCATCCCGGTCGCCGCGGCGGCGACCGGCATGATCGACCCGGCGGCGGCGCTGGCCGCCCTGGCCGGGCGGGGCATCACTCGCCTGCTGGTCGAGGGCGGCGCCCGCCTGGCCGCCAGCCTGCTGCGCGCCGGCCTGGTCGACCGCCTGGCCTGGTTCCGCGCGCCGGGCATCATCGGTGGCGACGGCATCGCGGCCGTGGAAGCATTCGGCATCGACCGCCTCGACCAGCAGCCCCGCTTCGTCCGCACGGCCGTGCACGAGGCCGGCCCCGACCTGCTGGAGCTTTTCGAACGGGCGGCCCAGACCTGTTGATCTGAATACAAAGAACGACCAAAAAACTCGTCATCCTCGCGCAAGCGGGGACCTCGATGGTACTTGTGCCGGCTGCTGCAGGAAGCATAACAGCCGCGAGGTCCCCGCTTGCGCGGGGATGACCGCTTTTGGGGCTGATGGATGGCCTTGTCACTTGGCGACCCTCTTCGTGCAAGCAGGTATGGTCCACGAATTGGGGAATATTGAGCACGGCTCGCAATCTCACAGAAGAGTGCGGATGGCGGGTCGGACTTGACCATGGCGGCGGCGCACACAGGTCTTGCAGGCGAGGGCGTCCATGGTGAATGCCGGCCGGTCCGGTCCGACCGTTCCATCCGACGAGGCAGGCATGGTGCAGAATGCTGACTCCCGCGGCGGACCCTTGGACTGGCTGGTCCTGGCCGCATTCGCCGGCGGCTGCGTCGTGCTGGGCTGGCTGTCGTCGCTGGCGCAGTCGGCAGCGTCGCAGGCCTGGTACGACGCGCTGCAGCGGCCGGCGCTGACGCCGCCGGACTGGACGTTCGGGGCCGTCTGGACCCTGCTCTACGGGCTGATGGGTGCGGCGGCCTGGCTGGTCTGGCGGCGCCGCACCGAAGCGGGCGCACCGGCGGCACTGATCCTGTTCGCCGTGCAGTTGGTGCTGAACCTGATCTGGACCCCCGCCTTCTTCGGTCTGCAGAGCGTGGCGCTCGGCTTCATCGTGATCGTGCCGGTGCTGATCGCCGTGCTGGCAACGACGGTCGCCTTCTGGCGGGTCTCGCGGCCGGCCGGACTCCTGTTCCTGCCCTACCTGGCCTGGGTCGCCTTCGCCACGCTGCTCGCCTGGCAGATCTGGCAGCTCAACGCCTGACTGCCAGGGCGGTCCGGCTTGGCGGGCGCGCGGGAACCGGCTAGCGTTCCGGGCGTTCGCTCCGGACAGCGAAGGACATCCGATGGACAACACGCCGACGGCCTGCCGCGGCATGGTCGTGGCGCCGCATCACCTGGCGGCGCAGAGCGGCCTGGCCGTGCTGCGCGACGGCGGCACCGCGGTCGAGGCGGCGGTTGCCGCCGCGGCCACGGCGGCCGTGGTCTATCCGCACATGTGCGGCCTGGGCGGCGACGCCGTCTGGCTGATCCATGAGCCCGGCCGTCCGCCGATCGGCATCGACGCCTGCGGCGCCGCGGGCGCCGGCGTGACACCCGACCTGTACCCGGAAGGTACCGTGCCGGCCCGCGGGCCCGGCGCCGCCAATACGGTGGCCGGGATGGTCGACGGCTGGCGGCTGGCCCTCGACTGGAGCCATGCCGGTGCCGACGGCCTGCCGCCGGCCCGCCTGCTCGCCGATGCCATCCACCATGCCGAGGCCGGCTTCCCCGTCAGCAACGGTCAGGTCCGCCATACCGCCGATCATCTCGCCGAGCTGGCCGCCGTGCCGGGCTTTGCCGACGTCTACGCGCCGGGCGGGCTGGCACCGGTGCCGGCGACGCGGTTCCGCCAGCCGGCCCTGGCGGCGACGCTGCGGCGGCTGGCCACGGCCGGCTTCGACGATTTCTACCGCGGCGGTCTGGCCCGCGCCGTCGCCGCCGAACTGGGCCGCGCCGGCAGCCCGCTCACCGCCGACGACCTCGCCGGTCACGGGGCCCGCCACGTGGCACCCCTGTCGGTCGGCCTGCGGGCCGGGCGGGTCTTCAACCTGCCGCCGCCGACCCAGGGCCTGGCCGCGCTGCTGATCCTGGGCATCTTCGACCGGCTCGGCGTGGCCGAGGCCGACGGGTTCGCCCACATCCACGGCCTGGTCGAGGCGACCAAGCCGGCGTTCCGCCTGCGCGACGCGCACATCGGCGACCCCGCCCACCTGACCGTCGACCCCGAACGGTTCCTGGCGACGGCCTCGCTCGACACGCTGGCCGCCGGTGTCGACCGCAACGAGGCCGCGGCCTGGTCCCACGGTGCCGCGCCGGGCGACACGGTGTGGATCGGCGCGGTCGACGGCGCCGGGCGCGTCGTAAGCTGCCTGCACAGCCTGTACTGGGAGTTCGGCTCGGGGCTCGTGCTGCCGGAGACGGGGATCGTCTGGCAGAACCGCGGCGCCTGCTTCTCGCTGGTCCCGGACGCGGCCAACGCCCTGGCGCCGGGACGCAAGCCGCTCCACACCCTGAACCCGGCGCTGGCCCATCTGGCCGACGGCCGGGTCATGGCCCATGGCAGCATGGGCGGCGACGGCCAGCCGCAGTTCCAGGCCGCCCTGTTCACCCGCCACGTCCTGTTCGGCCAGCCGCTGCAGCGCGCGGTGGCGGCGCCGCGCTGGCTGCTGGGCCGTACCTGGGGCGAGGCCTCGGCGGCGCTGACCCTGGAGGACCGGTTCGACCCGGCCCTGGTCGAGGCGCTGCGCGCCGCCGGGCACGAGGTCCGCCTGGTGCCGCCGTTCAGCGACCTGCTGGGCCACGCCGGCGCCCTGGTGCTGCGCCCCGACGGCATCATCGAGGGCGCCGCCGATCCCCGCAGCGACGGCATGGCGGCGGGATACTGACCACTCTTCAGCCTCAGCTTGCCGCCGGCTGCTCCGTCATCGGCTGCATGCCGTAATTGAGCTGGGTGCCGGCCGGACGGAAGCCGAGGCGGCGGTAGATGGCGCCGGAGACCGGGTCGGCCGCCGACAGCCACGCCAGGCTGTGGCCGGCCGCGAAATGGCCCTGCAGCAGCCGGCTGCACAGCGCCGAGGCGAAGCCGCGGCGCCGGTAGCCGGCGCTGGTCGCCACGCCGGTCAGCTCGGCCGCACCGACGCCGATCTGCAGCGCGGCGCCGCACACGGTGCGGTCGTCGACCCGGATCACGGCGGCGCGGACGCTGCCCTCGACCAGGCCGCGGGCCAGGAACCGGCGCCACTGGCTTTCGGCGGCGGCGTCGAGCGGCAGGCCGAAGCCGAGCTGCTGCACCTGGATCAGCCCGTCGAGCAGGTCGGCGTCGCCGGCAACCAGTTCGCGATAGTCGACGCCGCGGGCCAGCCGCCGCGGCCGCAACGCCTGTGGCGCCAGCACCATCAGCGGCTGGGTGTTGCGCCGGGCGATGCCGGCGGCTTCCAGCGCCGGCCCCAGGTCGGGAAACAGTTCGTGGATGATCTCCAGCCGGACCAGCCGGCCGTGCGCCTCGAACACCCGCCGCAGGTCGACGATGGCCGGGGGCCAGTCCGGCGGCGTCGCCATCGGCACGGCGAAGCTCATCAGGTAGTCGGCGCTGTCGGGCGACAGGAACGCCCGGAACGCGCCGGTGTCCGCCGTGACCCGGTCGCGGGCGCCGACCGCCATGACGTTGTCGGCGATGCGCTCCAGCGGACCGGCGCCGGTCATGGCGGCGGGGCGACGGCGCGGCAGGCTGAATGGCATGGTGGCGCCCCTGGGCCATGACCGACCCGACCGCCGGCCGGCCCGGTGCGATCTGTGCTTCCATCCCGTGGTTCCCTCGTCCGGAGGGGCAGTCTGGCCGAGGTGACGGGGGCCTGTCATGCGCGAAAACGACGGCATCCGCAGAAAAAGGGGACGGTCCCCTTAACCGCGTTGACGCGCGGCCGCAGGCGCTGCTAGCCTGCCTGTCCCATGCCCAGGACAGCCCGCGCCGCGGTCGGCGACCAGTGCTACCATGTGCTGAACCGGTCGAATGACGGGCAGCCGGTGTTCCGCAGCGACGCGGACTACCACGACTTCATCGAGCTGCTGGACACGGCGTGCGCGCGTCAGCCGATGCGCGTGATAGGCTACTGCATCATGCCCGACCACTTCCACCTGCTGCTGTGTCCCTACCGCGACGGCGACCTGGGCCGCTGGATGCGTTGGCTGTTCACAGCCCAGGTGCGGCGCCACCATGCCCGCCACGGCAGCGGCGGCCACGTCTGGCATGGCCGGTTCAAGGCCTTCCCCATCCAGCACGACCAGCATCTGGTCACGGTGCTGCGCTATGTGGAGGCCAACCCGCGCCGGGCCGGGCTGGTCGAGCGGGCCGAGCAGTGGCCGTGGTCGAGCCTGGCCCGCCGCCGCACCCAGCCGCCGCGCTGGCTGGTGGCCGGGCCGACGGCACCATGGCTGGCGCCGCCGCGGGCCTGGATCGGGCTGGTCAACGAGCCCCTGCCGCCGGCGGTGCACGACCGCGTCCGCCGCTGTGTGGTGCGCGGCACCCCCTATGGCAGCGATGCCTGGATCGCCGCCGCCGCCGCCCGCCTGGGCCTGGAGTCCACCCTGCGCCCGCGCGGCCGGCCGCGGAAGGCGGGCGGGTGATGGTCCGGGACGGCCGCCGAAAACGGCCGTGGCCTGCGACCGTCGCCTGCGTCCGTCGCCTGCGACCGTCGCCTGCGTCCGTCGCCTGCGTCCGTCGCCTGCGTCCGTCGCCTGGGGCGTGGCGATCCGGTGGTGCCGCAGGCGCTGGCCGACGCTGATCTTGAGCCGGCATGGCCCGGACTGGATCGCCGCGCGGCAAGTCGCACCGGTGCCGTCACCGCGAGCGCAGCGACGCGGCCCAGTCCCGGCGGCGCCGGGTCCGAAATGCCGCAGACCTGGCGTGCGGCGCCGCTGGATTGCTTCGCTGCGCTCGCAAAGACGGGATGGCAATGCGGGCCTGTATATAAATGAACCCCCGGCCTCCTCACAGTTTCATCCAGCGCGATCGGCCCGCACGGACGGTCGTCAGCTCCAAATGGCGGCATTCCTTAAGATTGCCTCCTATGGTCACGAGGTTCATGCTTTGCACGCAATCAAGTTCAAGGCGTGAAATCCTCCTCACCCACAACCTCAAGCGACACCACCGCGGCGTTGATCAGCGTCTTGCCGCGGTTCTCGAAGTTGACGGTGATGCGCTCGCGCACCACCGACTGCACCTGGCCGATGCCCCAGTCGGGCTGCCCGGGGTGGCGCACCAGGGCGCCCGGAACGATGGTGTCGAGCATGGAAGGCCCTCCATTTGTCCTTCAACCACGGCGCGTCCCGGTTCTATGCTGGGGTGGCGGCCGACGGGCGACGGCCGCGCACCGCCGACGCTCGCGCCGGCGCCAAACAATCACACCGCTCGAAGGGGAAACGCACCATGCTGGACATTCGTGTCGTGGAGCTGATGTGCTCGCGACTCTGTCACGACTTGGTCAGCCCGATCGCCGCGATCAACAACGGAGTCGAACTGATCCAGGAGGTCGACGAGGACATGGCCGACGAGGCCATGGCACTCGTCGCCCAGAGCGGCGGGCGTGCCGCCGCCCTGCTGCGCCTGTTCCGCCTCGCCTTCGGTGCCGCCGGGGCGCAGTCGTCGATCACCCTGGCCGACGCCAAGGAGGCCGCGGCCGCCTATCTGGCCGGGCCGAAGCTGGCGCTCGACTGGCGCGTGCCAGAGCAGGTCGCCCAGGCGCCGGCGCCGGCCGGGTCGGCCAAGGTGCTGCTCAACCTGTTCGTTGTGGCCTGTGACGCCCTGATCCATGGCGGCGTCATCACGGTCACCTGCGAGGGCAGCGGCGCCGACCGCCACCTGGTCGCGGTCGCGGCCGGGCGCGGCGCGACGCTGTCGGCGGAGGCCGCGGCGGCCCTGGCCGGGCTGACGCCGGTCGAGGCGCTGACGCCGCGCACGGTGCAGGCCTTCGCCGCCGGGGCGTTTGCCCGGCACTACGGCCTCGCCATCGGCCATGACGATGCCGCACCGGACACGATCCGCCTGACGCTCAGCCTGCCGGCCTGAGCGGCGGTCGCTCGTCGTACGGAAAACGCAAGCTTTACAGGTTATTAAACAGTTTCTGCGAGCGTGGCGTCATCCCGGCCCGGCCGTCGGGCGCGCCGTGCGGCGGCGCCATCGGCCGGCCGCCGCCCGGCCCCAAGGGTGACAGTACAATGGATGATCTTCTCAGCGAGTTTCTGACGGAAACCGCCGAAAACCTGTCGGTCCTCGACCTCGAACTGGTCAAGCTGGAGCAGAACCCGAACGACCCGGCGCTGCTCAGCAACATCTTCCGGCTGGTCCACACCATCAAGGGGACGTGCGGCTTTCTTGGCCTGCCGCGGCTGGAGGCGGTGGCGCATGCGGCCGAGAACGTGCTCGGCAAGTTCCGCGACGGCAAGCTCGAGGTCACGCCGGCGGCGGTCACCCTTATTCTGAAGTCGCTGGACACCATCAAGGCGATCCTGGCCGGACTGGAGGCGACCGAGGACGAGCCGCCGGGCGACGACGGCGTGCTGATCGGCCAGCTCAACACCATGGCCGACGGCGGTGCCGTCGACATCGCCGCGGTCGAGGCGGCGGTGCCCGTGCCGCCACCGGCCGCCGCGGCGCCCGTGCCTGAACCCGTGCCCGAACCCGAACCGCACACCGTCGCCGCCGACGAGCCCGACTTCACGCCGGTCCCGGCCTACCAGACCGCGGCGCTCGCGGCAGCCATGGCCGGCGCCGCCATGGCCGCTGCCGCGCCGGAGCCCGAAGCCGAGCCCGAAGCCGAGCCCGAAGCCGAGCCCGAGCCGGAAGCGGCGGCGGAGCCCGAGCCGCACCGCCATGCCGCGGCGCCTGGGCAACCGGCTCCCGCCGCCCCCGCCGCAGCGGTCCGGGCGGAACCGCCGGAACAGCCCGCGGAGGTCAAGGAGTCGGCCGTCGCCGCCCAGTCCATCCGGGTCAATGTCGACCTGCTCGAGAACCTGATGACCATGGTCTCCGAGCTGGTGCTGACCCGCAATCAGGTCATGCAGATCCTGCGCAGCCAGAAGGAGAGCGAGTTCGCCGCGCCGCTGCAGCGCCTCAACCACGTCACCTCTGAACTGCAGGAGGGCGTGATGAAGACGCGCATGCAGCCCATCGGCAACGCCTGGGCCAAGCTGCCGCGCATGATCCGCGACCTGTCCCACGAGCTCGGCAAGAAGATCGAGCTGGAGATGATCGGCGCCGACACCGAGCTCGACCGTCAGGTGCTGGAGCTGATCAAGGACCCGCTCACCCATATGATCCGCAACGCCGCGGATCACGGCATCGAGCCGCCCGCCGACCGCGCCAGGGCGGGCAAGCCGGAGGCCGGCCACGTCCGCCTCAACGCCTATCACGAGGGCGGCCACATCATCATCGAATCGACCGACGACGGCCGCGGCCTGTCGGTCGGCAAGATCAAGGCCAAGGCGGTCGCCAAGGGACTGGCCACCGAGGCCGAGCTGGCCGCCATGACCGACCAGCAGATCCAGCAGTTCATCTTCAAGCCGGGCTTCTCCACGGCAGAGAAGGTGACCTCGGTCTCGGGGCGCGGCGTCGGCCTGGACGTGGTGCGCACCAACATCGAGAAGATCGGCGGCACCATCGAACTGAAGTCGGTGGCCGGCCGCGGGTCGACCTTCATCATCAAGATTCCGCTGACCCTGGCGATCGTCTCGGCCCTGGTCGTGGAATGCGCCGGCGAGCGCTTCGCCATCCCGCAGATCAGCGTGGTCGAGCTGGTCCGCGCCGGCGGCCACAGCGAGCACGCCATCGAGACGATCCATGGCACGCCGGTGCTGCGCCTGCGCGACCGGCTGCTGCCGCTGGTCTCGCTGCGCAAGCTGCTGCGGCTCGACAGCGCCAACGGCCATGCCAGGGATCAGGTCACCGGCCCAGGCAATGGCCCAGGCAATGGCCCAGGCAATGGCCCAGGCAATGGCC
>CAZGMC010000015.1:14814-54074 GCA_964526565.1 uncultured Mycobacteriaceae bacterium
GGCCCAGGCAATGGCCCAGGCAATGGCCCAGGCAATGGCCCAGGCAATGGCCATGAGCTCGACAAGTTCATCGTCGTCACCCAGGTCGGCACGTACATCTTCGGCATCATCGTCGACCGCGTGTTCGACACCGAGGAGATCGTCGTCAAGCCGGTGGCACCCATCCTGCGCCACATAGAGATGTTCTCGGGCAACACGATCCTGGGCGACGGCAGCGTCATCATGATCCTCGACCCGAATGGCATCGCCTCGGCCACCGGCGAGATCAGCTTCGCCGAGGGCCTGGACACCGCGGCCGCCGCCAAGGCGAAGACCCATCACGACGAGAGCACCGCCATGCTGTTGTTCCGTGCCTGCCGCGGTGCGCCGAAGGCGGTGCCGCTGGCCCTGGTGGCGCGGCTGGAGGACGTCGAAGAGAAGTCGATCGAGGTGTCGAACGGCCACATGCTGGTCCAGTACCGCGGCAGGCTGATGCCGCTGGTGCCGTTCGACCCGGGCTACGTCATCGGCGACGGCCGCCGGCCGGTGCTCGTCTTCGCCGACGGCGACCGCGCCATGGGCCTGATCGTCGACGAGATCATCGACATCGTCGAGCAGCGGATGAACGTCGAGATGTCGGGCGAAGGCAACGGCCTGCTGGGCAGCGCCATCATCGCCGGCAAGGCCACCGACGTGATCGACGCCGGCTACTACCTGACCCAGGCCTATCACGACTGGTTCAAGTCGTCGAACGAGGCCAATGCCACGGAAGACCATCACGACCGCGTGCTGATCATCGACGACAGCCCGTTCTTCCGGAACATGCTGCTGCCGATGCTGACCGTCGCCGGCTACGACGTCACCTCGGTGGAGAGCGCCGACGAGGCACTGGCCCTGTGCGAGGCCGGCGAGGACTTCGACGTGATCGTCAGCGACATCGAGATGCCGGGCATGAACGGCTTCGACTTCTGCGAGAAGATCAAGAAGAACGGCAGCCGCTGGCATGACACGCCGATCGTGGCGCTGTCGTCGCACACGACACCGCGCGACCTGGACCGCGGCCGCCAGGCCGGCTTCACCGACTACGTCGCCAAGTTCGACCGCGACACGCTGCTGGCGACCCTGTCCGAAACCCTGGCGGAGACGAGAGGTGCGGCATGAGCAGGACAGCCACCGCCACCGGCGGCAATACCGCCAAGGGCAAACGCGACGACCGCGAGCACGAGGAGTTCGTCGACTACGTCACCATGACGATCGCCGAGCAGACGTTCGGCATCCCCGTGCTGCAGGTGCAGGACGTGCTCGGGCCGCAGCGCATCACGCGCATCCCGCTGGCGCCGCAGGAAGTGGCCGGCTCGCTCAACCTGCGCGGGCGCATCGTCACGGCCATCGACGTCCGCCTGCGCCTGGGGCTGGAGCCGCGGCCGCGCGACGGCCACGACATGAGCATCGTCGTCGACCACAAGGGCGAGCTGTACAGCCTGATGGTCGACAGCGTCGGCGAGGTGCTCAGCGTCTCGAGCCGGCATTTCGAGCGCAACCCGGCGACGCTCGATCCGGTCTGGCGCGACGTGTCCAACGGCATCTACCGCCTCAACGACCAGCTTCTGGTCGTGCTCGACGTGGCCCGGCTGCTCGATTTCACCGCGCGCGCGGCCGCCTAGTGGCCTGTGCCCTGCGTGCGTCGACCGCGGCGACTGTCCGGAATTGGGCCCGGAGATCGGGATGACGGCAATGAAGACCTGCCTCGTGGTCGACGATTCGCGGGTGGTCCGCAAGGTTGCCCGCAAGATCCTGGAAAGCCTCAGCTTCGAGTGCGAGGAGGCGGAGGACGGCAAACAGGCCATGGAGCTGTGCGTACGCCGCATGCCCGACGCCATCCTGCTCGACTGGAACATGCCGGTGATGACCGGCATCGAGTTCCTGCGCCGGCTGCGCAAGATGACCGGCGGCGAAGCACCACGCGTGGTCTTCTGCACGACCGAGAACGACCTGGCCCACATCCAGGAGGCGCTGAGCTGCGGCGCCAACGAGTACATCATGAAGCCGTTCGACAGCGACATCGTGCAGACGAAGTTCGCCCAGGTCGGCCTGATCTGATGTGCCGATTCGGGAGATGCAGGTGACGACGACGGGTTCCTCCGACCGATCCGCCTCCGCCGACCCGATCCGCGTCATGGTGGTGGACGACAGCGCCGTCATCCGCGGCCTGCTGACGCGCACCCTGGAGAGCGACCCGGATGTGCGCGTCGTCGCCTCGGTCGGCGACGGGCAGATGGCGATCAACAGCATCCGCCGCCAGCCGGTCGATGTCGTCATCCTCGACATCGAGATGCCGGTGATGGATGGCCTGACGGCGCTGCCGCAAATCATCGCTGCCGCACCGCAGACCAGGGTGCTGATGGCGTCGACGCTGACCAAGCGCAACGCCGACATCAGCCTGAAGGCGCTGTCGGCCGGGGCCGCCGACTACGTGACCAAGCCCAGCGCCACCCGCGACATGCACGGCGCCGTCGCCTTCAAGCAGGAGCTGCTGCAGAAGGTCAGGGTGCTGGGCACCGTGGCCCGTCAGGGGCGCGGGCCGGCGCCGCGCACCGGCTTCCGCGCCGAGCGTCAGGCGCAGCGGGAGACACCGGCGCGGCCGGCGGCGCCGGCGCGCGTGGTGCTGCGCGAACTGCCGGCCGGCCTGCGCCCGGAGGTGATCGCCATCGGCAGCTCGACCGGCGGGCCGCAGGCGCTGTTCGATCTGCTCGGCCACCTGGGCCGCGGCATCGTCCAGCCGATCCTGGTCACCCAGCACATGCCGGCCACCTTCACGGCCATCCTGGCCGAGCACATCAGCCGCCAGTGCGGCGTGCCGGCGCACGAGGGCCGCGACGGCGAGCCGGTCACCGGCGGCCAGTGCTACGTGGCGCCGGGCAACCATCACATGATCGTCGCCGCGCAGACCGGCGGCCCGGCCATCCGGCTGAACCAGGACCCGCCGGAGAACTTCTGCCGGCCGTCGGTGGACGTGATGATGCGCAGCGTCGCGGCCGCCTATGGCCGCCGCGTGCTGGCGGTCATCCTGACGGGCATGGGTCAGGACGGGCTGAAGGGCTGCGGCGAGGTGGTCAAGGCCGGCGGGGCGGTGCTGGCCCAGGACGAGGCGACGAGCGTGGTATGGGGAATGCCCGGAGCGGTGGCGACGGCCGGACTGTGCGCCGGCGTCATGCCGCTCAAGGAGATTGGCCCGTTCATCCGCAGGCTGGTCCTGCGGTCGGCGGCATGACGGGATCATGACCGGATACCGGTCGGGAGCATGGCGATGAGGGCGGACGACTTCAACCTGTTCCAGTCGCTGCTGAAGCAGCGGTCGGGCCTGGTCCTGACGATGGACAAGGCCTACCTGCTCGAGTCGCGGCTGATGCCGGTCGCCCGCCGGTGGCATTTCAAGGGCCTTGAAGAGCTGGCCGTTTCGGTCCGCCAGAAGCGCGACGAGCGCCTGCTCAAGGACATCACCGAGGCGATGACCACCAACGAGTCGTCGTTCTTTCGCGACGGCAAGCCGTTCGAGCAGTTCCGGCAGGTCTCGCTGCCGCACATGATGGCCAACCGGACCTCCAGCCGCCGCATCCGCATCTGGAGCGCGGCGTGCGCCACCGGCCAGGAGCCCTATTCTCTGGCCATGCTGCTGCAGGAGGAGAAGGCGAAGCTGGCCGGCTGGTCCATCGAGATTGTCGCCACCGACCTGTCGAACGAGGTGCTGGACCGGGCACGGGCCGGCTCCTACACCCAGTTCGAGGTGCAGCGCGGCCTGCCGATCACCCTGCTGGTCAAGTATTTCAAGCAGGCCGGCGAACGCTGGGAACTGCTGCCCGAGATCCGGCGCCTGGTGACCTTCCGCGAATACAACCTGCTGAAGGACCTCGGCCCGCTCGGCAAGTTCGACATCGTGTTCTGCCGCAACGTGCTGATCTATTTCGACTCGCCGACCAAGGCCCAGGTCCTGGACGGAATTGCCAAATTGCTGCCGCCCGACGGCATGCTCTTTCTGGGCGGTGCCGAGACCGTGCTCGGCATCACCGACAGGTTCAAGCCCATGGACGGGCAGCGCGGCGTCTATCAGCTCGCCTCGCCAACCTCCGGCCGCGGCACGACACCACCCCTGCAGCGCGCCGCTGCCCTGTGACGCGGACGCTTTGCGCGAACGTGTGATCGGCCGTGCCACTTGACATCACCATCGGGCCGTCCGCCGGCGCAGCCCAAGGCTGTATTATTTGCGTCGCGGAGTCAGTCGAAGGTCGTAAACAAATCAAACATATTCCATTCCCTCCCCCGGCCAAGGTAATCTGAATCCCGGTTGCTGAATGACACTATATCATATGCGGGTTTTTTGATTCCGGATGATTTTATGAGTATTTGAAATGAACCGTCGGGCGGCGGGCAAGAAATTCGCATGCGTGTTCATATTCTGTTAGGCTGACGGGTTCATATTGTTTCGGTACCGCAACTTATATATCATGATCTGGAGTGAATCTCTCATATGGATTTGCCGGACCTGGTGGCGTGGTGAGTGAGGGGCACGATCAAATGGGGTCAGACATGTCGTACTGTGTGGCGAGACGGTTTCTTGAGCATCTCGAGGCGGAGAGCGACGTGATCAGCGGCATCACGGCCACGCTGACAGCGCTCCAGGACCTTTTTGACGAACGCAGCGAGCAGGAGCGCCGCTGGCTGGCGCGCTGCCTCTATCGCGCCGCCGACCGGCTTGCCGCTCCGGGAGACGATTGAGCCGAGACCTGGCCTGACCGGTTGCCGCCGCCGCCGGTCAGACGATCGGCCACGTCTCGAGGCGGTAGGCGCTGTCCCAGAACATCCACTCATAGCGCGTCGACCGCACGAAGGCGCGCATCATGCCGGCCCGGCCGGCGTCGGTGGTCGCCGCGGCCGCCTGGTCGCCGATCGCCTTGACGGCCGCCACGGCCTCGGCGAACTCAGGATCGGCATAGGTGTCGACCCAGGCCTGGTACGGGTTGTCCGGCGGCGACTCGGCGGCGATGGCCGTGCCCACGTCCTGGTAGATCCAGAAGCACGGCAGCAGCGCCGCCACCAGCACCTCGTACGTCCCGGTCAGCGCCGTGCCGAGCAGGAAACTGGTGTAGCCGAAGCAGGTCGGCGACGGCTCGGCCCGTGCCGCCGCGGCCGGGTCCAGCCCGAAGCGGGAGAAATAGCTTTCGTGCAGGGCCCGTTCGACGACCACCGCCTCGCGCGCCGCCTCGGCGAAGCGGACCATGGCCGGCTGGTCCGGTGCCCGCGCCGCGGCAACCGACAGCGCCCGCGAATACTCGACCAGGTAGAGCGCGTCCTGGACCATGTAGAAGCGGAACCGCTCGCCGTCGAGCGTGCCGGCGGCCAGTTCGCGGTTGAACGGCAGCGCGTGGATCGCCTCGCGCAGCATCGCGGTCTCGGCCCAGGCTGCGTCGCAGAATGCGGTCATGCCCGCCTCCCCTTCAAATCTTCTTGTACCGTGGCGTCACACTGTTTGCCCCACCAAGCGTGGAAGTGGTGCACCGGCCCGTGCCCGTGCCCGACGCCGAGCCGGTCGGCCGCGGCGATCGCCGCGGTAACATAGGCCTTGGCGTCGGCGACGGCGGCGTGCGGCGTCGGCCGCTGCGGCAGCAGGGCGGCGATCGCCGACGACAGGGTGCAGCCGGTGCCGTGGGTGTTGGGCGTGTCGATGCGCACCGCCGGCAACTCGACGAACCGGTCGCCGTCGTAGAGCAGGTCGGGGCTGTCGCCGCCGCCCAGGTGACCGCCCTTGAGCAGGACCAGCCGCGGCCCCAGCCGGTGCAGGTCGGCGGCGATCCGGCGCATCTCGTCAGCCGACTCCGGTGCCGGCCGGTCGAGCAGCACGCCAGCCTCCGGCAGGTTCGGGGTGATCACCGTGGCCAGCGGCACCAGCCGGTCGCGCACCGCGCCCACCGCCGCCTGATCGAGCAGCCGGTCGCCGCTCTTGGCGACCATGACCGGGTCGACCACGACGTTGCGCGCACCGTGGCGGACCAGGCAGCCGGCCACCGCCTCGGCCGCCGCGGCGACGCCGACCATGCCGACCTTCACGGCGTCGACCGTGATGTCGTCGAACACGGCGTCGATCTGGGCGGCGATGAAGTCCGGCGGCACGGCGTGGATGCCGGTCACGGCGCGGGTGTTCTGGGCGGTCAGTGCCGTCAGCGCCGCCATGCCATAGGCGCCCAGCGCCGAGAACGCCTTCAGGTCGGCCTGGATGCCGGCGCCGCCCGACGGGTCGGAGCCGGCGATGGAGAGCACGCGGGGGATCACGTCGGTCCTTTCCCTTTCGCCGCGAGCACGGCCCGTTTCAGCTCGGCGGCGGCGGCGCGCGGGTCGGGCGCGGCACAGATGGCGGAGACCACGGCGACGCCGCGGCAGCCGTCGGCGATGGGCCGCGCCAGGTTGGCCGCGGTCAGCCCACCGATGGCCACCACCGGCAGCGGGATGCGGGCGCACAGCGCGCGGAACTCCGCCGGGTCCAGGGCGTCGGACTCCGGCTTGGTCAGCGTGGCATGGGCGGCGCCCAGGCCGACATAGTCGGCGACCGAAGGGTCGACCGCGGCGACCTCGGCCTCGGTGGACGCCGACACGCCGATGACGGCGTCGGGGCCGAGCAGCCGTCGCGCCGTCGCCGCCGGCATGTCGGTCTGGCCGACATGGACCCCCCCGGCACCGACCGCCAGGGCCACGTCGACCCGGTCGTTGACGATCAGCGGGATGCCGCGCGGCCGCAGCACGGCCAGCAGGGCCTCGGCCTGGGCGATCAGCGGCCCGGTGTCGGCGAGCTTGTCGCGCAGCTGGACCAGGGTCACGCCGCCGTCCGCCGCGGCGGCGACGATCCGCGCCAGGTCGCGGCCGCCGGCCAGGTCGGGGTCGGTGACCAGGTAGAGCGACAGGTCGAAGGACGGTTTCATTGCAGCCGGACCCGGGCGTCGAGGGTGGCGGCGTCGATCGTGTACAGCGCGTCGAGCAGCTCCATCTGCAGCGAGCCGGGGCCGCGCGCCCGCGCGGCGGCCAACTCGCCGGCGACGCCCAGCACGCCCAGCGCCTGTGCCGTGGCGGCCAGGCGGTTGCGCTCGACCGCCAGGAAGGCGCCGACGATGGCGGTGGCGGTGCAGCCCATGCCGGTGACGCGCGGCATCAGCGGGTGGCCGTTGTGCACCTCAATGGTCTGGTCGCCGTCGGTGACGTAGTCGACCGCCCCGGTCACCGCCACCACCGCGCCGGTCTCTGCGGCCAGCCGCCGCGCCGCATCCACGGCGTCGGCCGATTGCGCCGTGCTGTCGACGCCGCGGCCGGCGCCGGCCGCCCCGGCCAGGCTGAGGATCTCCGAGGCGTTGCCGCGGATGGCGGCGGGGCGGTGGCGCAGCAGGTCGGCGGCGACGCGGCTGCGATAGGCCAGCACGCCGACCGCCACCGGGTCCAGCACCCACGGCACGCCGGCGCCGTGGGCGCGGCCGGCGGCCAGCCGCATCGCCGCCGCCCAGGTCGCCGAGATGGTGCCGAGGTTGATCACCAGCGCGGCGGCGGCGGCCACCAGATCCTCGACCTCGTCGGTCGACTCGGCCATGGCCGGCGACGCGCCGAGCGCCAGCAGGGCGTTGGCCGTGCTGTTGGCGACGACGATGTTGGTGATGTTGTGAACCAGCGGCGTGGCCGCGCGGATCGCGTCCAGGCTGCGACCGATGCCGGCGCGGGCGGTGGTTGCGGCTCCCCCCATGAGCGGCCCCTTCCTGCCATGCGGCCTTCAGGGAGCCTTGCGGGAGCCCGGCGGCGGCAGAAACGCCAGCGATGCGGCCCGCGCGCGACGGCTCCCTGCGCTGGCATGACCCAGATCAGGTTCGACGGGTATGATCTCAGCCCGCCGGCCGCGGGCACCCCATGTCACGCACTTGTCAAAATAGGAACCCGCCCGGCCCTGTCAAGCACGGGCGCACCGGCACCTTGGGCCCGGCACCTTGGGCCCGGCGCCGCCGGCCGGCCCGGCACGCCCGGCACGCCCGGCACCGAGCCCGGCCCTGGCCGTGCCGGCCGGACCCGTGCCCGACGATCTGGCCCGGCGGACGCCGGCGCGGCCGGTCCCGTGCCGGCATCCGGGATCCGGAGCCGGCACGGGCGGCGGCGTTCGCGTTCGGCCTGGGTCCGGACCACGCCGGCGCCTTACTCCTTGGCCAGGGTGTGACAGTCGGCGACGCGGAAGTCCGCGCCCGGCTCCAGGTAGCACAGCTCCAGCGTGCCCTCGCCCAGGGTGCCGATGAAGATGCCGTCCTCGTCGGCGGCCAGGATGCTCTCGCCGTCGCCGCGGACGACGCCGACCGCGTCCTCGCAGACGTTCGGGCTGCACCACTGGGCGTGGAAGCCGTTGCCCTCCATCTCCTCGACGGTGAACGTCCAGACCTCGTCCGAGCCGGACAGCAGGGTGTCGCCGTCGCCCAGGCCGTGGCCGCTCTCGCCGGCCCGCGCCCCGCGGCTGTCGGAGCTCGCCGTGGTCCAGGTGCCGACCAGGTGCTCGCTGGCCAGTGCCGACCCGGCAAACAGCATCACCGCGCCCGCCAGCGCCATCCGCAGCATCGTCATGGTGTGTCCCTCCGTGCTTCGGGTCCCGCCCTGGTGCGGGGCCCCTCCCTTTGTTGGGCGTCCCGAGGCGATCGCCCGCGACGCGCGCGCCGCACCGATCGCCCCGAATTGTGCACGGAGAGTCTCTGCCCGAAACCCGCCGGCCCGTCATCCCCGAAATCACATCGACACCGAATTTTCTGCAACGGATTTAAGCATGGCCGCCTCGAACTTCGGACGATCGGGCACGGTGTTGCACGGATCAGCCCCGACCGCGGGCCAGGGTCAGGACCCGCTTATCCACCGCTCCTCACGCCGCCTGCTCCATGGACCACTGCACGCGCTCGGCAATAAACCGGGCGAACGGGTCAATGTCCTGATCGACACTTGCGCGTTCCAGCGCCGCGAGATATGCATACCGGTCTTCCACCCGAATGACGGTCCATGGATAGCCGCCGGAAGCAAGCATCGCGTTCATGACGAACCGCGCCATCCGCCCGTTGCCGTCGGGATAGGGATGGATGTAGCCGAACAGCCAGTGGCCGAGCACAGCACGCACGGACGGTTCCGGTTCGCGCTCCAGCAGATCGAACAGCGCCGGCATGGCATCCCGCACCGCCTCCCATCGTGGCGGCACGTGCCGCGAGCCGCTCAGGTAGACGGCGTTGCTCCTGTAACCGGCAAGCGCTGCGGCCGGAATCAGGCCTGCGGCGACACAGGGCTGGAAGAGTTCCCGGTACCATTCGCGGTACGCCCCGCGCACCAGCGAACCCGCGTCACCGTCTGCGATGTCACCGTCTGCGATGATGCGCTCCACAGTTCCACGCACCCGCTGAAACGCCTGCCAATAGCCGCGGGCCGCGAGCGCATCGCGGCTCTGCCGGTCGCCGTCATGATCGTCGGGGTTCCAGGCGCCGGCCCGCACCCGCTCGATCAGCTCCGGCGTGACGCTGTAGCCCTCAATCGACAGCGAGTGATAGGCATCGCTCTGGTAGATATCATCGACACGGCGCAGATAAGCCTGCCGGTCCTGCGGCTTGCCAGGCGCATCGGGAAAGACCGCCAGCACGGGCTCTCGAAACACTTCCCACAGAAGATTCAGGCGCGAGACGATCGGGCTCGCCGCGCCGGGCGCAGCGCCGAATGCCTGCTCGGGCGCAAACGGATCGCTCTCGCGCACGGCGTAACCGGCGCCCTTCATGGTACCGACGATCTCATCGGCCATGTCCAGCCTTTCCATCCGGCGCAGCGCACCGGCGAGCCGCCCGGCAACGACCGAATGGCCGCCTTCCAACAGACGCCCCAGCAAATCCGAAGCATCGCGAACGCGGCTCAGCGCCACCTGTGCTTCGACGGGATAGCGGCTGAAGAAGGATTCCGGCACGCGGACCAGCGCCGCCTCAGGCAGGAAGAGCCGCAGGCCCTCACGCACGGGGATATCCGCAGCGGGCGGCATCTGCTTCTGCCGCAGATCATAGAGCGACGTGCCGAACAGGAGCGTCACCGTATTGTTGGTTCCCTTCGGCGTATAGACGACGACCTGCTGCGGGATGACGGTGCACTCGGCGTGCAGCAGGAGCGATTGCTCCGGCGACAGATACCAGTCGCCGCCAAACCGCTCGGCGCAATAGCAGGCGCAGAATTGCCAGAAGCTGGCGAACCACGGCGTCGTGTCGCCCGGCGCCGCGCCGGGGTTCCACGATACCAGCCATCCTTTCATGACCTCCTTCAAAAAGTCGTTGCGCAGCAACCGCTCGCGATGCACGCGCGACAGCTCGCCGGAGCGGAAGACGCGTCTTCCATCCTTCTGAAGCACTTGCAGCGCCGCCAGCGAGGCGGCGAGTTTCTCGTGCGGTGCGGCCATGTAGCCGGGGCCTCAGACGTGTTTGGTGCCGTACATACACAAGTATATTATGCGCATTATGAGAAGTCAATGGCGCCGTGTCGTTACGCGTATATTATGCAGTGTGGTCACGCGTCTATTGAGCACACATG
Organism: uncultured Mycobacteriaceae bacterium; assembly: GCA_964526565.1. GTDB lineage: Bacteria > Pseudomonadota > Alphaproteobacteria > DSM-16000 > Inquilinaceae > CAZGMC01. The sequence goes on from CAZGMC010000015.1 coordinate 25,399, forward strand.
ACCGCCTACGTCGCCAGGACATCGTGCCTGAGGTGTTCCGGGGCCATTGGCATCACTCGGTCAGCCGCGCCGGTGTCTGGCCGACATCCGGACCTTGATATCAGGAATAATTTCCGGTACACCGCGATCCCAGGTGCACGCCGCGCCATGAGCCAGGGAGGCGGTCCATGACCTTCAGCGAATCCCAATACCTCGACACTGTCCCGCCGGGGAAGCGGGCGGCCGGATCGCGGCGGGGCTGCCCAGATGCAACCGCCGGCGGGGCCGATGCAGATGTTGCATCGCGCCGGAACGGCCAATCGTTTCAAGCCCTTGGCGCGCAACGGACCGGTTGCGCCGGGGGTGCAGGGGCGGTGCATGTGTTGCGTTGACCGGCAGTGGGCCTGCCGTGCCCCGCCCCCAAATGGTCTTCCCCGCGCAAGCAGGGACCTCGAATCGGTTTCTCTTGATGTTGCGGTTTTCTCGAATATCGCGAGATCCCCGCTTACGCGGGGATGACCGGAAGGTGGAAGCAGAGATGAACGGAAGGGGAGAGCCGGCATGCTGAAACTGCCGCACCATCCCCACCGTCCCGGTCGGGCAGGGCAGTACAGTACAGACACCCAGAGGACGGATCGCGTTCAGCATCGGTATGCCGGAACCGGCCCAAGGAAAGGCCCGGCCACCGGGGCGGCGGCCGGGCCCTCAGAGCATCAACCCGTGGTGCGGATCACGACCCCGGCATCTCGCCGGTGACCCAGTAGTTGATCCGGGCCTCGTTGTTGTCGATGTAGTTGGTCACGGCCTCGTCGTACGAGGTCTCGCGGGCGTCGAACATTGCCGCCTCGAGGTCGCCGATCGGGATGTATATGCGCGACAGGAACGCCGCGGCCTCCCCGTTGTCCTGGTAGAAGCCCTCACGGGCCAGCGCCATCACACGCTCCGGGCCGCCCAGGGTGCCCTCCGGGTCCTCCAGGTAGCGCAGGTCGTAGGCGCCGAACATCCAGTGCGGGCTCCAGCCGGTGACGACGATCCACTCCTCACGCTGGATCGCCCGGTCCAGCTCGGCGGTCATCCCGGCGCCGCTGGACGAGACCAGCTCGTAGCCGTCGAGGCCGTAGTCCTCCAGCACCTGGTTGGACAGGCGCATCAGGCCGGCGCCGGGATCGATGCCGGTGATCCGGCTGTCGAGCTCGCTCATCACCGCCTCGTCGGTCAGGTCGGCGATCGACCCGAGCTGGTCCTCGGGCACATAGGCCGGCACCACCCAGCCCAGGCGGGCACCGGTGTACAGGATGCCAAGCGTGACGATGTCGCCGCCGAACTGCTCGACATAGTCCTCGTGGGTGACCGGCTGCCACGACATCAGCATGACGTCGATGTCGCCATTGGCCAGGCCCTGGTACTGGATGGCGATGTCGGTCTGGATCAGCTCGACCTCCTGGCCCATGCGCTCCTCCAGGATGCGCTCGGCCAGCCTGGTCACGAACTCGGCGTCGGACCACGCGGTCCAGCCGATGGTCACGTCCTGCGCCTGGGCCGAACCGGCCGTCAGGCCGGCAGCGATGACGGCCCCAAGGGCTGCTTGCGGTGCTTTCATGGAAACTTTCTCCTCCTCCGTTGTCGTTGCGTCGGGCGGATGGCGTCAGTCGCCACCGCCCTGTCCGCGGACCGGCACACTGGGGCGCCCGTCCGACGAGGCCGCGGCGGCCGAGCCGCCGTTGCCGAATGCCGCCCTGAGCCGCTTGACCAGGCCGCGCGCGCCGTGGCCCTCGCCCTCGGGGCGGACCGCGCCGAAGCTCTGGGTGATGCGGTCGAGGATGATGGCCAGGATGACGACGCCGATGCCGCCCTCGAAGCCGACCCCCACCTGCAGGCGCTGGATGCCGGTCAGCACGGTATTGCCCAGCCCGCCGGCGCCGATCATCGAGGCGATGACGACCATGGACAGCGCCAGCATGATGGTCTGGTTGATGCCGGCCATGATCGACGGCATGGCCAGCGGCAGCTGCACCTTGCGCAGCAGCTGGCCGCTGGTGCAGCCGAAGGCCAGCCCGGCCTCGATGTGCTCCTCGCTGACCTGGCGGATGCCCAGATTGGTCAGGCGCACGACGGGTGGCATGGCGAAGATGACGGTGGCAATGGTGCCCGGCACCTTGCCCAGGCCGAAGAACATCACCGCCGGGATCAGGTAGACGAAGGCCGGCAGCGTCTGCATCAGGTCCAGGATCGGGCGGACGATGGCCTGCACGGTGTCGTTCCTGGCCATGGCGATGCCGAGCGGAATGCCGATGACCAGCGCCACGATCGTCGCGGAGATCACCAGGGCCAGGGTCGAAACGGTCTCCGGCCACAGGTCCATGCCCACGATCAGCACCATGCCGACCAGCGTGATGAGGCCGAAGCCCAGGCCGACCCGCCACAGCGCCAGGACGACGAAGACCAGCGCCAGCAGCCAGTACGGCAGCCAGTCCAGGCCGCCTTCCACCGCATCGGCGAGCAGCTCGATGACGAAGGCGATGCCGTCGAGGACCGGCGCAAAGTTGTCGCGGATGTAGTCGACGGCGGCCTCGATCCAGTCGCCGAGGGGAATCTCGAACCAGTCCATGGCCTATTTCGTCCTGTCCAGGGTCTGCAGCAGCGCCGTTTTGGTGATGGCGCCGACATAGCGGCCTTTGTCGTTGACCACCGGGACCGGCCAGCGGCTCTCCGCCACGACGCTCATGACCTCGGTCAGCGGCGTGCCCGCCGGCAGCGGCCTGATCCCGTCGAGGAACGCCCGGGCGTACTTCTCCTCGCCGGTCCGCCTGATCTCGCTCAGCAGCGAGTCGACGCTGACCAGGCCCTGGTAGGTCCGGTTGCGGTCCAGCACGATGCCGACGTCGCGGTCGTGCTCGCGCAGCGTCTCCAGTGCGGCGCGCACACTGACGCCGGGCCGCTCGATCACCGTGACCTGGGTGGTGCGGGCGATGTCGGCGGCAGTGAAGACGTGGCTCACGTCGACATTGCGGAAGAACGAGCGGACATAGTCGTTGGACGGGTTCTTGACGATGTCCTCGGGCGTGCCGACCTGCACCACCTTGCCGTCCTGCATGATGGCGATGCGGTCGCCGATGCGCATCGCCTCGTCCAGGTCGTGCGAGATGAACACCACGGTGCGCGAGTGCTCCTGCTGCAGGCGCAGCAGCTCGTCCTGCATCTCGGTGCGGATCAGCGGGTCGAGCGCCGAGAACGCCTCGTCCATCAGCATGATCGACGGATCGTTGGCCAGCGCCCGGGCCAGGCCGACGCGCTGCTTCATGCCGCCGGACAGCTCACCGGGATAGCTGTTGGCATAGGGCGCCAGCCCCACCGCCTCCAGCGCCGCCATCGCCCGCTCGCGCTGTCTGGCCGCCGGCGCGCCGGCCACCTCCAGGCCGAACGCGGCGTTCTGCAGCACCGTCTGGTGCGGCATCAGCGCGAACGACTGGAACACCATGCTCATGTCGCGGCGGCGCAGCTCGATCAGCTCGTGCTTGCTCAGCTTGGTGACGTCGCGGCCATCGACGGTGATGGTGCCGGCGGACGGCTCGATCAGGCGGTTGAGCATGCGCACCAGCGTCGACTTGCCGGAGCCCGACAGGCCCATGACCACGAAGATCTCGCCTTCCTGAATGGCGAAGGTGGCGTGCTGGACGCCGATCGTGGTCTTCGTGCGCTTGAAGATCTCGTCCTTGTCCAGCCCTTCGTCGAGCAGGCGGATGGCCTCCTCCGGCGCCGGGCCGAATATCTTGAACACGTCATCGAGGACGATCTTGTCGGTCATGGGCCGATCCTCGTTTCGTCGCGGGTGCCGGCGACGGCACCGGGCGTACGGCCACGGCCCGCCGCGGGCGGGACCGATGGCGAGGGCGGTACTCCGGAAGCACGTGGCGGCGCCGCGGGACAAATCGCGGGGCAAAGAAGATCCCGGTCGCTGTCCGGACCGGGGCCTGGCACGAAAGACCGGCGCCTGACGCCGACCTGCAGCCGGCGTCGCCACGGGGCTATGCGGAACCAAATGATGCGAAAGTCTATCGGATCATCACCTTCCAATCTACCCCGAACGTGCGAAAATCTTGTTGCAGAGCCTGCTGCAGCTTCGGGCCATGGCGGCGGCGCAATTCGCCGCGGCGATGCCATGCCGCGGCCAGGGTCGCCAGGATCGCCAGGGTGCCCCGGGTGCCCCGGGTGCCCCGGGTGCCCAGGGGGGGAGGGCCGGTTTCCGCGGCGGCCTTGCCGCGGCCATCCCAGTTGTGGCAAAGCCTGCGGGCACCTGTCATCATGTGCGATACGTGCGGGTATGCACGCTTTCGAGGAACTGTATTGCGAGAGATGATCTGGCAGACCGCCGTCGCCGACGCGATCGGCGGACGGGGTGAACAGCAGGACCGCGTGGCCGCCTGGCGCAGCGCCGACGGCGCGACCGGCCTCGTCGTCGCCGCCGACGGCATGGGCGGCCACCTGGGCGGCGCGCTGGCGGCCCAGGCGGTCGTCGACACGGCGGCAGCGGCCTGGGCGGATGCCGGCGGCACCGTTGCGGACCCTCGGGCCTTCGTCCTCGACCTGTGCGGCCGGGCCCACGCCGCCGTCACCGAGGCCGGGCGCGCCCACGGCATCATGCCGCACAGCACCGCCGTGTTCCTGGTGCTGACCGGCGATACCGCCCACTGGTGCCATGTCGGCGACAGCCGGCTGTACCGGTTCCGCCATGGCGCCATGCTGGAGCGCACGCGGGACCATTCGCTGGTCCAGCTCATGGTCGATCTGGGCGAGGTGCGCGAGGCGGACATGGCCACCCACCCGGACCAGAACAAGCTGTTCAAGAGCCTGGGCGGCGTCGACCCGCCCGAGCCCGGCACCGGCACCGCCAGGGTCGAGCCGGACGACGGGTTCCTGCTGTGCAGCGACGGGCTGTGGGAGCAGATCTCGGTCGAGGAGATGGGTGCGGCGCTGGCCGCCGCCGACCTGGACCGGCAGGCCGCCGGCCTGGCCGCCCTGGCCGAGGCCCGCGGTGGCGCCCTGGGCGACAACGTGGCCGTGGCCCTGGCCCGGCCGGTGAAAGACAACGGCGGCCGCTGATGCTCGCCCGCGACCACGTCCACGCCCTGCCGCCCGGCACGCAGCTCTACGAATACGTGATCGAGCGGGTGCTGGGGCACGGCGCGTTCGGCATCACCTACCTGGCTCGCGACGAGAACCTCAACGCGCAGGTCGCCATCAAGGAGTACCTGCCCGACGAGTTCGCCGCCCGCGACGCCCGCAGCACCGTGGTGCCGAAGTCGACCTCGGCGAAGCAGGACTACGATTGGGGACTGGAGCGCTTCCACGACGAGGCGCAGACGCTGGCCCGCTTCCACCATCCCAACATCGTGCGGGTGCTGCGCCTGCTGAAGGCCAACGGCACGGCCTATATCGTCATGCCGTACGAGCGCGGGCGCAGCCTGGCCGACTACCTGAAGGCGCTGGGCCGCGCCCTGAACGAGCGCGAGCTGCTGGGGCTGGCGCTGCCGCTGATGGACGGGCTGGCGGCGGTGCACGAGCAGGGCTTCCTGCACCGCGACATCAAGCCGGGCAACATCTTCATCCGCCAGAACGGCGAGCCGGTGCTGCTGGATTTCGGCTCGGCGCGCCAGGCGGTCGGCTCCAAGAGCCGCAGCATGACCTCGATCCTGACGCCCGGCTACGCCCCCATCGAGCAGTATGCCACCGCCTCGCAGCAGGGACCGTGGACCGACATCTACGGCCTGGGCGCGGTGCTGTACCGCTGCATCTCCGGCCAGACGCCGGTCGATGCGACGGTGCGCAGCCAGGCCCGCCTCAACGGCGAGCCGGACCCGATGGTGCCGGCGGTCGAGCTGGGCCGCGACCGGTACTCCGAGCCGCTGCTGGCCGCCATCGACCAGGCGCTGCAGATCGTCGCCCGCGACCGGCCGCAGTCGATGGGCGACTGGCGCCCGGCCCTGCTGGCGGCGCGACGGCAGCCGGCGCAGGGGCCGGGGCCGGGGCCGGGGCCGAGCCATGGCCATGGCCAGGCCCAGCCGGTGGCCCAGCCGGTGGCACCGGTCCAGCGCGAGCAGCCGTCGCGACGTCGCACCGGCAGGTCCGGCGCGGCGCCGCCGCCCGTTGCCGCCGGCCGCCGGCCGCGGCGGACCGGGCGGCTGGCGGCGCTCGGCATTGCCGGCGTGCTGGCGCTGGTCGCCATGGCGGGCGGCGGCTACTACGCGAGCGAGGGCCGATTTCCCTGGCAGCCGGAGGACACGGGCGGGACCGGCGGCACGGGCGGGACCGGCGGCACGGGCGGGACCGGCGGCACGGGCGGGACCGTGACGCGGGAAACCACGCCGGAAACGGACGGCGGCGATGGTGACGGCAGCGGCGATGGTGACGGCGGCGGCGGCGGTCCGGAAGAGGCCGGGGCCGGCCCGGTGCGCCGCCAGGTGACGATCCCGGCCGCCGTGCCGGCCGCGCCGCTGGCGCTGGACCTGGGCGGCGACGTGGTGCCGGACGGCGCGCGGGTGCGCGTGCGCAGCCTGCCATCGAGCGGGCCGCTGCGGCTCGACGGCAGCCTGGTGCGCTCCGGCCAGACGGTGGCGCCCGACCGGCTCGGCGCGTTCACGCTGGAGGCGCGCCACCCGGTCGGCGATTCGGCGGGGGAGCTGGTGCTGGGCGTCACGCCACCCGACGGCCCGGAACGGGAGGTCGTCGTCGACGTGCGCGTCGCCCCGCACGACTGCGACGTCCTGGCCGCCGACCCGGACGACGGGTCGTCACCGGCCGACGGCGTGGCCTTGGGCGAGATCGACATCGCGGCGGCCGACACCGCCTGCCGTGCCGCCATCGACCGGTTCCCCGAAGTGGCCCGCTTCCAGTACCAGTTGGGCCGTGTGCTGACCGCCGCCGGCGACGACGAGGCGGCCCTGGAATACTATCTGGCCGCCGCCGAGCGCGGCCATGAGCCGGCCGGCGCCGCGGCCGCGGCCGCCGACCCGGACGGGCCGGACGATCCGGCCGAGCGGGCCCGCTGGCTGCGCGAGCGCGCCGACCAGGGCCTCGCCTGGGCGCAGAGCGAGCTCGGCCGCATGTACAAGGAGGGCCGCGGCGTCCCGCAGGACTACGGACAGGCGGCACGCTGGCTGCGGCGCGCCGCCGACCAGGGCGACCTGGAGGCGCAGGTCGCCCTGGGCATCATGTACCGCGAGGGCCTCGGCCTTGCCGCCGATCCGGCGGCGGCGGCCGAATGGTTCCGGCTCGCCGCCGACCAGGGCGACGCCTGGGCGCAGACCGAGCTCGGCGTCATGTACACCGGCGGCACCGGCGTGCCGCGCGACTATGACCGGGCCATGGTCCTGTTCGAGCGGGCGGCAGCGCAGAACTACCCATGGGCGAAAGTTTTTATCGGACACATGCATAGATACGGGATGGGCCCGCCGCGCAGCTCGTACGAGGCGGCACTGTGGTTCGCCCGTGCCGCCGCCGCCGGCCGCGCGGAAGGCGACGACTCCGCAGTCGAGGCGGCCCGCGGCTATCTGGGCGAGCTGGACCGCGGCGCGATGGTCGGCGCCGCGGAAACCCTGCTCAACCAAGCCGGGTACGATCCAGGGCGCGTGTCGGGAGCGCTCAGCCTGCGCGCCCGCCGCGCCATCCGCGAGTTCCAGGCCGATGCCGGCCTGCCCCAGGACGGCGAGGTCACGCCCGACCTGCTCATCGCCCTGGCCGAACGGGTTTCGTAATGGGACAGAGCCGCCGATGGCCGGCCGGCGCGGCTATTCTGCCCGGTAGGTCTGGTGGCAGCCGCTGCAGGTCTGGCCGACCTGGGCGAACGCCTGGGCCACGCCCGCCTGGTCGCCGCCCTGCCCGGCCTCGCGCAGCGCCGCGGCGGCCTGCTCCAGCCGGGCGGCGGCATCGGTGAAGCCCTGCCAGTCTTCCCAGATCACCGGCAGGGCGTCGCCGCCGGTGCTGCCGTCCGGGAAGATGTCCGGGATCATCGCCGCCGTCGACTCCAGGGCATCGGCATGGTCGACGACGTGAACCATGAAGTCGACCTGGCCGCGCGCGACTCGCGACACCGCACCGACATGGCCGGCCTGGGCGTTCATCACCGACTGGCGGTACTCGACGATGGGCGCGGCGTCGTCCTGGGCCAGGGTGTCGGCGGCCAAGGTGCCGACGGCGGCCACCACCGCGGCCGCGGTCAGCAGTCGGGTCGTCCTGAAGCGGGTTGGCACGGGAACCTCCTCTTCGCCTGGATGATTACGGGGGTGGCGTTTGGTCGCTGTCCGCGAGTGTCGCCGGCCGGGGCGGAGCGCGCAATATTCCTCCCGGCGCAGCGGCGGGTGGACACCGGATCGTGATCCGCCCGGCCGGCGCGAATCGCCGCACTGAAGATCCACGGCAACAACCGGTACGTTGGAAGAACGACACGCGGCGGCGCCTCGTTCCGGGCCGACCTCATACACGCCGATCCTGCCAGCCCTGCCGGCGTAACTGCGAGCAACGGTGTGACATGTCCTTCGACCTGTTCGACCCCCTGATTTTGTCGCGCATCCAGTTCGGGTTCACGGTCGCCTTCCACATCCTGTTCCCGTCGTTCACCATTGGCCTGGCCAGCTTCCTGGCCCTGCTCGCCGGGTTGTGGATGTGGACCAGCGATGACCGCTACCGCACGCTCTACCAGTTCTGGGTGAAGATCTTCGCCGTGTCGTTCGGCATGGGCGTCGTGTCGGGCATCGTCATGAGCTACCAGTTCGGCACGAACTGGAGCCGCTTTTCCGATGCCACCGGCAACGTGCTCGGCCCGCTGCTCAGCTACGAGGTGGTCACGGCGTTCTTCCTGGAGGCGACGTTCCTCGGCGTGATGCTGTTCGGCCAGAACAAGGTGCCGCGCTGGCTGCACTTCTTCGCCACGTCAATGGTGGCGTTCGGCACGCTGCTGTCGACGTTCTGGATCATCTCCGCCAACAGCTGGATGCAGACCCCGGCCGGTGCCGAGCTGCGCGACGGCGTGTTCTATCCGGTCGACTGGTGGGCGATCGTGTTCAACCCGTCGTTCCCGTACCGGCTCGTGCACATGGTGCTGGCGGCCTACCTGACGACCTGCTTCGTCATCCTCGGCATTTCGGCCTGGTACCTGCTCCGGAACCGGTTCCAGCCGCAGGCGCGGCTGATGATGGCGATGGCGGTGATCTTCGCCGCGATCGTGGCGCCGCTGCAGATCGTCGCCGGCGACCTGCAGGGCCTCAACGTGCGCGACTACCAGCCAGCCAAGCTGGCCGCCATGGAGGGGATCTGGGAGACCGGCGGCCGGCAGCCGCTGTTGTTCTTCGCCATCCCCGACGAGGAGGCCGAGACCAACCACTACGAGGTCGGCATTCCCGGCCTCGGCAGCCTGATCATCACCCATGCGATCGAAGGCGAGATCCAGGGCTTGAGGGACTTTCCCGCGGACGAACGGCCACCGGTAATGATCGTGTTCTGGACGTTCCGCATCATGGTGGCGATCGGCTTCCTGATGCTGTTCAGCGGAATCGCCGGGCTGATCCTGTACCTGCGCGGGCGGCTCTACACGACGCGCTGGTACCAGCGGTTGTGCGTGGCGATGATCCCCAGCGGCTTCGCCGCCGTCATCCTCGGCTGGATGACTGCCGAGGTCGGCCGCCAGCCCTACGTCGTCTACGGCCTGATGCGCACGTCGGAGGGTGTATCGCCGGTGCCCGGCGGCAGCGTGTTCACCTCGCTGGCGCTGTTCATCCTGGTCTACGGCGTGATCTTCGGCGCCGGCACCTACTACCTGATCCGGCTGCTCAAGAAGGGACCCGAGGAGGTGCCGATCCCCGAGTCCATGGCCACCAGGCCGAAGCGGCCGCTGTCCGCCGCCGAGGAACAGTTGGGGAGGGCCGAGTGATGGACGAGTTGACCCTGCTGCCGCTGATCTGGGCCGGCATCATCGCCTTCGGCGTGTTCATGTACGTGCTGATGGACGGCTTCGACCTGGGCGTCGGCATCCTGTTCCGCGCCGCGCCGTCCGACCGCGACCGCGACGCCATGATGAACTCGGTGGCGCCGGTCTGGGACGGCAACGAGACGTGGCTGGTGCTGGGCGGCGCCTCGCTGTTCGCGGCGTTCCCGCTGGCCTACGCCGTGCTGCTGCCGGCGCTGTACCTGCCGATCCTGGCCATGCTGATCGCCCTGATCTTCCGCGGCGTGGCCTTCGAGTTCCGGTTCAAGGCGGAGACCAGCCGCTATTTGTGGAACTGGTCGTTCAACCTGGGCTCGATGCTGGCGGCGTTCTCCCAGGGCGTGATCCTGGGCGCCTTCATCCAGGGCTTTGCCGTGGAGAACCGCCAGTACGCCGGCGGCCCGTTCGAATGGCTGACGCCGTTCACCATTGCCACCGGCTTCGGCCTCGTCGCCGGCTACGGGCTGCTCGGCGCCACCTGGCTGATCATGAAGACCGAGGGACCGCTCCAGGCCTGGGCCCGCCGCATGGCCCGGCGCCTGCTCGCCGCCGTCATCGTCTTCATCGCGCTGGTCAGCGTCTGGACGCCGTTCTTCGATGCCGAGATCGCCCGCCGCTGGTTTTCGTGGCCGAACATCGCCTACCTGTCGCCGGTGCCGGTGCTGACGGCGCTGGCGGCCATCGGTCTGTGGCGGGCCATGGAACGCGGAGCCGAGGTTGTGCCTTTCCTGTTGGCGATGGCGCTGTTCCTGCTGTCCTACGGCGGACTGGCCATCAGCCTGTGGCCGAACGTGATACCGCCGGACATCTCGATCTGGCAGGCGGCGTCGCCGCCCGAGACGCAGGTCTTCCTGCTGGTCGGCGTGGCGTTCCTGGTGCCGGCGATTCTCGGCTACACGGCTTATTCGTACTGGGTGTTTCGCGGCAAGGTGGCGCACGACGCGGGCTATCACTGAGTGAGGCCGGCCGGCGCCACCCGGACAAGACAAGGGAGGGACGGCGCCATGATCCATGAACGGGTGACGATCTTCGGCGGCTCGGGCTTCGTCGGCAAGCAGATCACCGAACGCCTGGCCGTGGCCGGCAGCACCGTGCGCGTGGCGGTGCGCCACCCCGACAAGGTGCGCCACGACGGTCCGCCCGAGATCCGCGGCCGGATCGAGGCCGTGCGGGCCGACGTCACCGACGACGCCTCGGTCCGCGCCGCGGTCGAGGGTGCCAACGCGGTCATCAACCTGGTCGGCATCCTCTACGAGACCGGCCGGCAGAGTTTCCAAGCCATCCATGAACTGGGGGCGCGTCACGTTGCCACGGCGGCGCGGGAGACCAAGGCGGTGCGCATGGTGCAGATGTCGGCATTGGGAGCCAGCCCGGACTCGCCGTCGGCCTATGCCCGTTCCAAGGCGGCCGGCGAGCAGGCCGTGCGCGAGGTCTTTCCCGGCGCCACCGTCGTCCGCCCCAGCATCGTCATCGGGCCGGAGGACGACTTCTTCAACCAGTTCGCGTCGATGGCCCGCCACTCGCCGGCCCTGCCGCTGATCGGCGGCGGCGGCACGCGCTTCCAGCCGGTGTACGTCGGCGACGTGGCCGCCGCCTTCACCGCCATCCTCGACCGCGAGGACACCGCCGGCAAGACCTACGAGCTGGGCGGCCCGCGCAGCTACTCCTTCAGGCAGCTTATGGAACTGATGCTGGACCAGATCGGCCGCCGCCGCCTGCTGCTGCCGATCCCGTTCTTCGTCGCCGAGGTGCAGGGCCTGGTGCTGCAGAACCTGCCGAAGCCGCCGCTGACCCGTGACCAGGTCGAACTGCTCAAGACCGACAACGTTCTGGGCGGTCATGAGCCGGGGCTCCCCGACCTGGGCATCGAGCCTAAACCGATCGAGGAGGTGCTGCCGACCTACCTCAACCGGTATCGTTGAAGGAACGGTGCCGCCTTGTGCGGCGTTCCATTTCCGGCGCGCCCAGGCGCGTCGCACCAACGATGATCGGGTCACAAGGGAGCTGTTCATGCGCGTCATCGCGATCGCCACCGCCGCAGTGTTGCTGGCAGCGGCGGCAGTGGGAGTTGCCGTCCCTGTCATCGCTCAGGAGGGCGACGACGAGGTGCCGGTGGTCGATATCGCCCTCACCGAGTTCAGCCTCGGCTTCAACGAACGCCTGGTGCCGGGGCCGCGGGTCCGGTTCAACATCGTCAACAGCGGCACCATTGCACACGCCTTTGCGCTGCAGCTTTCGCAGGACGGCAGCACCGCGGTCGTCGAGACGCCGCGGCTGGAGCCCGGCGACGAGTACGAACTGATCGTTGAGCTGCCGCCGGGCGAGTACACAGTCTTCTGCCCGGTCGGCAGCCACCGCGACCAGGGCATGCGCGGCACCCTGATCGTCCAGAACGACGGTTGACGCCCGGCCGCGCGGCCTCTGCCCAATCCTTGCGCTGGAGACGGAAGACGCCATGCGTACGCTCGTCAAGTGGCCGCTCATCTTCGCGCTGCTGGTCGCCGCCGGCGGCCTCGGCCTGTACTTCGCCGCGCGCGCGTACACCCGAGGACCGGTCGATCTGGCAGCCGGCCCGGCCTCCGTGGAGCATGGCGAGTACGTGTTCCACGCCGCCGGCTGCCATGCGTGCCATTCGCAGGAGGGGCAGCCGCCGCTGTCGGGCGGGCCGCCGCTGGACACGCCGTTCGGCACCTTCTACGGCCCGAACATCACACCGCACCCCGAAGCCGGCATCGGCGACTGGACGGAGACGGACTTCGTCCGCGCCATGCGCCAGGGCGTGGCGCCGGGCGGCGTCGACCTCTATCCGGTGTTCCCGTACACCAGCTTCACCCACATGACCGACCAGGACCTGCGCGACCTGTGGGCCTGGCTGCAGACGGTCGAGCCGGTGGACACTGAAAGCCCGCCCAACGACGTCCGTTTCCCGTTCTCGATCCGGCCGCTGGTGACGTTCTGGAAGGGACTGTTCCTGGAGCAGGGCCCGCTGGAGGACGACCCGCAGCACGACGAGGCCTGGACCCGCGGCCGCTACGTCGTGCTGGCGCTGACCCACTGCGGCCAGTGTCACACGCCGCGCAACGTCATGGGGGCACGCCGGATCTCCATGCGCCTGGCCGGCACCGAGAGCGGGCCGGAGGGCCACGCCATCCCCAACATCACGCCGGCGGCCGAGACCGGCATCGGCCGCTGGAGCGAGAGCGACCTTGCCTTCTTCCTGCAGACCGGCATGACGCCGGGCGGCGACTTCGTCGGCGGCCGCATGGCCGAGGTCGTCGAGCAGAGCACCAGCCGGATGACGCCCGAGGACCGCGAGGCGATCGCCACCTACGTCATGGCCCTGCCGCCGATCGAGCATGTCATTGAAGCGGACGGCGACGGCGACGGCGACGGCGATCAGTAGCGCGGCTGGCGCAACGGGCCGGCACCGCGGAACGACCGGGGGAACGACCGGGGGAACGACCGGGGGAACGACCGGGGGAACGATCGGGGGAACGATCGGGGGAACGATCGGGGGAACGATCGGGGGAACGATCGGGCGGATTTGGCCGTTGACTGTTCCAAATCGGTGACAAGACGGGGAGACAGGACATGGTTCCGTCCGTATTCGCCCAGACCGTCCAGGAAACGCAGATCTGGCTCAAGGAGATCATCGACGGCGGCGCGCTGACCGACGAACATCGCGCCTACGCCGCCCTGCGCGCCGTGCTGCACCACCTGCGCGACCGGCTGCCGGTCGACGAGGCCGCCGACCTTGGGGCGCAGTTGCCTATGCTGGTGCGCGGCATCTACTACGAGGGCTGGGACCCGTCGGGCACGCCGACCAGGGACCGCAAGCGCGAGGATTTCGTCGCCGCCGTGCGGGAAAACCTGTCCGGCCATCCGGAAATCGACCCGGAGACCGCCATCCGGCAGGTGTTCGCGGTGCTCAGCCGGCACGTGACGGCGGGCGAGATCCGCGACGTGATCAGCGACCTGCCGCAGGACATCCGGAGCCTCTGGCCGCAGCAGGCGGCCTGACTTTCGCGAGAATGGGGTTGAGGGGTGGCCCGCCGGCAGCGCTGCCGCGAGCGGGCGGGGCACCATCCGTTCAAGCATCCAGGTCTTGTTGCGGGAACTCCTTTTTCGTAGACGAAGCCGTTTTTCAACAGATGCAGGATGTCGGCCATCAACAGGTCGCTCAGCGCCATCTGTTCTTTGACGTGGCGCGTCCATATGATCTCAAAACCTTCTCGGGCTTTCGACCGGATCAGACCGGTTGCGCCGGTTGCGTCTCGCGCTGACAGCGGCGCCGGTCGGCTGATGTCCGGAATAGCCTCGATGTATCACGATGATGCATAACTTCACGTTGAAATTTGGCTAGGCGATTGAAAGCCGCAGCCAGGCAATTCCTGCCCGGTCGCATCTGCCGCGTCACTCCTCTCCTGTCCGGCCGCCGCCCCGCCGCAGCTGGCGGATCCGCCCGATCCGCGCCGGTTTCCACGTCCGGCGGCGCTGGCACGCCCGGTGCATCTTCCGGCGCGAACCGGCCTTATGGCCCACCGCACTTCGGCAGCACGGCATCGGCGGCGCACCATGGAAAACACCCTCTACATCGCCCTGTCGCGACAGATGGCGCTGCAGCGCGAGATGGCCGTTGTCGCCAACAACATCGCCAACATGAACACGGCCGGCTACCGCTCCCATCAGATGCTGTTCCTGGAGCACCTGATGGAGCCGGAGCGGCCCGGCGCCGGCGACCAGACGGTGTCCATGGTCATCGACCAGGGCGTGGTCCGCGACACCCGCCCCGGCCCGCTGACGCAAACCGGCAACGCCCTGGACATCGCCCTGCAGGGCGAAGGCTATCTGGTGGTCGATACGCCGGCCGGCCCGCGCTACAGCCGCGGCGGCCACCTGGCCATCGACGCCGAGCGGCGCCTGGTCGACGGCAACGGCCTGCCAATCCAGGACGCGGCCGGCGGGCCGATCCTGATCCCGCGCACCGCCGCCGAGATCACCATCAGCGGCACCGGCGAAATCTCCATCATCGATGCCGGCAACCGCACCGAGCTGGTGCCGATCGGCGCGCTGCGGCTGGTCGCGTTCGACGAGGAGCACCGCCTGACCACGCTGGGCGGCGGCCTCTATGTCAGCAACGAGCGCCCCCGCGAGGCCGAGGACACCCAGGTGATCCAGGGCACGATCGAGCAATCCAATGTCCAGCCCATCGTCGAGATGACGCACATGATCGAGGTCGCCCGACAGTACCAATCTACCCAGAGCCTTATCCAGGACGAACACGAGCGCCTGCGCACCGTCATCCGCCGGCTCGGCCGGATGGTGCAGGGCTAAGGAGACCAGGTCATGCGATCCCTCAGCATCGGCGCCACCGGCATGCTGGCCCAGCAGATCAACGTCGAGGTCATTTCCAACAACATCGCCAACATGACCACGACGGGGTTCAAGCGGCAGCGTGCCGAGTTCCAGGACCTGCTCTACCAGAGCCTGCGCCGGGTCGGCGCGGCGTCGTCGGACGCCGGCACCATCGTGCCCTCGGGCGTGCAGATCGGCGCCGGCGTCGAGACGGCCGCCGTCTACCGCATCCACCAGCAGGGCAACATGCAGGTCACCGACAACCCGCTCGACGTGGCCATCAACGGTGAGGGGTTCTTCCAGGTCGAGCTGCCCAACAACGAGATCGCCTACACCCGGGCCGGCTCGTTCCAGCTCAACGCCGAGGGCCAGGTGGTCACGCCGGACGGCTATCTGGTGGTCGGTCCCGACACCATCCCGGCCGAAGCCGTCGAGGTCTCCGTCAACGAGAGCGGCGAGGTGTTCGTCGTCCTCGACGGCCAGGTCGAGCCGCAGAACGTCGGCCAGTTCGAACTGGCGACCTTCGCCAACCCGACCGGCCTGGAGGCGCTCGGCAACAATCTGTTCGTTGAGACCCCGGCCTCCGGCGACGCCGTCACCGGGACCGCGCAATCGGAAGGCTTCGGGGAGGTCAAGCAGGGCATGCTGGAGACATCCAACGTCAATATCGTCAGCGAGATCACCCAGCTCATCGCGGCCCAGCGCGCCTACGAGATGAACTCCAAGGTCATCACCACGACGGACGAGATGATGCGTTCCGTCACCAACCTGCGCTGAGGAGGGCCGCCCCATGAAACAGATCCTGGCCATGATCTCCGCCGCCGTGCTGTTCATCGTCGCCGTCGCCGCCGACGCCGCCACCTTGCGCGAGCGCGTCGTCCTGGACGGCGACGAGGTCACGCTGGGCGACCTGTTCGAAGGCCTGGCCCCGGACCGCGCCGCCATCCCCATCGCCCGCGCCCCGGAACTCGGCCGCGAGGTGACCCTGGAGGCGCCGTGGGTGGCCCGCGTCGCCCGCGCCTACCGGGTCGACTACCGGCCGGCCAGCCCCTATGAGCGCATCACCCTGGTCCGTGCCAGCCATTGGGTCGAGCCGGCCGTGGTCGCGGCGGCGGTCCTGGCCGAGCTGCGCCGCCACCTGGGTGAGGGCCGCATCGAGATGCAGTTCGACGGCGGGGCCCCCGAACTGCACCTGCCGACCGACGTCGCCGCCACCGTCACCGTCGCCGAGTTCGCCTTCGAGCCGATCACCGGCCGCTTCACCGGCACGCTGGCCGCCCCCGCCGAAGGCCCGGCTGCCGCGCAGGTCGCCATCAGCGGCCGCGCCGCCGTCATGATCGAGGTGCCGGTCCCGGCCACGCGGCTGCGCGGCGGCGCCCCCATCGACGCCGCCGACCTGACCCTGGTCGAACTGGAGAGCCGCCGCCTCGACGACGGCATGGCATTGAGCGAGGACGAGCTGATCGGCATGAGCCCGCGGCGCTCTCTGGCGCCGGGCGCGCCGGTGCGGCTCGCCGACGTGCAGCCGCCGATCGTCGTCGCCCGCGGCGACCGCATCACCATGCAGGTCCGCTACGGCACGCTGAGCGTTACGGCCCGCGGCCGGGCGCTGCAGGACGGCGCCCTGGGCGCCGTGATCCGCGTCACCAACCTGGACAGCCGCCGCACCATCGAGGCCACCGTCGCCGGCCCCGACCTCGTCACCGTCGAGCCAGACGCCAATCTGGCCCTTGTCAACTGAGGAGACCGACCGATGACCGCGACACCCTTGTTCCGTTTCGGTCTCGCCCTGGTCGCCGCCACTGCCCTGGCCGCCTGCACCGCTGCGCAGCGGACCGAGGACCTGGTCACCGGCGGACCGCACCTGACGGACATCCAGAACCCGGTGGAACGGGAGGACTACCACCCGATCCGCATGCCGGTGCCTACGCCGCAGGTCGTGGAGCAGAACCCGAACTCGCTGTGGCAATCCGGCTCGCGCGCCTTCTTCCGCGACCAGCGCGCCCAGACCGTCGGTGACATCCTGACCGTGCTCATCCAGATCGACGACGAGGCCCGCCTCAACAACAGCA
The DNA here is from genome assembly GCA_964526565.1 of uncultured Mycobacteriaceae bacterium. Lineage (GTDB taxonomy): Bacteria > Pseudomonadota > Alphaproteobacteria > DSM-16000 > Inquilinaceae > CAZGMC01. Next base: position 42,781 of record CAZGMC010000015.1, read on the forward strand.
CCGAACGGTCGCGCAGCAATTCGGAAACGGCCGGCGCGCCGGCGTTCATGGGCTTCGAGACCGAGTGGCTGGAAGAGATCCTGCCCGACGAGTACAGCGCCGAGGACCTGGTCGACCTGGCCAGCACCAGCTCGTCCGCCGGCGAGGGCGAGATCCGGCGCAACGAGGAGATCGAGCTGCAGCTCGCCGCCGTCGTCACCGACGTGCTGCCCAACGGCAACATGGCGATCTTCGGCCGGCAGGAGGTGCTGGTCAATTACGAGCGGCGCGACCTTGTCGTCGCCGGCGTGATCCGGCCGGAGGACATCACCTCGCAGAACACGATCAGCTATCAGCAGATCGCCGAGGCGCGCATCTCCTATGGCGGCCGCGGCCAGCTGACCGACGTGCAGCAGCCGCGCTACGGCCAGCAGCTCTACGACATCGTGTTCCCGTTCTGAGACCCTTCAATCCAACCTTGAAGCCCCCCTCGAGACGGCCGCGTCAGCCCGCCGCGGCCGCTTTCTTGCCGTTCCGCTGGCCCGGATGCGGACCGCCCGGCAGGGCGAAGGGCCGGCCGCTTCGGTCGGAACCACCGGCCGGCAGCGCGGGTTTCGGTACGATGGCCCCGCGACGGGGCGCAAGGACCAAACAGAAGACCGCAGGGAGGTACCCGATGGACAACGGAACCGAGACCCATGAAGAGTCCCTGACAACGATCCGCCCAGAGCATTTCGGCACCGGCGCCTTCTTCTTCGCGGCGGCCCTGCTGGAAGGTCTGGTCGAAAAGGGCGTGCTGTCCAAGGCCGATGCCCAGGACGTCATCCAGAAGGCCCTCGACAAGGTCCGCGCCGGCACCGTGCCCGAGATTACCGGTGCCGCCGGCATCTTCCGCCATTTCTACACGCCTGGCAGCCGTGAGACGTACTGAGTCAGACCGCAAGGGCGGGCACCCCGGCGGCGCCTGCCCTTGCGCGCAAAAACCCGATGGTGGTCCGAATCAGACTGCCACGCCGTTCACCGGCACCAGGCCGTTGAGCTCGGCCAGATCGTCGACGACCACGTCGGCGCCGCCGGCCAGCAGCGCCTCCCAGCCGGCGCCGCGATCGATGCCGATGACCAGGCCGAAGCCGCCGGCGCGGCCGGACTGCACACCGGCGATCGCATCCTCGACCATGGCGGCGCGGTCCGGCGCCACGCCCAGCAGGCTGGCGGCGCGCAGATAGGTGTCCGGGGCCGGCTTGCCGGGCAGGTGATGGTCGGCGGCATACTGGCCATCGATGATCGCCTCGAACAGGTCGTGCAGGCCGCAGCGGTCGAGCAGCATGCGGCAGTTCTTCGACGACGACACCACCGCCGTGCGCACTCCGTGTGCGCGGCAGGCGCGGAGCAGGGCCACCGTCGTCTGGAACACCTCGGCCCCGTGGGTACGCACCAGCTCGTTGAACAGCGCATTCTTGCGGTTGCCCAGGCCGCACGCCGTCTCCTGGTCGATCCAGTCGTCGGGGTCGCCATAGGGGACGACGATGCCGCGCGAGCCGAGAAACGAGCACGCGCCCTCATAGCGCGGCAGCCCATCGACCAGCCCGGCGAAGTCCGCCACCGCATCGAAGGGCACGAACGGCCGGCCATCGCGTTCCGACACCTTCGCCAGGAAGTCGTCGAACACCAGCTTCCACGCATAGGCGTGCTTCTTGTGGGTGCTGGTGACGACGCCGTCCATGTCGACGATGAACGCCTTCAGGGGAAAGTCGGCAGCGGGCAGCAGTCCGTGCATCATGGTCATCGGTCGCGCGGCAGGAATACAGGGTGGCGCACAAGAGGGGCGCGGTCCCGGCGCCCCGACGGCATGCCCCATCGGGCCGCCACATCAAATGATGGCGGTACGGGGCCCCGACAACAGGCTCGGTCATCGTAGCAGAAGTGTGCAAGACGATGGCAGACGAAAACCGCCCCGGCCGCGTCTTCGGACCGCGCTACAGGGCGGCCAGCCGCTTCAGCACCAGCGCGAAGAACCCGGCGGCGTCGATGTCGGTCAGCACCAGGGCGTTGGGCGGCAGGCCGGCGATGCCCCACCAGTCGACCACCGTCTGGCCCATGGTCAACTCGGAGCCGGTCTCGACCGAGACTCGGCAGCGCTTCCCCTCGAAAAGCTCCGGCACCAGCAGGCGGGCGATGACGCATGGGTCGTGCAGCGGCGCGCCGGCGAAGCCGTACCGCTCGCGGTCGAAACGATTGTAGAAGGCCAGCATGCCGGCACAGGCCTGCGCCACCGGCGTGCCGAGGCCACGCAGCCGTTCCAGCCAGTCGGGCGTGATCAGCGCCTTGTGGGTGCAGTCGAGCGGGATCATGGTCACCGGCGCACCGCAGCCGAACACCACGTCGGCGGCATGCGGGTCGACGTAGATGTTGAACTCGGCCGCCGGCGTGCTGTTGCCGCTGGTGAAGGCAGCACCGCCCATCAGCACGATCTCGCGGATCTTCGGCACGATCAGCGGCTGCTTGACGATCGCCACGGCGATGTTGGTCAGCGGCCCCAGCGGGCACAGGGTGACGGTGCCGTCCCCGGCCGCCATCAGCGTGTCGACCAGCCAGTCGACGGCATGCGCGGTCTGCAGCGGCATGTGCGGCGGCGGCAGGTGGGCGCCGTCCAGCCCGGTGGCGCCATGCACGGCCTCCGCCGTGTGCAGCAGCCGCAGCATCGGCCGCGCGCAGCCGGCAAAGACCGGCACGTCGGCCCGCCCGGCCAGCTCGCACACCCGCCGCGCATTGGCCGCCGTCTGGTCCAGCGGCACGTTGCCGGCAACGGCGGTGATGCCCACCACCTCCAGCTCAGGCGAGGCCAGCGCCAGCAGGATGGCCAGCGCATCGTCCTGGCCGGGGTCGGTGTCGATGATGATGGGACGGGGCACGGCAGGCCTTCGAGAATGGAGTGCAGTGAGCGCCCTACTCCGCCGCCGCCGCCAGCACATCCCCGTCGTCGTTCGGGACGCGGCGGTCGGCGACGGTGACATGGGCGTCGACCAAGGCCTGCATGACCGTCAGGCACTTGCCGCACTGGACCTCGCAGCCGTGGTGGGCGTAGACGCCTTCCGCCGTGCGCACGCCGGCCCGCAGCGCCCGCTGGACCGCGCGCTCCGGAAGGTTGTTGCAGATGCAGACGAGCATGGGGCCTCTCGGCCGTTGCGTTTCGTCGCCGCGAAACCGGGCATTTACCTTGGCCACGGCGTGACCGATTGTCAATCGCAAGCCGCGTCGCGCCGCCGATCCTTGAGCCGAATCAAGATCTTGTTCTGCAATGCGGGCGGCCGAAGGGCGGCGCCGCACGGCTTGCCCCCCGCCGCGCCGGGCAGTACGCTGCCGGCGCGATGCCCGCAACGCGTGGGAGGCGCGAGCTGCATGAAACGTCTGATCGCGGCGCTGACTGTTGTCCTGGTGATCGTCGCCACGGCGGCCCGGCCCGATCCGGCAGCGGCGGCCACGGTGACCATCGCGTGCAGTTCGGTCGGCATCGAGCTGGCGTTGTGCCGCTCGGGTGCGCGCGCCTGGGCGGAGCGCACCGGGCACATGGTCGAGGTCGTGTCGATGCCGAACTCGGCCACCGAGCGGCTGACCCTCTACCAGCAGTACCTGAGCACCGGCGTCGCCGACATCGACGTCTACCAGATCGATGTGATCTGGCCCGGCATGCTGGGCCGCCACTTCATCGACCTGTCGCAGTACATCGATGAGGACACGCTGGCGCGTCACTTCCCGGCCATCATCGCCAACAACATGGTCGGCGGCGAGCTGAAGGCCATGCCCTGGTTCGTCGATGCCGGCCTGCTCTACTACCGGACCGACCTGCTCGAACGCCATGGCCTGGACGTGCCGCAGACCTGGGCCGACCTGACCGCGGCGGCACAGATTATCCAGACGGGCGAGCGCGCCGCCGGCAACGACCGGTTCTGGGGCTTCGTCTGGCAGGGCCGCGCCTATGAGGGCCTGACCTGCAACGCCCTGGAGTGGATCGACAGCAGCGGCGGCGGTACGATCGTCGCGCCCGACGGCGCCGTCACGGTCAACAACCCAAACGCGGCGGCGGCGCTGAACACGGCGGCCGCCTGGGTCGAGACGATCTCGCCGCCCGGCGTGCTCAACTACGACGAGGAGGCGGCGCGCGGCGTGTTCCAGGCCGGCGACGCCGCCTTCATGCGCAACTGGCCCTATGCCTGGGCGCTGCTGCAGGGCGACGAGAGCCCGGTGGCCGGCCGCGTCGGCGTCGCCGCGCTGCCCCGCGGCACAGTACCGGAGGCCCGGCAGAGTGCCGCGCTGGGCGGCCAGCAGCTCGCCGTGTCGCGCTATTCGGCGCACCCGGAGGTGGCGGCGGACCTGGTCGCCTACCTGACCAGCGAGGAGGAGCAGCGCCGCCGTGCCGTGGTCGGCGCCTTCAACCCGACCATCCCGGCCCTGTACGAGGATCCGGCGGTCCTGGCCGTCAATCCGTTCCTGGACGACCTGTACGAGGGCGTCGCCGCCGCCGTGCCGCGTCCGTCCAGCATCGCCGGCCCGCTGTACAACGAGCTGTCCGCCGCCGTCTGGACCGCCGTCCACCGCACATTGTCGGGCGAAGCCCCGGCCAGCGAGACCCTGGCCGAGCTGGAGCGCGATCTGCTCCGGCTGAGCCGCGGGGCACGGTGGTAGCAGGCCGCCCTCGCATGCCCGCGCCCGCCTCCGAGCTCACCCGCCGGCGCCTCCGCTCGGCCTGGCTGTTCCTGGCACCGATGCTGGTGGTGCTCGTGCTGGTGGCCGGGTGGCCGCTGGCGCGTACGGTGTGGTTCAGCCTGACCGACGCCAACCTGGGCGAGGCGCAGGCGCCACGGTTCGTCGGGCTGACCAACTACCTGCACTACGGCCCGCGTCGCGGGGACTGGGACCCGCGCCTGGAAGGCTATTTCGTCTTCTATGAGCCGACCAGCGCGGCGCTGGTCTACCGGCCGCAGAGCGGCACGTTCTACGACCTGGACAGCGAACGGCCGGTCGAGGACTTCAATGATACCGCCACCGGCCCCTATGAGCAGGACGGCGTGCTGATCGTGCCGCCGCCGCCCGGCGGCCATCCCGACGCCACCGACCTGGGCTCCCCAACCGGACCGCCGGCCGCCGCGGCGCCGATCCGCCCGCAGCAGGCCGACCCGGACGCCCCCGCCACGCCGAAGCCCGATGCGGACCAGCCCGAGCCGATGCCGCCGGCCGAGGCCGAGGAGGGGGCCGGGCCGGCGCTGGCCTACCTGCCCTACGCAGGCGACATCGATACCGCCCGCGCCTTCCAGTGGCAAGGCGTGCTGGCCGATGCGGCGTGGTGGCAGTCGGTGTGGAACACGCTGGTGTTCGCCTTTGCCTCCGTCGGGGCCGAGCTTGTGCTCGGCATGGTCATCGCGCTGATCCTCAACGCCCACCTGCCGGGGCGCGGCCTGCTGCGCGCCGCCGTGCTGATCCCGTGGGCAATCCCGACCGTCGTGTCGGCGAAGCTGTGGGGCTGGATGCTCAACGACCAGTTCGGCGTGGTCAACGACGTGCTGCTGTGGCTCGGGGTGATCTCGGAGCGGCTGGCCTGGACCGCCGATCCGGCTCTGGCGCTGCCGGCGGTGATCGCCGTCGACGTGTGGAAGACGACGCCGTTCATGGCGCTGCTGCTGCTCGCCGCCCTGCAGCTGCTGCCCGACGAGCTGTACGAGGCCGGGCGGGTCGACGGGGTGCACCCGGTGGTCATGTTCTTCCGCGTCACCCTGCCGCTGATCTGGCCGGCGATGATGGTGGCGGTGATCTTCCGCCTGCTCGACGCGCTGCGCGTGTTCGACCTGATCTACGTGCTGACCCCCGGCAGCCTGGACACGATGTCGATGTCGGTCTATGCCCGCGAGCAGTTGATCCGGTTCCAGGACGTGGGCTACGGCTCGGCGGCGGCGACGCTGCTGTTCGCCGTGGTCGCATTGCTGACGGCAATCACCATCGTCGCCGGCCGGGTGCGGTTCGCGGAGGAGCGCTGATCATGGGCCATCGCACGAGGCGCCGGCTGGGCCGTGCGGCGCTGTACGCGCTGGTCGCGGTGCTGGTCGCCTACACCGTGTTCCCGTTCTACTGGATGGTGGCCTCGTCGCTGACGCCGGGATCGGCGCTGTCGGCGGTGCAGCCGCTGCCGTCGCAGCCGACGCTGGAGCACTATATCGGCGTGTTCGCCGAGCAGCCGTTCGGGCGCAACATCCTGAACTCGGTCGTCGTGGCGACGGCGACGGTGGCGCTGTCGCTCGTCCTGGCGGTGACCGCGGCCTATGCGCTGAGCCGGGTGCACTTCCAGGGCCGGCCGGCCCTGCTGCTGACGGTGCTGGCCGTGTCGATGTTCCCGCAGATCGCCGTTCTGTCGGGCATGCTGGAGCTGGTCACGTGGCTCGGCCTGTACAACTCGCTGGGCTCGCTGGTGCTGTCCTACATGATCTTCACGCTGCCGTTCACGGTGTGGGTGCTGACCACCTTCATGCGCGCCCTGCCGCGCGAGCTGGAGGAGGCGGCAATCGTCGACGGTGCAAGCCCATGGCAGATCGTGACGCTGGTGTTCCTGCCGCTGCTGTGGCCGGGATTGGCCACCACGGGTCTGCTCGCCTTCATCTTCGCCTGGAACGAGTTCCTGTTCGCGCTGACCTTCGTGCTGTCCGACGCGCAGCGCACGGTGCCGGTGGCGATCGCCCTGATCTCCGGCGGCAGCGCCCAGGAGCTGCCCTGGGGCCGGATCATGGCGGCGTCGGTCACGGTGACCGTGCCGCTGATCGCGCTGGTGCTGGTGTGCCAGCGGCGCATCGTCTCCGGCCTCACCGCCGGAGCGGTCAAGGGCTGAGAGGGGCGCGCCGGTGGCCGAAGTGACGCTCCGCGGCGTCGGCAAGGCGTTCGGCCCGGCCGAGGTGATCCGCGACGTCAGCCTGACCCTGCCCGACGATGCGTTCTCGGTGATCGTCGGCCCGTCGGGCTGCGGCAAGTCGACCCTGCTGCGCCTGATCGCCGGGCTGGAGGACCCGACCGCCGGCGACATCCTGATCGGCGGCGAGCGGGTCAACGACGTGCCGCCGGCGCGGCGCGGTATCGCCATGGTGTTCCAGTCGTACGCGCTGTACCCGCACATGACGGTCTACCGCAACATGGCGTTCGGACTGAAACTGGCCCGGCGCGAGCGCGGCGCCATCGACGCCAAGGTCCGCGAGACCGCCCGCCTGCTGCAGATCGAGCCGCTGCTGGACCGCAAGCCGCGCGCCCTGTCCGGCGGCCAGCGTCAGCGCGTCGCCATCGGCCGTGCCATCGTGCGCGAGCCGAAGGTGTTCCTGTTCGACGAGCCGCTGTCGAACCTGGACGCCAGCCTGCGCGTACAGATGCGGCTGGAGCTGGCGCGGCTACGCACCCAGCTTGGCGCCACCATGGTCTACGTCACCCACGACCAGGTCGAGGCGATGACCCTGGCCGACACGATCGTCGTGCTCAATGCCGGGCGGGTCGAGCAGGTCGGCACGCCGCTGGAGCTGTACCACCAACCGCGCAACCTGTTCGTCGGCGGCTTCATCGGCTCGCCGCGGATGAACGTCCTGGCCGTCGTGGTCGTCCAGGCCAATGCCGGCGGCACGACCCTGCGGCTGCCCGGCGGCGGGCTGCTGCGCGTGCCGGTGCTGGCCGCGGGGCTGGGGCCGCGGCCGACCGTCACCCTGGGCGTCCGGCCGGAGCATCTGCGCCTGGCGGAGCATGGCCCGCTTCAGGGCCGCGTCGCCCTGGTCGAGCGGCTGGGCGCCGAGACGTACCTCCATGTCCGTCTCGGCGATGACGATGCCAGCGGCGCCGGCTCGCTTGTCACGGTGCGGGCCGACGGCGACTGCCGTGCCGCCACCGGCGATACAATGGGGATGGAACTGCTGCCCGACCACTGCCATCTGTTCGGCCCGGACGGGCAGGCCCTGCCGCTCGCGGCGGCCGCAGCGCACACGCGGGCGCCCGCCCAGCCGTGACCACCGTCACCGCCGTCACGCGCTGGCGGCCACCGCCATCAGTCTCGGCGGCGCCGCCGGCCGCGCGGGTAAATGCACAGTGACTGTAGTTCCCACGTCGACTTCGCTGTCCAGGTCGACGCGACCGCCGTGCAGTTCGGCCAGCGCCTGGACCAGCGTCAGCCCCAGGCCGGTACCGCCGGCGCTTTGGGCATAGGTATTGTGGACCTGCTCGAACGGGCGCATGACGCGCTCGATCTGGTCGGCCGGGATGCCACAGCCCGTGTCGGTGACGACGATGGCCGTGCCGCCGTCCGACTCGGTCACGGCGCGGACGGTGACCGTGCCGCCGGACGGCGTGAACTTGATGGCGTTCGACAGCAGGTTGAAGGCGATCTGCTTGACGGCGCGTTCGTCCGCGACGAGCGCCAGCGGCGGTGCCGGCACCTCCAATCGCAGCTGGAGCCCGCGCCGCTCGGCCCGCACCGCGATCAGGCGGGTCGTCGATGCCAGCAGGGTCCCGAGGTCGACCGCCACCGGGTGGATCTCCAGCTTGCCGGCCTCGATCTTGGCAAGGTCGAGGACGTCGTTGATCAGGTTGAGCAGGTGCACGCCACTGGCGTGGATGTCGCCCGCATATTCGGCGATCCGGTCGCCGTGCAGGTCGCCGAACGGCCGGTCCTTGAGGATTTCGGAAAAGCCGAGGATGGCGTTGAGCGGCGTGCGCAGCTCATGGCTCATCGTCGCCAGGAAGTCCGACTTGGCGCGGTTGGCGTCCTCGGCGGCGACGCGCGCCGCCTCCGCCCGCCGCCGCTCCGCCTCAAGCTGCATGGCGGTGACCGCCAGATCCTGGGCCTGCTGCTCCAGCCTGCGCTCGGCCTCCTTGCGATCGCTGATGTCGAGGAACGACACGTACATCGCATCCTCGCCGTGGTAGCTGAGAAAGGCCCCGGACATCAGCGCCCAGAATGCCCGGCCATCGCCGGCCAGGCATTCCAGCTCGAAGTCCAGCACGGCCCCCTGCTCGGCGATGGCCTGGATCATGCGGGCGCGGTCGTCCGGGTTGACGTAGAAGTTGGGCGCGTACTGGCCGATCATGACCTCGGGCGCCAGGCCGACCACCTCGGCCGTGCGGCGATTGATGAACATGATGCGGCTGTCGCGCCGGCGGGTGATGACGATGGGATACGGCGCCGCCTCGATGATGGCCCGCAACCCCGCCTCGCTTTCCGCCCGTGCCGCCTCGCGCTGCTCGACATCGCGGATCATGCGGTTGTAGACGGCGACGAAGTCGCCGACCTCATCGTGCGACGGCCAGTGGACGAGGCGCCAGCCGGTACCCTCGCCGGCCCTGTCGATCGACCGGCGCAGGTGCATCAGCGGCCGCATGACCGTGGTACGCAGGGCGAACAGCGCGCTGGCCATGGCCGCCGCCAGCACCGTCAGGAACAGCAGGCCGGCGTGCACCAGCCCGGTGCGGATGCCTGCCCAGGCCATGTCCCGGTCGCCGGCCAGGGCGAGCCGGCCCAGATGCCGCTCGCCCAGCCGGATGGTGACGACGATCCGCGGGCCCTGCCCGAGCATGCGGATGCAGTCGCCGGCATCGTTGCCGGTCCCGGACCCATCGACCAGGAGCAGGCCGGTGGCCTCGTCGGCCAGGGCGGCGCAGGCGATCTCCTCGCGCGCGGCGATGGCATGGAGGATGTTGCGCGTCGTTGCGGCGTTGCCCTCCGCCATCGGCCCGGCCAGCGCCAAGGCATCGACCTCGGCGGTGGTGGCGATGCGCGCAGTCAGCTCGCGCTGGTTGTCGCGAAACTGGACATAGGTGAACAGCGTCGTCACGGCGACGACCACCAGCACCACCGCCGGCGCCATGACCAGCAGGAACTTGACCGCGACGTTGCGGCCCGGCAGGCGCCAGCGCGGACCGGCAGCATCCGGCCGGGCACCGGCGCCGGTCACGCTGGCGGTGTCGAGGACGGGGCTGGCCCCCGGAATTGGATGCTCCGACATCGCCACGCGCGCCACCGCTGTTGACGGGCCGGCTGAAGTCCATCGCGGCACCGGCTGTCACCGGAGCCTTGAGGTGACGGGCCATGCACCACGGCCGGCCGGACAGATGCCGTTCCAGATTCGGCGAAACCTGTTAACGAAGTCTGACATCGGAGATCGACAATCGGACGGGCGATAAGAAAGTCGCGGTCCACCCGGCCGCCGCAAGCGATTGCGGGGCCGGCCTTGTCAGCGGAAATTCCGCGCCCGCTGCAGCTCGGGCGCGCGCTGGTCGCGGGTCGGGCGCCGCACCTCGTCGGCGCGGGCCAGATCGGCGCCCAGGTCCGCATCGCGCCGGTCGCCGGCCGGCTCGCCGATCAGGTCGGCCAGCCGCCAGGACAGATCGTCGAGGCGGTCGACACGCAGGTGGATGACCGAATCCTGGCGTTCGACCCGGCCGCGGGCGCCGAGCAGGCGGGCGCCGAGCAGCGGGCGCCTGAACCGCTCGAACACGTCGGGCATGAGCACCAGGTTGGCGACGCCGCTCTCGTCCTCCAGCGTCACGAAGATCACGCCCCTGGCGCTGCCGGGGCGCTGGCGGACCAGCACCAGGCCGGCGACTGCCGCCTTGCTGCCGTGGCGCAGCTCGCCCAACCGGCTGGTCGGGGCGAAGCCGGCGCGGGCCAAGCCGTCGCGCAGCAGGGCGACCGGGTGCTGTTTCAGCGACAGCGACAGGCTCTTGTAATCGTGGACGACATGCTCGCCCAGCGGCATGTCGGGCAGGGCCACGGCCGGCTCCGTCGCCTCGTGGTCGAGATGGGCGAACAGCGGCAGCGGCGCCGGCCCCAGCGCCTTGACCGCCCAGGCCGCGGCGCGGCGGTCCAGGCCCAGGGAACGGAAGGCGTCGGCGTCGGCCAGCACGGCCAGGGTCGCCGGCGCCACCCCGGCGCGGCGCCACAGCGCCCGCGGGTCGGTGAACGGCCCTTGCGCCTTGCGAGCGGCGACCAGGCGCTCCGCCTCCTCCCGTTTCAGCCCCTTGATCTGGCGCAGGCCGAGCTGCAGCGCAAACACCCCCTCCCCGGCCCTCCCCCGCTCGCGGGGGAGGGAGTCCATCGGCTCCAGGGTACAATCCCAGTCCGAATGGTTCACATCGGGTGGCCGCACCTCGACACCATGGTCGCGGGCGTCGCGGACGATCTGGGCCGGGGCGTAGAAGCCCATCGGCTGGCTGTTGAGCAGCGCACAGGCGAACGCCGCCGGATGGCGGCACTTGAGCCAGGCCGAGACGTAGACCAGCAGCGCGAAACTGGCGGCGTGGCTCTC
>CAZGMC010000016.1:0-12179 GCA_964526565.1 uncultured Mycobacteriaceae bacterium
CCGGGCTGGCCGCCGCCGGGCTGGCCGGTGATCGAGGCGCGCAGCTCGAACAGTTCGTCGCCCAGCATCAGGCAGGTCAGGGCCAGCAGGTGGGCGTCGCTGACGTGGCCGGCGCTGCTGCGGATCTGCACCACCCGCTCGTCGATGTAGGCGGCGATGGCGCGGACACGCTCCTCCTCGCCCTCGCCGCAGGCGACGGGATACGACCGGCTGTTGAGGACGATGTCGACACGCGGCACTCAATCACCTCCCAGCATGGTTTCCAGCCGGTCGATGGCGTGCTCGACCCGTTCGGCCATGGCCGCGGTCTCATCATCATGCTGCCGCCGGGCGGCGGCCAGCGCTTCGGCATGGCGCCGCTCCCGCGCCTCCAGCGCCTGTTCCAGCTGGTTGATGGCGCGGGCCAGACGCTCCAGTTCGGCGACGACGCGGGACATCGCTGGGCAGGCGTCCATGAGGGGTTGACGGCTGTGCGGCGCTGGTGAGACTACGGGCGGCCTCGGCCATCCGTCAACCGCCGCGGTCGGGGCCACCCGGGCTAGGGTTGGCGGCGAGGGTTGGCGGCGAGGGTTGCCGGCCAGGGTTGCCGGCCAGGGTTGGCAGCGAGGATCGGCGCGGAAGCCGCTGGCCGCGGCAGGGCGAACGGTCTATAAGGGGCCCGGACCGGAAACGCCCGGCGCCAGCCGGCGCGCAACCCTCTGGCGCGGCACGGGCCGCAGTCAGGCTGTGGCACCGCCGGCCGATACAGTGGGAACGGGCACCCCCCGAACCCGTTTTCGCACGGGGGCCGTAACGGGCCCGCGACCCGCAAGGGCAGACCACCGCAAACCGAACCACCCGCATCACAAGAACAGGAACCTGGAGGACCCAATGGCCTTGAAAGTTGGCATCAACGGTTTCGGCCGCATCGGCCGCCTGGTACTCCGTGCCATCTATGAGCAGAGCAAGGGCGACATCGAGGTCGTGGCCATCAACGACCTGGCCGACCTGAAGACCAACGCGCACCTGCTGAAGTACGACAGCGTGCACGGCCGTTTCTCGGGCGAGGTATCGGCCGAGGGCAACGAGCTGGTTGTCAACGGCCACCGCATCAAGTCGCTGCAGGAGCGCGACCCGGCCAAGCTGCCGTGGGGCGACCTGGGCGTCGAGATCGCCATGGAGTGCTCGGGCATCTTCACCAGCCGCGAGACCGCCGGCAAGCACCTGCAGGCGGGCGCCAAGAAGGTGCTGATCTCCGCGCCGGGCACCGACGAGGACATCACGGTCGTCTACGGCGTCAACCACGACAAGCTGACGGCCGACCACAAGATCGTCTCCAACGCGTCGTGCACCACCAACTGCCTGGCGCCGGTGGCCTACGTGCTGAACAACACCGTGGGCATCGAGCACGGCTTCATGACCACCATCCACTCCTACACCGGCGACCAGCGCCTGGTCGACACCATGCACAAGGACATGCATCGCGCCCGCGCGGCGGCCATGTCGATGGTGCCGACCTCGACCGGTGCGGCCCGCGCCGTCGGCAAGGTCATGCCGGAGCTGAAGGGCAAGCTGGACGGCGTGGCGATGCGCGTGCCGACCCCGAACGTCTCGGTGGTCGACCTGAAGTTCGTCGCCAAGCGCGCCACCACGGTCGAGGAGATCCAGAACGCCATCAAGGAGGCGTCGGAGGGCAACCAGCTCAAAGGCATCCTGGGCTGCTACGACGAGCCGCTGGTGTCGATCGACTTCAACCACGACCCGCACTCGTCGATGTTCGCCCTGAACGAGGCCAAGGTCGTCGAGGGCACCCTGGTGCGCGTCATGAGCTGGTACGACAACGAGTGGGGCTTCGCCTGCCGCATGTCCGACACGGCCCTGAAGATGGCCGAGGTCGGGTAAGGACTTCCGCATCGGCCCTGCGCGGCCGGATGGAACGGGAAGGGCGCCCTGCGGGGCGCCCTTTCTGCATGATTAGAGTTGCCTTGCGACGCTGACCTATTGACCTTGCTGTGCGATCAGATCGCGGCGGATTGCCTCGACAGCTGTCTTCAGCGGCTACAGGTCGCGCTTCGCGATATTCCAGACTATTTCCTTGTTGACGCGGAAATACTCGTGGCGGATGATATTTCCGATTGAGGCGATATCCTGCCAAGCGATGGATGCATGGCGGATCTTGAAACGATCTGCAATATGACGGCTCGCTTCAGATATTTTTTCGAGATTCCGTTCCACGGCGTCCTGAATCAATGTTGATGCCTTGAATGACTCAAGCGACTGGTCAACAAGGTAACGTTCAATACGCTCAATGGCCTCAAGGATATCCAGCGTCCACGGCAGAGAGCTGTGCCGGCGCATCAAAAGACATCCTTCGTATCGTGCAATATATTGCTCCTCAGATCTGGGTGAAGATCGTTCCTGGTCACCAGATCGACTCGAGTATGAAGAATTTCCTCCAGGTATCGCTGCAGGCTTATGAAATCGAGCAGCGAGACGCCACTGCCCGGCACCAGGTCGATCATGATGTCGATATCGCTCTCCGGCCGCTGGTCGCCGCGGGCGACGGAGCCGAACAGGGCGAGCGAGGCGACGCCGCGGGCGCGGATCTCGTCGGCGTGGCTGGCCAGAATACCGATGGCGTGGTCGCGGTCCATCTCCGGAAGCCTCTCCGGACCGTTCTCGTCCTGACCGAAAGATGGAACGACCTGTGGCTGTATGCAAGTGAAGCAACAGGGACGGCCGGTCCGGCAGGGGCCGGACATGAAGACCGGACCTGTAGGCCGGACCGGCGCGGCGCCACGGGAGCAGGATGCCGCAGCCGGCCCGGCCGGCGGGACCGTCCGGTCCTAGCGCGCGTGCTCCCAGATCTCCTGGCGGAACTCGCGCTCGTGGTCCAGTTCGGCGATCTCGTCGCCGACGAAGTCGCGCATGGAGACAACGCCGACCACCCGGCCGGCCTCGACCACCGGCAGGTGACGCAGGCTGTTTTCGCCCATCTCCACCATGGCCTGGTGGACGGTGTGCTGCGGGCTGATGCAGACCGGTCGCGGCGTCATGACCTCGGCGAGCCTTGTCGCCTCGGCGTCGCGCCCTGGCGCCACCACGCGGTCGATCAGGTCGCGTTCGGTGAAGATGCCGTCGACCTTGTTGTCACCCTCGGTGACGATGACCGCGGCGACGTGCTTCTGCGACATCTCCTGGGCGGCCTGCCGTACGGTCGCGTCCGGCGGCAGGTGCACGACATGGGGGTACCTCATGACTTGCGCGATGGTGCGTTCCGGCATGGTGTTTCTCCTTACGACGAATACGGATAATCTAACCCGATTCCGTTACTAATGACACCCGTGGCCATAAGGTTGCGGCATTGCGGCATATGGCGCCACGCGATGGCCTGCGGCGGCATGCGGCGACCTGCTCGACCTCGCGGTCCAGTCCGGCAAAGGTCGGCCGCATCCACCGCCTTCGCCAGGGCCGCGACCCGTTTGGGTTCGGTCAGTTTGTCCAGGTAGACCACGTCGCAGGGCAGGCCGGCCATGGTGTCCTCGGCGGCGGCGCGGCGCTGCTCGGTTAGCCGCCGCTGCGCGGTGTCAAAGCGGGTCGTCATCCGGCCATCCTCATGGTGCCGACAGGAACCACCGACGTCGTCCCGCCATTGAAGCACGTCGGCCGTAATCGATGGCAGGCCGCGCCGACGAGGGCCGGCATCGGGAAACATGGCGGAGAGTCGCAGGCAGCGGCTTGCCACGACGCTGGCCGCAATGGCATGGATGGGCGCGATGGTGCCGGTGGCGGCTGCGACCCGTGGCGCCGTCATCCGCTTCGCCGACGGGGGCGAGGCACCGTGGGCGGCAGACGAGGGACGGGCATGCGGATTCTGGGCGGCACCCTGGCCGTGCTGGCCGGCCTGATGCTGGGCATCTGGAAGCTGATCGTGGCGATCGTGGTCTCGGCGCTGGCGGTGGCGCGCGAAGGGGCCCAATCGACCAGGCTGACCACCGCCGACATCCGCCAGGCACTGGACAGCCTGCGCGACATGGGGGCGCCGCTGCCGGCGGAGGTGGAGGACGTGCTCACCTCGCTGCTCGGCGACTATCTGCTCACCGAGGAGGGGCTGCAGGTCGGCCCGGCGTGGCTGGCCGTGCTGGTGGCGCTCGCCATCCTGGTGCTGGCGATCGTCGTGCTGTTCGGGCGGTCGGCCATCGCCGCGGTGCTGCTGGCCGTGGCGGCGGCGGGCGGTCTGTATGTCGGGCTGTTCATGACCGGCGACGGCGTGTTCAGCCTGGCGGGCTATGCCGTGGCCATGCTCGGCGCGGTTCTGGCCATGGCCGATTCGGGCCCACGCACCGGCCCGCCCGCCACCGTCCCCCGCTACCAGTGGACCCCGCCGCCCCCGCCGCCGGGCCAAACCCCGCCCCCACCGCCGCCGCCGCGGCCGCCGCCACGGCCGCCGCCACGGCCGTAAGAGGCGGCTACTCCGGCTCCTTCGCCGGCCCCGACGGCCGCCTCTGGCAGGTCGCCCACAACCCGACACTTGGCTGCACGTGTTGACAACGGCTATAGCTCACCCGGCGACGACAGGGCGGGGAGAGGTGTCATGCGGTTTGCCGGGATGCTTTGGGGCGCCACGCTCGCCCTGGTGCTGGCCGTACTGCCCGCCGCGGCGGCGATCGCCCAGCCGTCCATGGACGAGATCCGCGCCGGCGCCGAGTACACGGCCACCATCAACCGGCTGACCGATCGGTTCTACGACGTGATCGACCTGTCGCTGGACCTCGACGACGTGTCGATCGCCATGGCCGACGGCACCCTGGCGACCGACGACGGGCGCAAGCAGGGCAATGCCGCGATCGCCGAGATGCAGCGCACCTTCGCCGCCGTGGCCGCCGATGCGGCCGCCGCCCCGCCGCTGCCGCAGGTCCGCGACCCCGGCATTGCCCACAGCCTGGAGACGGTCCGCACCTTTCTGGATCGGATGCAGGCCGACGCCGAACAGGCCATGGCCGACAGCATCGAGCTGTTCGAGGCGGCGCTGGCCGGCGACACCGACATCTTCGCCGCCGTCGAGCTGCGCCAGTTCGACAACACGATCCGCCAGCTCCAGGGCGAGAACGAGACCATCGCCACATCGCTCGTCACCCTGCCGCCGGGGACGCCGGGCCATCATCACTACACCGTCATCGCCCGACTCAACACTGCCCTGATCGATGCCCTGACGGCGCTGCGGCCCCTTCTGCGAGGGGGAGCAGCCGATCAGGCCGGCCTCGACGCGGCCCAGGCCGGGGTCGCGGCAAGCCGCCGGCTGATTGCCGAAGCACGGGAGTCGGCGGCGGCCTACGCGGCGCAATTGCGGGCCTCGGCTGCGCCGCCGGACCTCGGCCAGCACAATGCCGACCTGATCCTGCAGGCCCTCGACTCGTTCGACGAGTCGTTCGATGTCGAAGCGGCCGTAGCCGACCAGCTGGACGCCATGATCGTCGGCCTGCGCGACCCGGCGACCGCCGACCCGGCCGTCTACGACCGCACCGTGATGCGCCTCGACCAGCTGGTCGACCGGCGCATGCAGCTGGTCATCGGCCGGCAGGAGCTGCTGCAGGGCCTGCAATGACCCGCCTCCCGCCCCGTCCTCAAACACCCCGTCCCCAAACACCCCGTCCCCAAACACCCCGTCCCCAAACACCGCGGCGATGACCGGTACCGGTACCGATACCGGCGCCGTGCGCGCCGCGGCCGCCGACCGTACCGCGCGTCTTGCCTTCGCGGTGCTGCTGCTCGGCGCGGTCGGCATCGCCTTCGCGCCGATCTTCGTGCGCCTGTCGGAGGCCGGGCCGACCGCGACGGCGTTCTGGCGCGTACTGCTGGCCGCACCCGTGCTGTGGCTGGCGGTGGCGGCGACCGGCCGGCGGGCGGCGCGGGCCGAGCCGGCGGCCCAGGCGGCCCAGGCGGCCCAGGCGCCGCGGCTCTGGCCGCTGCTGCTGCCCGGCGTGTTCTTCGCCGGCGACCTGGCGTTCTGGCACTGGTCGATCCGCTT
The DNA here is from genome assembly GCA_964526565.1 of uncultured Mycobacteriaceae bacterium. Taxonomy (GTDB): domain Bacteria; phylum Pseudomonadota; class Alphaproteobacteria; order DSM-16000; family Inquilinaceae; genus CAZGMC01. The sequence continues at coordinate 6,008 of CAZGMC010000016.1, forward strand.
CACGTCAGTGGCCAACGCCACCCTGCTGGCCAATTTCGCGCCGATCTTCGTGACGCTGGGCGCCTGGCTGCTGTTCGGGGAGCGGTTCACCCGCAGCTTCCTGGTCGGCGGCGCCGTGGCGCTGACCGGCGCGGTCGTGCTGATGAGCGACAGCCTGAGCTTCGGTCCGGAGCACCTGCTGGGCGACGCGCTGGGCCTGGTCACGGCGGTGTTCTACGGCGCGTACATCCTGTCGATCGGCCGGGTGCGCGCCCACTTCTCGACGCTGACCGTGATGGCCTGGAGCACGGCGGTGACGGCCGTCGTGCTGCTGCCGGTGGCACTGCTGTCCGGCATGTCCGGCGAGACGTTCTTCCCTGCAACGACGGCGGGCTGGCTGGTGCTGGTGGCGCTGGCCTGGGTCAGCCACGCCGGCGGCCAGGGCATGATCGCCTACGCCCTGGCCCACCTGCCGGCGGCGTTCTCGTCGGTCAGCCTGCTGCTGCAGCCGGTGACGGCGGCACTGCTCGCGTGGGTGCTGCTGGCCGAGCCGCTCGGGCCGGTCCAGGCGCTCGGCGGGGCCGTCGTCCTGACCGGCGTCCTGGTGGCCCGCCACGGGGCACTGGTGCGCGTGCAACCAACCGCCACCCGATAGCGTTTACCCATTAATGTCTCAGGCCAAGCGTACACCTGGGCTTTACGCCGGCGGCCCGGAGGGGCAAGGTGACGCGCGCGACGCGGTCGCCGGCCGCGACACCTGTCTGAAACTCTGGAGGACGCGACCGATGCCGCCATTCCCGAACCGCTTCGCCCTGGCCGCCGTAATGGCACTGGCCTGGGCCGCCGTGCCGGCGCAGGCCCAGGAGGAAGGCGCCGCCGTCGAGGGCGAGGACCCCGTCGTCGCCTCCGTCAACGGCATGGAGATCCACCGCTCCGACGTGATGCGCCGGATCGAACAGCTGCCGCCGCAGCTGCAGCAGATGCCTGCCGAGTTCCTGGTGCCGGCCATTGCCGAGGAGATGGCCATCGGCCGGCTCGTCTCCGACCGGGCGCGGCAGACCGGCCTGGCCGACGATCCAGAGGTCCAGGAGCGGGTCGAGGACGCCGAGTCGCGCATCCTGCAGGAGGTCTGGCTGCGCCGCCAGGTCGAGGAGCGCATCACCAACGACTCGGTTCAGGAAGGCTACGCGGCCTATCTGGAGCAGAACCCGCCGCAGGAGGAGGTCAACGCCCGCCACATCCTGGTCGAGAGCGAGGAACAGGCCAACGAGATCATCGCCCAGATCGAGCAGGGCGCCGACTTCGCCGAGCTGGCCAGCGAGCATTCCATCGGCCCAAGCGGCCAGCAGGGCGGCGAGCTCGGCTGGTTCTCGCGCGAACAGATGGTCGAGCCGTTCGCCGACGCGGCCTTTGCCCTGGAGCCCGGCACGTACACCACCGCGCCGGTCCAGACCCAGTTCGGCTGGCACGTGATCAAGGTCGAGGACCGCCGCACCGCCGAGCCGCCGTCACTGGAGGAGGTGCGCGAGGAGATCGAGGCCGGCCTGGCCCGCCAGTACGTCGCCGACATCGTCGAGGACCTGCGCGCCGACGCCGAGATCACGATCTACGGCCCGGACGGCGAGCCGCTGCCGGAGGCGCCGCCGGAAGAGATGCCGGCCGGCGAGCCGCCCGCCGAAGAGTAACGCGCGGCCATGGACACGCCCGTCTCGCCGCTCGCCCCGGCGGGTTTCCCCGACCTGCCGCCGCTCGCCGGAGTGCGGCTGGCCAGCATGGCCGCCGGCCTGAAGAAGACCGGCGCACCCGACCTGATGCTGGCCGAACTGGCACCGGGCACGGCCATGGCCGGCGTGCTGACCCGCTCGCGCTGCCCGTCGGCGCCGGTCGACTGGTGCCGGCGGGCCCTGGCCGACGGGCGCGGCCGTGCCCTGGTGGTCAACAGCGGCAATGCCAACGCCTTCACCGGCAACGCCGGCGATGCCACCGTGGCACAGACCGTAGAGGCGGCGACGGCGCTGTTCGGCTGTGCCCCGGAAGAGGTGTACGTCGCCTCCACCGGCGTGATCGGCGTGCCGGTGCCGCCCGGCCACATCGGCAGCAGATTGCCGGAGCTGCACGGCTGGCTGGCCGGCGATGCCTGGCACGGCGCCGCCGAGGCGATCCGCACCACCGACACCTTCGCCAAGGGTGCCACCGCCACGGCGCGGATCGGCGACGCCACGGTCACCATCAACGGCTTCGCCAAGGGCTCCGGCATGATCGCGCCGGACATGGCGACCATGCTGGCCTTCGTGTTCACCGACGCGCGGCTGCCGCCCGAGGTGCTGCGCCCGCTGCTCAAGGCGGGGGCGGACCGTTCGTTCCACTGCATCACCGTGGACGGCGACACCTCGACCAGCGACACGCTGCTGCTGGCCGCCACCGGACAGGCCGAGCACCCGCCCGTCGACGGTCACCGCGACCGCCGCCTGGCCGGCTTCCGCCGCGCCCTCGAGGCCGTGCTCATCGACCTGGCCCAGCAGGTGGTGCGCGACGGCGAGGGCGCGCAGAAGTTTGTCGAGATCGCCGTGCGCGGCGCAGTGTCCAGTCCGTCGGCACGACGCATCGGGCTGTCGATCGCCAACTCGCCGCTGGTCAAGACCGCCATCGCCGGCGAGGACGCCAACTGGGGCCGCATCGTCATGGCCGTCGGCAAGGCCGGCGAGCCCGCCGACCGCGACCGCCTCGGCATCGCCATCGGCGGCGTGCCGATCACCGAGAACGGCCAGATCGTGCCCGGCTACGACGAGGCTCCGGTCGCAGAACATATGCGCGGCCGCGAGATTGCGATCACGGTGGACCTCGGCCTGGGCCGCGGCCGCGCCACGGTGTGGACCTGCGACCTGACCCACGGCTACATCTCGATCAACGCCGACTATCGCAGCTGATCTCTGCCATGCCCGCCGACGCGCCTCTCGCCGAGGGTCCCAATGCCAGGCCCCTGCTGCTCGTTGCCGCGGTGGCCCTGCTCGACGCCGACAACCGGGTGCTGCTGGCCCGGCGCCCGCCGGGCAAGGTCATGGCCGGCCTGTGGGAGTTCCCCGGCGGCAAGGTCCAGCCCGGCGAAACCCCGGAGCAGGCCCTGCTGCGCGAGCTGCGCGAGGAGCTGGCGGTCGACACCGAGGCTGCCTGCCTGGCACCGTTCACCTTCGCCTCGCACGCCTATGACGACGTCCACCTGCTGATGCCGCTGTACGTGTGCCGCCGCTGGCGCGGCATTCCGCAGCCGCTGGAGGGCCAGACGCTCGCCTGGGTGCGCCCGCAACGCCTGCGCGACTACGCCATGCCGCCGGCCGACATCCCCCTGGTCGCCCTGTTGCAGGACCTGCTCATGTAATCCGGGCGGCCGTTATGCGTGACCGCACTGCCGGGCGATTCAAGCCTTCCCAAGGGCTTGGGTTTCTGGGATAGTGTGTGCGTGCCGACCGTACTGCAGATCGATGGACTGCGCGTGGTGGTTTACCTGAACGATCACAGACCCGCGCATGTGCACGTGGTCGGGGCTGAAGGAGAGGCCGTATTCTACCTTAACTTCCGGGTGAGCCTGCGGAGCTTCGTGAGGTGTACGGATTCAACCGGCAAAAGGACAGTCGCACTGCAGATGCGTTGAATGCGGTTCTGCCCGAGCTGTGCCGGCGATGGAGGGATATTCATGGTTAATGAACCGGACTTCCAGGCAGCCAAGGAAGCCGCTGAAGTGGAGCGTCAGCGTGCGCATGCCACCGCTGCCCGTTATGATAGAAAATCGGAACGCTTGATTGTCAGCCTGCACAATGGGATTGAACTGGCGGTGCCTGTTGAACTGGTGGAAGGCTTGGCTGGGAGTGATGCAGAGTCCCTGTGCCACATCGAGATCACGCCCTCTGGGCTCGGCCTCCACTGGCCTGCCCTGGATGCCGATGTACACGTCGGAGCGCTGCTCGGGGGCATCTTCGGTTCCCGTTCCTGGATGGCAGAACAGCTTGGGGCTTCGGGCGGCCGGAAATCATCAGCAGCCAAATCTGCTGCGGCACGTCTTAATGGGCAGCGTGGTGGTCGTCCTCGCAAGCGCAGCCGGTAATCCGATCAGGCAATGGACCGGCGGCACGATACGCGTCAGCCGGCAGAAAAGGCCGCTGGTACAGGGCACCGCCCGTTGCGCACGCTTGCCCGAGTCCGGGTTATGGGCAATCATGTCCGCGACCGGGGCGTGCCGAGCCGGACCGTCCGGTGCGTTTTCACGGGCGTGAGGGAAGACCAGACCCATGGCCGAGGACCACCGGCGGGCCGGCGACATGCTCGCCGCCGCGCTGAGGACCGGCAGCGCCGAGGAGCTTGCCGAGCGGCTGGCGCCGAAGCCGGGGCCGGCGGTGCGGCTCAGGCTCGACCCGGCGGCGACGGCCGACGGACTCGAGGCCCGCTGGGCTCTGCTGGGCGCGACCGGGCCGGAGGTGCGCCGCGCCCTGGCCGATGCGGACACCGTCGCCGGGCTGCAGGCCTACCGCGCCAACGTCGAGAATGTCATCGGCACGGTCAAGGTGCCGGTCGGGCTGGCCGGGCCGCTGCGCGTCAACGGCATCTTCGCCCAGGGCGATTACTGGGTGCCGCTGGCCACGACCGAGGCGGCGCTGGTCGCCTCCTACAGCCGCGGGGCGCAACTGCTCACCGCGGCGGGCGGCGCCACCGCCGCCGTGCTCAACGAGGGCATCGGCCGTGCCCCCGGCTTCGCCTTCGCCGACCTGGTCGAGGCCGGCCGCTTCGTTCAGTGGGCGCTGGCCGGTGTCGAGACGTTCCGCGCCGTTGCCGCGACCACCACCCGCCATGGCCGCCTCGCCGACCTGGGCGTGCACGTCGAGGGCAACCACGTCTATCTGGCGTTCCACTTCGACACCGCCGATGCCGCCGGCCAGAACATGGCGACGCTGGCCACCGAGGCGATCTGCGCGCACATCGCCGCCCACTCTCCGGTGCGCCCGGCCTACTGGTTCCTGGAGGCCAACTTCTCCGGCGACAAGAAGGCCAGCGCCCAGTCCTTCGTCCACGTGCGCGGGCGCAAGGCGACCGCCGAGGCGCGGCTGCCGGCGGCGCTGGTGCGCCGCCACCTGCACACCACGCCGGCGCGCATGGCCGACTACTGGCGGATGTCGGCGCTGGGCGGCGTGATGAGCGGCACCATGGGCGTGCAGGGCCACTTCGCCAACGGGCTGGCCGCGCTGTACATCGCCACCGGCCAGGACGCCGCCTGCGTCGCCGAGTCGGCGGTCGGCGTCACCCGGCTGGAGCTCGACGAGGACGGCGCCCTCTACGCCGCGGTCACCCTGCCAAACCTGGTGGTCGGCACCGTGGGCGGCGGCACCGGTCTGCCCGCCCAGCGCGCCTGCCTGGAGATCCTGGGCCTGGCCGGGGCGGGCAAGGCGCGGGCACTGGCCGAGCTGTGCGCGGCGCTGTGCCTTGCCGGCGAGCTGTCGATCATCGGCGCGCTGTGCGCCGGACAGTTCGCCCGTGCCCACCGCAGCCTGGCCCGCGGGCGCGGCGATGGCTGAGCGCGAGCCGAGGGGCAAGGCTCGCCGCCCGCCGGTGCTGGCCGGCCGGTCGCTGCCGCGGCGGCTGTGGCAGTACCAGCGGGAGCGCTTCCCGCTGCTGGCACACGGCCCGCTGATCGTCGTTTTCGGGCTGTCGGCGCTGGGCTATGCTGCGGCGGCGGGCGGAACGCCGGCGTGGCCGGACTGGCCAACGGCCGTCGTGATCTGCGTCACCCTGCTGGGTGTGTTCTTGCAGCTGCGCATCGCCGACGAAATCAAGGATGCCGCCGCCGACGCCGCCTTCCGCCCGGGCCGACCGGTGCCGCGCGGCCTGGTCCGGATCCCCGAACTGGTCGGCCTCGGCGCGGCCGTCGCCGTGGTCCAGGCCGGGCTGAACGCGGCGCTGGCCCCGCGCCTGTTCGGTCCGCTGCTCGCCGTGTGGGGATACTACGCCCTGATGACCATCGAGTTCTTCGTCGGCCCCTGGCTGCGCCGCCGGCCGGCGCTCTACCTGCTCAGCCACATGGCGATCATGCCGCTGCTGGCGCTGTATGCCTCCGCCGGAGTCTGGCTGGCGCAGGACCTTCCGATGAATGGCCCGATGAATGGCCCGATGAATGGCCCGATGAATGGCCCGATGAATGGCCCGATGA